>NZ_JCAUBA010000001.1:0-730923 GCF_059692235.1 Paenibacillus sp. J2R1T-4 | reverse complement strand
TTTCTCTCCAAATAATTTAAACTCCGTAATGTCTGTAACCCATTTCTCATTGGGCTTTTTTGCTTGGAAATTGCGTTCTAGAACATTCGGCGCAATCTTGCCAACGGTTCCTTTATACGAGCGATACTTCTTCATACGAACCACACACTTCAATCCTAATTCTTTCATGATACGCTGAACCTTTTTGTGGTTTAGCTGGTGTTCCCGATTCTTCAATTCATCCTGAATATGACGATAGCCATAACGCCTTTCATGCTCATCATAAATCTCTTGAATTAATTTCTTTAGCTCCGCATCTGGATCTGGTCGACCAACGTTTTTTATCCAATAATAATACGTGCTTCGTGGGATACCTGCGAACTGCAGGAGTGCTCTCACCGAAAATTTGTTCCTTAGTTCATAGACGACTTGGGCTTTGTCTTTTTTGGTGATTTTTCCTTGTTTTGAACTAAGGCATTCAACTTTTTTAAATACGCATTCTCCATCCGTAGACGTTCTATCTCTGCGAGTAAAGCCTCGCTAGTACCTTCATCTGCTACCGGCTTCTTCGTTGCCTTTTGGTTTTCATTTTTCATAGATGGACGCCCCTCTTTCTTTGAGTTGAGGGCGTTTACTCCTTCTTTCTCCAGTCCTCTTCTCCATTTCCGAATCATACTGGGTTCAGATATGTTGAATATGGCTGCTGTTTCATTAGGTGACGTCCCATTTTCGATCATATAATTGAGTACGTCTAGTTTATACTGAGTAGAATAACTTGTACAGGATTTCTTGAACGCTTCAGCCCCTTGATATTTATATTGATTCACCCAGTTCATAACGACAGCAGAGCACGTTCTTAATTCTTTTGCTATCGATTTAAAACTTTCTTGGCCCTCTAAATATCTCAATACGGCCCTTAGTTTTATTTCCAAAGTATACTTGGACATAAAAACTGCACCTCCAATTGTTAGATGTGTCTAACAATTGGGGTGCAGCTCAGGAACCAGACGGCTTTTTCTGATATTAAGTAATTGGCGTTGTTTCTACAATAACCTTTACATGTTGGATGGAACGATCTTCGGGTCCTTTGACAGGCAAGCCTACTTCCACATGATCGACAATATAGTCAACATGCACTTGTGAGATCACTTCCCCAGGCAGCAGAATAGGAATGCCAGGGGGGTACACATAAATAAATTCAGCAATAATCCGGCCGGCGGACTCTTTGAACGGAACAATCTCAGTGTCCCCATAGAATGCATCTCTTGGTGAGAGAGACAGCTGCGGCACTTCAGGAATCTCAATGTTAATCTCGCGCGGCGGATTATTAGGGTCATAGCCCTTGGCCATCTCGACGAGTGCGGCAAGCAGCAGGTCGATCGTTTCCCTGTTATCGCCTGGAGTGACCAGACAAAGAATATTGTACATATCACTTAGTTCGATCTCGATGTTGGCATGCTCTCTTAACCAATTCTCTGCATCATAACCAGTTAACCCAAGATGACGCACATGGATAGTAAGCTTCATCGGATCATAAGCAAACGTAGCCTCTGTCCCGATAATATCTTCTCCGAAGCAGTATAAGCCTGGAATTTCATTTATTGCTTTACGCGCATACTGAGCTAAATCGATAGCATACTCCGCCATGGAACGGCCATTCAGAGCCAAATTGCGGCGTGAGGTATCAAGCGAACCAAGCAGCAAGTAAGAAGTTGAGGTTGTCGTCAGCATACTAATAATGGTCTGTACACGCTTCGGATTAACACGCTTCCCTTGGATGTTCAACACCGAGCTCTGCGTCATCGAGCCTCCCAGCTTATGAACACTGGTCGCAGCCATATCAGCACCTGCCTGCATTGCCGACACGGGGAGATCCTCGTGGAAATGAATTAATACCCCATGTGCTTCATCGACTAGAACAGGAATGTCATAGCTATGTACGAGCTCAACAATTTCTTGAAGATTCGCGCATATTCCGAAGTAAGTTGGGTTAATAACAAGTACAGCTTTAGCATCTGGATGACGCTTAAGGGCGCGTCTAACGGCGCTAGTAGTGATGCCGTGATCAATCCCGAGGTTAGTATCGCTGACCGGGGAGATAAACACAGGCTTCGCTCCAGCGAATATGATGGCCGACATAATTGACTTATGGACGTTGCGAGGGATAATGATTTTGTCACCCTCGCCGCATACGGATAAGATCATAGTCATAATAGCACCGCTCGTACCTTGAACGGAGAAATAAGTATAGTCGGCGCCAAAAGCATTAGCTGCCAACTGCTGTGCTTCTTCAATTACACCGGTCGGTTGATGTAGATCATCCAATGGTGCTATATTGATTAAGTCAATGGAAAGTGCATTATCTCCAATAAAGGAACGAAATTCCTTATCAGCTCCAGCTCCCTTCTTATGACCGGGAATGTGAAACTGTATTGGATTTTTGGCTGCGTGCTCTAGGAGCGCGGTAAAAAGGGGAGTGCGATGGTGGTCCATCTAGTCATCCCTGCCCTTCGACAAAATTCTTTTGTTATTAAGTAACAAGCTTGAGTATATCAAAAACAAATTCGGATGCAAGGGCAACATAGGGTTTTCCTTAGCTTTATAGGGATAAACTGATAGTATCTTGCAACACTAGAGGTGGAAGAGATGAAAGGTATTCAATCATTTTGGCTTAAACAGAAAAAAATATTTACACCATTCGTCATGCAACTGCTCGTAATCATGTTTCTTGTAGAGTTTGTAAAGGGTGCTGTCCTTATCTCTATTCTTCCGGTTTATATGCAATCCGCACTTGGTATTTCTGCCTTTATCATAGGTTGGACCATGGCCGTGCAATATATCGGTGACAACGCTTTTCGTGGACCGATCGGTTGGATGATTGATAAAGCTGGGTATCGCCCTGTTATGCTGACAGGTGTTATTCTCACTTTTATATCGGTGCTTATTCTGATTATGTTCTCGCATTTCTCATGGATCATCTTTGCTTGCGCCCTGCTCGGGATAGGTACATCTCCTCTATGGCCATGTGTCATTACAGGAGCAACGGAAGAAGGTGGACATGAATCGAATGGAACAATGATGAGTGTCATTTATATGGCTTGGCTGTCCGGTGTAGGAGTTGGACCCGTGGTTATTAATTTCTTTGTTACCGATACATACACTACGGCATTTCGGATTCTCCTGGTTCTTATGGGAATTAGCGTAATTGTTGCGATGTTCTTGCCAGGCCAGAAAGATAGCGGGGGATGGAAAGCGATGTTTCAATCCCGCAATCCGAATGCTGATCCTGCACGTAAACAAGTAAGCAAGTTGACACGATTCCAGGAGTGGATTACAGATCGGACAGATCGCTCCAGACGTTACATTGCCGAAGTGAAAGCTTCCCTGAATGTCAATTGGGTGTTCTATCCAGCCATGTTCTTGCAGACTTTTGCGTTGGGGCTGCTAATTCCGGTCTTGACGATCTACGCTCGAAGCATACTGATGCTCACACCTGAGCAGTACAGCTTATTCCTGATTACAGGGGGAGCCATTACTGTGTTATTCCTGATTCCCGTAGGTAAGCTTGTTGACCGCTATGGTGCAAGCTGGTTCGTTCATGCGGGACTTATCATTAGTGCGGTTTCTTTACTTGTATTCACATACGTAGAAGGTATGGCACTGCTGCTCATTATGGTTGCCATACTTGGTGCGGGGTATGCCCTATTAATCCCTTCCTGGAACGCATTAATTGCATCTGTTATTCCAAAAGAGAAGCGCGGGGCTGTATGGGGGTTCTTCTTGACTATTGAGGGCTCCGGTACTGTAATGGGTCCCATTGTTTCGGGGCTTCTGTCGGATCATATCGGCTACCATGCTCCATTCATCGCAAGCGGTATCGTGCTTCTCGTCTTGTACGTTCTCCAATTGTTCATTTCTATTGATCGAAAAGTTATGGTAAGATAAGGGCGATTAACTACCCGTAACCCGCACTAAAGCAGGAGGCATTAAACACAAATGAACAAGCAGATGTTAACTATCATGTTGATCCTTGTGACCATATTTATCGGCTTCGGGATTATCATTCCGATTATGCCCGAAATGGTTTCACCCTTTCACTTGAGTATGATGTTGATGCTATATTCCGCAGTATCTTTCCTGATGTCTCCTTTCTGGGGGGGACTCTCAGATCGAATTGGCCGGAGGCCGGTATTATTAACTGGACTTGTAGGCTTCTCAGTCAGTTTCTTATTGTTCGGACTTGCAGATGGCGTATTGTGGCTGCTGTATGTATCTAGATTGTTAGGCGGTCTATTCTCAGGTGCTGCTACAGCATGCGCGGTCGCCTATGTAGCCGATATAACTTCCAATGAGAACCGAACCAAAGGCATGGGTCTGGTTGGGATGTCAATCGGGTTGGGCTTCATTTTCGGTCCTGCCATTGGTGGATTGCTGAGTTACTTCGGTCATCAGGTTCCGTTCTACACCTCCTCGGCGCTTGCATTGGTAACCTTTGTATTCGCATCGGTCGTGTTGAAGGAGTCGCTGTCGCCAGACAAACGAACCGCTCGTAAAGAACGCAGAGCCTCTCGTTGGACTGCCTTTGCTGGATCCTTGAAGTATTTATATGTGCTGTCTTTCTTTGTATCTTTTACACTCGCAGGACTAGAAGCAACGCTGCAATATTTCGAAATTCAGAAGTTCGGAGCCACACCTATGGATATGGGGATCATGTTCCTCGTAAGCGGTATTGTTGGTGCTGCTATACAAGGCGGGGTTGTAAGAAGGTTTATTAAGTCCGGAGACGAGTCGAAAGTAATTGGAATCGGTCTTACCTTGTCCGCGATCGGGTTCTTCCTGATTCTACTTTCATCCAGTCTGCTTACGGCTACTATATTTATGACGGTTTTTGCCGCTGGAAATGCTTTGATTCGTCCTTGTGTAACTTCATTGATTACACAGAAGACGAGAGTGGGACAAGGAGTTGCTTCCGGGCTAAGCTCTTCCATGGACAGCTTGGGGAGAATTGCCGGTCCCTTGATGGGGATTAGCGCATTTCACTTAAACATTCATTTACCATTTTTAATCGGCGGTGTCTTGTGTCTTGCAGCTATTACTCTCGTGATCGGCTTTATAGGAGCGGACAAGCATAGTCAAATTGCCGAACCAGCAGCCTAAAAATACTCCAAAAGGAGTATTTTTTTTGTTGATGACTTTGAAAACACATTAGCATATAATTGATGCAAAACAACCCGCTTCTTCATGGCAGCGTTCTTGAAACTCATAGTCATCAGGGGGAGATTACATCAATGAAAATAAAAGCTCCGCCATTGTCAAAGAAGATGCGTCTGTTCATCGTATGCGTATTAATGATCGTTTCCTTTAACTCCATTCCGTATATATCTGCGGTGGGTAATGATAATCAACCCAAATACATCCTTATGCGTCTGGAAGATGTTGGTCCTGGAGGACAATACGAGGGGCCCGAACAATTAGGCAAGCTTAGAGCCGTTATGGAACTGTTAAAAGAATATAAGGTGCGGTATCAGATGGCGGTCATCCCGCGTTGGATCGATATTGCTAAGGATGGTAAGCGCTATGATGTCTCCCTTGATAAATCTGACGATCCATACGTGGAGTCATTCGTTCATTTGCTGAAGCAGGCAGAGTCGAGCGGTGCAGTTATTGGAATGCACGGATATACGCATCAGGTTGGCGATGTGCGACGAGCGGACGGTCAACATGAGTCCGGTATTGGCAACGAATTCAATGTGTTGGATGTGGAAGAAACCAATTCACCCAAGTATGCTCAGAAAAGAGTCGAAGAAGCGAAACAAATATTCGATGGAATTAACATTCAACCTAAATTCTGGGAGGCTCCTCATTATCAGACAACACCAGAACAAGATGAAGTGTTCCGGTGTTATTTTGGTCTCCTTTACCAAGCGGATATGCATAAGGATCGGAATACGGTAACCACGCAATACTCGCCGGCTCGCAATACGCGTGTAGGAGAGACTTCGTTAGGTGCGGTGAATGTGCCTACTCCGCTTTCCTACATTCCGTATAATCGGGATGCTGATATTATTCTGAAGCAGCTCGATAAAGCAGATCGATTGCCTTCGTTTTTCTTCCATCCCTTTCTGGAATTCAAGCATCTGATCCCTGTAGTGGACTCTGATGGGGACCCGGTAATACAGGACGGCATTCCCTTGTATAAGTACCCTGCCAAGGCAAAGAGCATCCTGCAGAAGCTTCTGATTCAGCTGGAACAGAAAGAATATAAATTCATTCCGATTACGGACTTTATTCCTTTTTCCCCGGCCAAAAGTGTGCCCTTGGAGGAAGTGTCCGATCGAAATGTTCAGTTGGCTGACGTGACGGGAGACGGTCAAGCTGATGTTGTACGATGGGATGCTAAACGTGGAGAAATACGAGTAAAAGCAGGTGAATTCAAAGGATATAGGAATGAACCTGTTGGCGATGCGAAGACTTGGGCATCCATCCCATACCACACAGGAGATGTATGGACATTATTCGACCACAATGGTGACGGACGCAATGATTTGTGGATCTTACGGGCAGATGGACAATGGCTGTCGTATCATTCGAATGGTTCTGCATTTGTCGCTGCTGGCTCATATAAATTCGGCTCTGCGGGCTGGAGTGATCTATATGCGATCAATCAGGGCAAGGAAGGTTGGGTGCTCGCCGGCCAATCTCAAGATAAAAGCCAATTGGAGGCAGTCTCCATTAAAGGGGAATCCGTTCGCCCATTACCTCCTTTGGTCTGGAAGATGAAGCCTTCACAGCTCACAACCGGGGATCTGGATGGGAATGGCAAGGAAGAGTTAATTATCCCATTCGCACGATCCACACGTTGGATCCAACTGTCACCTGATCCTGCTGCGCTTAAGTGGAATTCCTCTGCAATTGCTCTGGAGCTGCCTGTGACGGATAACGGAACGGTTAGGATAGGGGATTACAATGGGGATGGGAAGCAGGACATCCTATTCTGGAATCGTGTCCAACAGTCATTCGCGGTGTATGGGCAAATAGGCCCGTTGAAATTCGAGTATTTATCTAGAATGGGGCCATGGGGACCTCGCAAGGGCAAACTGATGGTATCCGATCTGAATGGGGATGGGAGAAAGGATGTTGCAATTGCGAATGGAGAGGAAGCCTATTTGGACACAGCACTTTCGTATGAGTCTGCAGATTTCTTAACATCAGCTCATCGGTAAAATAAAGACCCGATTTCACTCACCTGAGAGAAATCGGGTCTTTGAATTGCTCTATTCTTGTGATGCAGATTCACGACTCTTGTGAAACCCTTTATGGTTCAGCATATGACGAACGTGATCAGGAAGCTTTTCTTTCATTTTCTCCGCTTTCTCCGATGACCACTTGCCTGATTTGACAGCTTCCTCAATCTTCTTCAGCTTGATGGCGATTAGCTGATCCATCAAATCGGCCTCGTCAATCCCTTTTGACTTGGCGACTTCAGCAATGCTCTTCCCAGCCTTCAGCTCTTTCTTCAGCTTATCAGGCTCAACCCCGATAATACCGGCCGCTTCTGTAATGAAGTACATGCTGTGTTTATGCATTTGGGAGTGCTTCCGATCCGCTTTCCCCGGTTGATCACCAGTGGGGTTGATCAGCTTGTCCGAAGCCTGGCTATCAGCAGATGGCTGCTCGGACGGTACGTTCACTGCAGGTTCTGCTGAAACTGCGCTTGACAATGTTACTATGCTGATTGCTACTGCAAACGCAAACGTCAAGAAGCAGCGAAGTGTAATTCCTTTCATGTGAGAATGACTCATGGTGGGATATACCGCCTTTTCCTAGAATGATGAAGCTCTCAAGTAGTATGTACAGCTCTCATCCATATTATAGGCGTTCAATAGAAACATTTAAAAAGCCAAGCGGTATAGCGGTAGAACCTGTTCAAAAGTAGCTTCAATAACTGCAGAAATAGCTGCTGGATGCCTAAGACGAGCATCATCTCTTTTAAGCTCAATTCCGCATAAAATCTCTGCTTTTTTCACTGTCTTTAGCCTTTCGATCAACTGTGCTAGACTCTCATTGGATAAATCTTTATCCATCGTAAAGGAAGGATCCATGTGATCGCCTGACCAGAAAAAGTGATCTGGAATCGTTTTACGGATATTTTGCAGCTTGTCCAGCACCCGTTCAGCAAAAAGTGTTTTATTATTGCATTCATAAATAATAGCGAATTGAATGAATAAGTGGGTAGACCATAATCCAACTTGGAAATGAGGATGGGATTTATATCCCTTTTTGTTGTTTGACCAGGCTACCCAGCTATCGTTGGGCGCATTTATCGTCCTTCTGGCATGCCTGGCGACATGAACAAACATAGGTTCTCCGCATACGGCCGACAGCCAGGGGGCGGTTTCATCTCCGATTTGTTGCAGCTTGGGTCTTACAGTCTCGATTAAAGCTTGCATCCGGGGTTCAAGGCCTGGAATTGTAAAAACATCAAAGTCTTCTGCTGTAAAGATTGGAAATGTCACGAAATGAACCTCCTAGAAATAAAAGCGTCTGAAAAGAATCGGAATACTTGAAACAACATTATCTTACCGTACACGAAATGAGGGAGGAAGGCAAACGTTGTCGAATGGGCGGTACAGAGTGGTTAGTCATGCTATACTTGGATAGTCTTGGTAAGTTATAATGAATTCAAACCGGATGTTGTCACAACAAGGGGCGCGTCTTACCTAAAAAGGGGAACGAACGATGGGGAAACGTCGGATTGCTAAAAGTCTTGCCTTCACGCTAGTGATGGGCGTTTGTTTTACGGCTGGAGCTTATGCGGATGATGCTTTAGTTAAAGTGGAAGCTTATTTACGGCCGGATTTCACAGTGAAGGTTAATGGGAGAGCAGTTGCTCTGCCTGATCCGCCGCTCATTTATAACAACAGCAGCTATTTACCTTTAAAAGTTTTAGGCTTGTTATTAGGCGCAGAAGTCAATTGGGACGAAGCGACGAAGTCGATTCTAGTATCTCCGAATCCTTCAGGTGTCGTTCCTGGAGGCCAGAATCCAGGGAATCCAGGCGAACCAGGACTTGGGTATAGAGAAATCAAGCTGGGGGATGTCATTCGGTATAACTTGATCTACAATAACGTGAGTTATCCCGCACTGGCTAATCTGGTAGGCAGCTCCGCATATTTCCGCTGGTCGGATCTTCAGTTGATGCCCTTTGATCTTTCTGGAGTTATTCTTCACACCGAGAAAGCAACAAAGGAAACGTATGTCCATGTAGATCAGGTTATTCCCAAATGGGGCGGAAAAGTAACAATGGGAATCAAGAATGAGCCCATTTATACAGGAAATTATACAGCCGGACAGAGGAAGGCGATTGAAAGCTTTTTTGGAACCCATCTAAACGCATTTACAGTCCAACAGCTAGCAGAGAATGAATATTATGCCTTTGTTCAGCGGCCAGATAAGAAATACGTTGGCTATACGTTGAGATTAACGCCTTTCTCAGATGATTACTGGAGTGTATCAGGCGCCACTCCAACCGAGTACTCAAATACGCCCTAATCCGATACATTTTTCGCTCAAGAGCAGGTCTTGGGCGATTTTTTTATGGGAAGAAATCTAGTTTATTAAAGGGGCTATGTATGAAATGCTCGGTGGGAATTGGACGGCTTCCCAAAGGCATCTCGTAAGGAGTCAATCGTAGACCTTGATACCGCTTAAAGGTGGAGCATAGACGTGCAGGGAAACGGTTCTCTTATTGGTAAGGTTAATCATTTGATGGATTTGGTTATGCGCAGCAATGAACAGCTGGTCTTTCTCCACATATTGCTCTTCATAAGGATGGATCGAACCGGATTCGTCTAGTGAATACAGGGTATTGGTAAGTTGGCCTTCCAACACAAGAGCGGCACCGATCGATTGACCGTGGTCATGAATGCGAGTGGTAGTAAACGCTGGTAAGTGGACTAATATGACTTCTAGATAGTCGTTCGCAAATAAAACCTTTCTTCCGTATGCGTGCTCTTCAGGTTGAGGGATATCCGATGCTAGCAGATGCCCTTGCTCACCTAACGTTACAAGGGCCTCGATTAGTTGCTCGCTTGTCGGCTCACTTATCGAACGAATTGCTGGGGTTATACAATCGGATAACAAATTCATTACAGCCTCCTATTCATCAGAAAAACATATGAATTTCATAAAAATATCTTATGACTCAGACGATAAAAGTGTACCTTTGTTCTTTTAAAAAGGGTTTATAGGCTTAAATGATTTTTTTTGTGAAATGGTCAAGTTTTTATGCTTAACCTGTTCCCGAAACTTGTATTTGCTCAAAAAGATCGGGCTTTTTTTATTGATTTATTGAAAAAATAATCAATAATCCAAGTTGCTAAAACATAAAATTCATAATAAGATAAAGGTAAGAAACAAAGTTGTCTGAACATTCTGTCAAAGAGTCCCCTTTTACTGACAACTGGTGAAAGAAAGTCTTTCCAGATCTTTCGGTCGTTTCTTACGCTGTACATGGTTGGAATTCTGTAAGGAGGGGATTGCCGTGAACAAGAGTTACGAGGTGGAGTATTGCAACTTGGAGTTGCGTTTTGATCGCCGGCAAATCCGCAATTTCATCAAGGCGTTGATTCAAGTAGGGTACTCTCTGTATTGGAATGAGAACGAACATAATTTCATCATTTCGATCCGCTCTGGACGTAAGTTAATCAAGCTCCGCTTTCAACGTCTCGGCGATCGATACAAAATCGTAGGCGATTATTCGTTCAAGGATGAGAAGCTTGCTGAGCTAATGGAAAAGATGATTGGAGACACTCGCGGTCATGCTATTGTGAAACGGTTCAAGGATCGCCAGATTCTGATCGAGAACATCATGTTCGGAGAGATTATCCGTATGGTGGAAATCTCGGGAGTAGAGCATAAGGTATTGTTCCAGAAAGAGCCTGTTGTTACGATTGAAGAGATTATTCAAGCCTTCAAATCGAAGCGAGCCGAGGAACGTGCTGCGGTTGTTCGACTGGAGCTGGATTATGAATTATCCGTGCTTCAAGATGCCTTAGTGGCAGGCGAGGAGGAAGCCGTATCGGCAAGCAAAGAACGGCTTATGGGATTACGCGAAGAAATGATTCAGTTGGAGCTATAAGAATGAGAATGGAGATTATTGGTGAGCGAGAACCATATGGATGAGACGCCCCTGTCAGCATTAGGCAGAGGGCGTTATTTATGTCTGCATTATTACTTGCAAATAGCCTTACTAAGTCACGGATTCACTAGCTTTTATGATCTTGTTAACGTGTGCACGATATGCTATGATCGAGACGATAGAGGTGGTAGCATGACGGTTACGATCAAAGATATTGCCAAACTTGTGGGCGTCTCTCATACAACAGTATCCAGAGCGCTGAATGACAGCCCGCTCATCCAGGAAAGCACGAAACAGAAGATCCGAGCTATTGCCGCGAGTATGAATTATACACCCAACTACAGCGCCAAGAGTCTGGTGCTAGCACGTTCCTTTCATATCGGTTTGTTTTTCTCGACGCTTGATGAAGGAACGACAGCCGGATTCTTTCATGAGACGGTGTTAGGCGCCCATAGCGCACTCAAGCATCGGTATCATCTGATTGTGAACGGAATTGACAGTTATAATGGGTCGTACACGTCGGTAACGGGTCAGAGCTTTGACGGAATTATTGTGATGAGCCAGAGCCATGATGACGAATCCTTCATTCGTCATGTATGGGATAAGGGCATCCCGTTAGTCGTCATTAACCGGAACACCGAGTCTCTTCCTATTGTGAATGTGCTGTCTAACGATGAGGCTGGGGTAATCGGTGCTGTAGAGCATATGATTGAACACGGGCATAAGCGTATTGCAATTATTGAAGGGAAAGCAGGATTTCAATCTTCGCACGTACGTAAGAACGGTTTTTTGAAAGCTATGGCCAAGCACGGGTTAGAAGTGTTAGAGGAGTACCAGGTAAAAGGTAATTATGATCTTGAAAGCGGTTATGCCGGCATGCAGAAGTTGCTTCAATGTGATCCTTTGCCAACGGCCGTATTCTGCTCTGGCGATGAGCTGGCTGTTGGGGCGATGAGGGCTGTGTCAGAGAGCGGCTTACGTATACCAGAGGATATATCCATTGCAGGTTTCGATGACAATGTGTTTTCTGCTTTTTTATCTCCATCGCTAACTTCAGTGAAACGCCCTGTCGAGAGAATGGGTAGAATCGCGGCAGAGAGCTTGCTGCGCGTCATTGGAGAGAGACTGCAAAGTCCGGAAACGATTCAAGTGGAAACCGAGCTTGCTGTAAGACAATCTGTAGGTCCCAGGGTAGGATAACAACATTACAAAGAAAAGGGAGGCTTTACATCCATCATGAGCATATTACGTTCCTTGCTGCAGGACATTCCCATTCCCCAGATGGTTAGAATTCGCCAAAAGTTTGACGGCTCCATCATCGAAGATCACATTGCTGCTTTGCAGAATGAGTTTAAGAAGCCAGGAACCATCGATCTAATCAAACCTGGTCAATCCGTTGCGGTAGCAGTAGGCAGCCGCGGTGTTGCCAACATTGCAGACTTTACAAGAGTAACGATCGAAGCGATTAAAGGTGCAGGCGGCGAACCTTTTATTGTTCCTTGTATGGGAAGCCATGGAGGAGCCACGGCAGAAGGTCAGGCTGATGTGCTGCACCATCTTGGGGTAACTGAGGAAGCAATGGGGGCACCTATTCGTTCTTCCATGGAAGTTGTCAAAATTGATGAACTGCCGAATGGTCTGCCAGTATATGTGGATAAGCTTGCGTCTGAGGCGGATGCGATTATCGTGATCAACCGAGTTAAGCCGCATACTGCTTTTCGCGGACCGATCGAGAGCGGCATCATGAAGATGATTGCCATCGGGCTCGGCAAGCAGAAGGGTGCTGAAGCTTGTCATCAGCTTGGCTTCAAATACATGGCTGAGAATGTGCCTGCTATGGCTCGGATCATGATAGAGAAGCTGCCGATTCTGTTCGGGGTTGCGTTAGTTGAGAACGCTTATGACCAGACCTGTGTAGTTGAAGTTCTGGCGGCTGCTGAAATTGAAGAGCGTGAAATTGTATTGCTGGAAGAGGCGAAATCACGGCTTCCCAAAATTTTGTTCGACCAGATCGATGTATTGGTCATTGATTACATCGGCAAAAACATTAGCGGCGACGGGATGGATCCTAATGTTACCGGCCGGTATCCGACCCCTTATGCGCATGGCGGACCCGATGTATCCAAGATGATTGTGCTGGACGTAACTAAGGAAAGTAAAGGTAACACCAACGGAGTAGGTACAGCGGACTTCACAACCCAACGGTTGGTGGATAAGATGGATCGAGACGCAACTTATGCGAACGGTCTTACTTCAACGGTCTGCGCTCCAACCAAGATTGCGACAACACTTGAGAACGACTTCTATGCGATCAAAGCAGCAGTAAAGACTTGCAACATATTGGATTACACCAAATGCCGCCTTGTGCGGATCAAGGATACGCTTCATCTTGGAGAGATTGAGATCTCGGTTAATTTGCTGGAGGAAGCCAGTCAGCATGCAGATATTGAAATTCTTAGCGAGCCCTATGACTTCAAGTTTAACAGCGAGGGGAATTTAGCCTAATGAATTCGGGAAAGTCTAATACTTCCAAACGTTATGTGATCGCAGTAGATCTCGGTACGACAAGCACCAAAACATTGGTAATTGATCGAGATGGCCGGGTGTTAGCTTCACATGCGATTGAATATCCGCTTCATACACCGAGTCCGGATAGAGCGGAGCAAGATCCGCTTGAGATATTCTCCGCTTCTATCCGCGGGATAGCCGCAGTAATCAACAAGGCGGGAATCCACGGCAGTGAAGTGTTATGCGTCTCCTACAGCTCTGCGATGCATAGCCTGATTGCGGTAGATCGAGATCTTACCCCGCTCACCCGCTGCATAACTTGGGCAGATAATCGGAGTGTAGATTATGTTGCAAAGCTGAAACAAGAGATGAATGGTCACGAGATCTACTTGCGGACAGGAACACCAATCCATCCCATGTCTCCGCTGCTCAAGCTGATGTGGTTCAACGATAATGAGCCTGAGCTTGTTAGCAGGACGTACAAATTTATTGGGATCAAGGAATTCGTTCTCGCCAAGCTGTTCGGTAAGTTCGTGATCGATTATTCGCTTGCAAGCGCTACAGGGTTGTTCAACCTTAGGGAGCTAGACTGGGATGAAGGTGCTCTTCGAGCTGCAGGCATTGACAGGGAGCAGCTGTCCGAGCCGGTCTCCACAACCTATATCCTGCAAGGCTTAACGCAAACATACGCTGCAGAAACCAGTCTGCCATCAGACACTCCATTCGTGGTAGGAGCTTCGGATGGAGTTCTTGCCAACCTGGGAGCAGGTGCGTTCGAGCCAGGCGTATACTCGGTCACAATTGGGACAAGTGGAGCCGTACGTGGAACCGTACGCGAGCCTTTGACCGATCCTGAGGGACGCTTGTTCTGTTATGCGCTCAAGGAGGATTTCTGGGTTGTGGGAGGGGCTATTAACAACGGCGGTATTATGTTCCGTTGGGTTCGTGATCAGCTAGCTACTCTGGAGGCTGAAGAAGGCCGCAAACGCGGTATGGATCCTTATGACTACTTAACCGAAATTGCTTCAACTGTTCATGCAGGCTCAGACGGGTTAATCTTCTTGCCGCTATTAGCGGGAGAACGCGCTCCTTACTGGAACGCTAATGCTCGCGGATTATTCTTTGGCTTGTCTTTGTTCCATGAGAAGAAGCATATGATTCGTTCGGTTATGGAAGGTGTCATGTTCAGAATTCATTCTGTCGTGCAGGCACTGGAGGATGTTGGCGGCCCTACCAAAGAAATACGCGCATCAGGCGGATTTGCCCGCTCCTCCTTCTGGCTCAGTATGATGGCGGATGTTCTTGGCAACCCGGTAACGGTTCCTCCTTCTGTGGAGAGTTCTGGTCTAGGAGCAGCACAACTGGCTCTTCTCGCAACTGGAGAAACACGAGACTTCTCATCCATCCATGAATGGGTGAACGGCGGAGGCCGATATGAGCCGAATGCGGCAAACACACACATCTATAACCAATTAACGCCTATCTATAGACAGGTGTACAAGCAAATGAAAGACCCATTCGATGCGATTGCCGCCTTTCAGAAGAAATATGCTGGAGCCGGCACCCCTAAATAGCATTTAATAACGGAGGGATACGAACGATGAATTTATTTGATCTTTCAGGCAAAACAGCGGTAATTATCGGAGGTAATAGCACACTAGGCGGCTCAATGGCTGTCGCTTATGGCGGTTACGGTGCCGATGTGGCGATCGTAGGCAGAAACTCGGAGAAAAGTGAAGAGGTTGTACGGAAGGTGGAGGAGACAGGCGCTCGTGCCAAGAGCTTCACTGCCGACACTACAAGTGCGGATGATTTGAAGCGTGTGCTTGCTGAAGTGTTAGAGTGGACAGGCCGAGTAGATATCCTGATGAATTGTCCGGGCAAGAATAGTCCAACTCCTTTCTTCGAGCTTACGATGGAAGAATGGGATTCGATTATGGATGTTAATTTGAAGGGCGTAGTACTTGCTTGTCAAATTTTTGGGAAACATATGGTTGATCAAGGCGAGGGCGGCAGCATTATTAACATCTCATCGGTTTCTTCTGAGCCACCACTGTCGAAGGTATTTACATACTCGGCATCCAAAGCAGCGGTTAACAGCGTAACGAAGTTCCTTGCTAGAGAATTCGCTCCTGCACGTGTACGAGTGAATGCGATTATACCAGGCTTCTTCCCGGCAGAACAGAATCGCAAGATTCTTTCCCCTGAGCGTACAGCTTCCATATTAGGACATACCCCTATGAATCGCTTCGGCGATCCGCAAGAATTGCAAGGGGCGGCTGTATATTTGGCTTCTGAAAAAGCCTCTGGATTCGTAACAGGAACATTGCTTCGAGTAGATGGTGGATTTGGGGCTATGACAATTTGATCGTTATAGGCTATTATAACTAGAGAGACAATCATACAAGATAAGGTGGAATCAGAACAATGGCTAAGCAGCAGATTGGTGTTGTCGGACTTGCAGTAATGGGTAAAAACCTGGCATTGAATATCGAAAGCCGGGGCTTCACAGTTTCCGTGTTCAATCGTTCGCCTGAAAAGACAAAGGATTTGTTAAATAACGAAGCCAAAGGGAAAAACCTGGTAGGTACGTACAGTGCTGAAGAGTTTGTGCAATCCCTTGAATCTCCGCGCAAAATATTGTTGATGGTTATGGCAGGCAAGCCGACTGATGATACCATTAACCAACTCCTTCCTTTGTTAGATGAGGGTGATATTCTAATCGACGGAGGAAATGCTTATTTTCCAGATACCCAACGTCGCAACAAAGAATTGGCTGCCAAGAATATCCGCTTTATCGGCACAGGTGTGTCCGGAGGCGAAGAGGGCGCATTGAAAGGTCCTTCGATTATGCCTGGGGGACAAGAAGATGCTTATAAACTCGTAGAGCCTATTCTGACTGCTATCTCTGCCAAAGTAGGGGATGACGCTTGCTGCACATACATTGGACCAGACGGCGCAGGTCATTATGTGAAGATGGTGCACAATGGGATCGAGTATGGCGATATGCAGCTAATCTGTGAAGCTTATCATTTGCTGAAGGATGTACTTGGACTGACTCCTCAGGAGCTGCATGAAACATTTGCAGAGTGGAACAACGGCGAGCTGGATAGCTATTTGATTGAGATCACGGCTGATATTTTCACCAAAGTTGATCCTGATACAGGCAAGCCGATGGTAGATGTGATTCTTGATAAAGCAGGGCAAAAAGGTACTGGTAAGTGGACAAGCCAAAGCGCATTGGATCTCGGAGTTCCGCTGTCCATCATTACCCAATCTGTATTCTCACGGATGCTTTCTGCGATGAAGGATGAGCGCGTTGAAGCAAGCAAGCTGTTAAAGGGTCCTCAGACGAAGGCGGATAGTGTTGACAAGCAAGCATTCATCGAAGCTGTACGTAAAGCCTTGTATGCCAGTAAAATTTGTTCCTACGCACAAGGCTTTGCACAAATGCGAGCCGCTTCAGAAGAGTACGGATGGGATTTGAAATACGGGAATATCGCTATGATCTTCCGCGGCGGCTGTATTATCCGTGCAAGATTTTTGCAAAACATCAAGGATGCATACGATCGCAATCCTGAGCTTCGCAACCTGCTCTTGGACGATTACTTCAAGGATATTGTAGAGAACTATCAGGATGCATGGAGACACGTAGTTACAACCGCTGTTGCAACGGGTATTCCTGCCCCAGGCTTCGCTTCCGCGTTGGCTTACTATGACAGCTACCGGACCGAACGTCTCCCAGCCAACTTGCTGCAAGCACAGCGCGACTACTTTGGAGCACATACGTTCCAAAGAGTAGACAAAGAGGGCAGCTTCCACTTTGAATGGATGAAGAACTAATTTTTTCCAGATGTACGAGGAACATATAAGCCGTGTGCTGCTTCCTGCAAACATACCCGCAGGCGATCGGCCTCTTGACCGCCGAAAGGTCCGCGGTGAAGCAGCATCGAGGCGGCTTCAGCGAAATGTTGAAAGTTTTTGAGCAGTCGTGGCTGAGTCAGATCCAGAAGTCGGGGATCTCCATCAGCCACCTTTTTTTTGACAAATTCGAGCACCCAGATTACGTCTTCTTTACATAATGGATGATCCGGACCTAAGATCCGTTCTAACCGGTCGTTACTGGATGGGGGAACAGCTTGCTGCATAAGCGGCTTCACTCCTTTGGAGGGATGAAATTCCCTCGACTATTATTCATCATTACTATTCAAAATAGGATTTATTCACAAAATTTTGGTAAATCAACAAATGTAGGTTCATTGTCACTCGGAAAGGTACATGTTATGATAGTCGAAAACCACAAGGATGGACGGTAGAAATGTCACGTAAAGTCATTATTTTGGTAGGTTTTATGGGTACCGGGAAATCAACAGTCGCACTTGCGCTTGCAGATAAACTCGGCTGGAGGAAAGTGGATATGGATTCGGCTATTGAAGCAGATCAGAACAGTTCTATTCCTGATTTGTTCACAAGTCGCGGGGAAGCCTACTTCAGAGAGGTAGAGACGAATGTTCTGACACGTACTCTTCAAGGTCCGGATCAATTGATCGTATCTACTGGAGGAGGAGCGGTATTAGCTGAGAAGAATAGAGCAATCATGATGGAAGCCGGGCTTGTTGTTGCCTTAACAGCAACCGAGCAGGCGATTCTAAGTCGAGTTAAGAACGACCCCAATCGCCCGCTGTTGAAGGGAAATGCGGTTGTTGCTGTACCAGCGCTTCTCGAGGCTCGCAAGCATGCTTACGATTTCGCCCATGTGAAGATTGATACAACGGATAAAAGTGTAGAGGGCATTGTGGATATCATTCTTTCTCATATAAATGAGTAAACAGGTCCGAACTTGATTCAAGTTCAATACTGCTTACTACCAATCCAGCATACCGCCAGCCATATTCTTAAGTCCTGTAACTCCAACGGATTGCAGGTATTGACAAGCTTTGCCGCTGCGATTGCCGCTTCGACAGATCATAATAATCTCATCAGTTCTCTCGATCTCATCCAGACGCTCAGGCAATTCGCCTAGACGAATATGCTTCGCTCCAGGGATCATCCCGGATGCTACTTCCTCATCTTCTCGTACATCGATCATATTGAGGTGTTCACCATTAGCTAATCTTTGTTTAATTTCTTCCGGTGTAATAATTAGAATTTCATTGCTCACTTACAATAACCTCCCTAAATGCAGCCGCTATGGGCAGAGTTAATTAACCTTGACCTTCCTTCCGATATTAAAAGAATCAACTGACCAAGTCAACCAATTCCAAAACGAAATTCTCTATGGTACACTGACAGTAAACCTTTAGGTATCAATCATTAGTAGCACAGTTTGAGCATGAACAGAGAGAGGGATTACATACATGAAAGCTTTCGTAACACCGACTGCATCTTTGCAAGGGGAAATCAACGCGTTATCATCCAAAAATTATACGACCCGCTATATGTTAATCGGAGCTCTTGCAGAAGGAACCAGCACAATCCTTTACCCGGCTCACAGCGAAGACAGTGACGCCATGCGCAGATGTATTCGGGACCTAGGCGCTACGCTCGATGAGAATGATGAGATCATGACGATTAAGGGTTTTGGCAAATACCCGCGTAATGTGAAAGAACTGGATGTAGGCAATGCCGGAGCTGTATTGCGTTTCCTTATGTCAGTAGCTGCATTCTGCCCTGACGTGACATTTCTCAACAGGTACCCGGATTCCTTGGGTAAACGTCCCCACAACGATTTGATTCAAGCCTTGCAAGGCATGAACGTTCAGATTGATCATAATGACGGACGACTTCCTATTACTATACGCGGTGGCAATCCTAAAGGCGGACGTATTCAGGTATCAGGCAATGTTAGCTCCCAATATTTGAGCTCTTTGTTATTTATGACCCCGCTGCTTGATGAAGACAGCGAGATTGAAGTGCTGCATGATTTGAAGTCGAAGGTAGTAGTGGGTCAGACTCTTGAGGTTATTCGTCAAGCCGGCATTCAGCTGGAAGCCTCAGAGGACCTGATGCATTACCGTATTCCAGGCCGCCAGCGGTATGAAGCGAAGCAGTATGTTGTACAGGGAGACTATCCAGGCTCAGCTGCGGTTCTCGCAGCAGCCGCAGTTACGAACTCGGACGTACGCTTGCTTCGACTTGAAGAGAACAGCAAGCAAGGAGAGCGGGCTGTCGTGGATGTACTTAGGGCGATGCAAGTTCCGCTCACACACCAAGATGGTATTGTACATGTAAAAGGGAACAGTCGATTGGTTGCCGGTGAATTCGATGGCGATCATTTCACAGATGGTGTATTAGCCATGGTAGCGGCTGCAGTCTTCGCGGAAGGAACCTCCCGTTTCTATAATGTAGAAAACCTTCGGTATAAAGAGTGCGACCGCATTACAGACTACTTGAATGAATTGCGTAAAGCAGGAGCTAATGTGGAAGAAAGACAGAGCGAGATTATTGTCCATGGCCGTCCAGAGGGTGTCGAAGGCGGAGTAGAGATTGATGCGCATTATGACCACCGCGTCATCATGGCACTGACTGTTGTAGGATTACGCTCCAAGCAAGGACTAGTCATTAAGGATGCTCATCATGTTGCTAAATCGTACCCGCAATACTTTGATCATTTACAATCCATTGGTGCTCGTGTGGAGTTGAAATAAAATATAGAAAAACGAGTGATGTATAGATGGTTCATGTATGGAATGTTGCCAAATATTCGTTCACATTGCTATTAATAGCGGGTCTGTTATTTTCAAGCGGTGTATTCAGTGTGCTGCTTTATGCAAAAATATCAGGGAAAGACGTGGAATGGTTCGCTCCTCCGCCTTCTGTGTTGGCTCACTCCGAAGCAAAGGTACCGATGATAACGGCTACCCCTGTTCCGACACCTACACCGAAGCCACTGTCTGTGCTTATTGATGCACCAGTTGTGAAACAGCTACCTGAGCTGCCTTCTGGTTGTGAGATTACGAGCTTGACTATGCTGCTGCAATTCGCAGGTGTCAAGAAGGGGAAGATGGAGCTCGTTCCTGAAATGAAGAAGGATCCTACACCTATTGTTTACAAAGGAAATGCGATTAAATCGTGGGGAAATCCGAATGTAGGCTTTGTAGGAGAAATCTCAGCCAAGGGAAAAGGCTTTGGTGTTTTTCACGGCCCCATCATGGAGTTGCTTCAAAGCTATGTTCCAAGCGCAGTTGACCTGACTGGATCTGCCTATGAAGCTCTGGAGGACCAGCTGGCAGCAGGTGTGCCGTTAGTGGTATGGACAACAATTAATTTTGCGGTGCCTGATTCTTGGGTAGAATGGGATACAGCAGACGGCAAGATTGTAACAACCTTTATGGAGCATGCTGTTTTGTTAGTCGGATACGATGATGTGAACGTGTATGTCAACGATCCTTTAAGCGGCAAGAAGAATATGCCAATCGAGAAGAACAGGTTCATTCAAGTGTGGGAAGTTATGGGCAAGCAAGCACTATCGTATACTCTATAAATGAAGGGTGGAACCCGCTAATGGCATTTGAGAACCCATCTCGTGAAGAAATCAAGCAATTGTTAACGGATAACAAGACCATCGCTGTTGTAGGATTGTCCGATAAACCAGATCGAACCTCCTATATGGTAGCGGAAGCCATGCAGGCCAAAGGGTATCGGATCATCCCTGTGAATCCAAATGCAACGAACATTCTCGGAGAGAAATGTTATGCTTCCTTATTGGATATTGAAGAACCGGTTGGGATCGTAAACGTATTTCGCCGCAGTGAGGATATTGGCCCTATAGCAGAACAGACTGTGCAAATGAAGCATAAGCCGAATGTATTCTGGCTCCAGTTGGGCATCATTAATGAGGAAGCGGGTCAATTGGTTGCGGAACAAGGCATTACGGTAATTATGGATCGCTGTATCAAGGTAGAGGATTCCATCCTCTTACCCAGAAAATAACACAGCATCAAACAGATTCCAGATATAAAACAGAACAACTTCGACAAAACTATAGAGGCTTCGGTTAGGGAAAGGATCCAAAACTTTTCCCAAGCTGAAGACTTTTTCTTTTGTTATCGGAGGAATCCAATATGTATAATCAACAAGCGACTGGCTCATTCCGTAATTCTGGAACAGCCGGGTTTCAGAAAAGCTCCTTTGGATCCTCAAGCGGAGCACCTGCTTATCAGCCTGTAGGTTATGTAAAGTCTATGTACAAGGGGGGCAAACGCGGACAGGCAAGTCAAGAAGCTTACCAAAGTCCAGCGAGTGCTCAAGCTCGTATCGAAGCAGCCAATCAAGCTACATTTCGACCTGGATTTAAGAGCAATTCGTTTAATGGAACTCCTACCTTTAATAATTCTTATCGATTTTAACGGAATATCACTTCACCTCGAGGAGGGCATCGGATGCAAACAGGGAACACTACACCTAATCGCAATATGTTAACAGACAAAGAGTTGAACTACATGAAAGATTTTTTGTCATGGGAGCTGCTCGCAGTCAAAAAATGTGAAGATGCAGCACAGGCTTGCACGGATACGCAGATCCAGACCTTGATTCGACAAACCGGGCAAAAGCATCAACAGCATTACAACCAGTTGCTGACACATCTGCAATAAGCTTGACACACCATTTGTTAAGGAGGAACAACCCATGACAACCACAATTGCAATGCCGCAAACCGGACAGCTACCAACCGTCAAAGGTCCTCAGATGAACGATCGTGATTGGATCAATGACATTATGTCGTACGAGAAATATTTGACCAACGGTTATAACACAGGACTCAATGAAGCACAAAATCCTCAATTGCATCAAACTGTTCAAGCTATTCTGAACGATGTTCACCAGTCGCAAATTCAATTGTTCGACTGTATGTTTCAGAAAGGCTGGTATAAGATGAAAGCGGCCGATCAACAAGAAATTAGCCAAGCTTATACTCAGTTTACTGGTTACAAATCTCAATTCCCCACTGCATAAAACTAATAACAAATATACCCTTTGACATCCTTCAATGTGTCGAAGGGTATATTTCTTTTTACTAATCGTAGCCCATCCTCTCGCCTCCCGCGCACCAATCTTAACTTAACCGCCATGGACCGCTTGAATGATCCTCTATAGCGGAATTAATCTGTTACCTCTGTAAAAGCTATGCTATTATGGAGGCTGGACAACATTGAGCTGGGGGTAGAATTATGATCGGAATGAAATGGAAAGGCAAAAGCTGGGGAACACTTGGAGATAGTATCACGGAAGTGAACGGTTATCAGCCGCTTGTTAAGGATGGGCTAGGGTTCGATTCAGTTCACAATTATGGCCGAAGCGGTTGTCCAATGACTGCGGGTGGGGATCGGGACCATGGAGCAACCGTTAATATTGCGAGTACGGTTGATCCCCAGTTAGATTGCGTAACGATCTTTGCAGGCGTGAATGATTATCGGCTGCACAAACCGTTAGGGGAGTTGGGCGATCGTGATCGGTTTACATTTTATGGCGCTTACGTGACTACAATTGAGTTGTTATTGGAAGCTAACCCAGGCTGCCGAGTGAATCTGTGGACACCGCTCCAACGGGATAAAGACGGGTTTGATACAGTTGTTGCTAACGAGGCTGGACATCGGTTGAATGACTATGTGGAAGCTATTAAAAGAGTAGGACTGACTTATGGTTTGCCAGTATTGGATCTTTACGCTGAAAGCGGATTTAACAAGCTGACGCTGCACCGGTTAACTTCGGACGGATTGCATCCTAATGAAGAGGGGCACCGTCGAATTGCTTCTATGGCGGTCAGTTTTCTAGACAGGCTATAAAATCTTTGACTTTTTGATAGCTAGGAAGTACATTTGTCTCACACTTGCTAATGCAGAGGATTGTTGCTATGAAGTGCATTTGCAAAGCAAATGTTTGAAGGAGGATGCCCATGAATTTAAATTGGAATTGGATGGGCAATTTGCAGCAATTCGGTCGATCGTTGATGCTGCCAACCATTACATTGCCAGCTGCGGCTATATTGCTTTTCTTGGGTAACTTACCTTGGGACGCGTTAGGAATGGAGCAGTTCGGGAACATCCTGGTGTTCTCCGGCAACTCGATCTTTACATACTTGCCTTTTCTATTCTCCATTGGAGTTGCTCTTGGATTAACTCAAAATGCTGGAATTGCAGGGCTTGCTGCACTGCTTGGATATTTCATCTTCGTATCGGCGACACAATATTTTACGGGATCTACGTTCGAAATGGGTGTAGCCGGAGGGATCGTCATCGGCTTACTTGCCGCCCTCAGTTATCATCGTTTCAAAGCGATCCAACTGCCGGAATACATTCAGTTTTTTGGCGGTCCCCGATTCGTTCCCTTATTCATGTGTTTCGTATCCATTCTGTTCTCGTACTTAACGATTCAGATCGGTCCTTCCGCTCAAGCGATGATGGATCGGTTCGGTGACTGGATACTTTCACATGGGGCGTGGGGAACCTTCGTCTATGGTGTTGCCTATCGTCTGCTCGTTCCATCCGGACTGCATCATATTCTGAATAATGTGGTATGGTTTCAAATTGGCTCATATCCGCTGGAGGATGGGACAGTCCTTTACGGAGACTTGCCGCGGTTTTTTGCCGGCGATCCGTCTGCAGGTATATTTATGGCGGGTTTGTATCCGATTATGATGTTCGCTCTTCCTGCTATTGCTTTTGCGATTATCCATGAAGCACGTGAAGATTTGAAGCCGCAAGTTAAGGCGACTTTCCTGACAGCGGCGCTCACTTCCTTCCTGACGGGAGTAACCGAACCTATAGAATTTGCATTTCTGTTCGTTGCCCCGTACTTATTTGTGGTACATGCTATACTGTCGGGAGCGGCCATGTGGCTTGCCTATGAGCTGAACATCCATCATGGATTTTCATTCTCAGCTGGAGCAATCGACTATATTATTAACGAACATTTGGCTACGAACGGACTTCTCCTGATCCCGATAGGGCTTGTCTTCGGAGCGGTTTACTACGTCTTATTCCGTTGGGCTATCCGGCGGTTTCGGATCCCTACTCCTGGGCGCGAGGAAGGCTCGCAGCTTGAGGAATGGGCTGGCGATATTCGCTATCGCGCACCGCTTATTTTGCAAGCGCTTGGCGGTAAGAACAACGTATTGCAGATCGAGGCTTGCATTACCCGATTGCGATTAACCCTAGCGAATGACAAGGATATGGACACGAATGCGTTGAAGCATTTAGGCGCAGCAGGGGTAATTCGCTTGGGCGGCGGAAATGTACAGGTTGTATTCGGTACTTTCTCCGAGCTTATTCGAGAACAGATTGTAAAAGTGCTGCATAACAACATCCGTCAAGTTCATTTCCACGCACCCGTACAAGGGAATATGATTCCGATTGAGGAAGTGCCCGATACTATATTTGCTCAGAAGCTTGTTGGAAATGGAGTCGCCTTTTACCCGGATCGAGGAGAGCTTGTATCACCGGTTGCTGGGACTGTTGTGATCTTGTACCCTACCATGCATGCGATTGGACTTAAGACGGAGGATGGATTGGAAGTATTGCTGCATATCGGAATTGATACCTCTCATCTACAAGGTAAATTGTTCAATGCTGTCGTACAGGTAGGTGACACAGTCGTGCCAGGCCAGCTATTAATCAAGTTTGATTTGCCCAAAATCAAAAAGCATGCGAAATCTCTAGCAACCCCCATGGTCATTACGAATATGGAAATCGTGAAGTCATGGACGTTCGCACCATTCAAGCCGGTTAAGAAAGGCCAAGCATCAGTCATGTCCGTCATCATGAAGGATGACGCAGCAAGGGGGGAACACAAACCATGATAAAAGGCAACGGAGCAGCCCCGGGAATTGCGATAGGCAAAGCATTTGTTCTTCCTGACTGGGACCTGGAGTTCCCGGAGGATCTGATTGATGTTAATGATCTAGCCTTTGAATTTGAGAAATTATATGAGGGCATCCGCACGTCCAAGACGGAAATTCAAGCGATCAAACATGATATTGCTGAGGTGCTCGGAGCGGAAGAGTCGAATATATTCGACGCACACCTTGCTATACTGGAAGATCCTGTGTTCATGAATGAAGTGTCAGGCATTATCCAAAGGCAATACAAAGCGGCTGAAGTTGCTGTAAAAGAAGTAATCGATAAATTCGTCAATATGTTCGACTTGTTGGATGACGATTACATGAAAGAACGCGCACTTGATATTAAGGATGTTGGGACGCGGCTGCTCAAGCATCTGCTCGGCTCCGTTGAGCAATCGCAGCCTCCTAAAGACCAACCCTTTATTGTGATCGCCAAGGAACTAACTCCATCCCAGCTCGCACATCTGAATTCCACGCAATTGCTAGGGATCGTAACGCAGCTTGGAGGAACAACATCACATACCGCTATTATGGCTAGAGCGATGGGGATTCCATTCGTCTTCGGAATTGATTCAAACATCCAGACCGGGGATGGCATCATTCTTGACGGAGACCATGGTGTAGTTCACGTTAATTCGAAAGAAATAATGATTGACGAATACCGCGAGAAGAAACGGCAATGGTTGGAGTATCGTCAGAAGCTCCAGAAGATCATTGGAGTCCCTCCGGTAACATTGGACGGAACGGCACTCCGACTGGGAGCTAACATTAATTCGTTCAAAGATCTGGAGCTTGCTCTTGAATTTGGAGCTTCAGGAGTTGGATTGTTCCGAACGGAGTTTCTGTACATGGATCGCAACAATCTTCCGAAGGAAGAGGAGCAGTTCGAAGTGTATCAGCAAGTGGCAGCGCAGCTTAACGGCAAACCTCTGATTATTCGAACACTGGATATAGGCGGGGATAAGCAGCTCGATTATTTGCCTTTGCCTGAGGAAGATAATCCTGCCTTGGGTTATCGGGCAATCCGAATCTTGTTGGACCGCAGAGATCTGTTCAAAACACAGCTAAAAGCGATTCTGCGAGCTGGCTGTTATGGCGACGTGAAGATTATGTATCCGATGATTTCGTCTGTAGAGGAACTGAGGCGAGCAAATGAGGTATTGGAGCTGGCCAAGCGGGAGCTTCGGGAGTTGAATGTTCCTTTCAAGGAACAAATGGACGTAGGCATCATGATTGAGGTCCCGGCCGCAGTAGCCATCGCGGACTTGCTTGCTCAAGAAGTTCAGTTTTTCAGTATTGGGACGAATGATCTCGTTCAGTATGTGTTAGCTGTGGATCGTATGAATGAGCATATCTCTCATCTGTACAATCCATACCATCCGGCGGTCATTCGAATGCTGAAGCACACCGTTGAAGCAGCGAGTAAGCAAGGGATTGCAGTCGGTGTGTGCGGAGAGCTTGCTGGTGATGTGCATGCATTGCCAATATGGATCGGACTCGGAGTACATGATCTCAGTATGTCTGCCCATTCTATCTTGCCCGTCAAGAACAAGCTGATTGAGATAACCGAGCATGAGTGCCGGGAACTGTTAGAACGTGTACTAGCCTGCCGAACTGGCGAGGAGATCCGTGAGATTCTCCAAGTTAGCAATTGATTAGAATAACTTACCTAGCGGAGAAAGCTTCCGCTAGGTTTTTTGATTTATTAAGATTAGGTAAAAAGATAACAAGCTTTAACAAGAAATCACATGTAAGCGCCATCAGTAATTCGTTATCATTAAGACATAAAGTAAACAAGCACTAGACAACAAGATACGGCAAGGGGGGACACGGATGGCATCCCATCAAACGGCTGCAAACCGTAACGGAACAGCACGCAATCAATCGGCACAGTCCCTGGCGGTACCGAAAAAAAGAAATTATTTCGTCAGAAACTGGCCGCTTTACTCCATGATTTTACCTGGTTTAGTATTCTTCCTGGTGTTCAAGTATATTCCGCTCGGAGGAAGCATCATTGCTTTTCAGAACTATAATATTTTCGACGGGGTCATGGGAAGTAAGTTTGTTGGATTGAAGCATTTTGAAAATTTGTTCGCTTATCCAGAATTTTACCGTATTTTTAAAAACACATTGCTCATCAGCTTGTATCAGCTAATATTCGGATTTCCAGCTCCAATCATCTTGGCGCTATTGCTGAATGAAGTGGGAAAAGCTGTATTCAAACGTACCGTCCAAACGATCCTGTATTTGCCTCACTTTCTATCTTGGGTAATCGTTGGCGGGTTAGTGATTAACTTCTTATCCCCGAGCTCAGGATTGTTGAATGATGTAGTGAAATTGTTCGGTGGAGAACCGATATTCTTCATGCAGGAGCCGGGTTACTTCCGTACGATTATCGTATCGTCAGGGATGTGGAAAGAGGTTGGTTGGGGAACGATCATCTACCTGGCAGCTTTAGCTGGTATTAATCCCGATTTGTATGAAGCCGCTGAAGTGGATGGAGCAGGAAAGCTGCGCCAGGTGTTCAGTATTACACTGCCAAGTATCCTGCCTACCATTATGGTACTGCTGCTGTTGAGAATTGGTAACATACTGGATCTAGGCTTTGAACAAATTTATATTTTGTTAAATCCGCTAGTAACGGAGACCGGTGAAGTGTTCGATACTTACATTTATCGGATCGGGTTGCTGGGAGGACAGTATAGCTATACGACAGCGATTGGGCTGTTCAAATCTGTGATTGGATTCGTCCTGTTAGTAGGTGCGAACTACATTAGCCGCAAGTCGACGGGCAATTCCATTTACTAATGAAGGAGGGGGTGACCACCAATGATTAAAGCAACAATCCCGCAACGTACGTTCAAATTTTTCAACTATTTGTTCTTAACTTTGTTTAGTGTCACGATGCTTGTGCCCTTCTTTCATATATTGGCAGGGTCATTTAGTGGAAGCAGAGCCTTGATTGAAGGTAGAGTAAGTTTATGGCCGGTTGAATTCACCACTTCGAATTATGCAGTCGTTTTCACGGATCCCACGATCTGGAGATCATTTGGAGTAACAGTCTTGATAACTGTTGTCGGAACCGGGATTAATTTGATTCTTACCGCGTTGATGGCTTACGGGTTATCGAAGAGCGATCTAAAGGGCCGGTCATTTATATTGCTGCTAGTACTATTCACTATGATTTTCCAAGCACCGCTCATTCCAACGTACTTGCTTGTGAAATCATTAGGGATGCTTAACACGATTTGGTCCCTCATGATACCGGGTGCGATCAGTGCCTTCAATTTGATTATTATGATTTCGTTTTTCCGCAATATTCCGGATGGTTTGTTGGATTCCGCCAAAATCGATGGGTGCGGTGAATATCGTACGCTGCTTCAGATCGTAGTTCCATTGTCCAAGCCTTCCTTGCTAACGATTGGATTGTTCTATGCCGTCGGACATTGGAACAGCTATTTCTCGGCATTGTTATACGTTCGCAATCCAGATTTGCATCCACTTCAAGTCAAGCTCCGTCAGTTGATCGTGGAGGGTGATGTCGAGTCCATGATGCAGAGTACAGTTGCAACTATGCAATCTGTTGAGGGGATCAAGATGGCCTCCATTATGTTTGCCACGCTTCCTATTCTTGTGATTTATCCCTGGATTCAAAAGCATTTTGTCAAAGGCTCTATGCTAGGATCTGTAAAAGGGTAGATTATATAACAACATCTAGATAAAAGGAGAGGGTTTCAAGTGAAGATGAAAAAAACGTTTTCCGTCTTGATGAGCGCTGTTCTTGTTGGATCGGTATTAGCCGGTTGCGCAGCAAAGGAAGAGGGCAGCAAGGAGGAAGCTAATGGGAATACGAGTACCGCGCCAGCCAAAATCAGTGTTGCGTTAGGTACAGGAAACTTACCTTATGTAACGGGGTCTAGAGATATTAACGGCGACAAGTATGTTACGAAGCTGGAGCAATTGTCTAACACAGATTTGGATCTGCAGCTCATTCCTCACGAAAACTATGCCCAAAGCATCACCTTGATGTTCGCAAGCGGAGAAATGCCGAACCTCCTTCAGACCAAAGGGATCAATACACCCGAGGTGGCGCCTGCAGTTGACTCAGGAAACCTGATGCCTCTAAATGAACTGATTGATAAGTATGGCCCGAATTTGAAGAAAAACGTGCCTCAGGAATCTTGGGATTCTGCAGCCGTAAGCAAGGACGGGAAAATTTATGGAATTCCGCAAGAGAATCCGATTCGCAACGGTACGGTCACTTATATTCGTCAGGATTGGTTAGACAAGCTGAACTTGAAAGCGCCTAAGACAGTAGACGAATATATCGCGGTATTGAAAGCGTTTAAAGAAAAAGATCCAAACGGCAACGGAAAAGCAGACGAGGTTCCTTTCACAGCTCGCGCCAAGTTCTCTTTCGGTAATGCATTCTTTGGTGCTTATGATGTTCTTCCAGCCGGATGGAAGTTCCAAAATGATCAGTTAGTTCCTAACTTCATTCGCCCGGAAATGGTTGACGCACTGAAAACTTATACGAAGCTGTATGAAGAGAAGCTGCTTGACAATGAATTTTTGGTGCAGCAAGGAAAAGACTGGGATGCTAAAATCAAAGGCGCTGCTGTAGCTGGAATGTGGTCACATGCTGCTACTTATCCAGATAAATGGGAGTCAGATGTAAAAGCAGGCGACCCTACAGCAAAAGTAGCGGTTATCCCTTCTCCAGTCGGTCCAAGCGGTAAGCCTGGCGGTGCTGACTTTATCGGTTCTACCGTATCCGATTATGTGTGGGTCCTTCCGAAAAACACAAAAAATGCGATTGAAGTAATCAAATTCCTGGACTGGTACTACAGCCCGAACAAAGAGAAAGATACTTTCTTGTTATATGGAATTGAGGGTACTAATCACACTGTAGAAAATGGTAAAATAAAGTATAACTACCCTAAGAATGCTGACGAAACAGGTGCAGAATTCATGTACCAAGGATGGTTGGCGTTCACAGGACCTAAGAAATATTTAACGGACGAAGAATATATTAAAGCTAAGCCGGGAGGAGACAAAATTGTTGCATCATTGAAGGTTGCTGCTGCTGAAGGCGCGAAGAATGATGGATTAGGAATGCCTTCCATGCCGACCTTGCAAGCGCGTCCTGAGCTTAAGTTTGACGGTCTGTGGTTAGAGTATGCCTCCAAGGTTATTACCGGCAAAGAATCCGTTGATAAATTCAATGATTTTGTAGCGGATTGGAAGAAACGCGGCGGAGATCAATTAATCAAAGAAGCAACGGAATGGTATAAATCAACACAGAAGAAATAAGACAGATAGGACAACCCCCGATGCTTCATCGGGGGTTTCTCAATAACTTGTATGTGAGGAGACTATGAAATGGACAGGAATCTGCATTTGATTTGTAACGCACATCTAGATCCCGCTTGGTTATGGGAGATTGAAGAAGGAGCGGGAGAGGCGCTGTCCACATTTCGGATTGCCGCTGATTTCTGCGAGAAGTTCGAAGGCTTCGTATTCAATCACAATGAAGTGATTTTATACAAGTGGATTGAGGAGTATGATCCGGCTTTGTTTCTACGTATCCAAGAGCTTGTGCGGCAGGGAAAATGGCATATCATGGGCGGGTGGTATTTGCAGCCGGACTGCAATATGCCAAGCGGGGAGTCGTTCGTCCGTCATATGTTAGCAGGCCGTCGCTATTTTGCCGAGAAATTCGGGGTGCGTCCGACTACAGCGATTAACTTCGATCCATTCGGCCACACGCGAGGTCTTGTGCAGATTATGGCTAAAGCTGGCTTCGACTCCTATATTGTATGCCGTCCTGGGCAGAAGGACTGCCCGCTTCCTGCTGAGGAAGTGAAATGGGTCGGTTACGACGGCTCAGAGGTTATCGTGCATCGGGCGTACAGAGCTTACTTGTCTGGAAAAGGGAAGGCGCACATGAAAGTGCAGAACTGGATCAATGATTATCCGGATAAGCAGGGCGGACTAGTCTTATGGGGTATCGGCAATCACGGGGGCGGTCCTTCCCTTATTGATTTGACCAATTTGCAAGAATTGAAGGAACAGACGGATCAATATCAATTGATACACTCAACGCCAGAAGCTTATTTTGATTGGTTGAAAGGGTCCGGGACAGTGCTTCCCAAGCATGAAGGGGATTTGAACGCATGGGCAGTAGGCTGTTACACATCGCAGATTCGCATCAAGCAGAAGCATCGCTTGCTGGAGAATGAGTTGTTTATGACGGAGAAAATGATGTCTCATGCTGCTCTTGCAGGCTTAGTTCCTTATCCGGACCAAGCGATTGCGGAAGCTCAGGAAGACTTAATGTTGGCACAATTTCATGATATATTACCAGGTTCATCCGTTAAGCCCGTAGAAGAATATGGATTAAGATTAATGGATCACGGAAGAGAAATATTAGCCAGGCTCCGGTCACGCGCATTTTTCGCATTAACGGCTGGTGAACGCAAGGCCGAGGAAGGCGAGGTCCCCGTGTTCTTGTACAACCCTCATCCTTATAAGGTAAAAGGGCTATTTGAGTGTGAGTTCCAGCTGCCCCAATCTTCAAAAGGACAATACGCGAATATCGTTATGCATCGCGATGGTGTTCCTGTCCCTTGTCAGGTAGAGAAAGAGATAAGCAACTTGTACATTGATTGGCGAAAAAGAGTGGTGTTCAACGCAGAGCTTGAACCAGGACAGATGAATCGGTTTGACTGTACGGTGGAGTTTTTGCCTGAGAAGCCGAAGCCTGCCTTAACGGAGGAAGAGGGTAAGTTCATATTCCAGACGGACCGCCTTCTGGTTGAGGTGAATACCACTACCGGGTTGGTAGACGGGTTGAAGGTCGATGGAGTACCATTCTTGCTGCCAAATGCAGTACAGCCGATCGTCATAGAAGACAATGACGATGCATGGGGCAGTCAGGTGAACAGCTTCACTAAGCAGATTGGGGCCTTCAAGCTGATGTCCAAGACTAAGGGATCAAGGGTATCCGGTGTAAGAGGGAAGGCTATTCCTTCAGTTCGGGTCATCGAGGACGGCCCAGTGAGAACGGTAATAGAAGCACTTATGGAGTATGGGGCTTCGTCTATCGTTCAGCGTTATAGTCTGCCGAAGCATGGCGTGGAGATTCAAGTGGACGTCCATGTGCAGTGGAATGAAACACGTAAAATGTTAAAGCTGGCTATTCCGACCGTGTGGAAAGAAGGATCATACCTCGGGCAAGTTGCGTTTGGGGTAGAGAGATTCCCGAATGATGGGCGGGAGCTTGTTGCTCAGAAGTGGACGGCTGCGGCAAGCGTGAGTAAAGAGGAAGCAAGTCGTGGCGGAGCGATGCGCTCTGACGAGGGGTATGTTCTTACATGTGTGAATGACGGCACATACGGCTCCGATATGTCGGATGGCGTGGTACGCTTGACACTGCTGAGGTCCCCGGGCTATTCCGCACTCCCTGGCGGAGAGATGATGTACACTATGCCGAATGACCGCTATTCCAATCGGATTGATCAGGGGGAACGAAAGTTTACGTTCTGGCTGAACGGCGGTCCTGCTGCTGAGCGATTAGAGGCAATTGACCGCGAAGCGTTGGCACATAACGAGAAGCCTTATACGCTGTCATACTTCCCTTCAGGAGCAGGTACGCGGGTACAACCCCTCCTGTCACTAAGTGACGATGTTATTCAAGCTTCGGCGTTTAAGCAGGCGGATAACCTGGTTGGAGCAGCTGCAGGCGGACAATATATTGTTCGTTTGTTCGAGCCAACAGGTATCGCAAGAGAAGCGGTGCTGTCCATTCCCATATTAGGGATTGATGCGAAAGTTAGCTTAGGTGCCTTTGAGATCAAGACTTACAGAGTAAATGCGGCTTCAAGAACAGTTGAGGAAGAGACGTTAATGGAGTCTTTGTAAGGAAATATGAACTGTGCAAGAAAAACAAGGAGAGATTAACATCATGAATAAACTTGCTATCCATGGAGGGAGTCCGGTGCGTACAGCACCGTTCCCGACTTGGCCTATATTCGGTGAAGAGGAAGAACGGTTGATCCTGGAGGTTGTCCGATCAGGGAAGTGGGGCGGCTCTAATCGCAATAAGCTGCCAGAATTCGAAGCACAGTTCGCTGCGATGCATGATGCGGCACATGCTGTAACCGTGGTAAACGGCACGATTGGTCTTACGATAGCTCTTCAGGCATGCGGAGTAAATCCCGGGGATGAGGTCATTATGCCGCCGTATACGTTCATTGCGACTGCATCGTGTGCGTTGATGTTCGGAGCAATCCCGGTATTCGTAGATGTAGAACCGAACTCCATGCTGCTTGACCCGGAGCTGGTTGAAGCTGCAATAACACCGAGAACGAAAGCCATTATAGCCGTGCATATCGCAGGAGCCCCTGCTAATATGACGAGGCTCAAAGAGATTGCAGACAAGCATGGATTGCGTTTGATCGAAGACTCAGCGCAAGGTGTTGGAGCATCGTGGGATGGCAAGCCGGTTGGAGCGCTCGGAGACTTTGGATCGTTCAGCTTCCAGTCTGGCAAAAACGTCACCTCGGGCGAAGGCGGGATTCTGCTGACGAACAATGAGGAATTGGCCGATATGGCTTGGTCGCTGTCTAACGTAGGCCGCATTCGGAAAGGTGCTTGGTACCAGCATGAGCACATTGGCTGGAATCTGCGAATGACAGAATTCCAGGCGGCGATATTAATCGCACAGTTAACGCGCTATGAGGAACAATTGAAGCTGCGTGATCGAAATGCCAAGCTGCTGAACGAACAGGTGGCCAGCATCGATGGATTGCGAACACTTCAGCTGGACCCGAGGGTTACGCAGCACGCACATCATATGTTCATGTTCGCTCTCGATGAAGCTGCGGCCAGAGTCGACAAAGAGACGTTTATACAGCAGATGAATGCTGAAGGCATACCGCTGCACCCCGGCTATATTACATTGAATAAGAACAAAGCGGTATTGAATGAAATCGAGAAGTGGACCGGGAAGGTTATGGAGCAGAGCTGCCCAATTAGTGAGCGATTCGCGGAGAAGGAAGGTCTGTGGCTGCATCAGAACGTCTTGCTCGGCTCGGAGCAGGATATGGAAGATATCGTGAAGGCATTGAAAAAAGTAATGGGTGCTATTTAATAAGCAACTAACTTAAGAAACAACCAAGATAAGAAACATCGGAAAAACCATCTAACTGGAATAGGATCCCGTAATTGTGAGCGAATGGAGTGATTGTGAATGAAAATGGCCAGGCTTGGCGTCTTGCTGGATCGGCAAACGCTGGAACGAAGATGGTCGTTCCGATTAAATGCGTTTGAAGTGTATGTGCAAGAGCTGCTCTCCCATCGGGGAATACCGTATGAGACGATTGGCTCGCTGGACGAGCTGGATCTCCACAGCTTCGACATGCTCTTGGTGGCCGTCGCGCCGGAAACACGCGACGCTGCGGCTCGTCTGTGGCGGTACGCCGAAGAGGGCGGCCGCATCTTAGCATGCGGCGGCCTTAACGCGCTTGCGCCGCGCCTCGGCTACGTCCGAGGGGAAGCGCTCAGCGCGGGTTACGCAATGCTGCCGGAGGCGTCAGGCGCCGACCGGCCATTGCGCTTCCTGCAGGCGAACCCGTGGGTGCGCCTGCAAGGTGTGCCGGCCGGTGCGGCCGATGCGGTGCCAGTCGCCGAGGAGTTCGGCGACTTGGCAAGCGGCCGGCCCGACGGGCCGCGGGTTGGCGCTGCGCTGCAGCGCTTTGCGATCGGACAAGGGTATATCGACCGCTGGGCGGTTGATATACCTGGGACGATTGTCGGGCTGCAGCAGGGGCTTGGCCCTGTGCTCGAGGACGGCGTACCTGCGCCGGATGGGACAGGTGCCGTGGACGACGGCGTGCTCAAGGCTGATGATCGATGCGAGTTGGACTGGACGCATGATCGTCTGCAGACAGAGACGGGCGCCCTTTACTTCGCTCATCCCTATGCGGACTTGTGGCGTGAAGTTTTCACGGGCCATTTGGTGCGCAGTGCGGCTGAGCTAGGCTTAAGTCTTCCGTTTGTCGGCTATTGGCCAGCCGGCGTTTCACAGGTCGCTTTGGTCTCCCACGATAGCGACGGTAATAAGGATGAGCACGCCGAGTCCACACTTAGCACGCTTGCTGAGTGCGGGATGCATTCGACATGGTGTATGTTAGAGTCAGGTTACTCAGCGGAGATTTATGAACGGATACAAGCAGACGGACACGAGCTGGCTTTTCATTATAATGCGGTTGAAGTGGACGATGGGATATGGGACGGTGATGAATTCACCCGACAATTAACTTGGCTTAGAGATGCGACAGGCTTGGAGCGCATAGCGTCCAACAAGAATCATTTGACTCGTTACGAAGGCTGGGGGGAGCTGTTCCGCTGGTGCGAAGCGAATCAGATCGATTCGGACCAAACCCGGGGACCGAGTAAGAAAGGAAACGTCGGGTTTATATTCGGGACCTGCCATCCTTATTTCCCTGTAGCTTGGGCGGACGAACAGAACCGGAATTACAATGTGTTGGAGGTAGGCTTCCTCACACAGGATCTGGACATTGGAAAATGGTCAGATAGCAGTGTGATTGTTCCCTTCCTTGATCAGGTCCGAAGTGTCGAAGGGGTTGCGCATTTCTTATTCCACCAGATTCACATCCATAACCGCGAAGAGGTTCGCCGTTCCATGCAGCTATTAGCGGATGAGGCTCGCAATAGAGACTTCGTATTCTGGACCTGTGAGCGGATCAATGATTGGGAGCGTACTCGCCGAACATTAGCCATTCAAGGATTAACCAATAACTCTACAGCTGCTGTTCAGGTCGGGTCCTGTCCAACCCAATCTGTGGAAGGTGAGACTGCAATCGTCTGGATACCTCAGCCGGAAATGTCAGTTTTGCAAGAGGGCATGGTCATGAAATATGGAGTGATTTGTGCGCCTAACCAAGTCAACTTAACAGCGGAAGGGTTAAACTCATGACAAAGACAGCTCAGACACGAGTAGCCCGCTTGGGAGTTCTCCTGGATCAATCGTGCAGTCATAAGAGATGGTCGCTCGGATTGAATGTATTCGAGGGCTTCATCACAGAACTATTGGGTCATGCGGGAATTCCGCATATTGTTTATACGAGCACCAAAGAGGCTGTAGAAGCCACGCCGGATATCCTGATAGCCGCTGTCGCAGACAGTGATCGGATCACGGCCAATCTTCTATGGGAATATGCGGAGCAAGGCGGTACGCTTATTGCTTATGGCGGGCTTAACGTGCTAGCCCCCAAGCTTGGCTTTATGCGTACAGGTGACACAGGTAAAGGTTACACCAGGCTCCCGGATGGTCTCTACACGGCAGATCGGCCCTTGAGACATCTAAGTGCTGAGCCATGGATCAGGAAGCAGGATACAAGCGCTAGCACAGACGATGGCGATGCCATAGGTGTGCTGCACCGCGAGCATCCGGACGGAACTCCGTCCGGCCCGGCGCTTCAACGCTTCGCGATTGGGCGCGGCAAGCTGGAGCGCTGGTCGGTCGCCGCGCTACAGACAATCGTCGGCTTGCAGCAAGGCAGCAAGCCGGTACTAGAGGATGGCGTCCCCGCTCCTGACGGGACCGCCGCCGTGAACGACGCCGTCCTTAAGGCGGACGACGTCGCGGAGATGGACTGGCTGCACGATAGGCAGCGCACCGCTGCGGGGGAGCTCTACTTCGCCCATCCCTACGCCGATCTGTGGAAGGAGGTGCTTGTGTCGCATCTGCTTCATACCGCTTCCGCTCAGAGCTTGATTCTGCCCTTTATCGACTACTGGCCTGATGGCGTTTCGCAAGTGGCGCTTTTATCGCTGGATAGCGATCATACACAGGATGAAGAGGGCACCACTACACTGGACTTGCTCGAGGAGTGTGCGGTTCCGGCCACTTGGTGTATGATGGCGCCTTGGTACAGCTCTGCCTTATACGAACGGATCGAGCAGAATGGGCATGAGCTGGCGCTTCACTATAACGCGGTGTCTGCTGACAACGGGACCTGGTCGGAGGAGGCTTTTCACGAACAGGCCACAGCAATGAGAGCTTCAGCTAATCTCACAAGAATCATCTCCAACAAGAATCATTTGACTCGGATAGAAGGCTGGGGACAATTATTCCAATGGTGCGAGGCGAACGGCATCGAATCGGAACAATCTCGAGGGAACAGCAAGAAGGGCAGCGTAGGTTATTTGTACGGCACCGCCCATCCCTATTATCCAATGGCCTGGAACGATGAGCATAATCGGTTCTACAACGTATTGCAAATCGGGTTTCATTATGGTGATTTTCTGCAATGTGATACAAGTATGATTCCGTCGTTATTAGAACAAGCTGCACGTGTTCGAGGGGTAGCGCATTTTGTTTTTCATCAAATTCACATTCATCGCAAGGAACCGATTCGAGCGTTCCTGCGGGAATACGTTGCTGCAGCTAAACAGATGGGCTTCACCTTTTGGACTGGACAGCAGATTAATGAGTGGGAGCGTACCCGCCGCGCTTGGCTGCATACAGTCATCAGCGATGACGGAACCTTAGTCTCACAAACTTCTGATACTCAGCTAGAGGAAGCTGTCTTCTGGATCCCTTGCGAAGAAAGCAGCGAGCAGTACGACCACCAGGAAATGCGTTTCGGGATGTTATGCGGCAAACAACAGATCAGGAACAGGAAGTGACACGCGACTATGCAATTTACACCTTCAAAAGAGGTATGGAATATTCAGCCTGTACAATGGAACCGAGCTTCTGAGAACGAGATGTCGCATCGCTTGTACCGCATCCTGCTGCGCTGGATCCCCTTCGCCGTGAAGCAATACGGGACATGGGAGGGCAAGCCGAATTGCGGTCATTTCTTCGGTGGGACGTTCTGGTACCAAGCAGATTCCGCCCATGTCTCAGCTATTTTTGCTGCACTGTCCAAGTTAGGGGAATTCGACGAATCACTTACCGCAGGGGTGACTCAAGAGCAGCTTAAGCAAATGGCGATCTCAGCTATTCGCTACATGGGCTTTACCCATGACACTGGTCCAGCAGAGTGTGTGCGTACTGCAGGGGTGCTTCCATATACGAGCGAGAAAAAGTGGGGAGGACATGGAGACAGCTTCTTCATGTCCAGTCAGAATGGACGCAGCGTGGCAGCGATGGGATGTGCGGCATGGTTGCTTTGGGAAGATCTTGATCAGGAGACGAAGCTGCTAGTGCAGGACGTTGCGGCTAGCTACGCTGACAAATGGTGCGATGATGAACCGCGGAACGGCGTCTATTACGATACGCAATGCGAAGAGAACGCATGGACGGCAGCAGGAATCTCAGCTGCGCTAGCGATGTTCCCTGATCACCCTCATCATGAGGCATGGAGGAAGGGCTTCGTGAACTGGTCCATGAATACAGTTACAACGTTCAAGGATAGACTGACCTTCCCATCCGGACTTGTCGATGCCCATGAAGGGATGAAAGTAACAACGGTTACCTTCCATCCGGATTTTACATCCGAAAACCATGCGTTCGTCCATCCAAGCTATTATTCAGCTGGCACGAATCTTCGATCCATCCATGGAGTGTTCGCGTTACTAAGCGGTCAACCTGTGATGGAATGCGCCCTGCATAACAATGTGCCTTTATATGAACGCACTATTAAGATCTGGTCCCAATTCGATGGGTTGAACGTTCCTGTGCAAGGGCAGGACTGGTGGTATAATCGGCAGCACGAGCGTCAATTAACGCATACGATTCTGAATGTGCTTCACGGCCATTCGGATGCGGCGCGTTTTGCTCGCGAAGCACTTACGTCCATTGAAGCGATCCAGGCCAGTAATACAAAAGGAGCCTTGTTAGAGGAAAACGGGGAAGAATGCGTGATTAATCGGGCGCATGCTCAGTTTGCCAAAGATTTGGAGCATGGATCGGCCTATGATCTTGCCATCTCGTATTTGCTTCATGTGTTCGGCGGTCCCGGTGCAGAACCAAGCGAGCAGCAAGAAATGATGGGACGACTAACTGGCGTATACGAATATCCTTTTGGAGGTTCCATCGTTCAAAGAACCGTGAATTCGTTCACGAGCTTCACTTGGCGGAATAATGTTATGGCGCTTAATTTACCTGCTAAGGGATTATGGAATATTACACCGTTATATGCGAGCTACACCGGCACTTTGAAGACTGAGCTTATCCATGAATCTCTTGGTCTGGAGCATCAAGCCGGCCAATCTGCTCCTAGAGCCTTATCGAATGAATCTATTATACGCAGCGTTGACAAAGAACGAATCACTTCCTACGCCGAAGGATTCGGAGCGGTAGTAAGAATTGCACGCGGTTCAGATCATCAGCTTAAGCAGGATGTTGCCTTCATTGCTCTGCCGCAAGGCACGAGTATCTATGTAGAGAGGTTCAACGTGTTGAAGCCATGCCGTGTACAGGATTGGAGAACCGGTACGATCGGAATTCGTAACGAATATTATTCCGAGATGCCTGAACTGGCAGCGGGAAAACGCACGCTTTATATGGAACAAGGAGAAGCTTCCGTATACCGCGGATTCTATGGGAAAGAGCCCGATCTGACGGAATCCCACGGAATACAATCCTATGTCAATGTCGACCACAAGATCGGATATTTATTATTTGGCTCGCGCGGTGTGAACTATTGCAATCGTCACGAATATCCGAAATGGAAAGGTGTCGAAGATATTTTAACGCTGAATGATATGGGCGAGGCGGCTTTTGACCAACCGCAACAGCTGGAGCCTTTTATCGTCGTATCTCTTCCCAATCAGTCTCTGGAGCAGACGGTGGAAAGCCACTCCCACACTTCCAGATGGAACAGCGGCCATTCAGACATCGAACTGCTCGATGTAGACGGAACGTTAGTTTTTGCATCTTTCGCCGATGATGACGTGCATGTTGCGGCTAGTATCCCCTTGAAGACGGGTACATTCCATGTTTACGAGGGAAGCTATGCCATCAGCAAAGGACAGAGTACGTGGTCCAGACGTATCGAAGCGTATCGAAGCGGTTATTGGATCAGCCAATATCAGTTAGCGATTCAAGATATCTCAGCTTCGCAGCTTGAAGTGATCTCCACTGGCAAACGTCTCGTTATTGTCAATCGATCTGATATAGATGCAACGATCTCAATCCGTGATCAATATACAGGAGCTACAGAGCAAATCGTTGTTTCTTCAGGCGCTACCTGGATGAATTAGAACACAGAGAAACCCGCTTCAGCTATTATTGCTGCAAGCGGGTTTCTTCATTCTGTCAGCGGCATCCATTTCACGGGCCTGGCTTACTTCACCCCAAGCCGTTTCCGGTAATCGGTAGGAGAGACGCCCGTATGTTTCTTGAACACTTTGGCAAAATGAGGGTAGTCCTCATAACCGATCTGCAAGGCGATTTCGTATGTTTTGAAGCGTGCGTCAGCGAGCAGCTCCTTCGCCTTTTCCAATCGAAGCTGGGTCAAGTAGAGCACGAAGCTGACCCCTATCTCCTGTTTGAATACACGGCTGAAGTAAGAGGGAGATACTTCAGATACCTCAGCCACTCGCTGCAGATCAATATCGGCATCTGCATAATGGTCCTTCATATATTCCACCGCCCTGTGGAGGTGATGGTGAGTGCCCCACTTCCTAGTCGAGCGCAGCTCTTCGATCCATTCGTCGAGTAAGCTGCAGACGGCCTGCAACTGCTCCTGAGACCCGTCAGGCCACTTAACAGGAGTTTCTTCGGAGGCCAATATACCCTTCTTCATAGGCTCAAGCTGCAGGCTCTCCAGTTCTCCTGTCAGCAGGGTAATCAGATCCGCATATCGCTCCATTAGCTCACCGGCAGTAGGGTTGTCCGAGATAAAATCGGAATGGATAGTCTCCAAGGTTTCCTTCACTGCCTCTGAATTGAGCACCCAGAGCTGATTCGTAAGCGCGCTTAGGTGGCTTTTACTATAGAGCAGCCATTCGCTTCTCTTGGAAGCCGCTCGTTGTGACTCCTCTAGCTTTTCAGTCAACCGCTCCAGCATGCTTTGAAACATGGCGGGTTTAATCGGCTTCAACAAATAATCGAAGGCCCCCATCCGCAATGCCTTTTGTGCATAACCGAAATCATCATAGCCTGACAAGATGACAATCTGCGTAGATTTCTTGCTCGCTTTTACAGCTTCCATACATTCAAGTCCATCCATAACTGGCATCCGAATATCGGTGATGAGCAGGTCAGGAGACCATTGATCAACAAGCGCCATCGCTTCTTGTCCATCCTCAGCCTCACCAACCACCTGGTAAGGATACCCGCTCTGCTCGATCAATTTGCACAAACTGCGTTTGATCATATACTCATCATCGGCTAATACGATTGTATACATAGGTCCTCCTGCTAGCACTATGAAGTCGTTCGTTTATCTGCTTTCCGTGGGCAGCATAATTTGAATGGTTGTGCCTGACGAGTTCGATTGTGTAATTTCCAAACCATATGGGGCGCCGAACAGCAAGCGAATCCGGTGATGCACATTCCACATCCCGATTCCTCTCTTGGTAAGACCTGGAGAGCCCGCATTGGCATTCATATCCTTACTCGAATCCAGATGATCCGTATCGGAATCTCTGCTGTTGAATATCAAATTCATTGCATCCACTTGTTCGGGAGACATTCCTCCGCCGTGATCCTTTACGGTCACTATATAGGCATCCGCATTTAGCTCACCGTGGATCCCGATATAAGCGGGACGCAGCTTTTGACGCTCATACCCGTGAATGAAGGCATTCTCAACAATCGGTTGGATAAGCAGCCTTGCCGCCTTCACGCGAGCTGTCTGTTGATCATCCGTATCGAGCTCTACTATGAGAGAACGATAGCGCTCCTTCTGAATCTCGAAATAGCTTCGCAAGTGTTCGATTTCTTCCTTTAGTGTAACGATCTCATTCGGACTACCTACACTATATCGGAATAGATCGGAGAGGGCCGTAGTCATATTGCTTATGGGGATAACCCCTTCTACAAGAGCATGAGAGTTAATTACCTCGAGCGTATTGTACAGAAAATGGGGATTGATCTGAGACTGCAGGGCGAGCATAACCGCCTCCCGTTGCTGGAGCTGAAGCTCTTTTTCCTTAAGCTCTGAAGTATGCACAACTTCGATCAATCGACGAATTTCACTGACCATTTTATTAAAGCTTCGATTCAATTTGCCGATCTCATCATCTCTTCGTTCTGGTGCCTTTACGTTCAGATCCCCGTTCTCAGCCCTGTGCATGAGCCGTTGCAGCAATAATAACGATCTTGATAAATAGAAGGAGAATCCGCTCAACATCGCCAGAACGAACAAAATTAACACGATCCCTACCCAGATGGACAAGTTGCGAGTGGCGATCAATTCACCTGCCAGCTCTTTTAATGGCACTTCAGACACCATAATCCAGCCATTTAAAGGCGAGCGATGAAAAACAGTTAACAATTCATTATCACCAGTGCCTTTGAAGAAATATCCCTCTGGGAATCCTCCGTAATACTCTTGATCTTCTTGTGATATAGGCTTGTATAGAAGCTCAGGATTGGTGTGATACACATATAATCCGTTAGAGTCGATCAGGGAGATTTTTCCCGTTTCCCCCAGCTTAATATTTTGCACGATGCGGTTAACCTGATTCACGCTCAAATCAAACATAAGAAAACCGGTCGTCTCGTAACGCTGAGTATCCCAGAACTTGCGTATGACCGTAATAATCGGATTTGACTGATCGAAAGTAAGGCCCATGACCTTATACGTTTCCTGATCCTTCAAATTATCCAGCTTGAGCAGTTTGGCAGCGCGTTCCCGATCCGTATTGACGTAATTCGCAAATACTCCTTTCTGAGAAACGATAGCGAATCCGTATATATCAGTTCGGCCGAAAAGTAAATTTGGCAGCAAATTTCGCTCTATCTGGGCTTTGTATCCATTTAATTCCAAGTAGTCATCCGGATCCAGCTTCATGAAATCTTGAATAACGGGATTAGAAACCATAGGGAATGTAGATCGTTCTAGATCGGTGAAATAAGCGTCTAATTGAGAAGTCGTTTGCCTGACCAATTCCTGATTCACTTTGCGGGCATTCTCTTTAATCGTTTCGTTTGACTTCTGAAACCAGATCAGTCCCAACAATAGAAAGGGAACGCATAGGAAAGCGATAATAATGATATTGATCTTGGCGTTGATGGACAAGGCAGCAATAGAGCGGTATACGCGTGACAACCAGGCACTCATAGGCTGTTTAATGACGCAGCGTCAGCAGGGCCTGATCGAGATCTTCCATCAACGATTGAGGCTGCTCAAGTCCGACCGAGATTCTGACTAAGCCTTGCGGAATTCCGGTCATTACGCTCATTTCTTCGTTTATTCCAACCCCTGGCGTATTAATTAAGCTCTCAAAACCGCCCCAGCTTGGGCCGAGCTCGAAGTATCGCAGACTGCGTATCATATCCATAATGGCTTGGTCGGTTCCTTTTGGGACGAAGCTCATTAGACCGCTGTATCCAGTCATCTGCCGTTTACCCAGTTCATATTGCGGATGGCTTTCAAGCCCTGGATAAAGGACACGTTCTACTAAGGGATGACTTTCCAGAAAGGCAGCAACTTGCATGGCGCTTTCTTGATGCTGCCTCATGCGCACAGGAAGGGTGCGTAAGCCGCGTGTCAGTAGCCAGGATTGATGAGGATCCATGTTCGAACCGAACAATGCACGTTCTCGATGCATGATTGTTTCCATCATATCTGCTTGTCCAATAAGCACTCCGCCAATGATATCACTGTGACCTCCCAAATACTTGGAAGCCGAATGCACGACCATATCTATTCCGTACTTGAGCGGGTTTTGATAGAGCGGTGTGGCCCATGTGTTATCGATAATGGTTGCAATACCATGAGATTTGGCCAGAGCGGCTACAGCCTGCAAATCTTGCATTTCGAACAGATGAGAAGAGGGGCTCTCCAGAAAGATCAACTTCGTATTTGGGCGTATAGCTTGTTCGATTTCTGAAGTGCTGCCCGATTTCACGAACGTGACATCGACCCCGAATGATTGCAAGTAGGAGCTAAGAAACTCTCTCGTAGGTCCATAAGCGCTGCGAATACATACGACATGACTGTCCTTCGACATCCAATACATAATGGCAGCAGAGATTGCACCCATACCGGAGGAGAAACACTTGGCGGATTGACCTTCTTCTAATGCGGCGATTTTCTGCTCGGCAACTTCTGTTGTGGGGTTGCTTACCCGTGTATATACATACCCGTGATCGGTAGTTTTTCGCGTGAATAAGGAGTTCTGGAATATAGGAGGCACAATGGCTCCGAGATAACGGTCATAATCGTCTCCCAAGTGTGCGCATATATCCTCTTTGGTCCAGTTGTAGTCGGATTGTTTCTTAGATGTCATGGTTTTGCTCCTTTTTAATAAAGTAGATTAGGGTAGACACTTAAACAACTGCTTGTTATAATCGAAATGTTATTAAGTAACATTATATGTTATTATCCAACATTTCGAAAGGGTGTTTTTTATGTCAGTAAGTGCAAGAATGAATCGCCTGTTCGCGTCAGACGGCAAATGCTTCGATGTTGCAATCGATCACGGATTTTTCAATGAATATTCCTTTTTATCCGGTATTGAAAATATGCAGAAGGCAGTGGAGACGATCGTCGACGCCAATCCGGATGCCATTCAACTAAGCGTAGGCCAGGCAAGGCATCTACAGCGCATTCCAGGCAAACACAAGCCTTCTCTCGTTCTTCGTTCCGATGTCGCTAATGTATATGGCGCTACCCTTCCAAGCCATGTGTTCAGTCAACTGATCCATAACCCTGTTGAGCAAGCGGTCCAGCTTGATGCAGCCTGTATCGTCGTGAATGTCTTCCTTATTCCGAACCAACCTGATCTTTATCATCAATGTATCGAGAATGTATGCAAGCTGAAACCGGATTGCGAGAAATATGGAATGCCGCTTATGGTCGAACCGCTCGTTATGCTGCCCAATGAAAAAGGGGGAGCTTATATGGTGGACGGCGATATTAAGAAGATCGTTCCATTGGTTCGTCAAGCCGTTGAGCTTGGGGCGGATATTATTAAAGCGGACCCTTGTGATCCGATCGAGAACTACGACCAGGTGATCCAGGCTGCCGGCGGACTGCCCGTGCTGCCGCGCGGAGGCGGCCGCGCTCCTGATGAAGTGATTTTAGCACGTACTCACGCACTAATCCAATTAGGGGCGGCTGGCATCGTATATGGCCGCAATGTTGTTCAACACCCGAACCCTAGCAAGATGACGGAAGCATTTATGGCCATTGTACATCGAGGCGCTTCTGTGGAGCAGGCCTTGAGTATTTTGAACGGAGGGGCATAATGGTGACTTCGAGTACTAAGGATAAACGCCAGGTCCGCTTTGGGGTTATTGGCTGCGGGTTAATGGGCAAAGAGTTCGCCAGTGCAGCAGCCAGATGGTGCCATCTGCAGAACGTCAACTTTCAGCCTGTAATCGTCGCAGTTTGTGATGCCAATCCGGAAGCTGCGGCTTGGTTCACTGATCATGTGCCCAGTGTAACCCAAACGACAACTGATTATAAGGAGCTGTTAGCTTCACCTGATATCGACGCTATCTATTGCGCGGTACCTCATCATTTGCATGCAGAGTTATATGCAGACATTATTGCCTCCGGCAAGCATCTATTGGCCGAGAAACCTTTCGGTATAGACATGGAAGCCAATGAGCGCATTCAACAGGCTATTCAGCAGCGCCCGGATGTGCTTGTCCGCTGCTCTTCCGAATTTCCTTTTTTCCCTGGTGCGATGCAAATATCCAAATGGGTTCAGGAGAATCGGTTCGGCCGCATCATAGAAGTGGAAGCAGGCTTCTGGCACAGCAGCGATCTCGACCCTACCAAGCCGATCAATTGGAAAAGAAGAGTAGCTTCCAATGGTGAATATGGCTGCATGGGCGACCTCGGCATGCATGTGGTCCATCTGCCCATGCGATTCGGTTGGAAACCAAGCTCCGTCCGTGCTCTGCTGTCCAAGATAATGGATGAGCGCCCAGATGGGAAAGGCGGCAGCGTACCATGCGAAACATGGGATAATGCGATTCTGGCCTGTGATGTGAAGACAGAGGATCAGCAATTCCCTATGGTGTTGTCGATGAAGCGGATTGCCCCCGGACATGCTAACACATGGTTTATTCGTATTACGGGTACAGATTTCTCGGCCGAATATACAACGAAGAATCCGAAGCAAGTTGCATCCCTTCCCTACAAACCGGGGGGCGAGCAAGCTTGGCATGTAGTTGATGCGCCGTATAAGTCCGCTTATGCTACAATTACAGGAGGTATATTCGAATTCGGCTTCTCCGATTCTATTCTACAGATGTGGGCAGCATTCTGCGACGAGATTGTTAACGGAGAACAGATGCAGCAGTCTTTTCACTGTGCTACACCAGGTGAAGCGGCTGACAGCCACAAGCTGTTCACAGCAGCACTTGAATCACAGCGAGACAATAGTACCGTCACTTTATCTTGGGGGGATTCCCAATGAAACCGCGTACCGCGGAGGCAGTAATTGCCGGAGTTATATGCCTGGATGTAATTCCACAAATGGAGCATCAAGTTACCTCGAACGAAGTAGGACAGCTGTTCGTTCCCGGTAAGCTAATTAACATAGGACCGGCCGTTACGTCTACGGGAGGCGCTGTGCCCAATACAGGCATAGCGCTTCACCGTCTGGGAGTATCGGTCCGGCTTATGGGTAAGATCGGGGATGACTTGTTCGGTGGAGCGGTTGCCAAGCTCTTGGAAGAGCAAGAACAAGGTCTGTCATCGGACCTGATTGTATCATCTAGTGAAATGACTTCTTATACCATTGTCATCAGCCCTCCGGGAGTGGATCGAATATTCCTTCACTGCTCCGGGGCAAATGACACATTCTCAGCTGATGATATTCGCTATCATGACATTGCGGAGACACGTTTGTTTCATTTTGGCTATCCTCCTCTGATGAAGCGTATGTATTCGAACGGCGGCGAAGAAATGGCTGAGATGTTCCAGCGAGTGAAGGAGCTTGGAATTACTACATCGCTGGATATGGCAAAGCCAGATCCGGATTCAACCGCGGGCCGCATAGACTGGATCTCATTCCTGGAGCTTGTGCTGCCGCATGTGGATGTATTTTTGCCCAGCTATGAAGAGCTCCTCTATATGCTAGATCGTGAGCAGTATTCTCGTTTAGAGAAAGAGCGCAGCTCGGCGAACGTAGAAGCAGGGGTCGGGGTAGACAGCTTGCTGCTCTCCCAGTTGGCTGACCGATTATTGCTTATGGGTGTTGCTATTGTCGGTATCAAATTAGGGGAGCATGGGCTCTATGTAAAAACGACCTCAGATGTTTCACGTCTTGCAGCCATGGGAGCTTGTTGGACAGATGGTGCTGGAATAGACTGGGGCGGTCACGAGCTGCTTGCGCCTTGTTATTCTGTCGATGTGATTGGAACTACCGGTGCAGGTGACTGTACAATTGCTGGATTTCTAGCAGGATTGCTGCAAGGGCTGCCGATGGAACGTATTATTCTGAGCGCAGTTGCTGTCGGCGCTTGCAATGTGGAGCAGCCTGATGCCACAAGCGGAGTTCCTTCCTGGGATCAAGTTGAGCAGAGAATGGCTTCCGGGTGGCAGCAAAGAGATAACAGCTGGCTCGAGCGGGATCCTGCTTGGCGGCAAGATCAACAAAGCGGGTTGTATTATAAGTGGAAGAAAGGGTGAAGCGAGCTTATGGTAACTCCTGAACAAGTTAAGGAAGCGCAGGAAATAACTCTTCGGATGTTCGATGAGGCTGGAATCGTGCTTACTGAAGCAGAGAAGGCGAGTATAGAAATTGCAGGGTTTGGCTTGGATGATCTGATGAATCAAGGTCTGGAGCTTATTACTTATGTCAACACGGACCGTTATTGCGCCAAAGATCTTGTTCTTTTCCCGGGTCAAACTTGTCCTGAGCATAAACATCCGCCAGTAGGGAGCGATCCTGGTAAAATGGAAACGTTCCGCTGCCGCTCAGGCAAGGTATTGTTATATATTGAAGGAGAGCCTACCTCGCCTATACAAGGAATTGTGCCATCCGGAAGCGAAGCTTATTATACCGTGTTTCACGAGATTGAACTGCTGCCAGGTGAACAGTTCACAATTCAGCCTAATACACTGCATTGGTTTCAAGCCGGAAGTGAAGGTGCAATCGTATCGGAGTTCTCCAGCACAAGTCGAGATGAATCCGACATCTTTACAGATCCCAATATTCGCAGACTCGGCTAAAAGGAGGATTAAACGGTGCGTTGGAACGGAAGAGTATGGACACGCAGAGAGCTGGAAGCCAGAGTTGGGCGGCTGGAACAGATCGGCGGTATTCGCAGATTGCAGCTGCTTGAGGGAACTGAAGCAGGCAACGAACAAATCCAAATCCGCACTGGCGCAGGCTTAGCCTATTATATCAGCGCCTCGCGTGGACTTGATATTTCACTTGCGGAATTTCGGGGTGTACCCATAAGCTGGCAATCACCGAATGGAGATGTACATCCTGCTTACTTCAATGCTAGCGGAGCGGAATGGCTTCGTACAGCTGCAGGCGGTCTGTTGATGACATGCGGACTGTCTCAGGCTGGGTCACCGAATGTAGACCAGGGGCATGCGTTTGGACTTCATGGCCGTGTTCACCATACTCCAGCCAGACACGTATCCGTTAATGGAGCTTGGGATGGGGACGAGTATGTGATGACTGTATCGGGCGTCGTGGAGGAAACGTTCATTTTTGGCGAGCAATTGCGTTTAATTCGCGAAATAAGCAGCCGATTAGGTGAGAATCACCTTACGATTCGCGATACAGTGGAGAACCCCGGGTTCAAGGCTTGCCCGCATATGATGTTATATCACTTCAATTTTGGCTTTCCTCTTATGAACGAATCCACTCGCATCCACATGCCAACTGCTCGAATAGCTGGCAGAGAGGCGCATACTCCGGTGGAAGGCTATGACCGTTGGACATCACCAGACCCGACTTATTCGGAACGGGTTTATTATCATGAGGTCCGTTCTGATGAATCGGGCAGAGCAACAGCGGTAATAGAAACCCCTGACTTTCCCGGCGCTGAGCAAGGCGTGCAAGCTCGCTTATCTTGGTCTACGGAGCATCTCCCCAGACTAGTCCAGTGGCACATGCCAGGAGCGGGTACGCATGTACTTGGTATTGAACCAGCCAACTGTCATGTGGGAGGACGCGCCGAAGAAAGGGCGAACGGCTCACTTGTAATGCTAGAGGCAGGCTGCTCGGTTACGTATGAGCTTGACTTGGAGATTAACTTGCTAGGAGCATAGGCTAATGAAACCAAGATTGAATGAAAGGCAAGAACGCATTCTTGATATGCTTACTGCGGATGGAGAAGTCAAAATAACATCGCTCAGCCGACAGTTTGATGTGACTGAGATGACGATCCGGCGCGATTTAGAGAAGCTCGAGCAAATGACGCTTTTGTATCGCACGTTAGGCGGAGCTATACCGTCTACAGCTATAGATATGCCGCTAGGTGAGCGATCCCGTGTGCTGATGGATGAGAAATCAGCGATTGGTCAAGCGGCTGCGAACCTCATTGTGCCAGGAGAGGCTGTATTCATCGATGCCGGCACAACGACACTCCAGATTGCACGCTGCATAGGACGGGGCGGTGATATGACCATTGTAACCAATGCCTTGAACGTGGCTGCGGAGTTGAACGGCAAGCAGGTTCAGACCATTGTGGTCGGAGGGATCATGAGGGAAGCGACATCTTCCCTTGTCGGCCCGTTCGCGGAAGAGACGATATCCAAGATGGCTTTTGATCGGGTGTTCTTGGGAGCCTCCGGCTTCACGCTCGAGCATGGCTTCAGTAACTCCAATGTATTCGAAGCGGAGTTGAAGCGGATCGTGATGACCAAAGCAGCTGAGGTGAATATGGTGCTGGATCACACCAAATTCGGGATCCAGTCCTTGTCCTCCTTCGCAGGTCTTTCTCAAGTTCATAGAATCATTACGGATCAGCAGCCGCCTACAGTGATTGTAGAGGCGTGCCGAGAAGCGAATGTGGAGCTATTGATAGCCGGACAAGCAGCAGGATGAATCTGTATCTGGATAAGTTTCCACAGGACGAAGGAGGGGACGGTCCATGCTTGTATTTCAAGCCGTGCTTGAACGGCCGGAAGCCGTTGGCAGTTGGACTTTTATGCAAGTGCCTTTTAGCGTGGAGGAGAAGTTCGGCACCAAGTCCCAAGTGCGGGTGAAAGGGACAGTCAACGGAGTTTCTTATCGCAGCTCCTTGATGCCTAATGGTGATGGATCTCACTACATGGTCGTGAATAAAGACATTCGGGACCAGGCAGGTGTCACCCTAGGAGATACCATACAAGTGACGATGGAGGTCGATACGGAAGCGAGAGAGGTCATTGCGCCGGATGATTTCCAATCGGCCCTTGATCTTGACGACGCTGCCCGACTAGCCTTTGACAAAATGGCTTACTCGCACAAGAAGGAGTATATCAACTGGATCGAGGAGGCCAAGAAGGCCGAGACGCGGGCTAGCCGGATCGAGAAAGCGATCGTGAAGCTTCAGCAGGGGATTCGGTTGAAGTAAAGGTGAGGTAACTATGATAGTTAAGTCAGCGCACCTGCGGCTGTCCTGAAGGTTGTTACGATGCCTTCCGGACGGCCTTTGTGAGTTGCGTGGAGGTTGTTGAGCAACGTGATCATCTGAAGAACAAATAGTTGCTCAAAAAGCAACTATTTGATCCCGAACCAGTACAATGGTCCATTTAATTGCTCAAACCGCAACTAAATGGACCAAAACTCCGGGAAACCAAAATACCTCGTATTTAATTGCTGTACAAGCAACTAAATACGAGGAATTCATATGCCTAATAGAAATAGTTGCGCAATGAGCAACTATTTCTACGCAAGGTTCAACGAGCACATGATCTCTTCCCTATCTGGATGCTAGCACATCACAGAACGCCTTGGCGTATGGAGGCAGGTCTGGTGGACGACGGGAGGAGATAATATTGCCGTCCACAACGACAGCTTCATCGTACCAAGTGGCCCCGGCATTCTCCATATCATCACGAATACCTGGTGTTGAAGTGACTTTGCGTCCTTGCAATATCTTGGCTGAGACGAGAACCCATCCGGCGTGGCAAATTTGCCCGATAGGTTTGCCAGCCCCATCCATTTCCTTGACGGCTTCCAGCACTTTAGGGTAACGTCTAAGCTTGTCCGGCGCCCAACCTCCAGGAACCAGGATTCCATCGTAATCAGCGCTATTCACATCATCGAAGGACAGGTCCGATTGTGCAGGCACACCGTACTTCCCGATGTAAGTCTTTCCTTTCTCATTGCCGACCAGATGAACAACGGCACCTTCTTCACGAACACGATAAATCGGATACCACAGCTCCAAGTCCTCGAATTCCTCGTCTACCAAACAAATGACCTTTTTACCGGCTAATCGCATGGATGAATACCTCCTTCTGGAAATAGTACTTACATAACTCAACCTTATTATTGTACCATATTTGTAATGGCATTGATTTTTCCCGTCGAATCGTCATAATGAAAGTTGGACTTTTGTTATTGAACACAAGGGAGTTGGACGGGGAATGAAGCTGTTTATCAGGTGGGCGCCTGCTGTTGTCTGCATGGCTATTATTTATTATTTATCTGGTCAAACCGGGGATGATCTCGGTACATTGCTGCCGTATTTTCAGAAATGGTTTCCAGCTTTGCAAAGTTTCGATGCAGGTCATTTTCTAGCCTATTTTTTATTAGCGCTTACGTTCTTTTGGGCGTTGCTGCCCTTTTCCATACATCCATTGGGTAAAGCAGCAGTTGTGGTGTTATGTGTTCTATATGGACTTTCCGATGAGTACCATCAATCCTTTGTCCCAGGGCGTATGCCGGATATCAAGGATTTGCGCAACGATGCGATCGGAGCGGCCATAGCTATGTTAGTACTTAGTCTTCCTGTGTTGAATAAGCATATAAGAAAACGGTTCCTTTCCTAGCAAAAAATACTATCCCGACTCTGGAAGGATAAAGCTTGGAGAAGTAGAATATATAACTTCAAAGCGGAAAAAGAGTGCATTTTCTTTGCTGCGGAGAAGGAGTGAATGATTTGCATAAGCAGTGCAAGTGCGGAGAGACGATGGGTATTCGATTGCGCACCGTCATTTTTCAGAATAAGGTAGAGATAGAGAATGTCCCGATTTATTCTTGCGATGCTTGTCAGCGAACCGAGGTGTTCCCAGCGGTGAAACCGGAGCTAACCGGATTTATCAAGACGCTTGGACATGACCCGGAGAAGAAACAAGTATTTTTCAACGAATTGTCGGAACTGGCCCACCTTATGCACAAGGTTACGAATAAGGAAAACATACATAGCGCGGTGGAACGCATAATTGAAGAACGCATTAACGAACTTCTTGATCTGTTGCTTCTCGCCCAATCGCTAGACGATCGTGAGTGGATGGAGGATGTGCGACATCGGCTATCGCAGATTACCAATCATGTGATGACGACTTATGATTTTTCTTGACTCCGTCTATTTTAACCACATAACTTCTGAATAAGCTGACGCGTGTTAGCTTTTTTTTTCGATTTTTGTTAGTATCGATAGTAATAGTATTCTAGATGCACGAAAGGCGGTTATGCAAATGGTCGAAGTTATTCAATTGGAGTCCGAGAAGCAATGGTTGCAGCTTTTGCAGACGAGCAAAGAACAGCCGGTTTGTGTACTGAAGCATAGCACACGTTGCCCAATCAGCTCAGCAGCTCATGATCAATGGAATGCTTATCTGGATCAATCACCTAACAGTGATGTGGAATATGCAGTCGTACTAGTAGTAGAGGACAGACCCGTATCCAATCTGATCGCAGAAACATTAGATGTGAAGCATGAGTCCCCGCAATTGATTGTAGTCAAGCAGGGAAAAGCGGTCGCTCATACGTCCCACTGGCATATCACAGAAGGTAAGCTGAATGAACTGTTAGGAAATTAAAGCACCAAATGGACTTAAGTAAGGATAGAAAAGCATTAAAATTGGAAATGACTTGTAAATGTATTGGTTTTCATTGCTTTACATTCGGCTTTGAAGTATCATTTAGCTAAAGCCTGTACACGTGAGATTAGTAGTGCTGAGACTATTCTTGAGAACCTATTACACATATTGGAGAAGATTAACGTGACCGTAACAATTTATGATGTTGCAAGAGAAGCCGGCGTCTCGATGGCGACCGTGTCCCGCGTTGTGAATAACAACCCGAACGTCAAACCGCAGACGCGGAAGAAAGTATTTGAAGCGATCGAGCGGTTGGGTTATCGGCCGAATGCGGTGGCAAGAGGATTGGCGAGCAAAAAGACGACTACGGTCGGAGTAGTTATTCCAGACATATCGAACTCGATTTTTTCTGAGGTAGCCCGCGGCATTGAGGATATCGCCAACATGTATCACTACAATATTATCCTTTGTAACGCTGATAAGAAGAAGGATAAGGAAATCCGAGTTATTAATACGCTTCTCGAGAAGCAAGTGGACGGTCTTCTGTTCATGGGTGGTACTGTGACGGACGAGCATATCCAAGCTTTCAAGACATCCTCTGTACCGATCGTGCTTTGCGGAACGACTACGGATAATGCCAATATCCCTTCCGTTGATATTGATCACGAAGCAGCAGCTTATGATGCGGTTAAGCAGCTCATCAGCAACGGTCACCGGAGAATTGGTATGATCAGCGGGACTTTGCAGGACCCTGCTAATGGATTCGCTCGTTACCAAGGCTATAAGAAAGCATTAGAAGAGTCAGGAATAACGGTTCAAGATGATTTGGTGCGAATCGGTAATTACCGTTACGAATCCGGAGTCGAAGTGATGAAGTATTTCCTGGAATTGTCGGAGAGACCTACTGCGATATTCTCGGCAACGGACGAGATGGCCATTGGCGCCATTCATTCCGCTCAAGACCATGGCTTGCGTGTGCCTGAGGATGTGTCGATTATCAGTGTAGACAATACTCGTATGGCTTCGATGGTGCGGCCGCAATTATCCACTGTGGCGCAGCCTATGTACGATATTGGAGCAGTCTCCATGCGATTGTTGACGAAGCTGATGAACAAGGAAGCGGTAGAGATTTCAAGAGTCATATTACCGCATGAGATTATTCAACGGAAATCGGTGGCTCATTTATAATGAGCCTCTTTTTTTGCCTATTTTGGTACATTGGATAAAGGAGAAACAGAAGACATGACATGGAATAAAATTGGTTTAATCGGAGCAATGGTTGAAGAAATACAATTAATTGAAGAGCGGATGGAAGGTTTAAAGGTGGTGGAGAAAGCCGGCATCCGCTTTATGGAAGGAAGCTTCTGCAATAAGCAGGTCGTGCTCTGTAAGTCTGGTGTAGGTAAGGTCAACGCAGCTGTCTGTACCCAGCTATTAATCGATACGTTCGAGGTGGATGCCATTCTGTTTACGGGAGTAGCAGGAGCGCTGGACCCTCAGCTCAACATTGGGGACATCGTAATTTCTACAGACTGTCAGCAGCACGATGTGGATGTTACCGCATTAGGTTTCCCGCGCGGCACGATTCCGTTCCACGACCCATCCGTCTTCGTTGCAGATCCGAAGTTAGTGGAGATCGCTTATGAAGCAAGTGGAGTGGGCTTCGAGGGGCGTACGGTAAAAGGCCGTGTCCTGTCCGGCGATCAATTCATTGCCAGACGAGACACGGTGACTACATTGCACAAGGAAATGCAGGGAGCCTGCACGGAGATGGAGGGGGCCGCCGTTGCGCAAGTGTGCGTTATGAACGGAACCCCATTTGTGATCATACGAGCGATGTCCGATAAAGCGGATGGATCGGCTGATGTGAACTTCGCCGAATTCACGGTATTAGCTGCAAGACATTCTTGCAACATTATCGAAGAAATGATGAAACATCTGTAAGTTAGGATTCGATAGTTAGGATAGCTGTTATGATTTAGGCAGATACAGCTTGGCGATTTCAATCGTCTTGCGGTTCTTCTCTTCGATCAGACTGCGTCTTGGAATCGGATCCCAGTCCTCGACACGGTCCAGCCAAGTGTCCGGCAATGGGACAGGGCTTTCTGCGGACCACGCTTGATTCCAAGCCGCAGGGAGTTGGAGTGATGGGTCGCGATCCAGACGCTCAAGAAGAGAGTGGTCGGTCATGTTCATCCACAGTAAGCTCCACGCACGCGGGACGACACGCCAGATGTCGTATCCGCCTCCGCCAAGCGCCACCCAACGGCCATCACAATATTCATGGGCCAATCGATGAATGAATTGCGGCATCTCCCGGTATATTCGCATACTGCAATGGATATGAGCGAGCGGATCGAAGGCATGTGCGTCACACCCTGTCTGACTTACGATAATGTCTGGCTTGAAGAAGCGGACAACACCGTCCAGAATCTCATGAAAGCTTTCCATCCAGGAATCGTCTTCGGTGTAGGGCTCTAACGGAACGTTGAATGAATAACCGAAGCCGTCATCGGCTCCCCGCTCATTAACGGCGCCAGTACCAGGGAACAAATATTTCCCTGTCTCATGGATCGAGAGGGTGCATACTTCGGGATCTGAATAAAAGGCCCACTGTACTCCGTCGCCATGGTGAACGTCTGTATCTAGGTACAAGACACGCGCTCCATATTTGCGCCGGATATGAGCGATCGCGACAGCGGCGTCGTTATAGACACAGAAGCCTGCTCCTGTGCTTGGCATCGCGTGATGCAAGCCGCCCCCAGGGAAGAACGCATGCTGGGCCTGCCCGGACATAACCACATCCGCAGCAGCGATAGATCCTCCTACAATGAGGCTTGTGGCCTCGTGCATATTCTCGAAGTACGGAGTATCTTCCGTGTCCAAACCGTATTTCGCAGCGGCTTTTACAGCTTCTGGTGCAGGATGGGGCACGCTAAGCGCTTTCACAGCATCTACATAAGCCGGGGCATGCGTAAGCAGCAGATCGGCTTCTGATGCTTGACCGTGAGAGATAATACAAGAGTCTGTCAGAGCGCCTGCTTTGCGGAGCATGTCCATCGTCAGGATGATCCGCTTCTGATTGAACGGATGGGTATCATTAAAGCTATAGTTCTGAGTCTCATCGTGATACACAAAAACCGCATCTTTGCTCATAGCCGTCTCCTGGTTCCTTTCTCGATATAGGAATGACAACTCATACCATAAACCTCTGGCGAAAACGAATGCCGTCGAAGCGTTCTTTGGATTCCTGCGGCACAAGCTTGCCAATGCGAACCATAAGGCAGTTGGCCGGATGGGAACATATTTCCGGATCATCGGTCGCAAACCAGATCATATCAACAGATTTCATCAGTTGCTCCATCATTCGTCTGTAGTCCCATACATTTGACAGTTCGCCCTTCAAATCCCAATGCCAATAGTACTCCGTTGTAAAGACAATCATATTCTCCAACTGATCTTCCATGAAGGCCAATTTAATTAATTTCTTGCCTAGACCAAGCGTACGGTAGTCATCCGCTACTTCGATGGCTCCAAGCTCAACAAGATCGTCCATCTTAGCTTCAGACCATCGCTCCATCTCATCCGGGTAGTGGAACGTGACATATCCCAAGATAATTTCATTCAGACGTGCAATCACGATTCTGCCTTCAGGCAGCTCAGCAATTTCAACCAGTGCTTCATGTTGATCTTTGGGTCTGCGAAACGCGTCCAGATCCGGATGCATTTGCAGAGTACGCAGAAAATCACCGGAAACAGGGCCTTCCACAACGATCGTGTTGTTCTCATGTACGATTTGCTCGGCGTGATAGATTTTGATGTGTTCCATGGCGGGCATCTCCTCTCGGGCGCATCGCGCCGTCCCAAACAACATCTAATAAGCTACTTATAGCAAATTTATTAGAAAATGAAAAGGAAATAGTCGAATAAAAGCGATTATGCTATAATAGACATGCCACAAATTGTCCAAATTTATTATGCTGATTTCTCTACTTAAGAATCAAAGATTTTCTACTCGTAATGAAAGCGCTTGAACCAATGATAGTTCTAGGGTTTGTTAAACAGAGGAGGAGAATGGGGATGCAAGGGGAAACAGAAGAGTTGATCCAACCAACAGCACAAAATGCAAATTTATCAAGCTATGAGGAAGCGCGTAATGTCTTCAATTGGGAAGAAGTAGAGAAGCAGTTCTCTTGGTACACAACAGGCAAAGTGAACATGGCCTATGAGGCGATTGACCGCCATGCGGAATCGGATCGCCGTGACAAGGTGGCGCTATATTACAGTGATGCGAACCGTGATGAGCAATATACGTTTGCGCAAATGAAAGCGAATTCGAACAAATTCGGTAACGTGCTTCGCAAGCTCGGAATCGGCAAAGGAGATCGTATCTTCATCTTCATGCCGCGCACACCGGAATTATATTTCGCTTTGCTCGGATCGCTCAAAGTCGGCGCTATCGTTGGACCTCTGTTCGAAGCATTCATGGAAACCGCTGTTCGCGACCGTCTGGCCGATAGCGAGGCAGTTGCCATCATCACTACACCGTCGCAGTTGTCCCGCGTACCGGTTAGTGAATTACCTAACTTAAAACATGTGATCCTAGTCGGCTCCGATGTGGATGCTTCTACTCCAGGTCAAGTCAACTTTCAACAAGAAATGAGTGAAGCTTCGGAATCGCTCGATATCGAATGGCTGGATCGTGAGGATGGACTTATCCTTCACTATACGTCCGGCTCCACTGGCAAGCCTAAAGGCGTATACCATGTGCAGAATGCAATGATTCAGCATTATTATACAGGTCGCGTCGTACTCGACTTGCAGGAGAACGATGTGTACTGGTGTACCGCAGACCCGGGCTGGGTAACGGGGACCTCTTACGGGATCTTCGCACCATGGCTGAACGGCGCGACGAACGTCATCCGCGGCGGACGTTTCAGTCCGCAGGACTGGTACAGCACGCTGCAACGCTACGGAGTCACCGTCTGGTACAGTGCTCCAACGGCATTCCGCATGCTGATGGGCGCGGGCGACGATGTAGTGGCTCAGTATGATCTTTCTTCCGTTCGTCACGTTCTGAGCGTAGGCGAGCCGCTTAACCCTGAAGTAGTTCGTTGGGGGATGAAAGTATACAACCAACGGATTCACGATACTTGGTGGATGACAGAGACAGGCGGCCAGTTGATTTGCAACTATCCGTCGATGGCGATCAAGCCTGGCTCAATGGGCCGTCCGATTCCTGGTGTAGACGCGGCGATCGTTGATGACAGCGGCAATGTGCTGCCTCCATATCGAATGGGCAACCTGGCGATCAAGACGCCATGGCCTTCGATGATGCGCAAGGTCTGGAATAACCCTTCGAAGTATGCGGAATACTTCCAGCTCGAGGGCTGGTACGTATCCGGAGACTCAGCGTATGTAGACGAAGACGGATACTTCTGGTTCCAAGGCCGCGTTGACGATGTGATCAACACCGCTGGTGAGCGCGTAGGACCGTTCGAAGTCGAGAGCAAGCTCGTCGAGCATCCTGCCGTTGCTGAGGCGGGCGTAATCGGCAAGCCGGATCCGCTTCGCGGCGAAGTAATCAAGGCGTTCATCTCGCTGCGTGAGGGCTTCACGCCATCGGATGAACTGAAGGCTGAGATCTCCAAGTTCGTCAAGGAAGGGCTGTCTGCTCATGCTGCGCCTCGCGAGATCGAGTTCAAGGATAAGCTGCCTAAGACTCGCAGCGGTAAGATCATGCGCCGCGTATTGAAGGCGTGGGAGCTTGGTCTTCCGACAGGCGACTTGTCAACGATTGAAGATTAATAATTGAGCAATAAACAAAGAAGATCGTCCGGCAGTGGATGCTGGACGATCTTCTTTGTGTTGCTTATTTTTTATACTGAACGGCTTTGGATGGCAATGACTCACCATTACTATTCGAAGCGGATACTCGATACCATCCATCATATAGAATGGCATAATAGTTCACCTTGTTCGTATTGGACGATTGCAGCTTCTCATAGGGGCCTGCCTCTTTATTGCTGTAATAAATATCGTAGCGATTCACCGAATCGGATGCAGAATTGGCCGTCCAAGCAATCTCAAGTCCAGCTGCGGTCGGCTTGAGCGTCAGATTACGCGGTGCAGCAGGGACGGGCTTATTACCCGTCTGTCCCGAAGGATTGGGTGTCGGCGCACCCGTTGTCCCGCTCCCGGTACTCGTACCCGAGCCATTCGGCATTCCTATATTATCGATCGGCACAATATCAGCAGTATTGCCGTCTGAATACACTACTCGGCTCGGTGAGGATTCCTTACCCGCAACGTCTACGGAGGTTACATAGTACCCCACAAGCCATTGTGTTGCTTGCTTGTCGACCAACCTTGCTTCCTGACCAATAAGGACTACGCTGCCAGGTACTCTTTGGAATCCGGATCGGTCGGTGGATCGGTACAACCGATATCCCACAATATCTGGATTTGTTGCTGGTTGGAACACGATTTCATTCGTGCCATCCGCATTTCTTCGCAAGGCTGTCCCAGTAGGTGCATTCGGCTTCGCGCCGTCATCAACTCGAGGATCAATCATATAAGCAGCATCATCCTCATAGTCGGTCGGGTAGAAGTGAGATATATCCTTTCGGTTCTCTTCAGGCATCTGCGGGAGAGCGGCTTCGATCTCCTTAATAATTTGCGATATCGGTTTCGGGCGGCGAATGACCACATTCTCTCGAACCATATCGGCTGGCGTTTCTGGTTTAGGTAAATATACTCCGCCGTCGAAGCTGACGAATTTCTGATTAATCAGAACATTATCTTCTTCCGTAGGCACGAACTTTTTGTTGAATATATCTTTGTTTAATTTGCCCGTACTGATCGTCATGTCATTAGGAAGCTTGCCTGAGTATCCCGAAACTGTCATTTCAACAATCGAGGCCGGCTTTGTAAAAGTAGGGGTTACGAACAGCTCTGGCTTATTCTCTACCGTTGCGTTCATGACCTTGGACCATATTTTCTTCGCGCGGTGCGTACCGCAGCCAGGCTCAACTGTAATGCTGCAACCCGTCTTCTTCAAAGAATCCTTTTGCATGTCATATCCAGCCCACACTCCAACCGTAATGTCCGGAGTATAGCCCATGAACCAGGCATCGCCATCATTTTGAGTGGAACCGGTTTTACCTACAGTTGGAAATTGTTTGTAATACTTGAAATCTCTCATGATGTCTGTGGCTGTACCCGATGTGATAACCGTCCGCATCATATCCGTCATCAGAAAGGCGGTTTCCTCCGAGAATACAGCCGTTGGCTTCAGCTGATGCTCGAAAATAACCTTGCCGTCCGCATCCGTTATTTTACTGATCATGTAGGCGTCATTGAAAATGCCTTTATTAGCAATAGTCGAGTAGGCATTCGTCATTTCTTCAACAGAAACCCCTACCGACAATCCGCCGATAACACCCGTCTGTGCGTTGTAATCTTCTTTGGTAATGGAATTGATCCCCATGCGCTTAGCATAATCCCAGGCCGTACTAATGCCTACATCTTCAAGGAAAAGCTTGATCGCTGGAATGTTGTAGGATTGATTAAAGGCGGTACGAGCTGTAATTAAGCCATGGAATTTATTATCCCAGTTTTCCGGCAAGTGGAACTTCTTCACCCAGTCTTTTAGTATTAATGGGACATCATCGATTATGGTCGCAGGTTGAATCGTACCTTTCTCTATCGCTGGAACATATGCTGCAATCGGTTTGATGGTTGAACCAGGTTGACGCAACATTTGGGTAGCCAAGTTTAACTGCTCCACGAAGAAGTCACGACCCTCAATCATGCCGAGGATAGCGCCTGTTTTGTTGTCAATCATGATGCCGGCGATTTGCTCAATGCCTTTGTCCTTATCATCCGGGGTGAAGTTCTTCGGATTTTCTGAAATCAGATGCATCTGCTCATAGATCACTTTATCGATCGTCGTGTAGATTTTATAGCCATTGCGCATCATCTGCTCACGAGCTTCTTTTAGCGCTTCTGCGTAAATTTCCTTCTCAGCCTTCGTCTCGGTTTTCAGATTCGGAGTGTTAAGGTTAAGCAGAATTTCCGATGCCTTGCGCTCCGCTTCAAGCATTAAGTACGGATAAGTATCATACGCTTTCTCCGAAGGCTGAGCCAGAGAAGCTAGAACATCAAATTGCAACGCTTCGTTGTATTGGGCTTGGGTCAGCTTGCCAGTTTCGTACATTCGCTTGAGAACAAGTTCCTTACGAGTATTTGCCTTGTCAAAACCGGATTTATCGAACTTTCCTCTGCTGGTGAACGCGGAGTACAAGCTCGGCAACTGAGGCAATCCAGCCAAGTAGGCAGCCTGAGCTACATTCAGTTGGTTCAAATCTTCGATATTGAATATTCCTTTTGAAGCTGCTTTAATCCCGGACAGATTAGATCCGTTCGAGCCGTTTCCAAATGGAATTTTGTTCAAGTAGGCGAGTAGAATCTGTTCTTTGGACATGAGGCGTTCCAGCCGTAAAGAAAGAAAGATCTCCTTGGCTTTGCGGTTATCGCTCTTATCGAGATTCAGAAACACGCGTCGAGCTAATTGCTGAGTAATCGTACTTCCGCCTGTCTGCACGTCAGCATTGGTCACTTTTTGTGAGACCGCCCGGAACAAACCGTTCATATCTATCCCATAATGCTCATAAAAGCGGTAATCTTCAATAGAAACGACTGCATCACGCACAGTAGCGGGCAGGTCGCCAGTACTTATCATCCGTCGGTCTTCTTCGGCGCGGAGTTGCCCTATCTGGGTACCGTCGTTGAAATAGACGAAACCGGTCAGTGCGTTCTCGTCCATCTTCTCTAATATGTATTCCTTGCTGCGGACGGGATCGTCTTTGACTAATGCGCTCACATAACCGAAAGCTGCACCAGCCCCAAGGATAACACAAAGCATACCTAATACGAATGTCCATTTGAGAGTAGATAAGGTGAATAATAGCGTTTTACGGGTTTTGGGATGCGTTTCAAAAAAGGATGGCTTTCTTGTTGTATCTTCTTGCATGATAGACCTCCTGCTTCTATAAGATGAATCATAATAAAATAAACTGGCCCACACTCTATTATAACATAAAGGCAGTGAACGGTCTTATTTTGCCCGCAGGTATTGCAGAGTATTATAGTATTCGATAGGCGGATGAATAGCTCTTGCCACGGTTAACGTGGCAGGCTTTTTTCTGTTTACGAACCTATTAAGGCGAACTAAGATAATCAGTTTTTGTATTGAAATGACTCAGAATAAGTCAATTCCTTCTAGTGGTGAATAGGCGTGGTCTGTGACATTCTTGTGAATAGAAGCGCTTTCATATCAGAGTGGACGGTCAGACGCGCTTCGGCGAACATATTCGAATGACAGGAAAGGAGGAAAATTAAAGCTCAAGCAGCACGGAATCCAATGATAGCAGTCTCTGTGGCAATTGGAAGACCAATTGAATGGAAAGGAAGTGTCAGTATGATTTCTGTTGTAAAAAAATCTGGGACGTATTTACTCCTCACCGCCTTGCTATCGGCACAGTTTTTGCTTACTCCCGGCCCTAAAGCGTTTGCGGACGAGACCGAAGTTAACGTCGCAGCAGGCAATGCGACAGTGACAACGAACGGTGTTGTCACGAACGCCAAATCGCTCAACTTGTTGGTCGACGGCGACCGTCAGACGAGCAATTATGTGCTTATCGATGCTTCCAACGGACCCAAGTGGGTTCAGCTCGATCTGGGCGAGTCAATCGCCGTTACTCGTGTCAATGTATTGAACGATAATAACTCGGCGGCGACGAGGTCAGGAAGAGACATCATCATCCAACTGTCCAATGACCCCACCTTCGCAAGCGGCGTCACGACTATCTTCAACAACGATGCTGATAATACTGCAGGTCAGGGGGCGGGAACTGATTCTGTTTATCTAGAGCCAACGGACGGCAGCGGCAAAACGATAACGTTAAGCACTCCGATAAGCTCCCGATACGTGCGTTCATGGGCCAACGGGCATACCCGCACAGCGGATGGGTCGATTCAAACGGTCAATACGCCTGTAGAGCTGGAGGTGTATGCTGCCATTCCTGCCACGAACGCCTCGCATCCGATCTCAGTCAATTTGACGGCGAGCAGCTCGACCGTAAATAATGCGGTCCTCTCCTGGAATAGTCCCGGTCCGGCAAACATAGCCGGCTACGACATCCGTTATTCGACTTCACCCATTACAAGCGCAAATTGGAATAACGGATTGGTTGTGAAGCGGGTAGTAGGGGAACCGGCACCAGCCACAGCTTCTACCGTGCAAAACATGACTGTGAAGGGACTGCCGTCAGGTGCAACGGTTTATTTTGCGATGAAGACGATTGGAGCCGACGGTCAGGTGTCTAACCTGTCCACTGTTGCTAACGCCTCGACGAAACCAGTTGCGAACATTGCGCTTGGGAAAACAAGCACGACTAACGCAGTCAGCACGAGTGGGCAGCCGCTGTCCGCGATAACGGACGGAGTGACGGCACGTGACAAGTATGTGCTCATTAGCGTAGCGGATGGACCGAAATGGACTCAAGTCGATTTGGGGCAATCTTATGACATCGCCCGAATTAATATTCGTAACGATTGGGGCGTAAGCGGGACTTATCGTTACGGAAAGGACATCATTGTCCAGGTTTCCAACGATTCTTCTTTTGCGAGCGGTGTCACGACGGTATTCAATAACGACGGCGACAACAGTTCGAGTCTCGGAACAGGGACAGATTCGGAATTTATGGAACTGGCCGACGGAAGCGGCAAAGATATCCTCCTCGCCGATACGATCAGCGCCCGCTACGTCCGTTACTGGGCGAACGGCCATGTCCGTACTAACGGTTCGGTGAATTCAGTCAATACACCTGTCGAGATCGAGGTATATGCTGATCCTCAGGATCCGACGGCTCCTGCGGCCGTATCGAATTTGGCCAATACGTATACCACGTGGAAAACGGTCGAACTCAGTTGGACTGCCCCGGGCAATGACGGGAATACGGGCACAGCGTTGTCTTATGATATCCGCTATTCCACCTCTGCGATTACTGAGGCGAATTGGGCCAGTGCTTTGCAAGTTACTGGTGAGCCAGCTCCACAAGTGGCCGGAACCTCGCAGTCATATGGTGTGGCAGGGTTAAACCCAAGCACAACGTATTATTTTGCCATGAAGACGAAGGACATCGTAAACACTTCATCCCTGTCGAATGTAGTGTCCGTCACTACACTGGCATCAGACACCGCGGCACCAGCGGCCATTACTAACCTGCAAGCCGTGCAGCCGATGAATCGGTCTGTGAAGCTGACATGGACAGCTCCCGGCAATGACGGAAATTGGGGCACAGCGCAGTCATACGATGTTCGCTACTCCACTTCTGCGATTACAGAAGCCAACTGGGCATCTGCTCAGCAGGCGGAGGACGAGTTAAAGCAGTTGCCCCCCGGATCAGCGATGCAATTCAAGGTGAAAGAGCTGACCTTGAATACAACCTATTACTTTGCGGTCCGAACATCCGACGAATCGGGTAACGTCTCAGGCTTGTCCAATGTTGTCAGCGCGACGGTTGTTACGCCGACACCGGACGCTGTCACGGTATCGTCCTTGAGCGATCTTCAGCTGGCAATCAATAATGCACCTGCAGACGGTCGGATCATTACGCTTGCTGCTGGGACTTACAACCAGACGTCCACGATTAACATTACTGGCAAGAACAACATCACGATCCAAGGCGCAACGACTGATTATAACGATACAGTCGTGAAAGGGCCGGGCATCACCAGCAGCTCAATGGACATAAACTTCAAGGTGAACAACTCTGATTATGTCACATTTAAGCATTTAACAATCCAAGACTCGTATTACCATTCCATTCAAGTGAATGACGGTTCAAATTATTTCCATGCCGATCATTTGAAAACATGGGACAACGGGGAAGGCGGCTTCAAGACGACATTCAATGTCAATTCAGGCTTAGGCTATAACGATTACGGACTCATTGAGAATTCAATGATCGGTTACACCGTAAGCGGTATTCATAGCTCTGTGGAAGGCATTGACTTGATCGCAGCCAAAGGATGGATAATCCGGGGCAACCATATCGAAAACACGAAACGTGCCGAAGGTGGTGGTGGATACGGGGTTTTCGCGAAAGCCAACTCCATTGATACAATCATTGAGAACAATGTATTCGTAAACAATTTTATCGCCCTGTCGTTCGGCGGTGGCGGCTCGGGACTTTCGTTCTTCCGGAATCAAGATTCGACCTATGAGCATCGCGGCGGCATTATGCGCAACAATGTGATATACGGTACCGATGATGCCGGAATATATTTGAACAAAGCGACAGGCTTTAAGATCTATAACAACACGCTTCTCAATATCGGTCCCGGCCTCGGCTCGATCGAGCCTCGCTTCGCAGAGACCAGTGGTGAGATTCGGAACAACCTGATGAGCTCAGCCGTTAAGCTTCGCAACGGCGCAACAGCAACACAGAGCAACAATGTGTCGAATGCAACTCTAAGCTGGTTTGTAGATGCGGCCAATGGTGATTATCATCTCCATCCGTATTTTGGCTCGGGCGCAAGAGATATTGGCATGACTTTGACAGAGGTACCAACGGATATGGATGGTGATGCACGTCCCTACGGAAGCGCTCCAGATCTAGGCGCTGACGAATTTGTACCATCCGAAACGACGCCTCCTGCAGCTGTGGCCAATCTATCCGCCAGCAACGCAACGGCTCGCACGGTCCTACTGACGTGGGACGCACCTGGTGATGATGGCAACTCAGGCACAGCTTATGCCTATGACCTTCGTTATGCGAATGCGGCAATAACGGATGCGAATTGGGACAGTGCTCAGAATGTCGAAAACGAACCGGTTCCGCAAGTCAATGGAACCTCGCAATCCCTAACGTTGGTTGGCCCAACGGCCGGTTCTACCATCTATGTGGCGATGAAGACAGCGGACGACCAAGGCAACCTCTCCGCGCTGTCGAATGTCGCTTCGATCACAACATTGGCAACTTCGGGTTCGGAGTTTACACCGACAGATGATGTATATGTCGCGAACTCGGGTGTCAGGTCAAGCACCGGTCCAACGCTTACTATCCTAAACAACGGAAACAGCACTTATTGGAGTTATGTGAAGGCGGATTTTACCGGCTACTCCGGTACAACCGCAGAACAAGCGGTATTGAAGCTATATGTCCCTAATAATCCTAGCAAACCACATCAGCTGACCGTAACAGGATTGTTGGACGATTCTTGGACGGAAAGCACGGTCACAAAAACCATCGTACCCGACGAGACCGGTGCAGTTCAGGTGGGGATGATCCCGTTGAACCAGTCGGGGTGGTACGAATTAGACATCACGGATTTTATCAACAGTCAGATGACCGATAAAATCGTTAGTTTCAAATTGCATGATCCCCTCGCACAAGGGGGAAGCGTTTCTATCAACACCTCGGAAAACGCCTATAATAAGCCATTACTGTTCGTGAGCGCAGCGGATATTTCGGCCCCTGCAGCTATTAGCAATCTGGCAGCCGGTGAGAGGACGCTCAGCAGTGTAGAACTGAACTGGACAGCGCCCGGCGATGACGGTAATGTCCGGACAGCAAGCGTGTACGACGTTCGATACGCTGCGACGCCTATTAACGAGTCGAACTGGAGCGCCGCCACGCCTATAGTGGGCGAGCCTTCACCGCAATCCGCCGGAACGGGGCAACAGTTCACTGTTCTTGATCTGACGCCTAGGGCGACTTACTACTTTGCGATGAAAACTCGCGATAACGCGAATAACGAATCTACACTTTCCAACGTCATTCAAGTCGACATGGAAACCACGATCAACGTTGCGCTGGGCAAATCAGTCACGACTAACGGTACTGTTACGAATGGCGCTTCCCTTTCCATCCTGACAGATGGGGTCAAAGAGAGGGATGAATATGCACTGATTAACGTCGCTGACGGACCCAAGTGGGTTCAGGTTGATTTAACCCAGGCTTACCCCGTTAGTCGGATCAATGTCCGCAACGACTGGGGGGCGGATTCGACCACCTATCGGACCGGACGCGATCATGTCGTCCAAGTGTCGAATGACCCAACGTTCGCAACCGGTGTTACGACCGTGTTCAACAACGATACGGATAACAGCTCGGGTCTCGGAGCAGGTACGGATGCCGAGTATCTGGAGCCTGGCGACGGTTCGGGCAAAAATATCGTACTCGCATCGCCAATTAATGCCCGATATGTGCGGTTTTCGGCTAACGGACATGTAAGGGTGAATCAAGTCGTCAATCTTGTGAATACGCCTGTAGAAATTGAGGTTTACGCCGATCCTGGAGACAGCATCGCGCCTTCGGCCGTATCGAATCTGTCCAGTAGTCAAACGACTTGGAAAACGACGTCTTTATCGTGGACTGCGCCGGGAGATGACGGGGCTGTGGGGACGGCATCGTCCTACGACATTCGTTATCATACGGCACCACTTACCGTGAACAATTGGAATGATGGTGTGCAGCTTTCGAACGAACCGGCCCCTCAAGTAGCCGGAACCGTTCAGTCGGTCGGGGTATCCAACTTGACACCGGCGACAACGTACTACTTCGCGATGCGTTCTTTTGACGAAGCGGTTAACGCGTCCGCCTTGTCCAATGTGATCACCTTGAAGACCCCGGCTACGGATCCGACACCGCCTTCGGCAATCATTGATTTGCAGGCCGTTTCGCCGAACATACGCAGCGTGCAGCTGACTTGGACGGCACCGGGCAATGACGGCAACTTGGGCAAAGCAACCAGCTATGATGTCCGCTACTCGACTTCACCGATCACTGAAGCAAACTGGGCTTCCGCAACACAAGCGGAAGATGAACTGGCTCAGAAGGATTCCGGGTTAGCGATGAAGTATCAGGCGAATCAGCTGGGAACGAACACGACGTACTACTTTGCTGTCAAAACGGTTGATGATGCCGGGAACTATTCCGCCTTATCTAACGTGGTGAGCGCAACTACGTTTACGCCTACTCCGGATAGCGTAACGGTAACTTCCTTAGCACAGCTGCAACTGGCCATCGATAATGCACCTGTTGGTGGACGGATTATTACTCTTGCCGCAGGCACTTATAACCAGACTTCCACCATCGCGATCACGGGCAAGAACAACATCACGATTCAGGGCGCTACGACGAATTACGCCGACACTGTTGTATCAGGTCCAGGCATCAATAGTTCAACGCTCGATATCAATTTCAAAGTGAATGACTCGGATTACGTGACGTTCAAACATTTGACGATTAGTGATTCTTACTTCCATTCGATTCAAATCAACTACGGCTCGGATTATTTCCATGCCGACCATTTGAAAACGTGGGACAACGGTGAGGGCGGCTTCAAGGCAACATCAAGTGGCAATCTGGAGCTTCCTTACACGGATTACGGTTTGATCGAAAATTCGTTGATCGGTTATACCACGAGCGGTCAGCGAGGAAGTGTAGAAGGCGTCGACTTGATTGCCGCCAAAGGCTGGGTCATTCGTGGAAACACATTCCAGAACGCGAAGCGCGCCGATAACAGCCCTGGTTATGCCTTTTTTGCCAAAGGCAATTCGATGGATACGATCGTCGAGAACAACGTGTTCAAAAACAGTGCGATCGCTATGTCGTTCGGCGGCGGGGGCACAGCGGTCCAATATTTCCGTAACGGCGTTACGACTTACGAGCACAGAGGCGGCATTATGCGCAACAACGTTGTATATGGTACGTTGGATTCTGGTGTATACATGAACAAGGCCAATGGCTTCAAAGTGTATAACAACACATTGCTAGGCATTGCGCCAGGTGTGAGCGTAGGCGCAATCGAGTCCCGTTTCGCGGGAAGCAGTGGGGATGTACGCAACAACCTGATGGATAAGACAGTCAAGCTTCGCGACGGCGGAACGGCCACGCAAAGCAACAACATCGACAATGCAAGCTCGAACTATCTTATCGACCCGGCCAATGGCAATTATCATCTAAATCCGGCAACGGCTCAATCGGCTATCGATACCGGCTACGCATTGCCTACGGATGTCCCCACCGATATGGACGGTCAGTTGCGTCCTACGGGCACAGCCTATGACATCGGTGCAGACGAGAAAAGCACGGTCCCGGCGGCACCGACTAGCGTAACGGCAAGTGTATACAACGGAGCGGTACAATTGAGCTGGAATGTCTCTTCTGGTGCGACTGGTTACAATGTAAAGAGGTCGGCGGTCAGTGGAGGTTCTTATACAACCTTAGCGTCTAATGTTTCATCGAACAATTACACAGATAGCTCCGTAACTGCTGGATCGACTTATTATTATGTAATTGTTGCTGTGAATTCCGACGGTTCAAGCCCAGACTCAATTGAAGTAAGCATAACAGTACCTGCCTTGGCTCCGACCAACATCTCAGCAACAGGCAGCAGTGGATCAGCCACGGTAAGCTGGACCGCTTCCACTGGTGCGACAGGCTACAACGTAAAGCGAAGTACTGTAAGTGGAGGCCCTTATTCGACAATTGCATCAAGTGTGACAGCAGTCACCTATACGGATACCCCATTGACGAACGGAATCACGTATTATTATGTAATTAGCGCACTAACCGGAAGCAGTGAAAGCGCGAACTCCGCGCAAGTATCAGCCACTCCGTCGAGCGGCGCAGCCTTGAACAGGACCGGCTGGACTGCGACAGCTTCTGCGAATACGTTTCCGCCTTCTAGAGCTTTGGACGGAAGTTCAACGTCCCGTTGGACGACAAGCGGCTCACAGAGTCCTGGACAATATATCCAAGTTAACATGGGTTCAGCACAAACTTTCAACAAGATTAAGTTGGATTCCGGCACCGACTACCCGGCCAGTTACGCGGTTTACGTTTCCTCAGACGGAACGAACTGGGGAAGCGCCGTAGCAACCGGGACGGGTAGCGGTACCTCCCAGACCATAACCTTCTCGATGCAAACTGCACAATACATCAAAGTGGTGCAAACGGGAACGCGGTCGGCTTGGTGGAGTGTGTATGAATTCAATGTATATGAGCCGTGACAGATCTACAGTAATTTGTACTTCCTTGTCATATGGATTCTCTGAGATTGAAGCATGCTCGGAAGTCTCCTATATAATCGTTAAAGATTAACCCTAATAACCTTTCTGCCACGGTAACGTGGCAGACTTTTTTTTATGTTCGAACCTACTAAAATCAACTGTTTTGTATGTAAATGACCGAGCATAAGACAATTCATTCTAATGGTGAACAGGCAAAGCCTGTGTCATCCTTAAGAATAGAAGCGCTTTCATATTACGAAATGACGGTCAGACGCGCTTCGTAGATCCTTTAGAAGGACAGGAAGGAGGAAATGAAAGCTCGATCAGTTCGCTATCAATTGGTTTAGTCGCTTAGGCAACAAGAAAACAATTGGATGGAAGGTAGGTCTTATATGATTTCAACTATGAAAAAATCAGGGGTGTATTTACTTCTCACGACCTTGTTATCGGCACAATTTATGTTTACTCCCGGGCAAAAAGCATTCGCGATCGAAACCGAAACCAACGTCGCTCTCGGCCAGGCAACGGTGTCAACTAACGCTATGGTATTAAACGCCCTTTCGCTAAACAAAGCTATCGATGGCGACCGTCTAACGAGCAATTATTTGCTAATCGATGCTGCTACTGGCCCCAAGTGGATTCAACTAGATCTGGGCGAATCGATCGACATCACACGTGTCAATGTAATGAACGATTATAACGCGTCGACGCCGAGGTACGGAAGAGACATCATCGTTCAACTGTCCAATGACCCGACGTTCTCAAGCGGCGTCACGACGATTTTCAATAATGATGCTGACAACACCGCCGGCCAAGGAGCAGGTACCGATGCCGTCTACTTGGAGCCGACTGACGGCACCGGCAAAACGATAGCCTTAAGCGCATCGATCAACGCTCGTTACGTGCGTTCATGGGCGAATGGGCATACACGTTTTGGGGACGGGTCGATTCAGAAGGTCAATACACCCGTAGAGTTGGAAGTTTATGCTGCCATCCCTTCGACGAACTCCTCGCTTCCGGTTTCTGTCAATTTGACGGCGAACAGCACAAGCGTAAACAGCGCGGTCCTTTCCTGGAACAGTCCCGGTTCTGGAACCATAACTGGCTACGATATTCGTTATTCAACTTCGCCGATCACAAGCGCAAATTGGAATAACGGACTAGTCGTGAAACGTCTAGTAGGTGAACCTGCTCCAGCCTCCGCTTCTTCCGTACAAACGATGACGGCTAAGGGGCTTCCGTCAGGTGTGACACTTTATTTTGCAATGAAAACGATAGGAGCCGACGGTAAAGTGTCTGACTTATCCGCCGCTACTAGTGTCTCTACGAAACCTGTAGCGAACATGGCGCTTGGGAAACCGGTAATTACGAACGCAGCAACCACGAGCGGTCAGCCGCTGTCCGCGCTAACGGACGGGGTGCTGGCACGTGACAAGTATACGCTTTACAGCGTTGTGGACGGACCTAAATGGGCTCAAGTTGATTTGGGGCAATCATACGATATCGCCCGGATTAACCTCCGCAACGATTGGGGAGCGAGTGGCACTTTTCGAAAAGCACGGGACATCGTAGTCCAGGTGTCGGACGATCCAGATTTTGCAAGCGGTGTCACGACTGTATTCAATAACGACAGCGACAATAGTTCGCTTCTCGGTGCTGGAACAGATGATGAGTATATGGAACTGGCCGATGGAAGCGGGAAAGACATATTCCTCAAGGATACAGTCAGCGGCCGCTATGTCCGTTACTGGGCGAACGGCCACATCCGTGTCAACGGTTCGCTAAATACAGTTAATACCCCTGTTGAGATCGAGGTATATGCGGATCCTAAAGACTTGGCGCCTCCGGGGAATGTAACGAACTTATCTAGCCCCAGAGCGACATGGAAAGCGGTGGAACTGAGCTGGACGGCGCCTGGCAACGACGGGAACACGGGCACCGCACTTTCTTACGATATCCGCTATTCCACCTCTGCGATTACAGAGGCGAACTGGAACAGCGCCATTAGCGCTGTCAACGAACCAGCGCCGCAGGAGGCTGGAACCCTGCAGACATTTACAGTCCCAGGATTGAGCCCAACTACAACGTATTATTTTGCAATGAAAACGAAAGACATCATTAGCCAATCGGCCCTGTCAAATGTATTGTCGGTAACAACACCGGCAGTTGATTCCCAAGCGCCTGCAGCCATAACGGACTTGCAAGTGCTTCAGCCTATTAATCGGTCGGCGAAGCTGACATGGACCGCTCCCGGCAATGACGGGAATTTGGGTGATGCTGCTAAATATGACGTCCGTTATTCAACGTCTCCAATCACAGCGGCGAACTGGGCATCAGCACAGCAGGCGCAAGATGAGTTGCCGCAGAAGCCAGTCGGGTCTGCTATGCAATTTAAGGTTAAAGAGCTGAATCTGGGTTCAACCTATTATTTTGCAATCCGAACAACAGACGATGTGGATAATGTCTCAGACCTGTCTAATGTCGTCAGCGCTACAATAGTTGCGCCGACACCAGACGCTGTTACGGTATCGTCCTTGAGTGATCTTCAACAGGCGATCAACAATGCACCTGTAGGTGGTCGGATTATCACACTCGCTGCTGGAACCTACAATCAATCGTCCACTATTTCGATTACTGGCAAAAACAACATCACAATCCAGGGTGCAACGACTGATTACAATGATACGGTCGTGAAAGGGCCGGGCATCAACAGTACCGTGATGGACATCAACTTCAAGGTAAACGACTCTGATTATGTAACGTTCAAGAATTTGACTATTCAGGACTCCTATTACCATTCCATTCAAGTTAATGACGGTTCCAACTACTTCCATGCTGATCATTTGAAGACGTGGGACAATGGGGAAGGCGGCTTCAAGACAACATTCAACGTTAACTCAGGCTTAGGCTATAACGATTATGGGATCATTGAGAATTCAATGATCGGTTACACCGTAAGCGGTATACATAGCTCAGTGGAAGGCGTTGACCTGATCGCTGCCAAAGGTTGGGTTATCCGAGGCAACACATTCGATAACACGAAACGAAAAGAAGGCGGCGGCGGATACGCGGTTTTCGCCAAAGCAAACTCAATGGATACAATCATTGAGAACAACATTTTGAAAAATAACTTTATTGCCATCTCGTTCGGTGGTGGTGGCTCGGGACTTGCATTCTTCCGTAATCAAGATCCGACCTATGAGCACCGCGGCGGAGTAATTCGCAACAACGTCGTGTACGGCACAGACGACACAGGCATTTATATGAACAAAGCAACAGGCTTCAAGGTCTACAACAACACTATTCTCAATACTGGCCCTGGACTGGGCTCGATAGAACCCCGCTTCGCACAGAGCAGTGGTGAAATTCGCAACAATCTATTGAGCACAACCGTTAAACTCCGCGATGGCGCGACTGCGACGCAGAGCAACAACCTGACGAACGGTAATGCCAGCTGGTTGGTTAATCCGGCGAATGGCAATTATCACCTTCATCCGTTCTATGGTTCGGCCGCAAGGGATGCAGGCATGACTTTGCCACAGGTAACGACGGATATGGACGGCGATGCGCGTCCGTACGGCAGCGCACAGGATATCGGCGCAGATGAGTTTGTACCGAGTGAAACGACGCCACCAGCAGCCGTTGCCAATCTGACCCCAAGCAATGCAACGGCTCGCACGTTCCTTCTAAAATGGGACGCATCTGGTGATGATGGTAACACGGGAACGGCTTACGCTTATGACATTCGATATGCGAACGCTCCGATTACCGAGGCGAATTGGAACAATGCATTTCAATGGGAGAACGAGCCGATTCCTCAAGCACCGGGAACCTCACAATCATTATTGTTGGATGGTCCCACGGCTGGTTCGACAATCTATGTGGGGATCAAGACAGTGGACGATCAAGGCAACCAGTCTGTGCTGTCGACTGCTTCTATCATGACATTGGCAACTTCAGGTTCTGAGTTTACACCGACTGACGACGCATATGTGGCGAACTCGGGTGACAGATCCGGTAACAACCCATTGCTTATTATCGTAAACAATGGAAACAGTATTTATTGGGATTACATGAAAGTTGATTTTAATAACTTCACCGGTACAACCACCGAACGAGCGGTCTTGAAAATATTTATGCCTACTCTTCCAAACAAGCCGAATGTAATGACCGTAGTAGGCTTAATGAATGATAACTGGTCGGAAAGTACAGTCAATAAACTTACCTTAGCCGACGAGACTGGCGCAGTCACGCTGGGGACGATCCCGTTCAGTCAGCCGGGCTGGTATGAATTCGACGTTACAGAATTCATCAACAGTCAGATGGCCGACAAAATCGTTACATTTAAAATTCACGATGCCACCGGACAAGGGGCAAGAGTGGAAATGAACAGCTCAGAAAACCCTTATAACAAACCGTATCTGCTTATAAGCGGATCGGACACATTTGCGCCTGCTGCCATCACCGATATGGCAACTGGCCTCAAAACGCTCAGAAGCGTTGAACTAAGCTGGACAGCGCCAGGTGACGACGGTAACGACCGCACAGCTAGTGTTTATGATGTCCGCTATTCTTTGACACCAATCAACGAGTCGAACTGGAGCGCTGCCACGCCAGTCGTGGGCGAACCAACACCGCAAATCGCCGGAACTCGACAACAGTTCACCGTTCTTGGCCTAACGTCAGGAGAGACCTACTACTTTGCGATGAAAACTCGCGATAATGCGAATAACGAATCTGCGCTTTCCAATGTCTTGAAAGTCGACATGGAATCCACGGTAAACGTCGCGTTAGGAAAACCTACTACGACAAATGCTACGAATATTATTAATAACGCACCTCTTTCCACCTTGACGGATGGTGTCAAGACGAACGACAAATATATGCTGATAAGCGTGAACGACGGTCCTAAGTGGGTTCAAGTAGATCTGACACAGTCTTACCCCATCAGCCGGATCAATATCCGCAACGACTGGGGATCGAGTGCGGCCACTTATCGTACTGGACGCGATCATATTGTCCAAGTGTCGAATGACCCGACGTTCGCAACCGGCGTAACGACCGTGTTCAACAACGATTCAAACAATAGTTCTGGTCTTGGAGCAGGTACAGATGCCGAGTACTTGGAGCCGGGCGACGGCTCGGGTAAAAATATCGTACTGGCTTCGCCGTTGAACGCTCGGTATGTGCGGGTTTGGGCAAACGGACATGTGAGGGTAACCCAAGATGTGAATCTGGTTAATACACCAGTAGAAATCGAGGTTTACGCAGATCCTGGAGACAGCAGCGCGCCTTCTGCCGTATCCAATCTGTCCAGCGCCAATACGACTTGGAAGACAACATCTTTATCCTGGTCTGCGCCGGGAGATGACGGTTCTGTTGGAACGGCTACATCCTACGACATAAGGCATCATACAGCACCTATTACTGAGGACAACTGGAACGATGCGGTGCAATTGCCGAACGAACCAGCGCCTCAAGTATCAGGATCCGTTCAGACTCTTCATGTATCCGGCCTGAAGCCGGGGATGACTCACTACTTCGCGATTCGTTCATTTGACGAAGCAGTCAATGCTTCCGCATTGTCAAACGTGCTTCCCGTGACAACACCTGCTACAGACCCGAATCCACCTTCGACTATCGCTGATTTGCAGGCAGTTGGGCCGAACGTACGCAGCGTGCAGCTGAGCTGGACGGCACCTGGCAATGACGGGAACTTGGGCAAAGCAGCTGGCTATGACGTGCGTTATTCGACCTCACCGATCACCGAGGCGAACTGGGCGTCTGCAACGCAATCGGAAGACGAGCTAGCTCAGAAGGAACCCGGATTGGCGATGAAGTTTCAGGTGAATCAGCTGGAAACAAATGCGACCTATTATTTTGCTGTCAAAACATATGATGATGCTGGAAACTATTCGGCTCTGTCCAACGTGGTGAGTGCTACTACTTTTACTCCTGTTGTTCAGGACAGTGTGACGGTAAACTCCTTAGCTCAGCTGCAGCAGGCCATCAATGAGGCCCCTGTAGGCGGACGTATCATTACTCTTGCCGCAGGCACTTACAATCAGACTTCCTCCATTGAAATCAATGGCAAGAACAACATCACGATTCAAGGCGCAACGACGGATTTTGCTGACACTGTCGTAAAGGGTCCAGGAATCAACAGTGCATCGCTCGATATCAATTTCAAAGTGAACGACTCGGATTACGTGACTTTCAAACATATAACCATTCGTGATTCGTACTATCATTCGATTCAGGTTAACAATGGCTCGGATTATTTCCACGCTGACCATTTGAAAACGTGGGACAACGGTGAGGGCGGCTTCAAGGCGACGTCAAGCGACAATCTTGAACATCCTTACTCCGATTACGGATTGATCGAGAATTCATCGATCGGGTATTCCATAAGCGGACTGCGGAGCAGTGTGGAAGGAGTTGACTTGATTGCAGCCAAAGGCTGGGTAGTTCGCGGTAATGTGTTCGAAAACGCACTAGGTGCGAACAACGGAATAGGATATGCGATTTTTGCTAAAGGGAACTCGATAGATACAATCATTGAGAACAATGTGTTTAAAAACAGCTTCATCGCCATGTCGTTCGGCGGTGGTGGAACAGCACCGCAATATTTCCGCTACGGCGACACGACCTACGAACATCGCGGCGGTATTATGCGCAACAATGTTGTATATGGTGCTAAGGACGCTGGCGTATACATGAACAAAGCGACTGGCTTCAAGGTGTACAACAATACAATCCTAAACACGGGACCGAACGTAGGGTCAGTGGAATCCCGTTTTCCGGAGAGCAGCGGGGAAGTTCGTAACAACCTGTTAGATAAGCCGGTTAAGCCACGCCATGGCGGAACGGCCATTGAAAGCAACAACATTACGAACGGCACAAGCTCAATGCTCGTCAATCCGGAGAATGGTGACTATCACTTGAATCCGTTCACTGCACAAGCAGCCATCGATACCGGTATCGCTTTGCCAAATGATGTTCCAACCGATATGGATGGTAATCTGCGTCCTATAGGCAACGGATATGATATTGGAGCGGACGAAAAAAGCTTAGATGCTACTTACACTGCAAATACTACCGCACCGACCAACACGGATGTCATCGTTACGATCAAATATCCGATTGATGTAACAATAAGAGAATACCGCGTTGATGCAAATGGCCCATGGACAGCATACACTAGCCCTGTGATCGTTACAGCTAATGGTACCTTGTATGCACGAGGAGCAGATGCTGCAGGCAACCAGTCCAATATTACCAGCTACGTTGTTAGCAATATCGATAAGACACCACCGGCAGATGCTGTATTAACCGCAGATATTACAACACCTACCAAATTGGATGTCACCGTAACGATCGGCTATCCAACAGATGCATTGGTGAAAGAATACAGAGTGGGTATAAACGGCACTTGGACTTCGTACATTGCTCCTGTCTTTGTTTCAGTTAATGACACGGTCTTTGCTCGAGGAAAAGATGCTGCAGGAAATGTATCCAATGTAACTAGCTATGTGGTAAGTAATATCGACAAGACTGCACCTGTAAGTATCGCAACTGTAAGTCCAGCAGTCCCTAATGGAAGCAATGGATGGTATACTTCGGATGTAACGGTTAGCTTGGCTGTATATAACGATTTATCTGGTGTATTGAGCACAGAATACCAGGTAAATAACGGAGCTTGGATAACCTATACGGGTTCCATTCCTACATTCGGTGATGGGGTTTATCAAGTCTCCTATCGCAGTACAGATCAAGCTGGTAATGTAGAACAGACCCAAAGTGTACAGTTCAAGGTAGACAAAACGGCGCCATTGTTAACGGTTCAATTAGATAGAACATCTATATGGCCAGCAAACAAGAAAATGGTGCTAGTTAATGCAACACTGAATTCGAGTGATGCTATATCTGGTATTGCTTCAGTGGTGTTAACCTCTATAACGAGCAATGAACAAGATATTGATCCAAGTGACACACAAGCAGATTTAGGCACACCGGCCACTTCTTTTAGTTTACGCGCTGAGCGATTAGGTAACGGAACAGGCCGTATCTATACGATTACCTACACTGCAATCGACAACTCGGGCAACCAAACGGTTACTTCTGTAACGGTCACAGTGCCTCATGATCAATCAGGAAAGTAACAACTAATAACAAACCTTAACGCCAGCATCAACCTTTTATGGCTGAGCTGGCGTTAAGCTTTTGGAGTAGCATGGACCCCTTCTTATTGATTGTGTTTCAGTTTAAAGGGAGAAGGATAATAGTTCCACAGTATAATTTAGTATTGTCCTCTATATAGGAAAGGCCGTTCGCACTAACATTAAAGTTGTTATGATGGACAGGCATTTGGCAATTTGAAATAAAGGGGAGAAGTAAATGAATGGTCAGTCCGTATTATGGATAAATGCCAAGATGTACACACCGTGGGAGCATATTCCCAATGGAAGATTACTAGTTATGCCGGATGGAAGCATCGGAGCCGTAGGTGGAGAGGAAGTCGAGCCGCCTGAGGGAGCTGAGATTATAGACGCTCAGGGATGTAAGCTTTTACCTGGTTTTGTCGACATCCATGTGCATGGAGGCGGCGGTTATGATGCTATGGAAGGAGAGGAAGACCTGCTTGGCATGAGCTGTTATCATGCGAAATTCGGCACGACTTCATTTGCGGCGACCACCTTGTCTGCAACACCGGAGAAGCTGGTTCATTCGTTACAGGCGATGAAGCAAATGGCCGAAAGCGAAAGCAATGGTACAACGGGTGCTCAGATGATCGGCATTCATCTGGAGGGACCGTATTTGAATCCGGTTCGCGGCGGGGCGCAAAATCCGACACTGCTGAGAACACCAGACAAGGCAGAGGTGGAAAGTTTTCTCGAAGCGGCAGGTGGATGGATTCGCCTTGTGACGATCGCGCCGGAGCTTAACGGAGCCGAAGAGGTCATCCGTTTCCTCTGCAATCAGAAGGTTACCGTTTCGGCTGGGCACACGGATGCCATCTTCGCGGAAATGGAGCATGCGGTCGATTGGGGGGTGAGCCATATGACCCATCATTTCAATGGGATGCGTCCGTTTCATTCTCGCGATGTTGGCGCTACGGGGGCAGGGCTATTGTTGCCTGAGCTGACGATCGAGCTAATTGCTGATGGCTTTCATGTCGGTCCACAAGGCATTAAGATGGCTTTTGCGCTAAAGGGCACTGAACGCATCGCACTGATTACGGATGCCGTATATTGTGCAGGTTGCCCTGATGGGGATTACGAAATCGAAGGGATGCCCGTTCGCATGGAAGGGGGGACAGTGGAACTGACCGATGGTTCGAGTTTGGCTGGCAGTACACTGAATATGTTAACAGCGCTCAGGAATGCACTGCAGTTCACAGGGCTGCCGCTTGAACGAGTACTGCCGTCCGCGACAGTCGTGCCAGCCCGTCAAGTGGGGGAACATGATAGAAAGGGGATGCTTCGTACCGGTGCGGATGCCGATTTTGTGTTGATAAACGACGAATGGCAGGTACGAGCAACTTATGTCAAAGGAACTAAGGTTTATGGTTGAAAATTTAATTTCCATGAAAAAAACCGTCCGGCATGTAGATGCACCGGACGGTTGTTGTATTTACGATTAACGGCTGTAGAACTCGACGATTTGTTTCTCGTCAATTTCCTGAGGCATTTCAGAACGATCTGGAAGACGAACGAATTTACCTTCCATAGCGCCTTCGTTGAATTCAACGTAAGCTGGCAAGAAATTGCGGTTAGCCAAAGCTTCTTTGATTGTTGACAAGTTACGGCTTCTTTCACGAAGACCGATTACATCGCCAGTACTAACAAGGTAGGAAGGGATATCCACTTTCTTACCGTTGACTGTAACGTGACCATGTGCAACAAGCTGACGAGCGCCTGCGCGGGAGTTGGATAGACCAAAACGGTATACCAGGTTGTCCAGACGGCTCTCAAGCAAGGTCATGAAGTTCTCACCGGAGATACCTTGTTGCTTGGAAGCTTTGTCGAACAAGTTGCGGAATTGCTTCTCGCCTAAACCATACATATGGCGAAGCTTTTGCTTCTCTTGCAATTGAACACCGTACCCGCTCAATTTCTTGCGCTGTCCTGGACCGTGTTGTCCTGGAGGGAATGCGCGTTTCAATTCTTTACCTGAACCGCTCAGGGAAATACCAAGACGGCGGCTTAATTTAAATTTAGGACCTGTATAACGTGACATGTATTCATACTCCTTCTACTAATTGAATTTTATAGGTTGGGTTGCAAATTGTAAGCTTGTCATAAGTTAGAAACGAGTAAGCTCCGGGGTGCCCGATTTTGTTTACAGATCCCCAGGGAATCATCTGCCAGGAATGTTCAGCCGCAGTCCTGTCAGCAACAAAATCAGTGAGGGTGACACCGTAATTATTCTCAGAACAATCAGTTTCCACTCGACTTCTAATTTTATAAGATAGCAGGTGGCTGTGTCAAGTGATCCCAAGAAGTAATGTTCTCCGAAGGAATAGAAACCGAATGAAATGGCGCTTCGTGGGGCTTTTTGACGAATAATATATGCTGCATTGAAGGATCAGAACGTGTACTATTATAGTATTGAAGTTTACTAGAAGGAGTTTGTCATGGGAGAAGAACATATACCGACCGAATCGACGCCAAGCTTGCTATATCCCGATATTGGAATGTTTGCTTCAGCAGCTGATCGCGAGTCCCGGGAAACGAGTTCCAGCACAGCCCAATTGACAGAAGCTTTTCACTCAATCATGGATGAATTTCTCGTTGAATCGCTTGAAACTGATATATCGTTCGCCCTTCTTGATCTTAACGGAACTCTTATTGTGCAAAGGCAGCTTCATGGGATATCTGACCAACCGCAGCCTGAGTTTCTCTCGCAAAAGGACTTTTCTGAATTCCCATCCGTAGAGATCATCATGGAGTTCAGCCGTCAGACGGTTACTTTGGTGATGAGAACTAGTCAAACAAGAGCGGATTCCATGCTGATGCTGCGCATTTTGGCATCGGCCTTGACTGCGAGAATGGAAGCTGAATGCGTACAGAAAGAAAATGTTTGGCTAACAACGACGTTGAACCGAGCGAATATAGTTTCAGAACGACAAAGTACTTTATTCCACCTCTCCAAGCAACTTCACGAATTGAATGATGTAAATGCCATTTTAACGGAATGGATCATTTGTCTGGAGATGTTATACCCGCAATTGCAAAAACAATTGTATGTTTCCCAGGACCATCTGTGTCCAGACATTCCTGTGGAACCGCTGTCTCTGTATGAAAGTGATCATCTATGCACGAGAGCCTTTATGGAAGGCTGTATCGTGATTGCTGATGATAGTATCGGTTCGAATACGAGGAGCCGTGCGGCGGCTGTACCTTTGAAGGGTAAACAGGGCGTTTATGGCGTGCTTCACCTGTTGCCTAAAGAGCGTTCCATTCCTTCAAGTGACTTGGATTTCATTGGGCTTCTCACCGAAACCGCTGGCACAGCGTTCGAGAATGCGCAATTGTTCGGCCAGACGGTGCGCCTAGTTCAAGAGCTTCAATTAATAAATGAAATTACACATCGCCTGAATCAGAGCTTGAAACTTCAGGATATATTCCAATATGCAGTTGATGAGTTGACCCGGATTTTCCATGCTGAATTCGCGTGTATCATAGATTTGGATCATGCTACAAATGAACTTGTTGTAAGAGTTAGCGATCCTGAGAACTTCATGAATGAGCGCCTCTCCATTGACTCCGGCTTCGTCGGGCTTGTGATCAACAACAAGGAGCCCGTCCTGCTCGGCGATTACAAGACTAATTGTGATATCAACTCCGAATGGATGGAGGCAACGGAAGCGCGTTCACTGCTGGGTTGTCCAATATTGAATCATGGTGAAGCCGTTGGAGCAATCTTGATGGCTCACCGCACGCCGAATTATTTCTCATACAATAACTACAAATTGCTTCAGGTTCTTTCCCGACATATCGGACTAGCCTTGACCAATGCTAGCCTGCATGCCGAGGTTCGTCGAATGGTAGCAACGGATCATTTAACTGGATTGTACACGAGGCATTTCCTTGACGAGCAAATTTGTGCCTTTCAGAAGAAAGATGCATGCGGTTCACTTGTCCTGCTCGACATTGATAATTTCAAGAAAGTGAACGATCGTCACGGTCATCAAATCGGCGATGATGTGCTCATTCAAGTAAGCCGGATCATCAAGTCGTGCATTCGAGATGGAGACATACCTGCGAGATGGGGAGGAGAAGAGCTTGCTATTTATTTCCCCAAAGTGAACCGCGAACAAGCGATCCATGTCGCTGAACGCATCTGCCGAAAAGTAAGCGAGGAAACGTACCCTCAAGTAACGGTTTCGTGCGGTGTATCCGATTGGTCCTTCAATGAAGCCAAGCTAAGCGTAGAAACTCTTTTCTACAGGGCAGACATGGCATTGTACAAAGCGAAGAACTCCGGCAAGAATCAGATTATGCATGGTTAGGGCAGTATATCCTTACCCCCTTGGGAAACGCTAACGCTAAGCGATTATGACAAGGGGGATTTTTCTATGCCATCTACAAGATTCTGCAAACAACCGGGTATCATGATGTGGTTGTCTTTGAGCATGGGAATTATGATTAGTATGACATCAGGGTGCGGACTGCAGAATGCAGATCCGGATAAATTGTTCGATAACACAGTAGCAGGGTTATCGGGTAAAGATAATTTTGCCTTTGCCGGGACAACCCAGTATGCGCTCAATGGACTACCTTCTCAACAAGGAGTGACCTTTAAGGGTATGGTTACGGGTCATAATCATTTAATGATGCAGGTTGTCTCCGATAAAGAGGGAGCAGTGAACCTAAATGCAAATGATCCAAAGACAGCAGTCCAATCCAGAGAGCGAGCTAGCTCCGACGTTTCAGTGGTATTCAACCGTTCTCAGGACCAATGGATTGTAACGGAGAGCTCCGCGGCAAGTGAAAGCGCAGATCAATTGATCCGTTGGAACCCCATGGCCCATCTGGAGCGGTTGAATACTATGCACAAACAGATTACAGCAGCAAGAGATCCAGCTACTTCCGGCTCAATCTTATCCGTTGTGCCTGATCAAGCACAAGTATCGGAGATGATCAAGAAAGAGCTAGGTAAACAGATTGAGTTGCTCGACCCCGTTCGCAAGCTGCAAGAATTGCAGCAGAAGCTGCAGCTAACAGACAAACAAACATCCGCGATGCATGGAGAGGTCGAGAAAAACTTAGCAGGTGCTCGGGCAAGGCTAGAGGAGATGCGCAACAGCTTGACTGCCGAATCTACTTACGTGATAGGGGTTGACCGACAGTCTAATCTTCCCAAAACTATGCAAGTGAATACCACTTCTCATTACACCGTTGGAGGCAAGAGTAAAGAAGAAACCACACAAGTAACTTATTCATTTGGAGATTGAACAAGAGTGAAACGGACAATGAGCATACTTCATTGATAAACAACGCATGGAGTTTACAGCTAGCAAATCCATGTTAAAATAAGTAGGTTCAATTCCTATGAAGGAGATGTGTGCGACGATGAGAGATCCGCGTTTAACAACATTAGCTCGTAACTTAGTTAATTATTCCGTTAAAGTAAAGCCAGGTGAAAAAATTTTAATCGAGATGATTGGTTCCGAACGTGAACTTGTCAAATGTTTGATAGAAGAAGTGCATGCACAAGGCGGCTATCCTTTTGTTGAGCTTAGCGACAAGTCCATCCTTCGTTCTATGCTTAATTCAATCACCACAGAGCACTTGGAGCTGTGGAAGGAGCTTGACCTGAACAGGATGTCGCAGATGGACGGCTATATCGCAGTGCGCTCTGGCGATAACGTGAATGAGATGTCCGATGTGCCCGGCAGCAAGAATGAAATGTACCAAAGGATTTATTACAAACCCGTACATTTGGAGCAGCGTGTGAAGAAGACCAAATGGGTTGTGCTGCGTTACCCGAGCCCTTCTATGGCGCAGTTAGCTAACATGAGCACAGAGGCATTCGAAAACTTTTATTTCGATGTATGTAATTTGGATTATGCCAAAATGGATTTGGCTATGAACCCTCTTGCGGATTTAATGGCTCGCACTGATAAAGTGCGAATTGTGAGTCCTGGCACTGATCTTTCTTTTTCCATTGCGGGTCTTCCGGGGCGTAAGTGTTCAGGAGAGCGCAATATTCCAGATGGCGAGGTATTCTCAGCTCCCGTTCGTGAATCTGTGAATGGTGTTCTTACCTACAACACACCAAGTGTATACGGCGGCTTCACGTTCGAGAATATCATGTTCCGCTTCGAAAACGGCAAAATTGTGGAAGCGACGAGCAATGATACGGCCAGATTGAACGAAGTGCTTGATACGGACGAAGGTGCAAGGTATATCGGAGAATTCAGTCTTGGCTTCAATCCCTATATTCTGAAACCGATGAAAGACACCTTATTTGATGAGAAAATTGCAGGCAGTCTGCACTTTACACCCGGCCAAGCTTACGAAGACTGCGACAATGGGAATCGATCGGCGATTCATTGGGATATCGTATTAATTCAACGTCCCGAATATGGCGGCGGGGAAGTGTACTTCGATGATGTGCTCATTCGTAAGGATGGATTATTCGTTATTCCTGAACTTGAGGGACTGAATCCGGAAAATTTAAAGTAAAAAAGAAATTCTATGATTGCATGGAACGTGCTTCCAAGTTATCATAGAAGAAACTATACTATAAGTGGATTCATTTCCACTTCCATGGAGGGATCAGCCATGTCAACAGCGAACAACAATGCGATCGTCGAAATTTCCCAGACAGCTAACAAATTTCGTTCTTCCATCGTGCTTCAACTTGAGAACAAATTCATTGACGTGAAGAGTATCCTGGGCCTGTTCACCACTTTGTTGGATACAGGAACTTACCAGCTCCATGTTCATGGACCAGATGCTGATGAGGCTAAGAAAGCCATTCTTGACGTATTTGTAAAGCATAATTTAGCAGTTGAAGTGGTATCCGAGTAGGCTGCAGTAAGTGTAGTACGATTAAGGAAAACAGGAAGACATTCTCATCTTTTAGAGAGTGTCTTTCTTCGCGTTACGGAGCTCCGTGTAAACGATTAAATTTGTGGAAGCATTTACAATCGAATGTACGTTAATCATAGTTGGAGTAGAGGCATCTTCTCTTGTGTAATATGGCGTTTTCGACTATCATAAGCATATAAGGTTAGGATAAGCTTCCGATAAAGGGGGAGATTTGATGTCGTCATCGGAAATGATGTTAAGTTTGAATCAGAAAGCCATTACCCTTCTCCAGGAAGATGCGGATCAAATTGAGAAGCTGATTCAGATCCAAATGGAATCTTTAACCAATCGTAGATGTCCTCTCTATGAAGAGGTGCTGGATACACAGATGTATGGACTTTCGCGTGAGATTGACTTTGCAGTAAGAGCAGGGCTTCTGGCGGAGTCAGCCGGGAGAACCATCTTAAGCGAGTTGGAGCGCAAGTTGGCGTATTTATACGAAGCTTTAGCATTATCTAAAAAAGAGTAACCTCGACGAGGTTACTCTTTTTTGCTTGCGGTTATTTACACCAGGAAGAATGCAATACCCAAGATAATGTAGACGATTAAGAGCAACACACCCTCATACCAGTTGGTCGAGCCGTCCTTGGAAATAGACTTCGCTATGAACGCAGAAACGCCTATTCCAGCGAGTTCATAAGTAGTGAACACAATATTCATCGTATTGCCCATGAAAAAGCTCACAAGGACCAATACAGGGGCGACAAAGAGGGCGATTTGCAAGCTGCTGCCTACTGCAATTTCTACAGCCGCACCGATCTTATTCTTAAGTGCAAGGAAGACAGCGGCGCTATGTTCAGCAGCATTACCGACGATTGCAATCAGGAATGCTCCTACGAACAGCTCGGACAATCCGAATCGATGAGTAAACTCATCTAATGTACCGACCAGCCATTCACTCGTAAAGCCTACCATTACGGTCGCAAGGATCAAGAAAAGAATGGATTTGTTTCTGGACCAGGCAATATCATGATGATCAGGCTGTTCGGTCGGATTAGACAGCTCATCCTTATGGGTTACCATGGAGAATATTAGCCACAGGATGTAGGCAACGATCAGGATACAAGCCACGATAATACTGAATGTATCTGTCTCACTTGTCGTCAAGCTTCTCGCGAAGATAGCGGGAATGAACAGAGCAATAACAGCAAGAAGCATAAGGGATGCATTGTGACCCGCCATCATTACGTTAAAATGCTGTGTCCGGAACTTCAGTCCGCCGAAAAAAACGCTTAAACCTAATACCAACAGCAAGTTCCCCATGATGGAACCCGTAATACTGGCCTTTACCATATCGAACAATCCATCTCTTACGAGAAAGATTGCAATGATAAGCTCTGCAGCGTTGCCGAATGTAGCGTTGAGAAATCCGCCTATACGCTCTCCCGCATAATGAGCTACACCTTCCGTAGCTTTGCCCAGAAACCCAGCCGCAAATATAATCGCTATACAGCAAACGGTTAGCTGAAGCATGGCAGACATGCCTGTGTAATGGGCAATCCCGCTGAATGCAAAGCTAGCGATTAGAATAGTGAAAAACAACTTTTGTCTCATTTTGAACGCACTCCTCTTATGTAAAATATTGCCTATTCTATATAACTTACTCTAATATACTGGAATTGAAACAAAATGAAAAGTGATCTCTTTTCTTGTTTAAACGTTCACTTCTAGGAAGTTGCTTTCCTCGTCCAGACAAATTACAATGAAGTTATATTGTGGAAGGAGTGAGGCAGGATGTCCGCAGAAATTGGAACTGGTATTATTCGCATTTCTGACGATGTAGTCGCCACTATAGCCGGACTGGCCGCGTTGGAAACTCCAGGTATAGCCGCCATGTCGGGCGGGATCTCAGAAGGGTTAGCCAAGCGGTTAAGCGGGAAAAATGTGCAAAAAGGCGTATCCGTAGAAGTAGGTCAGTTAGAAGCGGCGATTGATCTGCGTGTTATTCTTCATTATGGCTCCAAAATACAGGACGTATGCCGAAACCTACAGGAAAACGTAAAAGAAACAGTTGAGAATATGACAGGTTTGAACGTAGTCGAAGTGAATGTAAAGGTTGAAGGCGTAGCTTTCAAAGAGGACGAAGCAGAAGATGCTGTCGCAAGGATTAGATAAGTCAGCTAGCAATGAAAGAGCAGGAGCCGGCGGGGTTACCGCTGATGCTCCTGCTCTTTTTTCAAAATATCAGAAAGTATAAAAAATGCATTCTTTTCTGATATTTCTTCGCCAAACGAACGCCGCCTTATAGGACGGCATAGCCGTTTATGCTTGTTTAATGATTTTCTGATAGAACCAAACATCTTGCCAGGCATTGAACTTGTAACCGACTTCTTTGAAGCAGCCGACGAATTCAAAGCCAAATTTGTCATGAAGCTTAACACTTGTCTCGTTGCCGCCAGTAATTCCAGCCACGATGACGTGAAAGTCTCTAGCTTTGGCTATATGCAGAATTTCTGCCATTAACAGGGAACCAATCCCTTGTCCATGGAACTCTGGATCCAAATAGACGGAGAGCTCTGCGGTTCGAGAATAAGCTGGTTTCGTCCGGAAAGCTGAGAGGCAGCAATAGCCTGCGATGCGGCCGTCTAATTCCGCAACAAGGAGCGGGTAGTAGTCGCCGAATTGCTGAAACCAGCCTTTTCTCTCTTCGAGGTTCTGCTTTTCAAGATCAAAAGTAGCGGGTAAGTTAACGATTGCATGGTTATAGATGGCTAGCATGGACGGTAAATCCTGTTCAATCGCATCCCTGATCTTCACATTCACCCCATACAGCTCCTTACCGTTTATACACGTTATTTCTTTTTTTATCCTTTTCAGGCTTGTCCTGTCTGTCGGATTTGTTATACTCTCTTGAAATACTAAGCAGAATGCCGATACTGCTCATCATCACAACAAGTGAAGACCCTCCTGCGCTAATGAAAGGCAGTGTCACCCCGGTCATTGGAATCGCTCCCGTTACCCCGCCCATATTAACAAAAGCCTGGATACCGATCAATCCCACAATTCCGATTCCAACCAAGTTCCCGAATGTGTCTGTGCTGCGCAAAGCTACTAATAACCCGCGCCATATAAAAGCGAGGTAGAATAGAAGAAAAATCACACTTCCAATGAACCCAAGCTCTTCGCCAATAATGGCAAAAATGAAATCATTGTGAGCCTCCGGCAAGTAGTGCAGCTTCTGAATGCTCTGCCCAATCCCGGCGCCTGTAAGGTCTCCGTGGCCGAATGCATACATGGACTGTACAATCTGATAGCAAGGACCTTGCACATCTGACCAAGGATCCAGATAACAAGTAATACGGTCCATCTTGTAACCTAGTGATTCTGCAGATAGTACATAGACGAGCAGGCCGCCGATTACGACAACTCCGATCACGGCAACCGCACCCATAATATGCTTCATGTTAGCTCCGCCCACAACGATGACAAGTGATGCAGTAAGCACGAGGATGAACATCGAGCCAAAATCCGGCTGAAGCATAATGAGAAAGGCAACCACTCCGACAATAATGACAGAAGGAGCAAGTCCATTGCGGAACTGCTTGATTTTATCCCCTTTTCGATAAATCAATCCGGCCAGATACAAGATGACCGCTAGTTTAGCGAACTCGGAAGGCTGTATCCCGAAACCAGGGAATTGGAACCAGCTTCTGGCGCCGTTTACTTCATTGCCTATGAACGGAACTAGAACCAGCATGATCATAACGACTATGAAATAAGGCTTAAGGAGCAGGCGGAGCTTGAGCATTGGAACGTTCATAAGAAAAAACATGCCAAGTGTGCCGAGAACGGCAAAAATGGCTTGTTTTTTAACAAAATAAAAGGCGTTATAATTGTATTCCTCGGAGGAGATGGCTATAGCAGAGCTGGCACTGAATACCATCACTAAACCAAACCCAACTAGTAAAAAAGTAAGCAGCAGAAGCAGGAAATCCGGCGTTCCTCTGCGCGATGGCTGCATGAAGGCGCGCCCCTTATTCCGACAGTTGCTTTTTCAATTCGCTTAGCTTCTGTTCGGCGATTTTTACGACCCCGGCGGGTACTGGTGATTCATAATCAAGCCCATGCGGGAATGTAGCTCTGCCAAGATAGGCATCTTCGACAGTGAGAATGGCATGAGGGGACTCCAGCTTCCCTTCCACTGTACGCGTGTTCACACGCAGGAAGTATTCCGCGCCTTTTTCTTCAATCTTCAAGTCATATGTAGCGCGGTAGTATTCCCATTGCCAACGAACGAAACCTAATTTGGTTGTAACATCGTCTAGATGTCTTAAATCACTCTTTAAGGAACGAAGTCCTGTATTTTCAATAATCACCTTTAAAACCCTCCTGTAGTTCAATTGTCTTTATTCATGATAGTATGTTTCCCTAACTTGTGCAACCCTATAAAGAGGCATAGTTCTTAACATTCCGTGGCGGCTTTTACCACTTGTCCCTATGCATGGTCTGCTAAGGATGAGGGCAATTTAATTTAAGTATCTTGCAAATTTAAGCATAAGGGAGGAAATACGTTCCATGCAAAAAACAATTCGTGATATTATGAGCACTGATTGTGTTACGGTAACGCCTAAGGACAATATTTATGAAATAGCGGTTAAGATGAAGCAACATGACATCGGATTTATCCCAGTGGTAGATGGAGATCAGCTTATTGGAGTAGTAACAGACCGCGACCTCGTCATACGTGGATATGCGGATAAGCATTCCGGTTCCGGTGCAGTCAAAGAAGTGTTGTCTACTGATGTTACTACAGCTTCTCCTGATCTGTCGGTTGATGAGGCTGCGAAGCTTATGGCCAACCGCAAAGTCCGCCGCCTTCCTGTTGTCGAGAATGGAAAGTTAATTGGTGTTGTCGCAATTGGTGACTTGGCTGTGCGTGAAATATTCGTAAATGAAGCTGGCGAAGCCTTAAGCGAAATCTCCGAGCATGCAGCTCAAACAATCGGTTCGTAGTAACAATGGACGTTCCAGCAGCCCGTCTCGATCTCTATCGAGAACGGGTTTTTAGCCGTGAAATGAAGAGCTGCAATAAATCGGGATTGACGTGGGAAGAGCCCTATTTTATTGTGCCGCTTTTCTGAATCCGGCTGCTTCCGCTTCTTTTTCTGTGCAAAACATCGCTTCTGCTTTCGTTAACTCATATGATTTACCACCAGGAAGGTGATAAATTTTGTCACCCTTCGTATTGATGTTTCCTTTAATCTTGGGTGATTTACATGAAGCATCCGGAGATGCAGCAGGTGAGTAAGAAGCGGTTGATCCCCACAGCCCTTTGTTCTGACTTCTGGCTTTCCTCTCGATTGCTGCAAAGGATTCGGCATATAAAACATTGGGCGGGATGGTCATCGTATTGGCGTAGCCCTCTGCTACCAATAGCTCATTGAACATGATGGGTTCGGAATGGATAAACACATATCGGAGAAGCCGACCGTATTTGTCCTTTGGTCCAGCATCCTGGAACATATAAATGGTTTGTCCGACTAATTTAGCTTGCGTGAAATTTTTGGCCTCTTGTCCATATGCTTCTGACTTCCCGTTCGTAATCTCAGGTGTATTCACACCGATCAATCGTACCTTCAGCCCGCCCGTCGTTTCGAACGTATCACCGTCAACAACTCGCTCTACTACCGCAGAAGTCCACGGCGCATTACGCAATGGCGGATAAGCAGTCTGGATTGACTGTACTTGAGCGTCTGATTCCGCTGCAGGAATGGTTGAGGTTGTTGCGGAGCATCCGGTCAGGAAGGCAAGGAAGAGCACGATCGGAAGAAATCGGATTACCATGGCACACCTCGTTTTTGGCTTTATTATAACCGAGCGGCGATTCACTCACAAATATATCGATTCCGGAAAGGGCGTTTAAATCTAACGGCTTCTTTTCATAATAGGAAGTATGAAGACCATATAGGGAGGCAATTACTCATGAAATACGACCCGGAACAACCGCTCCTAATTCAAAGTGATTCCACCTTACTATTAGAAGTGAATCATCCCTTATTCAAGTCTATGAGTGCAGAGCTGGCGAGATTTGCAGAGTTAGTGAAAGCGCCTGAGAATTTGCATACATATCGGCTAACCCCGTTGTCCTTATGGAATGCAGCTTCAACGGGAATGTCTGCTGATCAGATCCTTTATGTGCTTAGGATAAATAGCAAGTGGGAAGTTCCAGGACAAGTGCAAAATCTTGTTCGGCATTATGTCGGCCGTTACGGGCTAGTGAGGTTAATCGCCCGCCGAAGCGGGGAGATGGTGCTTATGTCCGATGATCCTGCAGTTATTAATGAATTGGCTCATTATACGTCAACGAGAGCTTTTTTCGTTGGGGTCATGGATGCTAATACGATTGAGATTGTACCGGCTTATAGAGGGTTTATCAAACAAGAGCTTATTAAGCTGGGTTACCCTGTAAGCGATTTGGCTGGCTATCATGACGGAGAAGCATTGCCTATGAAGCTGTTGGAATGTGAGTTGGATTCGACAGAACATGACGAGGGGGTTGCCGGCAGCAGTCAGATTGACCGAATTAGGACATTCCGACTGAGAGATTATCAGCGTAAAGCAGTAGATGCTATGTGTACAGAGGGTGAGAAGCACGGCGGCAGCGGTGTTGTAGTATTACCATGCGGAGCAGGGAAAACGGTCGTAGGCATTGCGGCCATGACTAAACTGCAATGTGCAACACTCATCTTAACGACCAATGTAGCTTCTGTCCGTCAATGGCGCAGAGAAATATTGAGCAAAACCGATCTGACCGAGGAAGAGGTAGGCGAGTACAATGGGGAGCGGAAAGAAGTCCGCCCTGTAACGATTGCGACCTATCAAATCCTGACCCATCGCGTGCGTAAAGAAGATTTGTTTGCCCATATGAAATTGTTCAACGAGCGGGACTGGGGGCTTATTATATACGACGAGGTTCATCTCCTCCCGGCTCCGGTATTTCGTGTAACTGCCGAAATACAGGCGACCCGCAGACTTGGACTAACCGCTACACTTGTAAGAGAAGATGGCTGTGAGAAGGATGTCTTCTCACTTGTAGGTCCCAAGCTGTACGAAGCGGGTTGGAAAGATTTGGAACGAGAGGGTTGGATTGCTAAGGTGCAATGCACGGAGCTTAGGGTATCCATGCCTGATTCTGTTCGGGAGGCTTATACGGCTGCAGAGAATAAGAACAAGTCCCGCATTGCAGGAGAGAATCCGAACAAGTTAGAAGTCATTCGCGAGCTGTTAGCACGCCATGATCGACAGCCGACATTAGTAATCGGACAATATATCGATCAGTTGAAAATCATTGCCGAGCAATTGGAGGCTCCTATGATTTACGGCCAAATGCCGCACGAGGAAAGAGATCGTCTATACGCGCAGTTTAATGAGGGGGAAATCTCGACACTAGTCGTATCCAAGGTGGCCAACTTCGCCATCGACCTGCCGGATGCGCGTGTAGCTATTCAAGTATCAGGCAGCTTTGGTTCCAGGCAGGAGGAGGCCCAACGTTTGGGACGTATTCTGCGGCCTAAGGCGGATAATGAAGCGTTCTTTTATACCCTAGTGTCGGATGAATCCAAAGAGCAGGAGTTCTCGATCCATCGGCAGCTCTTCCTGGTAGAGCAAGGCTATCGATATGAGATCCGCGATGCAAATAGTTTAGTTGCTGCACCATACAATATAGATGGAGATGCCGTTCAATGAATGTTGGCTTGTTCGTTCACAAATTGCCCGAAGCTCTGTCCCAGGATATCCATAAGCAATGGCTGTCTGCAATTCCCGAATCATCGAGCCTAGTGAATCGCGAGCTCGAGTATCTTCTCTGTTCTCCTGAGGGATTACAGGCCATACTTGTGACATTGCGGGATACAGAACGGCATACATTATGCCTAATAGCTGCTGCTTTTGCCAGTGAGCCTTTCGATGATACCAAGCTTCTGAAACAAGGCCGGCTGCAATTATCCGGTGCGGCTCTTAAGGTAGGCCTTATGAGACTTTGCCGTAAAGGGATCGTATTCTCGCTAAGGAAGTCCTGGGGCGAGCAGTTGTATATGCTGCCAACGGATACCTATAAGATCTGGCTCAAGCTGTTATTTCCTGAGTGCTTGGAACAAAACAATGAGCTGGATACATTTGAAGTTAAATCATTGACACTTGAAAGATCGCTTCCCTCCGCGCGCTTGTTAACCTTGCTCGCCTATTGTGATCGAGAGGGCTTACCGGTTACAAGGAAGGGAGTCATAGTCAAAAGGAACCTGATAAAACTGAATCGACTGCTGCATATAGAAGAGAACGAGATCCGGTTACTTCATGTCCGATATACTTGGGATGATACTTATTCTTTTTCTTTTGCTGCTGTACTCGATGGGAGTTTGCGACAGGGACTGTTAGAGCTTCGCAAAGAAGGATATGTACTTAATAAACATAAGCTTCACGACTGGTTATCTTTGGCGGAGTCGGAGATGAACCGTGTTCTATATGATCAATTAATCACATCGCTCATGCCGGCTATACCAGGTATGCGTCACTGGATCACATTTTCCGAAGAGATTGCGCCAGGTCAATGGTTCTCGGTAATGGGTATTATTAATAGTGTGAATACTCAGCTAGGTATGGGGAAGGAGCTAGTGCAGCAGGAACGAATCGTTGCCGAATGGCTGGAACCCTTATCTTTGTTGGGGTACATGGAGCTAGGTCATGATCGTAATGGACAACTGCTGACTAGATACTGTGCTCCAATGACTTCTTCCGAGGCACACCTACAAGCTTCCTTATATTCACTGCAAGAGGAGACAATTTTCGTTCAACCGGATTTTGAGATTATTGTCCCACCGGGTGTTCCTTATCAAGTGTTATGGCTGTTGGAGCATCTAGGAGAACTGGAGCAAGCAGGTACAGTGAGCCGTTATCGGTTGTCAAAGGAACGGGTTCAACAGTCGCTTGATGCCGGCTGGTGCGGAGAAGAGATGATTGCTTTATTAAGGAAGCATGCCAAATTCGGGTTGCCCGAGTTAGTCGAATATAGCTTGAGACAATGGATCGCACAATGGGAAAACGATGGAAAAAATAAATGCAATCCACCGAGATCTGATCGGGATCCAGCATCAATAAGCGAGTGTGGGGATGTCCCGAAGCAACAAGAAGGAGAAGATGTTACGCAAGGGCTTATTTACTCTAGAGAGTCTGTGCAGTATTATGATATTGAGCGGTCTATTCCGCGAACCGAGGATTTGTATCCGGGACTTGCAGAAGTGCCCAACATGTGGCTCAAAGAATTAAGGTCTTACCATGCAGCTACTCGTATAGATATGATTCGCAAAGCGCTGGAGTGGAGCGCATGCGTACGAATAAGACAGGCAGGCGAAGTTCGGTTGCTGGTGCCTGAGCGCATAGAAGGAACGTCGGATAGTTGGTTGGTCTGCGGATTCAATCCGGCTGGCGAAATTATGCTGGCACCCAATCAATGGGAGGAGATGCAGCTTGTTCTTCCCGGGATAAACGATGAAAGCTGAGGGGCATTTACCTCGGAATGCTAAAGGAGGATATACAAATGGTAACGTTGACTGAAGTTGGAACGCTCGATGTAGCTGAACTTCTCTCACAAGCTTATGAAGTAGGCGATATGATTAACAGCTCCGCGGAAGCGGCAGATTATGCATACTGGAAGCAGCAAGTCGAATCAAATAAGGATATTCAATCTGCTGTAAGGCAATTTGCCAAGCTGAAAGAGAAGTTTGAAGAAACGGAACGTTTCGGGCATTTCCATCCTGATTATCATGCTGCGTTGGATAAAGTGAAGGAAGCAGAAGTCCAACTGGACGAATTTGAAGCGGTTCGACAATTCAAGGCTGCTGAAGCGAAATTAGACGAGCTGCTGTTCAGTGTCTCGGAGACGATTGCTCACTCTGTTTCTGAAGCGATCAAGGTGCCTAGCAACAACCCATTGCCTACGAAATCAGGGTGCGGGTCTGGTGGCTGCAGCAGCTGCGGGTAAGAATTGTGGAAGAAAGCAAGCGATGCACGCGAGTAAAAAATCCTAACTTAAGAATGATTCCCGTGAGGTTCATCCTTAAGCTAGGATTAAATGAATTAGTGATGGATTGCCGCTAACTGGAACTCGGGGATGATCGTGCCAACTTCGTGACCAGACCAGTTACGCACGAATGGTTTGTGGAATTCTCGAAGTTGATCGAATTCACTTCTAGTTAACCAATTAAGCTGGCGTAATGCCTCTGTAACCGTTGGATAGAGGGCGCGCATGGATCCGTCTTCTATCTTTACTGCAAGGGCTGAGCCCTGCTCTGGTGAAGCGACAGCGAATACGCCTTCTGCACCCATTTTGCCTACGAGGCGGCCGCCGGTTACTTCAAGGAGACGAGTGTCGAATCGTCCGGTGCCGGCAATGAAGAACGGTGCGCGGCGGATTGCTTCGAGCACCGTCCTGCAAGCTAACGCTCGCGCTTCAGGCAACAAGCCTTCAGGCTGGCCGAAAACGGCGTAAGCACGCGCAAGAGAGGCGAGCGGAAGACCGAATACGGGCACACCGCAGCCATCTGTTCCGAGTGATATTCGCTCGATTGGCACGCCGCTCATTGTGCTGATTACTTCGAGCATATATCGCTGGACTGGATGCTCTGGCGACATATAATTTGCTGTGGCAGCTCCCATTCGCAGAGCTAATGCAAGCATACCCGAATGTTTGCCGGAGCAATTGTTGTGAATGGCTGTAGGATTTTGACCATTTTTTTTCATTTTATCGGCCATGGGCTCATAATAAGGATAATGGGGACCACAGAGAAGGCTTTCCTCGGTTAACCCAAGCTTTTCTAGAAAGCGCTCTATCGTCTCGGTATGAATCATTTCTCCGTTATGAGAAGCGCACATTATTGCAATATCTTCCGGGACAAGCCCGAACGCTTCTACGGCGCCTGACTCTACAATTGGGATGGCTTGTAATGGTTTGGCGGAAGAACGGGCAAACGTCTTAGTTGCAGGGTCTCCCGCAGCTACCACGATTTGTCCGAGACGGTCGACGACCGCTATATGACCGCGATGGGTCGATTCAGTTAAGTCGCCTCTTGTAACGCGGACGAGATTTGCGGATTCGCAGTCTGACATAGAAGTCTCACTCCTGGGCTCGTTGCTCGGTACGATGAATAGGAATAGGAGGGGTAAAGATGTTCCCTGAACGCACCGGCCTTATTATTTGGGTTAACGATTTGAAATCAGTCAAACATTTGGAACGATTCGGTTCCATCCACTATACTTCTAAAAGAATGCATTACGTCGTCATATACATGAATGCTGATAAAGCAGAAGAAGCTACAAAAGCGATACAGAAATACCCATTTGTCAAAAAAGTAGAGCGTTCCATGCGCAACGAGATTCCTACAGAATATAATAGTAATGTTCCGGATAAGTCGAAACTTTACACCTAAGAAAGTATACCGAATTGCTCACCCCCGATGCAAACGGATCGGGGGTTGTTTTTTATGAAAATACTTCTAAAAGTCGCGCAATTCACAATATTATATAATAATAAAAAAATGGTGCATTTAACAATTGGAAAATAATTAAAAATCGAGTAAAATAAAACTAACTTAGTTGTACATAGGGATAGGGACCTATCTTCAAGAAGGGGGATGGTAGTAATGAAAGATAAAATGATGGATAGGTGGAGTACTTATGAACCATTTTATGTCGTATTAGGCGACAAAAAAGTGGCTGACATTATCATCACGAATCACGCCCGTGTTCGCTGGGCCGATCGTGTGGAATCGGAAAAGACAGGATTTGAAGATATTTGCAGTTTTTTATGGGATCGACTCAAAAAAGAAGAAGTGCATCCGTATTATAAAAATGAGAAGGATGTATTTGTTATAGATGAAGATTTGGTCATGGTAGCTGAATTCTCAGTGCTCGAGAATGAATTCGATATTGCTGGTAATCCGCTTCACAAAATGATTGTTGTAACCTTTCTCGGACGAATGTCTGAAGTTATCGAATTGCGGGATTTGAAATCATATTATTCTTGGCTAAGACACTCACGCAGAATGACATTAATCAAGAACAGCAGGAAACGCAAGTAAGACTGCTGAGGTCCAAGGCATGCAGATATTGATGCATGTCTTTTTTAGTTTGTTTTTCGGAATACGATGAAGCAGGCTCCACGTCACTTTGTGGGGTTAATAGGCGGGGTCCCCGCAAAGTAATCGGAATATTCTACGGAGGCTCCACGTCACTTTGTGGGGTATTTTAGGTTAGAACATTGCAAAGAGCTTCGCGTTAAGATAGATTAAGTTTGTATACCTTACAATGCGGGAGGCCTAATGAGTGGCGCTTAACTTTCACCAATTGCACATTTTCTATACGGTTGCCGAAAAAGGAAGCTTTTCTATGGCCGCACAAGCGCTGCATATGACACAACCTGCAGTGACGATGCAAGTACAGGGCTTGGAGGACTACTTTGGCACTAAGCTGTTCCAACGCTCGACCAAGCGGATAGAGATCACTGAAGCAGGCCGTACCTTGCTCCCTTTCGCCAAACGCAGCATTGAGTTAATTAAAGAAACAGATATAGCCATGTCCAAATTCACGCACATGGTGGAAGGCCGATTACAATTAGGTGCCAGCTTGACGATTGGAGAGTATGTGCTCCCTCGTTTATTAGGTCCCTTCAGCAGGGAATATCCGAACATTTCCGTTAGTATGAAGGTCATGAATACAACTCAGATTCTAGAAGAAATCCTGGGTCACCAATTGAACTTCGGGTTGGTCGAAGCACCTGTGAATCATCCAGATGTTCGGACAGAGGTTGTTCTGAATGATGAGCTTAAACTGATCGTTCCATCTGGGCATCCTTTAGCTGATAAAGAGGTTGTGCAGCCGCAGGACTTGATTGAATACCCGCTTATTCTGCGCGAGCAAGGATCGGGGACGCGTCAAGTGATGGAGGATGAACTCCAGAAGATCGGGATCTCTTCGAATCAGTTCAAAATCATCATGGAGCTGGGCAGTACGGGAGCCATCAAATCGGCCGTTGAAGCCGGGCTTGGCATTACTGTTTTATCTCCGTCATCTGTTAAGCACGAAGTTGCCCTGGGACTTTTTCAAATTAAATCGATTGAAGGGGTTACGTTTACCCGTCACTTTTATTCTATATATTTAAAAGCTACACTTTTGCCTATATCGGCTGTCACTTTTCTGACCTTTCTAAGAGAGCGGGACTTGCAAGCCTGGTTATAGTTAGTTCGTGGACGAGGATTGAGATGAATTTGTTCGATTAGGGGTGGAGTAAGGATGAATGAAGTTGATCTGCATATGCATACAACCGCTTCGGATGGTACCCATCCGCCTGCTGACAATGTAAAAATGGCCAAAGCTGCCGGTCTGTATGGAATCGCGATTACAGATCATGATACGGTGTCCGGTGTGGCTGAAGCGGTTCGGGTTGGTCAAGAGCTCGGGATTACCGTAGTGCCCGGTGTAGAGATCAGCACGATTGAGGACGGTCATGATATTCATATCTTGGGTTACTACATCGATGTCCATAATGATCAATTATTAGCGAGACTGCAGCAATTAAGAAATACCCGCGAGCATCGGAACGATATGATGGTCGAACGGTTGAATGAATTAGGCTTAACGATAAGTATGGAAGAAGTAATGAACCTCGCTGGAAAAAGTGAAAAAGGCGATGAGACGATTGGCAGACCGCATATTGCCGAGGTGCTGATGAACAAGGGGTATGTGAAATCCATCTCTGAAGCGTTCGACCGCTACTTAGGTAAAAGTGGAGCAGCCTACGTCAATCCACCGCGAATTACGCCGTTTGACGCCATTGATTGGATCAAAGCGGCTGGCGGTGCTGCCGTAATTGCTCACCCTGGGTTGTACGGAGACGACCAACTCGTTGAACGTATTGTTCAATACGGTGCAGACGGGATCGAAGTCTACCACTCTGATCATTCACCCGAAGAAGAGGCTAAGTACCTGGCAATGGCTCGGAAGCTTAATTGTATTGTTACCGCTGGATCGGATTTTCATGGCTCGCGGAATGGACATGAATTCCACGCTCCCATTGGTTCTAAACGAATAAGTTCAGAAGTGCTTGACCACCTGATAGGAAAATGCAAATCGTAAGCGAATATATATACGGGGCTAAAAGCAACACTTACATAAACAGCCTTTTTTTGAAAGGGTTGGAGGAGGAAATAGTTAATGAGACCGATTAGAAAAGCAATTATTCCAGCGGCAGGTTTAGGTACGCGTTTTTTGCCTGCGACCAAAGCACAGCCCAAAGAAATGCTCCCGATTGTGGACAAGCCTGCGATCCAATATATAGTGGAGGAAGCAATTGCTTCAGGAATCGAAGATATTATTATTGTTACAGGGCGCAACAAGCGGGCAATCGAGGATCACTTTGACAAGTCTGTTGAGCTGGAGTCCATTCTGGAAGTAAAAGGGAATACCGAGCTGTTGAATCTCGTGCAGGACATATCGAATATGGTGGACATCCACTACATACGTCAAAAGGAGCCGCTTGGTCTAGGTCATGCGGTATTATGCGCACGGAAGTTTATTGGCAATGAACCATTCGCAGTCCTGCTTGGAGACGATATTATTACCTCAGAGCCGCCTTGCTTGAAGCAAATGATGGATTTGTACGGAGAGCATGAACGCTCTGTAATTGCATCGATGCAGGTTCCTTGGGAGGAAGTCGGAAAATATGGCATTGTATCTCCAGAGTCGACTCATGAAAGCCGCGGATTCTCCTTTATCTCGGATTTAGTGGAAAAACCAGACCCGCGTGAAGCGCCTTCTAATCAAGCGGTAATCGGGCGATATGTCCTCGATCCAGACATTTTCGAGATATTGGAGAAATTGCAGCCTGGTCGCGGCGGTGAAATCCAACTTACAGACGGACTGCGGATATTGAATGAGCGCAAGTCTATGATTGCCTATAACCTTAAGGGCAAGCGCTATGATGTCGGAGATAAGTTCGGGTATATTGAAGCGACGATTGAATTTGCGCTGCAGCGGGATGACCTGAAGCCTCAAGTTCAGCAGTATCTGAGCAATCTTGTTAGACAATGGGAGATCACAAGCGGAACTCGTTACGGAGACAAATAACTAATGAATGGGGAGCAACCTACAATGATTAGAGTAGCAATGCTGAGCTTTTGGCACGTGCACGCGAAAGATTACGCGAAACAAGCGACCGATCACCCGGATACAGAAATTGTTGCAATATGGGACGAACTTCCTGAGCGTGGACGCCGTGAAGCCGATCAAAGAGGACTTCGTTGGTACGAGTCACTTGACGAGCTTTTGCAGCAATCGGACATTGATGCAGTTATCGTCGATGCACCGACCAACATCCACCATGAAGTGATGATCAAGGCGGCCAATGCCGGCAAACATATTTTCACCGAGAAGGTGATTGCTCCAACGACAAAAGAAGTGCAAGCTATTGTGGATGCCGTCCGCAGCAATGGTGTGAAGCTGACGGTTTCCCTGCCGCGTGTGTATCATGGGTATACGTTAGCCATTCAGGAAGTATTAGAGCAAGGCTTGCTGGGTCAGGTGTCGTTTGTCCGCACCAGATTGGCGCATAACGGTTCGACTGCAGGCTGGCTGCCTGAGCATTTCTTCTCTCTTGAACAATGCGGAGGAGGAGCGTTGATTGATCTGGGCTGTCATCCGATGTACTTGGCGCGACTGTTCCTAGGTATGCCAAGTCAGGTTACAGCACATTTCGGTTACGTATCCGGCAAAGAAGTAGAGGATAATGCTGTTGCCGTACTGCAGAACGAACAAGGTGGAATGGCAATTGTAGAAGCCGGATTCGTCACCTCGTTCGCGCCCTTCACTATAGAGGTTCAGGGAACGGAAGGTTCCTTGAGTTACAGCGACGCAGATAAGAAGCTAGTGCTTCGCAGCTCCAAGCTTGGAGAAGAAGCTTCCAAGACATGGAGCGAGCGGTCCATTCCTGAAGATAATCCAACAGCGTATCATCAGTGGGTCAGTCATATATTGAACGGCACAGAAGCAACAGATAATATCCAACTGGCTTTGGAGCTTACGATGTTGATGGAAGCCGCTTATTTATCCATTGAACGTAAAACCGCTGTAAGAATAGAAGAGCTTACTCATTAAATTCATCCAATAGGAAGGCCGCTCTCAGCAGAGTAAATACTGCTTGTGAGCGGCCTTTTCATTTTCATAGAAATGCAGCTAGCCTTGCTTGACAGCGACGGGCATCTGCTTAATCAGATGTTCATCAGGTGTAATGAACAGCGTTTTCTGCTGTTCATAGATGACGAATCCAGGCTTGGCCCCGTTAGGCTTCCTGACATGGCGAATTAACGTATAGTCAACAGGTACTTGACTGGAGGACTTTGCTTGGCTGTAGAAGGCCGCAAGATGGGCAGCTTCGCGGAGTGTCTGATCACCGAAGCCTGTACCCCTTATGACCACATGGGAGCCGGGAATATCCTTGGTATGTAGCCAAGTGTCATTCGGCCCGGCTAATCGGTTCGTTAGATATTCATTCTGATTATTGTTTTTACCCACATACAAGGTGAAGCCTTCGCTGGATGTGTAGCTGGTGAGGAGCGGTTTGTCCACTGTTTTTTTCTTCTTGTTCGTTTTTTTGCTGCGATCCCTGATATAGCCTTGTTGAACTAGTTCTTCGCGAATTTCACTGATATCCATTACACCTGCGTGGTCTAATTGCTGCAGTAATGTATTCAAATAAATGATTTCATCCTGCGTGCTCTTGATTTGCTCATTGACGATAGCCAGGCTGTTCTTGGCCTTCGAGTATTTACGGAATAGACGCTGAGCATTCTCGGAAGGCGTTAGAAGGGGATCAAGCTCAATCCGGATCGGGAGCTGTTCCTCATCGTAATAATTGATCACTTCGATATCCTTCATTCCCTTGCTTGCCAGATGGATGGATGAAGTCAGCAGCTCGCCTTTTATCCGATATTTATCGGCATCTTTGGCTTCTTCCACGGTGTCATGAAGCTTCTCTAGTTTCTTGATATTCTTGTTCTTCTCGTTAATCAGGAAACGGGTCATGTCTGCTGTCCGTTGCTTGACGGTATCGCGCTCCGCCTTATCTCCGTAATAGGCCTCCAAGCACTCGCTCATCGAAGCATAACGGGTTGATTCTCCCTGCAGATGGGTAAGCTCCACAACGGAAAAAAATGATTTGCCAGTTGAGGGGTTTGTCACGATGTTAGGAGTGCCGCGTTGTTCTTGCACATCGTTCATAATTCGGTTGAATTGGCTCCAGACGATATCCTTATCTACTTCATTTCCTGCAATGCCTGACATATACCCGCTTCGATGTTCGATTTCTCTTGCAACCAAAGGGCTGATTCCGCTGAACTTCGCTACGAGGAGCTGCTGCAGCTTATCGGGCTGTGAAGTGGACGGTTCATCATCAGCAGGTTCCGGATCGGGCGGAGTTAACGTTTCTATGAAAGTATCATAATCCGTCTGTAACGGGTCTATTTTGCCTTGCTCTGGAGGCATGACATAGCTGGTTCCTGGCATTACAATTCGATAGGAGCTAATGGCCGGAGTGACATGATGAATGCCGTCAAGAATGCTGCCTGAGGCAGGATCCATCACAATAATATTGCTGTGGCGGCCCATAATCTCAACGATAATTGTTCTTAAGCTGACGTCCCCGATCTCATCCCGCTGGCGCACATCGATCTTCAGCATTCGTTCCATCCCGATTTGGGTAATCGATTCGATGACGGATCCTTCGCAATGTTTGCGTAACAGCATGCAGAACATTGGCGCTTCTACGGGGTTAACGAACGATTCGCCTGTAAAGTGTACACGCGGATATGTAGGATTGGCGGACAGCAGCAGTTTGTAAGTATTACCTTGGGCGCGGATCTGCATCACAATATCGTGTTCCGATGGTTGATGAATTTTATGAATACGTCCACCAGTGCAGATTCCAATTTCTTGTGCAATGGCACGGGTGACGAGACCGTCTAATGACATAGTGAACTAACCTCCTGGGTGCAGCCGCTAGCGGCGTACAGTTCATTTTGATGCTTTTCTATCATGCCACAAAAAAGCGCAAAGGGTAAGGGCACACATTTGTTTAACCGTTTTCTCATATTTCCTGGCTTGTCTGAATACATTTAGGGTTGTACAGATTTTCTTCGAAAAGAGGGAACCGGAATGAGTCAGAAGCCATGGTATCAATTAAATCCGGAAGAAACGGCAGCAGCACAACAAGTGAACATTTCACAAGGGCTGTCGCAGGACGGGGTCCGGGATCGCCTTGTCCAAGACGGATACAATGAATTATCAGAGAAGAAAGGTGTCTCGCATATTACCCTGTTCCTGAACCAGTTCAAGGATTTCATGGTTCTGGTGCTGATGGCAGCAACGCTCGTATCCGGGCTGCTTGGTGAGTACTTGGATGCTATTACCATCGTAGCCATAATCGTGATGAACGGAGTCCTTGGCTTTATTCAGGAGTTCCGTGCGGAACGATCGCTAAGAGCTTTGAAGGAGTTGTCCGCCCCGTCTGCAAAGGTACTTCGTGAAGGAAAAGTGCAGCAGATCCCTGCGAGGGAACTAGTACCTGGTGATATCATTGTATTAGAAAGCGGCGACCGTATCCCGGCAGATGTGCGATTTCTTGAAGCAAACGCTTTGTATGTAGAGGAATCTGCTCTTACCGGGGAGTCAGTTCCAGTCAGTAAAATGACGGATGCATTGGCTGGTGACGATATTCCGCTTGGTGATCAAAAGAACATTGGCTTCATGGGCACAATGGTAACGCGCGGGACTGCACACGGTATTATCGTCAGAACCGGAATGGCTACAGAGATGGGGAAAATCGCTGATTTGATCCAGAATACGGAGACGATGGAGACCCCATTGCAGCATCGATTGGAGCAGCTAGGTAAAATTTTGATTGCCGTGGCAATCGGCTTGACTATCATGGTAGTTGTCGCTGGAATTATGCATGGTCAGCCCGCTTACGGTATGTTCCTCGCAGGAGTGAGCTTGGCGGTTGCCGCCATTCCCGAAGGGTTGCCTGCGATCGTTACGATTGCCCTGGCACTCGGTGTTCAGCGCATGATCAAACGAAAAGCAATCGTAAGGAAGCTTCCCTCGGTGGAGACATTAGGCTGCGCCTCTGTAATCTGCTCAGACAAAACAGGCACGCTGACTCAGAATAAAATGACCGTTACCCATGTTTGGCTAGGCGGCGATGTGATGGAAGTGACCGGAGAAGGTTATGAGCCTAATGGAAATATTATAACCTCCGGGGCTCCAATTGATTTGCGTAACAATCTGATGCTGCGTCGCATGCTGCAGATCGGGGTTCTATGCAACAATGCTGCGCTTGTAGAGGAAGTGCCTGAGTCAACGAAGAAGAAGTCAGCGAAAGAAGCGATAAAACCAGTCTGGAGCATACAAGGCGATCCGACTGAAGGAGCTCTCGTCGTGCTCGGTGCAAAAGGAGGGATCACTCGAGGTTCGCTAGACGGGCTGTACAATCGGGTGGGAGAAATTCCGTTTGATTCCGAGCGCAAGAGGATGTCTGTGCTCGTTCAACACCAAGGGGGCCGTTTAATTTATACGAAGGGCGCTCCAGACGTAATTGCAGACAAATGCGCCTATATTCTCTGGGATGGCAAAGTCATTCCATTCACGCCCTCTTTGAAGCAAAAGGTATTGGCAGCGAATGAAGGAATGGCGCGTTCAGCGTTGCGCGTACTGGGTCTGGCTTATAAGGAATTAAAAGCTGCAGACCGGGACGATTCCGTTAGTGAGCTGGAGAGTGGGCTTGTCTTCGTAGGGCTGACCGGGATGATAGATCCTCCTCGTAAAGAAGTTCGTGACTCTATAGCGACATGTCGTCGTGCGGGGATAAAGACGGTTATGATAACAGGGGATCATCAGTCTACTGCGGAAGCGATTGCCAAACAGCTCGGCATGCTGCCAGCTAATGGTCAAGTCGTGAACGGACAGCAGCTTGCGGCTATGAGTGATGAAGAATTGGAAGCCGCGTCTCCTTCCATCTATGTGTATGCGCGCGTATCACCAGAGCATAAGCTGCGTATAGTCAAAGCGCTGCAGCGCCAAGGTCATGTCGTCGCCATGACAGGGGATGGCGTGAATGATGCGCCAGCCATAAAAGCCGCTGATATCGGTATTGCAATGGGCATTAGCGGAACTGATGTGACCAAGGAAGCCTCCGCGCTTGTGCTTAGTGATGATAACTTTGCCACTATTGTTGCGGCGATTGAAGAAGGCCGCGGTATCTACGAGAATATTCGCAAGTTTATCCGTTATTTGCTCGCATCGAATGTAGGCGAGATCTTGACGATGTTCCTTGCTATGATGGCCGGATTGCCGCTGCCGCTCATTCCCATTCAGATTCTTTGGGTCAATCTGGTTACAGACGGGTTGCCTGCCATGGCACTTGGGGTCGATCAAGCGGAGAAGGATCTGATGCAGCACAAACCGCGCGGTTCTAAGGAGAACATATTTGCTCGCAGACTGGGCTGGAAAATTATTAGCCGCGGAATTCTGATCGGGGTTTGCACATTAGCTGCCTTCTGGATTGCTTTAAGAGATAATCCAAGCAGTGCAACCAACTTGGTGCACGCTCAGACCGTTGCGTTTGCTACTCTAGTTATGGCTCAGCTCATACACGTATTTGATTGCCGCAGCTCAAGATCGATTTTCCATCGCAATCCTCTACAGAATAAATACCTGGTGTTAGCCGTCATATCGTCGCTTGTCCTTATGCTGGGCGTGTTGTACATAGAAGCGCTGCAGCCTATCTTCAAAACGGTGCCGCTTGGGACGATGGATTGGCTAATCGTACTGATATTTGCTGGTATTCCTACTTTCTTAATGGGTCTTGGCAGTGTGCTCACCACAAGCAAGAAATCCAAGCGTCCTCCTATGAAGTACAGCTCCAAACCGATTACCCGCTAAGGGAAGATATCGACAGGGAGATTGTCTCGGAAAGTCCGGTAGTTTTCTAAAGCTGCAGCAGCAGCTTGCAGAGACGACCGGGCTTTTCGTTCATATAATGAAAAGAACTATGCACGTGAAGCGATTTGCCATATAATAAATGCTAATTGTTAAGATGTCTAAAAGCATTTTCATTTGAAGTACATTTATTTTACTTTAAGGAGCGATCGCTATGAATTTCACCAAAATGCATGGTCTGGGCAACGATTTCATCGTGATTGCCGATCAGAGCCGACTTCCGGACGATGCTTCTCAGCTAGCCATTACTATGTGTGACCGCCATTTCGGCATAGGCGCCGATGGTATGGTATATATTCTTCCTACGGAACGCGCAGATTTTCTCATGCGTATTATTAATGCAGACGGGTCGGAAGCAGAGCAATGCGGGAACGCCATCCGCTGTGTTGCCAAATATGTGTACGACCGCGGTCTTACGACTAAGCTTGCGCTTACGATTGAGACGATCGGAGTTGGCATCCAGCCCGTTCAAATCCAGGCTCATGCTGGACGGGCCGTTACGGTTCGGGTTAATATGGGCGAGCCGATTCTCGAGAGCAGACGTATTCCGACTACCCTTGATTCCGACACTGTGGTGAATCAATTGATTGAGACAGAAGGGGCGCAGTTCGAGTTTACCGCTGTATCTATGGGGAATCCTCATTGTGTGATTTATGTGGAGAATGCTGCTGCCTTTGATCTGCGTAAATGGGGACCGCCGCTTGAAGTACACGAGTTATTTCCCAAACGTGTCAATGTAGAGTTCGTAACTGTTCGCTCCAGGGAACACGTAGAGATGCGTGTCTGGGAACGCGGGACTGGAGTGACGCTGGCTTGCGGTTCTGGCGCTTGTGCAACATTAGTAGCATCTGTGCTGAACGGACTCACGGAGCGGACGGCTACGGTGTCGCTTGAAGGCGGAGATTTATTAGTAGAATGGGACGAGGAGAGCAATCAGGTGTTTATGACAGGTGCTGCTGCGATTGTATTTGACGGCCGTATCGAGTTATAAGCCCAGTTCCCTGATAGAATGGTGGAGATAGAAATGAAAAAAGACTTTAGGAATGCTCTTGCTGGTCAGATCTTAACTGGAGACGGGGCAATGGGCACTTATTTATATCAACTTGGCTTCACGGTTGGCGCTTCGTCAGAGGAATTTAATTTGTTAAATCCCGATGCGATTGGCGATGTTCACCGCCGCTATTATGATGCGGGGGCGCGGGTAATTGAGACGAATACGTTCGCAGCGAATCGTGAGAAGCTGGCCCATTTCGGGCTTGAGCAAGAGGTGGCCGCGATTAACCGCGCCGGTGTTGCCATTGCGCGAAGTGCTGTTGGCGCAGACGCCTACGTGGTAGGTGCATTAGGCTCCATTCGCGGAGGCGGCCGCCGGGCGATCCAGACCTCAGTGCTCGTGTCGGATTTCGAAGAGCAGCTTGCAGCGTTAATCGACGCGGGTGTTGACGGCATCCTCATGGAGACCTTCTATGAATTCGAGGAGCTGGAGCTTGCGCTGCTGGCTGCCAGGAGGCTAGGCGGAGCGTCGCTGCCAATCATTTGCCAGTTCGCTGCTGAAGGCAGCGGAGGCACTCGAGACGGCGTAGCGTATGCAGAAGCCTTCTTGCGCTTGAGGGATGCTGGAGCCGACGTTGTCGGATTCAACTGTCACAGCGGCCCGAACGGAATTCTCCGTTCCATGGAGAAGCTCCCTCAAGAGCTGAATATACCGCTCTCGGTATTCCCTAATGCCGGCTTGCCGAGCTATGTGGACGGTCGATACGTGTACGGCTCGACACCGGAATACTTCGCGGAGCACGCGCTGAAGTTCGCGGCGCTCGGCGCTCGCATTGTGGGCGGCTGCTGCGGCACGACGCCCGAGCACATCGCGGCGATCGCAGCCGCGCTGAGCGGCTATGCGCCGCAGCAGGGCGCCGTCCCTGCAGCGGCGCCAAGTGCCTCAGCGGCGCCGAGCGGGCCGCTGACTGTGAGCGAGCCCCGCAAGGAAGCGGGCTCGACGGCACAGGCAGCTGACGCGCCAGCAGCGCCAGCCGCAGATATGCCGACGTTGGTCGAATTGGCGCGTCAGCGCCACACGGTCATCGTCGAATGGGATACACCGCGTGATCTGGACATCACGCGGTTCATGGAAGGCGCAGAAGCGCTGAAGAAGGCGGGTGTGGATTCCATCACCATGGCCGACAACGCACTCGCCATAACCCGGATGAGCAACCTGTCGATGGGCTTCCTAGTGAAGGAACGGCTCGGCATGCGTCCGCTTCTGCACATTGCATGCCGGGATCGCAATTCGATCGGAACGCAATCCCATCTGATGGGGTTACATGCGTTAGACATCGATCATGTACTCGTAATAACAGGTGATCCGTCCAAATTCGGTGATTTGCCTGGAGCGAGCTCTGTGTACGACATGACTTCATTCGAGATGATCCGAATGATCAAGCAATTGAATGAAGGCATGGCCTTCTCCGGCAAGCCGCTTAAGCAGAAGTCCAAGTTTCTTGTGGGGGCAGCCTTTAACCCGAATGTCAAACATTTGGATAAAGCGGTTCAACGGTTGGAGAAGAAGATTGAAGCAGGCGCGGATTATATCATGACGCAGCCGGTATATGATGCCAGGCTGGTTGAACGAATCCACGAGTCCACCAAACATTTGTCCGTGCCGATTTTCCTTGGGTTTATGCCGCTCGTAAGCGGCAATAATGCTGAGTTCTTACACAACGAGGTGCCAGGTATTCTGCTGTCTGATGAAGTAAGGCAGCGGATGGCGGGGTTAAGCGGAGCAGAAGGACGAGCCATGGGTGTAGTCATTATGAAGGAACTGCTGGATACGGCTCTGCCGCTCTTTAACGGGATTTACCTGATGACACCCATGCATTTCTATGGCATGTGTGTGGACTTAACGAACTATATATGGGACAAAGTCGGGCATCCTGCTGGCATGGAGCAGTTCTAATACATGGCTAAGCTGACGATACAGGCTCTTAACAATTCCACTTGTACCCACTTGTAAAATCAATTAAAATAGGGTAATGGATGTGATCCCTATGATTCGCAGTATGACGGGCTTTGGTCAAGCTGAAGGTGCTGCAAGTGACTTTCGTATACAGGTGGAGCTGAGATCGGTCAATCACAGGTATAGCGAGATTGCAGTGCGAATGCCGCGTGAATGGCTGGCTTGGGAAGACGGAGTCAAGCGTGCGATCCAGCCCTTCATCAAACGCGGACGTGTAGATGTGACCCTTACATTTGAACGGATCCGAGCGGTCGGCAGAGACGTTGATGTGGACTGGGCGCTTGTTGAAGGCTATCGTGACGCAGCGGAACAGATTAGAACCAGACTCCAATTACCGCAATCCGAAGCGCTGACACTGCAAGATTTGCTTCGGTTGCCTGATCTGATTGTGCTGCGAGAGCAGCGCAGTGCAGATAACAAGGAACAGCTTGAGCATGCGTTAATGAACACCGTCCGTGAGGCAACGGATCGACTTGTGTCGATGCGGCTTGCGGAAGGCGTTCACTTGGCTCAGGATATAGGCGAGCGTCTTGATGCCTTGGAGCGGATGCATAGCATCGTACTGATCGCAGCCCCTGCTGTTGCCGAGGAATATCGCCAGAAGCTGAAGCAGCGTTTAGCGGATTTGCTGGATGAACGCAGCAGCCATAGCGGCCTGCAGGATGAGAATCGAATCGCAATGGAAGTTTCGTTGCTTGCAGAACGCTCGGATATTCAGGAGGAACTGACACGGCTGATCAGTCATTTTTCCCAATGCAGATTGCTGCTTTTGACGGACGAGCCAATCGGACGGAAGCTTGATTTCTACATTCAGGAGATGAATCGGGAAGTCAACACGATAGGCTCCAAGGCCAATCGGATCGACATTGTCAATCAAGTAGTCGAGATGAAGGCGGAGCTGGAGAAGATGCGCGAGCAGGTGCAGAATATTGAATGATTCGTTCAACATTTCGATGCTACATGCCCTGCAGGCTAGAAAAGTATGAGAGGTCGCGGAAAAGGCAAGAATAGTGCAAGGCTATATTCGTCTGCCATCGACTATTAAGCAGTTTTCAAATGATGTAGGAGGGCAATAATGGCCATTAAATTAATCAATATCGGGTTCGGAAACATCGTCTCCGCTAATCGAATCATCTCGATTGTCAGTCCCGAGTCAGCACCGATCAAGAGAATTATCCAAGAAGCTCGCGATCGGCATATGCTGATTGATGCCACATATGGAAGACGGACACGAGCTGTAATTATTACGGATAGTGATCACGTGATCTTGTCAGCTGTACAACCGGAGACGGTAGCTCATAGATTGACGAACAACAAGGATGACGATCATGACGAATAGCGCACGACCCGGTACGGACAGAGGCCTGCTTATTGTCCTGTCTGGCCCATCCGGCGTAGGGAAGGGTACGGTTTGCTCGCTGCTGCGCAAACAAGCACCTGAACTCGTTTATTCCGTTTCAGCGACTACAAGAACGCCTAGAGTCGGTGAAGTTGACGGAGTGAATTATTTCTTTAAATCCAAAGAACAATTCCGTTCCATGATCGAGCGGGATGATTTGCTGGAATGGGCCGAGTATGTAGGGAATTATTATGGCACACCTCGAAGCTTTGTGGAGCAGACCCTTAACGAGGGCAAAGATATTATACTTGAAATCGAAGTTCAGGGCGCACTTAAGGTGAAGGAGAAATTTGCCGAAGGGGTATTCATATTCCTGACGCCGCCATCCCTTACAGAACTTCAGAGCCGAATTGTGAACAGAGGGACAGAGACGGAAGACTCCATCCGCAACCGAATGACGATAGCGGTTGACGAGATTCGGTTAATGGAGCAGTATGATTATGCGGTTGTTAATGACCAAGTAGAGTTGGCCTGCCAACGCATACAGTCAATCCTTATCGCCGAGCATTGCAAACGGGAACGGGTACTGCCGCGTATTCAAAAATGGATGGAAGAGGTGTATTGACCATGTTATATCCTTCAATAGATTTACTTATTAACAAGGTAGACAGTAAATATTCTCTGGTTGTTGCTGCCTCTAAGCGCGCTAGAGTGCTTCGCGACGGTGCGAAGTCCGATTTGAAAGATCCTAAGGCTTTCAAACAAGTTGGAGTGGCGCTGGAAGAAATTTATGGGGACTGGGTTCATGTGGAAGCCGTAAAGAATCCTAAAGAAGAAGATAGGAACCGCAAAAGCAGGTAAATGGCTCAACATTCGACAACCTTGATCAAAGGTTGTTATTTTTTTCTAGGGGGAAACGATATGTGGAAAGGGAAGACGGTTGTACTGGGGGTTACGGGGGGGATCGCCTGTTTCAAGGCTGCTGCTTTATGCAGCAAGCTTGCCCAGACGGGAGCAGACGTGCGTGTCATTATGACGGAATCCGCTACGAAATTCGTTGCCCCTCTCACGTTTCAGACTTTGTCACGGCATGATGTTATTGTAGATACGTTCGATGAGAAGGATGCATCTGTAGTTTCCCATATTAATCTGGCCGACTCCGCTGACCTGATCGTTGTGGCTCCTGCAACGGCGAATATGCTTGCTAAGATGGCACATGGACTAGCGGATGATATGCTAAGCACGACGCTGCTCGCTACCACTGCTCCAGTTCTTGTCGCTCCCGCTATGAATGTGCATATGTATGCGCATCCTGCCGTTCAGGCCAATATGGAGATACTGCGGGAACGCGGTGTATTCTTCGTCGAACCCGGTGAAGGGCAGTTAGCTTGCGGCTATGTCGGAAAAGGCCGGTTGCCAGAACCTGAAGAGATGATGACCGTTATAGAACGGATGTTACATCCCAGACGAGATTTGGCAGGCCGCAGAGTGCTAGTAACCGCTGGCGGAACGCTTGAGCGGATCGATCCGGTCCGTTATATTTCGAACGACTCGTCAGGTAAGATGGGCTTCGCTATTGCGGAGGCGGCAAGAGACATGGGAGCCCGGGTTACATTAGTACGCGCCAAAACGTCTGTAGAGCCGCCTGCAGGTGTAGAGGTAGTAGACGTCATTTCTACATTAGACATGTTGGAGGCTGTACAGTCCCGTTTCGAGGATATGGATATTATTGTGAAAGCAGCAGCAGTAGCAGATTACCGTCCAGTTGAAGCGGCCGACAGAAAGATTAAGAAAAAGGAAGATTCCTTGACGCTGACTTTGGTGAAAAATCCTGATATTCTGCAGTGGCTGGGTGAGAACAAAAAGAAGCAGTTCATCATCGGTTTTGCTGCAGAGACCAATGACGGTGAGCATTATGCAATGGATAAGGTGCGCCGCAAGAAAAGCGACTTGCTCGTATTAAATGATGTAACGGTTGCAGGCGCGGGCTTTGGCACAGACACGAATCTAGTAAAGTTATACGATGAAGCTGGACTTGTTCGTTCGCTTCCGCTCATGGGCAAGCGTGAGGTTGCACGCGAGTTATTAGAGCTGGCCGCTGCCAGATTAGCAGCTCGTGAATCACAGCTTACTTCTGGGAGTGATCGCTGATGTACGCACATGTCATTGTTGATGTGCCTACAAAACAGACAAGCAGACCTTACGACTATGTCATACCCGTGGAATTAATGGATTGGGTGCAGATTGGCAGTCGAGTAGGTGTTCCGTTTGGCCCAAGGAATGTCCAAGGCTTCGTTGTCGGGTTATCCGATTATACCGATACGCCTCCGAATAAAATTAAGGCCATTCAAGAGGTTATGGATCTGGTCCCACCGCTTACTGAAGAATTGGTGGAGCTAGCCGGGTGGATGAGCCGTGCTTACATTTGTCATGAAGTAACAGCGCTGCAAGCTATGATTCCGAGGGCGCTGAAAGCCAAATATGAGAAGGTGATAACAGCAACATCGGATCCAGCCTCATCAGAGGTGAGCAGCGAATCGTTGGCCGATGGCACCTTGTCTCTCGCTTTGACAGACCCTCTGGAGGAAGAGCTGCTTACATACATTCGCAGCAAAGGTCAAGTTAAGACAGAATCTCTTCTGCAGCGGTTTCCGGAGCAGAGTAAGTTACTTAAGCAGCTTTTGATGGAAGGTAAGCTCAGCGAGGTCCAGACGGTCAAAGATCAGATGGGGACCAAAAAGGCGTTAACGGTTCATTCTTTGGTAGACCGAGATTCACTCGAGCAAGCTGTAGCTGGGCTTAGCTCCGGAGCGAAGCGGCAGCAGGATGTACTCAAGTATTTTATGGATCATCCTGAACCTGTCAGGCTTTCTGAACTGTTGTCACAGCTTGGGATTAGCGCCGGTACGGTAAAGAGCTTGGCGGACAAAGGTTGGCTCGACATACAGGAGGTGGAAGTATTCCGCGATCCGTATGCGGGTCGCCACTTCGTGCCGACCGAGCCTTTGCCCTTAACGGATATCCAGCGTCAAGCGTTTGTGCCCCTCTCAGAGACGTTATCTAATCAGGAGCATAAGGTGTTTCTGCTGCATGGCGTAACGGGAAGCGGAAAGACAGAAGTGTATTTACAATCGATTCAACAGTGTCTGGATCAAGGACGGGAAGCGATTGTGCTAGTCCCCGAGATATCGTTGACCCCTCAGATGGTGGAACGATTCAAGGGGAGATTCGGAGATTTGGTAGCTGTATTACACAGCAGATTATCCACAGGCGAGCGTTACGACGAATGGCGAAAGATCGGCTTGAAGCAGGTGAAGGTGGCGATTGGAGCGCGATCCGCCGTTTTTGCGCCATTTACTCATATCGGATTAATTATCATAGATGAAGAGCACGAATCCTCTTATAAGCAAGAAGAGAGTCCCAAATATCATGCGCGTGATGTTGCAATTGCAAGAGCGGTTAGTCACGGTGCTGCTGTCGTTCTTGGTTCAGCTACCCCTTCTCTTGAAAGCTATTATAGGACTTTATATGCAAGTGAATCCTTCCAAGGAGAAGCGCTTGCTAGGGACAAACCCCCTTTTGAGCTGCTTCGCATGGATGCCCGTGTGGAAGGTCGCCCGCTGCCGGAGGTTCATATCGTCGATCTTCGCGAAGAGCTCCGCGGCGGCAATCGTTCTATGTTCAGCCGACCCTTGTATAAAGCGATCGAAGAACGGTTACACAAGAAAGAACAGATTGTCCTTCTGTTGAATCGGAGAGGTTACTCTACCTTCGTCATGTGCAGATCATGTGGGTTCGTGGTGCAATGCCCTCATTGCGATATTGCTATGACCTACCATCAAGTATCCCGGACGATGCGTTGCCATTACTGCGGGCTTAGTGAGCCTGAGCCAAGCACTTGTCCGAGCTGCGAGAGCGAGCATATTCGTTACTTTGGCACAGGAACACAGCGGGTGGAAGAGGAGCTTGGCAAGCTGTTTCCAGGTATCCGAGTGATTCGGATGGACGTGGATACAACGTCGGAGAAAGGGTCCCACGAGAAGCTGCTGACTCGGTTCCGCAATAAGCAGGCTGATGTGCTGTTAGGAACTCAGATGGTTGCCAAAGGGCTTGATTTTCCAGATGTAACGTTAGTTGGCGTTATCGCTGCGGACACGGTGCTTAATTTGCCAGATTTCCGTGCCGCGGAGAAAACGTTCCAGCTGCTAACCCAAGTGGCGGGACGCGCAGGGAGGCATCATTTGCCTGGTGAAGTGTTCATTCAGACTTATACTCCTGAGCACTACAGCATCCAGCATGCCAGCCATCATGATTATGGTTCATTTCTCCGAGAAGAGCTGAATGCTCGGCGCGAACGCGGGTACCCGCCTTTTTATAATTTGATCCTTATTACATTTTCGCATGAACAAGTTCCGTTATTGGTTCGTGTTGGGGAGTCTTTTGCGGCTGCATTACGAGAAAGATGGAGCCGCAATCCTCACAATGGCAAAAAAGGGTATGAGTTCGAGCTATTGGGTCCGATTGCTTCACCAATTGCTCGAATCAAGGATAGATATCGATTTCAATGCATGGTAAAATATCGGGGAGATCTAGATGCGTCAGGCATGATTAGTGAAGCGGCGAATGCTTTTGAAGAGCAAGTCCGTCAACAGAAGCTGCTTATTAGTGTGGACGTAAATCCTCAAGTATTGATGTAAATGAAAGAGTGAAAGGGAGTGTTGAAATGGCCATACGTATCATTGTAAAAGAACCGGATCCGGTATTAAGAGAAAAAGCCATTCAAGTAACGAAATTCAATTCCAACCTGCATAAATTATTAGATGATATGGCAGATACTATGTATGACGCAGAAGGAGTAGGTTTGGCTGCACCCCAAATCGGCATCCTTAAGCGTGTAATCGTGATTGACGTTGGCGATGATAACGGTCTGATCGAGATGGTCAATCCGGAGCTTGTTCATAAAGAAGGCGAGCAATTCGGTCCGGAAGGTTGCCTAAGTATCCCGGGACTTACTGGTGATGTGAACCGTTCTCTTACTGTTACGGTGAGAGGGCAGGATCGCAATGGGGAGCCAATCGAGTACACGGGGTCGGAGCTTCTGGCTAGAGCGTTCCAACATGAACTGGATCATTTGAACGGGGTTTTATTCACGGATCTTGCGCAAAGCGTATACAGCAGTGCGGATCGCAAAGGAAATGACGAGGAGTGAGGCGGATGAACATAGTGTTCATGGGGACGCCTGAATTCGCTGTTCCTTCTCTTCAGACATTATTACGTGAAGGATATAATGTGGTTGGCGTTGTTACGCAGCCCGATCGTCCTAAGGGACGCAAACGTGAGCTTGCGCCTACGCCGGTCAAAGCAGAAGCCCTTATTCATGGAATTCCTGTCCTGCAGCCTGCAAAGCTGAGAGACCCTGCCAGCGTCCAAGAGCTTGCCGCTCTGCAGCCGGATCTTATTGTCACAGCCGCATATGGGCAGCTATTATCCAAAGCCGTGCTTGCGCTTCCGCAGCACGGTTGTATAAATGTCCATGCGTCCTTGCTTCCCAAATACCGCGGAGGAGCACCCATTCACCATGCCATTATGAAGGGTGAGTCTGTTACCGGGGTTACGATTATGTACATGGCGGCAGGACTCGATACCGGCGATATGATTAGCCGTGTTGAAGTGCCGATTGGTGATGACGATACGACAGGCTCGATGTTTGAGAAGCTTAGCTACGCAGGCGCGGATCTGCTTAAGCGTACACTTCCTGCTCTGTTAGCAGGTGACCTGCAAGCTGTACCCCAAAAGAACGAGGAAGCTACTTATGCATCGAACATCAGCCGCGAGGATGAACGGATTCAATGGGAGCGAACCTCTCTTGAGCTGTTCAACCATATTCGCGGCTTGAATCCTGATCCGGGTGCTTTTACGACTTATGAGGGCCAAATATTCAAAGTATGGACATGTCAAAAGCCTGATTCGAATGAGTCAAGCGGGGTAAAAGCCAGCTTGAATCACAATCAGCCTGGTACGGTGCTCCAGATGACGGACGCGGGCATTGAGGTTCAGACGGGATCTGGCACGATATGGCTTACAAGAGTTCAACCGGCTGGCAAGAAAGCGATGGAAGTAGCCGAGTTGCGCCGAGGCTTGATGATTCCGGCAGGAACTATACTAGGTGCGGAATCGGCCGCAGCTTCATCAGAAGGGAACAAGGAATGAATCGTACGACGGACTCAAGCAAGACTAACTCAACGAAACGTTTGAATAATCCGGGGACGGCCGCAAACTCCGCTAAGCAGGGAACACAAGCAAAATCGGGCAATACGGGTAAACCAAGTAATAATAATTCTACCAGACCTAAGACCGCTCGCGAGCTCGCAATGGAGATTCTTACCCGGGTTGAGCAGGAGCAGGCTTACAGCAACTTGCTGTTGAATCAAACCTTGCTGAAGCACCCGTTAGAAAGAGCAGATACTTCACTTGTGACCGAGCTCGTATACGGTACGATCCAGCGTCAGAATACACTTGATTATTTGTTGTCCAGATTCGTGGCCAAAGGTGTGCAAAAGCTTGAGCCTTGGGTGCGCAGCTTGCTGAGAATGAGTTTGTATCAAATCCTTTATTTGGATCGGATTCCGGAACATGCCGTTGTGAACGAGGCAGTTAATTTGGCTAAGCGCAAAGGGCATAGCGGGATTTCTGGCATGGTGAACGGTGTGCTTCGCAATGTCCTTCGCCACCGGAACGAGCTGGTTATACCTGCTGGACTTCCCCCAGTTGAACGGATTGCGTTGACTCATTCGCATCCGCAGTGGATGGTGTCTGCTTGGATAACCCGCTTCGGCGAAGAGATCGCGGAACGCATTTGTGCAGCTAATAACGAAGCACCGAATGTCAGCATCCGGGTTAATAGGCAACGAAGCAACCGCGATCAATTGTTACAACAATTATCGGATGAAGGGATCTCAGTTCGTCCCTCCAAACTGGCACCTGCTGGGATCATTGCAGAGAATGTCGGCAACATAGCCTTTACATCCTTGTACAAGGAGGGACTTGTATCCATACAAGATGAGAGCTCGATGCTCGTTGCTGAGGCTGTTAATCCTGGTCCAGGCATGCGGGTGTTGGATTGCTGTGCGGCACCTGGCGGCAAGACCGCTCATATGGCTGAACGCATGCAGGACCGCGGACAAATCATCGCAGTTGATGCACACGAGCATAAACGATTGCTAATAGAAGAACAAGCTCAGCGACTCGGTCTGCACTGCATTGAGACACTTACCGCAGACGCGCGGGAGCTGCCGCAGCGATTCGCGCAAGCCTCCTTCGATTATGTATTGCTGGACGCTCCTTGCTCTGGTCTTGGCGTGCTTCGGCGTAAGCCTGATCTGAAATGGAGCAAGCAACAAGAAGAGGTACATTCGGTCTCCATATTACAGAATGAGCTTCTTGAAAGTGCCAGCCAACTCGTAGCTCACGGCGGTGTAATGGTGTACAGTACTTGCACCCTTATGTCAGAAGAGAACGAGCAGACAGTGAATCACTTCCTTCAGACGCATCCTGATTTTGTATTAGATGCTATGCCTGAAGCCCTTTCTCATCTCCCGGGCAGCAGTCTTGGGATGATAACTATTTTGCCATGTGATTACGGTTCAGACGGGTTCTTCATAGCAAGGATGCGCCGCAAAGCCGATTAACTTTAGCTATTCCGTAAACTATGATAAACTAAGAAAGATATTCAGCGATTTTGTACAAGAATAGAAACTAACTACGGGTAGTGATTAGATGAGTGAAGAACAAAGATTGAAGCCATTAAAACCGCTTGCTCCCCATATACCGGAGAAACCGTTTGTGTATGACTACACCCTTGAAGATTGGCAAGCTTGGGTGAAGGACAACGGCGAACCGGTTTTTCGTGCAGGACAAATATTCGACTGGCTGTATGTAAAGCGTGTAACGACATTCGAAGAGATGTCTAACTTGTCCCGCGACTTGCGTGATAAGCTTGCCCGTCAGTTCGAATTCGTCTCGATGACAGAAATCGCGAAGCAGGAGTCCAAGGACGGAACCGTCAAATTCTTGTTTGAGCTTCAAGACAAGAATGCGATTGAGACGGTCGTGATGAAACATAATTACGGCAACAGCGTATGTGTAACAACACAAGTTGGTTGTCGGATCGGTTGTACGTTCTGTGCATCGACCCTCGGTGGACTAAAGCGTAACTTGTCCGCTGGTGAAATCGTGGCCCAAGTTGTGAAGGCGCAGCAGACGCTCGATGCTAAAGGCGAACGGGTCAGCAGTATCGTAATAATGGGAATTGGCGAGCCGTTCGAGAATTATGACGCGATGATGAAATTTCTGGGCATTATGATACACGAGAAAGGTCTGAACATCGGCCAACGGCATATAACCGTTTCTACGAGTGGAATTGTTCCGAACATTTACCGCTTTGCGGATGCAGGAACGCAGATTAATCTGGCGATCTCCATCCATGCGCCTAATGATGAACTTCGCTCTAAGCTGATGCCGGTTAACCGCAGATACCCGTTTCAAGACTTGGTCGATGCTTGTAAGTATTACTTAAATAAGACAGGCCGTCGGATTACCTTTGAATACGCGCTAATGGGGGATGTCAACGATAAGCCCGAACACGCGGAAGAGCTTGGAACTGTGCTGAAAGAAATGCTTCCGTTATGTCACGTCAACCTGATTCCGGTCAACTTTGTATTGGAGCGGGATTTCAAACGTACGGATCGCAACGATATATTCGGGTTTCAACGTATTCTTGAGAAACACAAAATTCCTGCTACAATACGCAGGGAGCATGGAAGCGACATAGCGGCCGCATGCGGTCAGCTGCGCGCGAAGCATTTGGAGTCAGGGGTGAAGTGAGAACTATGCTAACGGCCTATCGAACGGAGATTGGGAAGGTCCGTTTAATTAATGAAGATCGTGCAGCCGTCCATAACGGTTTAAACGGCTTCACCCTCGCCATTGTGGCTGACGGTATGGGAGGACACCAAGCAGGAGAAATTGCTAGCAAGATGGCGGTTGATTTGATTCAATCGCACTTGCTTAGTCTACATAACGTATGGGACGAAGCAACTCGGCCGCAAGCGATTCGAAGAGCGATCGTTCATGCCAATGAGACGGTCTTTGAGTTTGCCTCGAATCAGCAGCGATTCTATGGAATGGGAACGACTGTAGTAGCTACACTGGCCTCTAGCAAGGATATGGCTATTGGTCATATTGGCGACAGCCGAGCATATTTATGGAAAGCAAGCCTTAAGGACAAAGCCAAGGGAGTTAGCGCGCTGCATCAAGTGACAGAAGATCATTCTCTTGTAAATGAGTTAATTAGAACAGGACAGATTACTCCTGCAGAGGCGGGCACCCATCCCCGTCGTAATGTGCTTACTCGTGCTTTGGGTACAGAGAAACAGGCAGAAGTCGATGTGATGCAGCTCTCCTGGCAACAGGGGGATATATTGATGTTATGCAGTGACGGGTTGAGCGGACTTGTAAAGGATTCTGTTATGGAGCAAGTGTTAGGTCAAGATAAGGATTTGGAATGGAAAGCAGACGAACTCGTCCGACTTGCCTTAGACGCAGGCGGAGACGATAACATAACCGTTGTATTGCTTGAGAATAAAGAACTGAACAAATCCACGAAAGACAGGGGGGTTGATGAATGATCGGTCACGTGTTGGGAGGACGCTATGAGATCTTAGAGCGGATTGGCGGAGGCGGCATGGCATTGGTATACAAAGGCCATGATATCCTGTTGAATCGGAAAGTTGCGGTCAAGGTGCTTCGCCAGCAATACGTGCACGATGAAGAGTTCATACGCCGTTTTCGCCGTGAGGCGCAAGCTGCCGCGTCCCTGTCGCATCCTAATGTGGTCAGTATCTATGATGTGGGCCAAGAGGATGAAATCCATTATATCGTGATGGAGTACGTTGAAGGTAAGACACTCAATGATGTCATTATTGAAAAAGCACCTATGCAGGTGGAAGATGCGATTCGGATTGCTAGTCAAATTTGCGATGCGTTAGACCATGCCCATCATAACCAAATCATCCATAGGGATATTAAACCTCATAATATATTAATGGGGAAGAACGGACGGGTTAAAGTTACAGATTTCGGTATTGCCCGTGCCGCGGACTCTTCTCAGCTCACACAGACCGGCTCGGTGGTTGGTTCTGTGCACTATTTCTCGCCTGAACATGCAAAAGGTACGTCGACCGGGGCCAAATCAGATATTTATTCTCTCGGGATCGTATTGTATCAGATGTTGACAGCCAAGCTTCCTTTCTCAGGCGAAAGTCCGATTAGTGTCGCATTGAAGCATTTGCAGGAAAATGTAGAGGATCCCCGCAAGGTGAATCCGCTTATTCCGCAAAGTGTGGAGAACATGATTCTGAAGTCGATGCGCAAAAATCAGGACGAACGCTACCAGTCTGCCAAAGAAATGCTTAAGGATCTGGAGACCTGCTTGCTGCCTGAGCGCCGTAACGAACCCAAGATCATCTTTGCCGGCGATGAGGATGATGACGAGAAGACTCGTGTATTGCCTGCCATCAAAGGAGACATGTATAAACGGAGTGACCGTTCAAGCGGTTCATCCGAAAGCGGCGATGGTGAAACATCTAAGCGTAAAAAGCGGTGGATCAAACCGACCATTTGGGGAATCGTCATTTTACTTGTGCTATTAGGTTTATGGTATGCAGTTGGCGCGGTGAAGGCTATGATCACCGTACCTGAAGTAGATATTCCCAACGTAGTGTCGATGAACGTCGTTGACGCGGAGAAAAAACTTCATGACCTGGATTTGAAGACAAAGATCGTTCAGGAAGTCAATAAAGATGTAGCCAAGGATATAGTAATCTCACAAAATCCGCCTCCTATGCGCGTAAAGGTTAAAAACGAAGTCGTCCTATATGTAAGCCTGGGTGCAGAGAAACTGAAAATGCCCAAATGGGAGGGCGAGAAATACAACGATATATTGAAGACCGAGCTTGTTCGTCTAGGCATTAATCCAACCCAGGTAACGCCTGAAGAAATATTCGGGGCGGAGGAGCCTGGCACCATTATTAAACAACTTCCTGCAGTGAATGAAGAATTCGATCCGAAGACGGTTCAGATCAAACTAACGATCAGTAAAGGCCGTGAACAGTTCGTGATGGAAGACTTGTCTGGTTTGACGGAGATTGAAGCAACCTCGAAAGCTACGACATTAGATCTCAAGCCGATTGTAGAGAAAGCGCCCACTTATAAGCAGCCCAAAGGCAAGGTGTTTGACCAATTCCCGTTCAAGAACAAGGATTTGGTAAGCAAGGGCCAAGAGATCAAAATTTTCGTCAGTAGTGGATATCCACCTGAGGCGAAGGAAGTAACGAAGTCGAGGACAATCTCTCCAGCAGTCAAAGGCAAGGAAAGCACAGTCAAGATCGTGTTCAGTGATGCTCGCGGCGACAATATTGATTGGGGTTCTCGTAAAATAACGGATGCTCAGTCATTTGATGTTAACCTCGTGCTGTCACCTGAAAAAGACGGTACTATCCAATATTTCGTAGATGGCAATCGAATTGATATGGAGACCGTACCTTACAAGCCGGTAACAGGTGGAACTGGAAGTCCCGCTCCGACGGGGTCGGTAACGCCAACACCAACTCCATCCGGAACACCCAAACCAAGCGCAACTCCATCCGGATCCAAAACGCCTTCACCTAGCCCTACACCAAGTGGTACAGGGGGCCGAAGTTAATGCCAGAAGGATTAATAGTCAAGGCATTAAGCGGTTATTATTATGTTCAGCCGGAAGAGGCTAATTCGGAGTCTGTTCAGTGTAGAGCGAGAGGTATTTTCAAGAAAAAAGGTATTTCCCCGCTAGTAGGGGATCGTGTTCTGTATGAGCGGACTGAGAATGGGGAGGGCATGGTCGATGAGATCTTGCCTCGATCTACCGAGCTTATCCGTCCCCCCATAGCGAATGTGAATATGGCAGTACTGCTGTTCTCGACAATAGAGCCGAGTTTGAATCTGCAGCTGCTGGATAAGTTTCTTGTTCATACCGAACGTGCCGGTCTTGAGACGGTTATTTGTTTGACGAAGCTTGATCTGCTTGCTCAATTGGAGGAGACGATTGTTACTACAGATATGAACCTGGAGCAGGCCAAACAATTATATGAGAAAATCGGCTATCAAGTTATTATTACAAGCTCTATAACTGGAGAAGGCCTGGACGCGGTCCGGACCGTCTTGTCGGGACGCATCAGTGTATTCTCAGGGCAATCGGGCGTAGGCAAGTCCTCTTTACTCAATGTAGTCGTTCCGGGCTTGAAGCTGGAGACGGACGCGATCAGTATGAAGCTCGGCAGAGGGAAGCATACGACCCGTCATGTGGAATTGTTCCCGCTAGCCGGCGGCGGGTTCGTTGCGGACACGCCTGGATTCAGCCAACTCGATTTCTTGCAGCTTGAACCGGAGGAGCTGTCTGCATGTTTCCCTGAGATGCGCAGGATTAGCGGGGGCTGTAAATTCCGAGGCTGCCTGCATCAACAGGAGCCTGGCTGCATGGTGCTGGATGCCCTGGAGAAGGGTAATATAGCAGCTAGCCGTTATCAGCATTACAGCTCATTTCTGATTGAAATGAAGGAGAGGAAACGGAGGTACTAAACTATGGTGTACTTGGCTCCATCGATACTATCCGCAGATTTCTCCCGTCTTGGGGATGAGATTCGCGATGTTGAGCAAGGTGGGGCAGATTGGCTTCACGTGGACGTCATGGATGGACATTTTGTGCCGAATATTACACTTGGGCCCCTTGTGGTTCAAGCCATTCGGCCCCACACGAAGCTTCCGCTGGATGTCCATTTAATGATCTCGAACCCAGATGCCTATATCGAAGCGTTCGCACAAGCCGGAGCGGATTATATTTCCGTTCACGCAGAGACATGCCCTCATTTGCACCGGACGATTCAGCATATTCATGCACAAGGGGTGAAGGCTGGCGTCGTGCTTAACCCCGCTACACCTCTATCTGCGCTCGACTATATCCTCCATGATGTAGAATTAGTTTTACTAATGACGGTTAATCCGGGATTCGGCGGTCAGAAGTACATCCCGTCGATGACACGCAAAATTGCGGCGTTACGTACTATTCTCGAGGAACGCGGTCTGTCGCATGTGTATTTAGAGGTTGACGGCGGTATCAATGCGGAGACGGCGCGTGAGGCGACCCAAGCTGGTGCGAACGTGCTGGTGGCCGGCAATGCGGTATTCGGAACAACGGATCGCAAAGAAGCAATGATGAGAATACGGGGCAAAGAGGAGTCGAATCAATCATGATCAAAACATTATGGCTGCTGCTATGGAGTTTCTTGGCCGGCCATCTTTTGTTAATCTTCTCTTGGAGTGACTTTTCTATTTTCCGATATATTTACTCTTTGGGTGCGTTGTTTATCGGTATTTATTTTTTCAAAACCTACGAGTCCAAATGGATGCGAATTAACTTCGTTGTTGTGGCTATCTTATTTTATTTCATTTTGACCGTTGTCTATGTAATTGTAGGTAAAATCCCGATCATTAACCTGGAGCCTCCTGGCCTCGAAATGGAATAGATGGTCCGTGAAGACATGTTTGCGCATTATAAGGCATACTAATAACTACAAGCCCCTAAGCTATGTAGTTATTTTTATTTTGTGGGCAGGCACATTTGCCCGTCATCCTGAATAGGATGGAATAAATGATGTTTACGAAGTGCGTTTCGATGGAAGGGTAAGATTTTGCTTATGAGGTGAAAATACTTCGTAAATGCTTAAGGAGGGGTAGAGGTGAAATTTTATACGATCAAGCTACCGAAATTTTTGGGCGGTTTCGTGAAAGCCATTCTAGGTTCCTTCAGCAAAAACTAACTCCAACATAGGATTGTGTTGCCGTCCAATTGATAACCAGCATACTTAAAAAAGAGTTCCGCGCTCCGTGGTGAGCAAGGGATTAAAGCGCAAAAAAAGCACCTCCAAGGAAGGTGCTTTTTGTCTATGCATGGTACGGTGAAACTGTTAGCATAATTACACGCGAACGAGTTTGCCGGACTTTAGAGCACGAGTGCTCACATACACGCGCTTCGGTTTACCGTCCACGAGGATGCGTACCTTTTGTACGTTCACTCCCCAAGTGCGCTTGGTTTTGTTGTTAGCATGGGAAACGTTGTTGCCTTGGTGAGGGCCTTTTCCTGTAATAAAGCATTTGCGGGACATATTAAAACACCTCCTAACCGTAACTTCAAGTACTGCTGATAATATTCCGAAAACATACTTTAATATAATAGCATAACCGCTTTCAGATAGTCAATGAAAAGAGATGCATCAGTTGCATTTATTTCTTAGGTCGATTATAGTAAAATGAAAATAGCTAACATCGTAAGGAAGGATGGTCATGCCGATGCAAATCAAGAGTGACTTGGGGAATGTGCACATTTCGAATGATGTGATTGCCGTGTTAGCTGGTTCAGCGGCTCTGGATTGTTATGGTCTTGTTGGCATGGCTTCACGCAAACAACTGAAGGACGGTATTGCCGAACTTCTGGGGCGTGAGAATTTGAGCCGCGGTGTTGAAGTGCGCACCGAGCAAGAGCACGTACATATCGACCTTCATATTGTGGTCAGTTATGGGACCAAGATTTCGGAAGTTGCGCATAATGTGCAGTCGAAGGTCAAATACGTTATGAATGAAGTAGTCGGACTACGCGTCGATTTCGTAAATATAATTGTTCAGGGTGTCCGAGTATCGCAATAGGAAGGGGAATTTTTCTTGAGTAAGCGCTTTAATTTGATTAACGGGTCTGATTTCACCCAGATGGTAATCCTCGGGGCAGAGAATTTAAACGCGAATGTAAGCATGGTCAATGCGTTAAATGTGTTTCCTGTCCCGGACGGAGATACCGGTACTAACATGAATTTGACCTTGACTTCAGGAGTGGAGGAACTTAAGAAAAAAACTTCATCTCATATCGGTAAATCCGCCGAGGCGCTCTCGAAGGGTCTTCTTATGGGTGCCCGCGGGAATTCTGGAGTAATCTTATCCCAATTGTTCCGAGGCTTGGCGAAGTCGATTGCTGACCAAGGAGAGATCAATGCTGCGCAATTGGCAGCGGGTCTTCAGAACGGGGTGGATACGGCCTATAAGGCAGTCGTTAAGCCCGTTGAGGGAACGATTCTTACGGTGGCTAAGGAAGCAGCCAAGCATGCTGCGGTAATCGCAAGGCGCAATATCGATGTGTTAGGATTGATGATTGAAGTTTTGTCCAAAGCGAAGGAAGCACTAGCCAAGACGCCGGATCAGCTTCCTGTATTGAAGCAAGTTGGAGTAGTAGATGCAGGTGGACAAGGTCTTGTATGCATATATGAAGGGTTCGTAGCCTCTTTACAGGGAAAAGGAAGCTTACAGCCTTCCACTTCTATCTATACCCCTGGTACCAACAATAACACTGCTGCTGAATCGATCCAGAAGCCTGCTTCGACTCTGCACAATAAAGCTGTTCATATGCCCCGCAGCGCACAAGCGCAGTTATCTACAGAGGACATTGAGTTCGGCTATTGCACCGAATTTATGATTCAACTCGTGGAAGGCAAGTCTGCGGAATGGGTTTTTGATGAACTAGGATTCCGTACTGAGTTAGAAAAGCATGGAGATTCTGTGCTTGTTGTAGCGGATGATGATCTGGTCAAGGTGCATCTGCATGCTGAATTGCCTGGTGATGTGCTAACGCTAGCTCAACGTTATGGAGATCTGATTAAAATAAAGATTGAGAACATGCGTGAGCAGCATACGCATCTGCTTGTGGAAGATGCAGATGTGAAAGAAGCATCGCGACATGGACAAGACTCTTACCGTTCAGGGACTTCCACTGGAGGAGCTCTGCAAGCTTCACAGGCAACAGCTTTGATTGCAAACACAGATGATTCTGCCTCAAGCAGCTCCGATGTTCCTTTTGGCTTCGTTGCTGTATCTATGGGTGGAGGAATCGCTGCGATTCTCGAAAGCCTCGGGGCAGATGTTGTTCTTTCAGGCGGACAGACGATGAATCCTAGCACGGAAGATATCGTTAACGCCGTACAGCAAGTTTCGGCGCGAACCGTGTTCGTCCTCCCGAACAATTCGAATATTATAATGGCTGCTCAGCAAGCGAAGGATCTGGTTGACAAGGAAGTCATCGTAATCCCTTCTAAGACGATTCCGCAAGGAATGTCTGCATTGCTTGCTTTTCAGGATCAAGCAGATACCGGGAAGAATACAGATGCTATGCTCAAAGCGATTGCGGGCGTGCAATCCGGACAAGTGACATATGCTGTGCGTGATTCCCAGATCGACGGGTTGGATATTAAGCAAGGGGACTACTTAGGCATTCACAATAACAAAATTGTAACTTCGACACCGAACCTAGGGCAAACATGCCAGGCACTTCTGGATTCTATGGCATCCGAGGGCGGGGAGATCATCACCATCCTGGCTGGCGAAGACGCAGAGACAGATACGACGAATGAACTTGTGGACTGGCTAGGACAGGAATATCCGAATGCCGAGGTAGAAGTACATCATGGCGGACAACCGCTTTATTATTATATATTTGCTGTGGAGTAACAGGGACAGAAATGGATATGAATCCATGAAGATGAATTCGAATGGGGGAACTGCAGATGGCTAACATTCGGATCTTAACCGACAGTACGGCAGATATTCCTGAGTCGGTCCGTAAGGAGTACGGCATCGAGATGGTGCCGCTTAAGGTTCATTTCGAAACAGAGACGTATTATGATGCTGTAACGATCCAGGCAGAGCAGTTCTACGAGAAGCTAGCTGCCGCCTCTAAGCTGCCAACAACCTCCCAACCTTCACCGGTGGATTTCTTAGAGGCCTATAAGGGCGCTGATGAAGCAGCTGCTTCAGATGAGGCAGTCATTGCCATTACACTGTCAGCCGCTATGAGCGGAACTTATCAATCGGCAGTACTCGCGAAGTCATTATTGGACGAGCAGCTTGATGTGACAGTTATTGATTCCAAGTCGGCTTCGTATGGGATCGGGATGCTTGTTGTTGCAGCGGCTAAGGCTGCTCAGGAAGGCAAGAGCAAGACGGAGATCGTGGAACTTGTTCAAAAGCTGCGTGCTGGGACTAAGATTTATTTTCTGGTCGATACGTTGGAATACTTGCAAAAGGGTGGTCGAATCGGCAAAGCGTCGGCTGTGCTTGGCTCATTGCTTAACATTAAACCGATCTTGACAATTGATGGAGAAGGTCAAGTAGCACCAGTAGATAAAGTGCGCGGTCAGAAGAAGGCTATTGCTCGCATTATTGAATTATTAAAAGAAGAGTTCGGAGACTCGGAGATAGTGGCAACTGTCGCTCAAGCGAAAGCATCCGAATCGGCGCAAGAATTCGCCGAGCAGCTCCAAGGACAGTTGAATATTATTCATACGAATTTCACGACGATTGGCCCCGTAGTAGGAACTCATACCGGTCCCGGTGCGTTGGCCGTGTTCGTAACTCGAGCAGAATGAACAGACAGAGCACATTCGGAATGGATTTGAATGTGCTGCCGCTCACGCAGGTGCGAGGAATTAGCCAGCCCAAGGCCAAAGAGCTGGCAGCGTTCGGAATTAACTCGGTCGGGCAACTGATCGAGTATTTTCCGTTCCGATATGAGGATTATCGCATCCGTGAGTTGGCAGACGTTAGTGACGGGGAAAAGGTAACGGTAGAAGGAAGTCTGTATAGCGAACCGGTCCTTCAACGTTATGGACGCAGTAAATCGAGGCTCTCGATTCGAGTATTATGCGGGTCTCAAATCGTGACGGCAGTCTGGTTTAATCGTCCTTTTCTGAAGGAGAAGCTCATAGCAGGGCAAGCTATTGTGTTAACCGGCAAATGGGATCAAGGACGCAAACAGCTAACCGTGTCAGAGTCAGAATTTCCTGGTGCTGCCACTGCGAGGTCTGGCACTCTGCAACCTGTCTATTCCGTGGGTGGCGCGTTAACCCAGGCGTGGATGCGCAAGGTGATTGGACAGGCGCTAACGCAGTATGAAACGATGATTCCTGAAGTATTGCCTCAAGAGATCGTCAACTCTTATGGCTTCATGGCTCGACGATTAGCTGTTCACGCTCTGCATCATCCTGAAGAAATAGAAGCGGGACAAGAGGCGAGGCGGCGGATGGTTTATGAAGAGCTGTTCTTTTTTCAGCTGAAGATGCATGCTTTTCGCGCCATCCAACGAAAACGAACGGACGGAGTGGCACATCAATTTGATAATGAAGATGTAAGACAGTTCGTAAGAGGGCTGCCCTTCACCTTAACCGAATCGCAAAAAAATGTCATTGCAGAAATTTTACACGACCTGAAACAGCCTTATGCCATGAACCGGCTCTTACAAGGTGATGTTGGCGCTGGGAAGACGGTTGTTGCCGCAGCAGCGCTGTTCGCAGTTGTAAAGGCTGGCGGGCAAGGTGCGTTAATGGTGCCTACGGAAATCCTCGCAGAGCAGCACAATCGATCATTGGAACGTTTGTTCTCTCCATATGGATTGCAAGTCGGATTGCTAACCGGGAGCTTAACGGATCGTCAGAGGCGAGAAGTGATCGCTTCACTACATATGGGAATAATTGATGTTGTCGTCGGTACACATGCGCTAATTCAAGAGGACGTAATGTTCCGAAGCTTAGGCCTAGTCGTTACCGATGAGCAGCACAGATTTGGGGTCAATCAGCGCAGTATACTTAGGCGTAAAGGGTTAAATCCGGACGTTCTGACCATGACAGCTACCCCGATCCCTCGTACACTCGCTATCACTGCATTCGGGGACTTGGATGTGTCCACACTACGTGAGTTGCCCAAGGGACGGAAGTCGATCAAAACTTACGCGGTTGGTCACGAGATGCTTGAACGTGTGCTCGGGTTCATTCGCAAGGAAGTGGAGCAAGAACGTCAAGTATATGTCATTTGCCCGCTAATCGAAGAATCGGACAAGCTTGATGTGCAAAATGCGCTCGATGTACATGCACAGATGCGGCAAGCATTCCCTAAATTCAGTGTCGGGTTGCTGCATGGACGATTAACGACCGCGGAGAAAGACGATGTGATGAGAGACTTCGGTGAGAATAAGGTGCAGGTGCTGGTGGCTACCACCGTTATCGAGGTTGGGGTCGATGTTCCGAATGCTACGCTTATGGTGATTTATGATGCTGTTCGATTCGGCTTGTCGCAGCTGCATCAGCTGCGGGGACGGGTTGGCCGAGGAGAACATCAGTCTTACTGTGTGCTCATCGCTGACCCTAAGAACGAGACGGCGAAGGAACGAATGCGTGTGATGACGGAGACTAATGACGGCTTCGAGATTGCTCGGCGTGATTTGGAGCTAAGAGGTCCGGGTGATTTCTTCGGGACAAAGCAGAGCGGAATGCCAGAGTTTCGTGTAGCGGATCTGATGAGTGATTTCGAAACGATGGAATTGGCCAGAGACGACACGGCTAAGCTTGTAGCGAGAGAAGACTTCTGGACAAGCGCTGCATATTTGACGTTAAGAGAGTTTTTGCGCCGCGAGCAAGTGTTAGAAGGGGAGACATTGGATTAACGAGCAACGAGAAGAATTAGACTGAAGGACTTTTGATGACACGAAATGGGCGAATGCCGCATACAATGGAAAATGATCGTTTTCCGGAGGTGGAAGCATGAGCTATCAAAAGTATGGCATTGAACGGGAACTAGTAGAGCGAGTCAAGCTGAAGTTGAAAAACCCGCAAGTGAAAGAGCGTGTAAGGGCGATTCTTGACGGGGTCACCAAGTACGATTTACAGGATAAGGTCAGAGTCAGACAGTTGGTTGCTCAGCTATCTAAGGTATTGAATGAATCGCTAACTACTAAAAAATCGGAGCAAGTGGTGAGTTTCGTCATTGATACGAAGATTGATCCAAATAATACGTTCCATTTAATTAAGCTATGGGGAATGTTTCGATAAATGATCGAACGAATGTTCGCCATGTTCATATGTTGAGTTGTTGACCTTGCTGGTGTGCGCTTTTTGAGCGTCCTGGCAAGGTTTTTTAGTATTATTACTTATAATAAATGCTGCTCATCCTCCACTTCTTCCACACATTCGACAGAATCATTATTCACATTACCGACACTTGCAGATACACGGTAGGCTTTCATTTCGTCCGCTGGATAAGGTTTTAATAAGGTGAGGAGCTTCCGGGAATCGTGATTATTCCGATCCAGCCATGTGTCCTCGTCCTCCGGTCGAAGGATGACAGGCATACGTTCATGAATCGGGGCGATCAGAGCATTGGACTCCGTCGTAATAATCGCACATGTGCTCAGCTTACCTCCATCAGGCGTTAGCCATGTGTCATATAATGCAGCCATGCCGAACAGACCGCCGCTTTTTAGCAAGATCCGCATAGGCTGCTTTCCTCTGCCCGTCGAATTCTTCCTCCATTCATAGAAGCTGTCCGCAGGAATAATACAGCGCTTACGCTCCAGTGGGATTCGATACGAAGGCTTCTGGATTAATGTCTCCGCTCGCGCATTGATAATGCCGCTGCCGATCTTCTCATCCTTAGTCCATGAGGGGACAAGTCCCCATTTCAACTCACCGATCCGATTGGCTTGCCCGTCATGGATAACAGCCGTTATCATTTGACCAGGAGCTACGTTATATTTGGGGCGATGGAAAGGAAATGAAGTCCGGTTCATCGTGAATCTGACAACAAGTTCTTCAAGCGTAACCGTTATTGTAAATCGTCCGCACATCTGACATTACTCCTTTATGCCTTTTTACCAAGTCTTAATAACGCTTCTATTCATAATCTAGACTTTAATGACTGTAAGGTCAACCTTCCATAATCGCCCTATTGAAATGAGAATATATGTTCGGTATATTGGATATACTAACGAAATAGAACAAATGTTCTTAACTTGGTCAAAGTGGAGGAATGACTATGCTGAATCTAGAGCAGTATGTAGGAACAGTAGCGGAGCTCATCTATATGGATCGTGAGAAGCGCATTACACAACGACATGTCATGATCCGGAAGTGCAGCGATAAGATGCTTGAGGTATTCTGTTTGCAGCGCAAACAACCAAGAAGCTTGAGGATGGACGGTATTCTGGCCGTTCGGACTGTCAATGGAAAGGCAAAGCAGATTGGTTAATATCGATTCCGGCAAGCGAATTAATACACGAGAACAAACGTTCGAAAAAAGTGTTGACGCTAGTATCTGGTCGTGATATTATTATCTCAGATAAGAACAAATGTTCGGGAGTGATTTGAGATGATATATGTACCCAATTGTTCAACAACTAATAACAGTTCAGTTTCTGCTAGAGATTCTTTATCTGCACGAAACCACTCAACTTCAAGATATAACAACTTTTCTAAGACTTCGTCATCGTTCCGATCAATCAAAGTAATCCGCTTATTAATAATCTGCGCTGCAATGTTAGTAAGCTTCTTGACGGGAATTATCGTTCATGCGGTCTCAGGGACTGATGAGGTTCAAGCAGCATCCTTACATTCCGCCGCCTCCTCACAACTAGTCCCAACCTCTTCCGTTCAATCCGTTAACGATCCATCTTCCAAGCACAAGATTATAGTTCTTGAAGGTGACACATTGTGGTCTATTGCAGAGCTGCATGCACCTAAGGGTCAAGACATTCGCGCCTATATCCAGAAGCTCAAGCGTACTAATCAACTAAGCTCAAGCGCTTTACAAGCCGGAGATGTATTAGTACTTCCTTAATATGAACTATATATTGGAGAAGGATGGCAGTCTGCCATCCTTCTTTTGTATTTATTATGTACGCACCAATTAAATCAAAGTATAATACAATTCAGAGAAATCGCATTCGCTTGACAAGGGGAACCGATTAATGTCAAATTAAGAAGGACCCAAAGATGCATAATCTTATATAAAGACAGGCTCAAAGGAGATAATGATTATGATTACCGAACAAATGATCGCACGTATAAACGAACTGGCCCATAAGGCGAATTCGACAGGATTGACAGACGAAGAGATCGAGGAGCGTAACGAGCTTCGCAAAAAGTATATTGAAGCCTTTCGCACATCATTAAGGGCGCAACTAGACAATATTGAGTTTGTAGATGAACCTGACGGAAAGAAACGTCCAGATTCAGGTGAGTGATCGAATAGAGGAGGAGTCAGCATGTCCCGCCAATGGGCACGTATGGTAAAGAAGAACAAGAAGTTAGTCAATCAGAAGCGATTGAAGGAAGGGAAGAAGACGATCACTTCCGCAACAACAGGTGAAGAAATGGATGCCATTTATGGACGCAGTTGGTTTCTGCCTGCCTTGTTCGTTGCGGTATCTGCCTTTTTTGCTACAATTTCAATCGCCTTCTACGAAGCAGACACCCTGCTATGGGGGACGATTGCAGCCTATTTGGTATTAGGCTTCATCTATTATTTGCGTAAGCCTTATCTGAAGGTAGGGAAGAAGCAAGTAGCAACCAAGAAGTTGGGCGTCGAACGGTACTTACAGGCGGACGAGATCGAATCGATTGTAGTACAACCAGGAAGTGTAACCATTAACTTAAAAGCAAAAAACAAACGTTGGATATTCACTAAGTTCCAGAACTTATACAATATACCGGTGATGGCTGCCCGGTTGAAAACTTTTGCCCAGCAAAATCAAGTTCGTTATGAAGAAGATGGCTTGTCGGTGGACAAAGCGGGTTAGATTAAGAGATAAAAGGGGAAGCGGAGAAACATGGCGATAAGAGCGGTACTGTTCGATTTGGATGATACTCTGTTATGGGATGATCGCAGTGTGAAGGAAGCATTCCGCGCTACCTGCGAATATGCTGGGCGCGTAACGGGGCTTGATCCTGATGCACTGGAGGATGCGGTTCGCAAGGAAGCGAGAGCGCTTTACGAATCTTTCGATACATTTGCTTTCACGAAGAAAATTGGCATTAACCCGTTCGAAGGGTTGTGGGCGAACTTTACCGAAGGTGTGCAAGAAGAGTTCCGCAAGCTGCAGCAGCTTGCCCCAGGCTATCGCACAGAAGCATGGACACGCGGACTGAAAGCCTTGAATGTGGACGATTCCGAGCTTGGAAAGCAACTGGCCGAGATGTTTCCAGCCGAACGCAGAGCCAGGCCGATCGTGTATGACGAAACATTTCGAGTATTGGATGCGCTCAAAGGCAATTACAAACTGCTTTTGCTTACCAATGGTTCCCCCGATCTGCAGCAGGAGAAGTTAGACGGTGTTTCCCAACTGATATCCTATTTCGATCATATCATCATCTCCGGCACGTTCGGACAAGGGAAGCCTGCGGTAAAAATATTCCATCATGCGCTGGAATTGCTCGAGATATCACCTGAAGAGGGTGTAATGGTTGGAGACAAGCTGACAACAGATATATTGGGTGCGAACAGGATCGGGATGAAATCGGTGTGGGTCAATCGTCATGGCGTTAAGCGATCCGATGAAATTGTGCCTTTCTATGAGATCAATGATTTGGAACAATTGTACAAGATCTTGAATACCTGATGAAGAGAGAACCAATAAAACCCGCCATCTCCCAAGAGATTAGCGGGTTTTGTGCGAAAGTAGCGATCCTTACGCTTTTTGGAAGGAAGGGTCTGCAAACGGATGGGCGATCCAGCCCTCAGTCTCAATAAATAACCGGACCGCGACAATTTGCTTGTTATCCATCAGGGTGAAGAAATGAGGCTTGTGCTCAGGAACGGATATAACATCGCCGGCACCGAGCTCAACATCGAAGTAGCCGACATCGTCTGTGCCTTTAATGATGAATATTCCTCGCCCAGCTGTAATAGCGCGAACTTCATCTTCGGTATGCGTATGAACTTGCTCGAATTTCTTAAGGAGCTCAGGCAGATTAGGAGTCGCTTCTGACAGGGCGATAATGTCCCAGGTCAAGTAACCTCTGCGCCCGGCTAGATCGCGAATTTCTGTATCGAACGTTTTCAGTATCTCTGCCTTGTCTTCATCGGACAGAATGAATTGCTCTTGAAGATGCGCAGGGAGCTTGGAAGGATCCCAGTGCTCGTATAATACTTCTTGATTCTCAAGAAATTCTCTTACTTGTTGTTCATTCTGTATACGTTCATTCGTATTGCGGATGCGTATCTCAGCCATTGCAATCCCTCACAATCGGTTTAGTATAAATAATCATTAACAAATATTATAGACGATCTACACGTGGATGTCGATGGAACGGTATAAATAATACCTTCATTTCCGATAAGAAAAGTGTATATTATGTAACTTTCCGAAATTGCCCGATTCTGGTACACTAAAGGTTAAATTACTATGAGACTTGTTTACGTTATGAACTTGTTTAGAAATGTAATAGGACATATACAGATAAAGCTAAAAAGGAGAGGTTCGAATGGAAAAACTAGCACTAGCCGAACAATTGAAAAATAAAATTATGATTCTTGACGGTGCCATGGGTACGATGATTCAACAGGCGGATCTGTCAGAGGACGATTTCGGAGGAGCCGAATTCGACGGGTGTAACGAGCTGTTATGCGTGACACGTCCGGATGTTATTGCACGTATCCATGAGGAGTATCTGGAAGCGGGTGCAGACATACTCGAGACGAATACATTCGGATCTACGAGTGTTGTATTGGCTGAATATGATATTCCTGAGCGCGCAAGGGAGCTTAATCTGGCTGCTGCCAAGCTGGCTGTAGATGCAGCCCGGAAATTCTCCACACCAGAATGGCCGCGTTATGTCGCCGGGGCAATGGGACCCACAACGAAGACATTGTCCGTAACAGGCGGTGTTACGTTCGAGCAGCTGGTAGACAGCTATTACGAACAAGCGGTTGCCTTGATGGAGTGCGAAGTCGATGCTCTGCTTCTAGAGACATCCCAGGATACGTTGAATGTAAAGGCAGGCAGTATTGGAATCCGCAAAGCTTTTGAGACACTGGGTCGTGAGCTGCCCATAATGATCTCCGGAACGATTGAACCAATGGGAACTACACTGGCAGGTCAAAGTATTGAATCGTTCTATATTTCATTGGAGCACCTGAAGCCGATCTCTATCGGTCTTAACTGTGCTACAGGACCCGAATTCATGAAGGATCATATCCGATCTTTATCTGTGATTGCCAAGACTGCGGTTAGTTGTTATCCGAATGCGGGCTTACCGGATGAGAATGGACAATACCATGAATCACCTACTTCGCTAGCCATGAAGCTGGGCGGGTTTGCCGATCAAGGGTGGATCAATATTGCAGGCGGATGCTGCGGAACGACTCCAGAGCATATTCGTGCAATGGCCGAGACAATGAAAGCCTATAAGCCCCGTCCTCAGACAGGTGACCATCCCGCTGCAGTATCAGGTATTGAGACGGTGTATATTGAGCCCGAGAATCGCCCTTATATGGTCGGGGAGCGTACTAACATTTCCGGTTCACGTAAATTCAAGCGGCTCATCATGGAAGGGAAGTTCGAGGAAGCATCTGAGATCGCAAGAGCCCAGGTGAAGAACGGTGCTTATATCGTTGATATCAACTTGCAGGATACAGAGATCGACGAGTATTATGCGATGGAGAATTTCCTCCAGTTGGTCGTTAAGAAAGTGAAAGTTCCGCTAATGATCGATTCCACTTATGATCATATCATTGAGCTTGGACTCAAGCATTCCCAAGGGAAAGCGATTATTAACTCCATTAATCTTGAGGATGGGGAAGTGAAGTTCCAAGCCATTCTTCCTCTTATCCATCGGTATGGAGCTGCGGTAGTTGTGATCTTGATTGATGAGCGGGGACAAGCGGTATCACGGGAAGCGAAGCTGGAAGTTGCCACACGGTCTTATAACTTATTGGTGGACAAATACGGTCTCAATCCGGAAGATATTATATTCGATCCGAATATGTTCCCAATCGGCTCTGGGGATCCACAATATATTGGTTCCTCTGTTGAAACGATTGAAGGGATTCGCTTGATCAAGGAAGTGTTCCCCAAAGCGAAGACAATTCTGGGACTAAGCAACATTTCCTTCGGTTTACCACCTGCTGGACGGGAAGTGCTGAACTCTGTTTATTTGTACCATTGTACAAAGGCTGGCTTGGACTTCGCCATCGTGAATACGGAGAAGCTGGAGCGTTACGCCTCTATCCCGGATGAGGAGAAAAGACTTGCAGAAGATTTGATTTTTAATACGAATGATCAGACTCTCGCTGATTTTGTTGCCTTTTTCCGTGAGAAGAAGGTAGATAAGAAAGAAAAAATAAGCAACCTGACGCTGGAAGAACGTCTTGGTTCTTATGTAGTGGAAGGAACGAAGGAAGGCTTGATCCCTGACTTGGAAATCGCCCTGCAAACTTATTCCCCGCTTGAGGTCATTAACGGACCGCTTATGCGCGGGATGGAAGAGGTAGGACGATTATTCAACGGAAACGAGCTCATTGTCGCGGAAGTGCTGCAGAGCGCGGAAGTAATGAAGGCGTCTGTAGCCTATCTGGAACAATTCATGGAGCGTAACGAGAGTGCGGTTAAAGGGAAAATCCTGCTTGCAACTGTCAAAGGCGATGTGCATGATATCGGGAAAAACCTGGTTGAGATCATTCTGTCCAACAACGGCTACCAGATTATTAATCTAGGAATTAAGGTTCCGCCTGAGCAGCTAATCGAAGCCTATCGCAGGGAGAAGCCTGATGCAATTGGTCTCTCGGGCTTGCTAGTTAAATCTGCTCAGCAAATGGTCATAACCGCCCAGGATTTGAAGTCAGCTGGGATCGATGTTCCGATTCTTGTTGGAGGCGCTGCTCTTACTCGCAAATTTACAAGGACGCGGATCGCCCCGGAATATGACGGTTTGGTTGTGTACGCCAAGGATGCAATGGATGGCCTGGATATCGCCAATAAAATTAGCGATGTTGATATCCGGCAGAAGATGATTCAGGAATTAAGGGAAGCAATCCAATCCGATGTAATGGAAGCCGGCGCCAAGAAGAACGAAGCAGCCCCGGTACTCACTCGCGCCACACGTTCTGCCGTAGCGCGCGATCTTCCGGTGTATTTGCCGCCTGATCTGGAGCGTCATGTGCTCCGTGATTATCCGATTGATCATATTTTCCCTTATGTGAACTTGCAGACGCTTATTGGCCATCATCTAGGATTGAAAGGCAAGGTAGATCAATTGCTTGCAGCCAAGGATCCGAAGGCTGTGCATCTGCGAGAAGTTATTGAGGAGCTGTTCCTACAAGCCAAGAACACAGGCACATTACGGGCTCAAGGCATGTACCGCTTCTTTCCGGCGCAATCTGATGGGAATGACATTGTGATTTACGATCCGAAAGATAAGACTCAAGTGCTTCACCGCTTCAGCTTCCCGCGTCAAGACGTAGAGCCGTTCCTTTGCTTGGCCGATTTCTTACGCTCGGTAGATAGCGGGGAAATGGATTACGTAGGCTTCCTTGTTGTAACCGCAGGACAAGGAGTGCGCGATTTGGCGAACGAGTGGAAGGATAAGGGCGATTATTTGAGGTCACACGCTCTGCAGGCGTTAGCGCTTGAGATGGCGGAAGGCTTCGCTGAACGAGTCCATCACATGATGCGCGATGTATGGGGATATCCGGATTCTCCTGAACTAACCATGCAGCAGCGTTGGGGAGCCAGATATCAGGGCATCCGCGTATCCTTCGGTTATCCGGCTTGTCCGAACCTGGAAGATCAGGAACCCCTTTTCCGCTTGATGCAGCCCGAGGATATTGGGGTTGAGCTGACGGAGGGCTTCATGATGGAACCGGAAGCATCGGTAACCGCAATGGTGTTTGCCCATCCGGAAGCTCGTTATTTCAATGTTGATAAAGCTTAAAACTCAGGAAACTCAGGCCATTTGAAAAGGACTGTACCGCTATGGACCTTTACTTTCTCGGAACGGGCGCGGGTATGCCATCCAAAGAACGGAATGTAACGTCGATCGCGCTTCGTCTCTATGAGGAGCGGGGGACATTCTGGCTGTTCGACTGCGGAGAAGGCACCCAGCATCAGATTATGCGTTCGTCGCTCAAGCTCAGTAAGCTTGAATATATTTTCATTACGCATTTGCATGGAGATCATATCTATGGCTTACCGGGTTTGCTCTCCAGCCGGTCTAATCAAGGGGGAGACACTCCCCTTACCTTGTTCGGGCCCTCGGGCTTGAAGCAATTCATTGACTATGCGCTCGCCATAAGTCAAACCCACCTTACGTATGAGCTTAAGGTGGTGGAGATTGCCGAAGGGATCGTCTTCGCCGACGATCAATTCGAGGTGCGCGCGGCGGAGGTGGAACACCGCATCGCAAGCTTTGGGTACCGCGTCCGCGAGAGCGATCGTCCAGGCCGTCTGGACGAGGCGAAGCTCAGGACGCTCGGCGTCCCTGCCGGACCGCTGTACGGCAAGCTGAAGCGCGGCGAAGACGTCGCGCTTCCAGACGGCCGCACGCTGTGCGGTGCGGACTATGTCGGGGCGCCGATTCTCGGCCGCACCGTCGTAGTGATGGGCGACACGCGGCGCTGTGCAGCCGCTGTGGAGCTGGCCCGCGGCGCCGATGTGCTCGTGCACGAGGCGACTTTTGCAAGCGAGCTGGGCGAGCTGGCGCAGTTGTACTACCACACGACAGCAGCTGGTGCTGCGGGCGTGGCGGCGGAGGCGAACGTGAGTTCGCTGATTCTGACTCATATTAGCTCGAGGTATTCGAGTGATGGAGGTCAGTCTCTGCTCGAGGAGGCGAGGAGTATATTCCCGCGTACCGAGCTTGCCTTCGATCAGTCCTGTTATCCTGTCCCATCACCTGCTGAGCAGGAATAGCACAATCCTTTCAGTCAGGAGGAATCGTTCTTGTATACATTCCAACATCAGATTCGTCTAGAGCCTAAACCGCCTTATGACTTCGCCCGAATGATCAGCCGATTGCAAGGAGTCGGCCATGAGCTATACAGGCACGATAACGGCTCTCTCGTACGGACTATACGTGTTAAGAACCGTGTATATGGTGTAAGTATTCGCTCGGAAGGAAGCACGCTGCAACCGCTGCTGGTAGCTGATATTGCCGGCATTGGCAGTGATGAGGAGCTTATGCTTGTATCCCGCCATCTGCGTAGGATGTTATCATTGGATGCAGACCTAGACGGATTGTATGATAAACTGGAGCAAGATGATGGCTTGAAAGTGTTAGCTGACAAATATAACGGCTTTCGCTTCATCCTGGAATCCGATCCATTCGAGTGTATGGTAAAAACGATCATTGGCCAACAGCTCAATCTATCCTTTGCCGCTACGCTCACACGACGGTTGATCGAAACGGCATCAGAACCCTTCCTCATTCAAGGTCGGGAGCAATCGTACCCGGTATTTCCTTCTCCGGATCAGGTTGCTAATCTGAAGATCGAACAACTAAGAGCGCTGCAGTTCAGTGAGCGTAAAGCTGAATACGTTATTGGCTTCGCTCAAGAAGTCGCTCAGGGCTCATTGATTGTCGAAGCATCCGAGCTAGAAGAGCTTACGAATGAAGAGTTGATGGAACGGCTGATCCCACTAAGAGGTATAGGTCGGTGGACTGTTGAGTGCTTCCTGATGTTCGGCTTGGGACGTCCTGATCTGTTGCCAGCGGCTGATATCGGGCTGCGTAATGCACTGCGCAACCTATACAAGTTGGACCATCAACCAACAGAAGCAGAGGTTCGCGCCATCGGAGCTAATTGGTCTCCGTGGTCGAGCTATATCACTTACTATTTATGGGAAAGCTTGAATGAGAAAGGCCTTTACGGATAATGGTCAATAGGCTGATGCACAGTTCGAATTATTTTCATATACTGAGATCAAAGCTTGCTATCCGTTAGAACCACACATTCAACATACTTAATGAAGTCTGGAGGGATCCTCATGTCCAAGTTTCACATGATTGGGATCAAAGGGGCCGGTATGAGCGCATTAGCGCAAGTGCTGCATGATATGGGCCATGACGTTCAAGGGTCGGACGTAGACACTTACTTTTTTACACAGGCTCCGTTGGAGAAGAAGAACATTCGCATTCTGCCTTTCGATGAGAACCATATTACAGCATCGCCGGATCGTATTGTCATCGCTTCTAATGCGTTCAAGGACGATCATCCGGAAGTGGCGGCCAGCTTGGAGCTAGCAGTTCCTTATTATCGGTACCACAGCTTTCTGGGCGAGTGGATTCACAAATTCACTAGTGTAGCGGTAACCGGGGCGCATGGAAAAACGACCACAACCGGGATGATGGCTCACGTCTGCAAGGCGATTCAGCCTACCTCGTTCCTGATAGGGGATGGAACTGGAGCAGGAGTGCCTGATAGTACACATTTCATTTTTGAGAGCTGTGAGTATAGAAGGCATTTTCTTGCGTACTCACCGGACTATGCGATTATTACGAATATTGATTTCGATCACCCAGACTATTTCCGCGATATTGAAGATGTCACTTCGGCCTTTCAATCTATGGCAGATCAGGTTCGCAAGCATATAGTCGCATTTGGTGATGATGAGAATGTACGTTTGCTGCGTACCAAAGTACCCATCCTTCATTATGGTTTCAAGGAACAGAATGCTCTTCGGGCTGTTGATTTGCGTGTAGATGAGCAAGGGGTATCGTTTCAAGCCGTTCTATATGATAGCTCGCTAGGCAGATTTACGATCCCGGGTCATGGCAAACATAATATTCTCAATGCACTGGCTGTCATCGGCATTTGTGTGTTGGAGGATTTCAATTTAGATTTGGTTCGTGCTGAAATGGCTACCTTTGGCGGGGTCAAACGGAGATTTTCAGAGAAACACGTGGCAGGCAATGTCTTAATTGATGATTATGCCCACCACCCAACCGAAATTCGAGCCACTCTTGATGCAGTGAGAAGCAAGTATCCGGATCGCAAAGTAGTTTCAGTCTTCCAGCCCCATACGTATTCCCGATTGGAAAAGTTCATGGACGACTTCGCCCACTCCTTGTCGGAATCCGATGAAGTATATTTATGCGGCATTTTCGGTTCAGCTAGAGAAAATACAGGTAATATCTCAATTGATCATCTGATGGAGCGTATACCTTCCTCCAAGCTGATTTCTGAGAACGATATGGATGTATTGCGTGATTACTCGGATTGTGTACTCCTGTTCATGGGTGCCGGTGATGTGCACAAATATCAAGACAAATACGAAGAATCGATGTCGATTCGTTAATTTGTCTCTCCCCGGGTTAGTGCTGCCTAATGCAAAAACGGAAGTCTAGCTCTAGTGTGAGCCGATGACTTCCGTTTTTGCTTGAATTGGCTAACAAGCTTATTGAATTTTGACAGCTGTGCCGCTGACCGCTACCATTAACATCCCGTCACGGATCACTTCATAGTCGATGTCGACTCCGACAATAGCATTTGCTCCGAGACGTGATGCCGTGGAACGCAACTCGTCGAATGCTACTTCACGCGCTTCCTTCAGCTTGCTTTCGTATGCGCCAGAGCGTCCACCGACGATATCTGTAATAGAAGCAAAAAGATCGCGAACAATGTTTGCTCCCATAATGGCTTCACCAGTAACAATTGATACATATTCAACAATTTGTCTGCCTTCGATTGTAGGCGTGGTACTCATAATCATGGAAATTCCTCCTTGTAATGGGAAAATGTAAGGACACTGTACTAGGATACCCTTTTTTGTACGGAAAAAAAAGAAAAAAGTTGCAAGGTAGAATGGAATCGAAGAATGACTTTATATTGACGGGATTCGGTAAAAACGGCGCAGCTAACAATAGGGGGAATTAGGAAGTGAAAGGTCTGGCCATTTTGTTCGGCTTTCATTGGATTGGGACCATCATTCAGCAGCTATCCGGCATCCCGCTTCCGGGGAATGTTATAGGACTTGCTCTTTTCACTACAGCACTGTTCTGTAAATGGGTGAAGCTGGAATGGGTCGAAGAGAGCGCTCAGTTTATGTTGAAGCATATGACATTATTTTTTGCACCGATTATTGTGGGTACCATGGCCTTTATTCCTGTCATTATCCAGAATGGCATGCCAGTGTTGCTTAGTCTCATCTTCAGTACATTAGTTACATTATGGGTAGCTGGCTGGGTTACACAGCTTGGAAGCCGGTCGAAGAAGGAGGAACAGCAGCATGAATCCAATACATTGGGGAGCTAGTCCTTTATTCGGCGTGACCGTTACCATAATTGCCTATGCGTTGGCCTTATATTTACAATCGAAGTGGGCGAGGCTGCATGCTCTGTTCGTGTGCTGCTGCCTATTGTTCCTTGTCCTAGGACTAAGCGGAATATCGTATGACTCCTATCGGGTTGGCGGAGATTACCTGGTTTTTCTGCTCGGCCCTGCTACGGTGGCGCTCGGCGTACCCTTATATAAATATTCCAGTGTAATCATGAGAAGGTTGAAGGGTGTGCTAGTTGGAATAATAGCAGGCTCTTTGTGCGGGATGGCTTCCAGTGCATTATTTGTATGGCTTGCTGGCGGAGACCGAGAGCTGCTAATGACGATTTTGCCCAAATCCGTTACTTCGCCCATCTCGCTCGAGATTGCTCGTGTGTTGGGAGGAATCCCGGATCTTGCTGCCGTATTGACCGTCTTAACAGGATTGATCGGAAGCATGTTTGGGCCCTTATTTCTCCGGTATACGGGGATAAAGGACGACTTAGCCATCGGAACAGCTATGGGCACGGCATCGCATGGGATCGGAACCTCGAGAATTATTCGGGAGTCAGAATTGCAGGGAAGTGCAGGGGGATTCGCTATGGGAGCGGCTGGGTTGATCTCTACATTTGCCGCGATACCTATTTATTATTGGCTGCAGCCTTAATAGGAACGAATTATGGAATTGAAGCTTAGTTTGGAATAAAAAACAACCAGGACCTTGCCGTTTCAATATGGCTTGGTCTTTTTTTGCTGCGATCAATGTGTTAAAACACAACAAAATCATTACAACAAGAAAATATCAACTTAACGTTCGGCGGTTACACTGAAGACAGCAAGAAGGAAGTGCATGACACTAGAGATGAAGGGCGTGGTGTTCATGAGTCAAACAGAGGAATTGATACAGGTCGGGGCGGCGGAATTCATAGTGAAGTTAGCTGAATGTGAGGAAGAAGTATATAAGGCTATGCGATTACGTTATGAGGTGTTTGTAGAAGAGGAGGACAACAGGTTCTTGATGAATCCCCTTCGCTTGGAACAAGACCGTTACGATCCGTTCTGTGACCATTTAATAGTGCAAGAGGTTGGAACCGGGCGAGTCGTTGGAACCTATCGACTGCTTCCAGGAAAGCGGGCCGATGAAGGAATAGGTTTTTACTCAGAGTCTGAGTTTGATTTGTCTGGTCTTTGTACCATAACCAGTCAAACCTTGGAGCTCGGGCGCAGCTGTGTAGCGCCAGCATACCGAAACGGCAAAGTAATTGAGCTTCTGTGGGAAGGAATCGCTCTTTATATTGATCAATATCATTATGACTACATGATAGGCTGTGCAAGTATTCATGTATCTGATCTTCAGCAGTTGAATGAAATATATACTCTGCTGAGAAATAAGGGAGTGATTACAGACCGTTTCGAAGTCAAACCATTAGAATCTCACTGTATAGAGGGACTAGAGCTGCTGGATGATTTACCGAATGAGAAGAAGGTGTTTCGAGGGCTCCCCCCGTTAATAAAAGGTTATCAACGGCTCGGGGCAGAAATTGGGGGTGCGCCTGCCTACGATCCTTTTTTTAAAACCGTGGATTTTTTGATTATTCTTGAACGCAGTAAGGTAACGAAGCGATATAAGCGGCATTTCATGCCTGTTTAGACTCCAATGTCAATAAGGCTAATGAGGAAGAGGAGCTGGCTAAATAGAAATGTACGAATGGATTGGTCGCTGGACGAGCGGGAGAAGCTTATTATTTCGGATTGTGCGGTACTTCGTCGCAAAGCTGCCATTGTGGGTCTCTTACGGATTTTGTGTGTTTACAGCATCGTTAGTATTCAAGAGTCAAAAAAAGTTACACCGTACAATTGAACATAATATACAACTATTACTTGGGCCATTTACAAGGAACGAAGTTCGTCTTCTTGTAAATGAATACTCTCGAAATCTGGTTCTCACTTTATTCGAGCTATTATTCCTCTCCGATAGACTTAATCAGCAGAAGAACGAATGGAATCCTTTTGTTACGATATCAGGCGAAAATAACTTAAAAGGTTCCGTTGCAAATGGAAAAGGTGCTATTGTCTTTGCACCGCATGTCGGTAATTTTTTCATCTACTACTGGTATTTATGTAAGCATTACGATTGTTTAGCAGTAGCGACGGCTAGTAGCGCGGAACTGCGGCCAATATACGAGAGGTTTGCAGCGATTGGGTGCAAGGGATTGGATTACGATCAGACGCCTCCTCTGGAAATGATTCGCAAGTTGAAGAGACACTTACAAAGTGGCGGTATAGTGTTTTTAATGGGAGATTTTTATAGATCTTCCTTTCCAGAAGCAACATTTTTCGGAAGGAATACATGTTCACCTCGCGGTGCAGCAATGCTTGCTCTCCAATTAGATGTGCCAATCATTCCCATGGTGAGTCATCGAGTCAAACAGTTTACCCATAGTATTCAATTCCAACGATCGATTAATCTCCGGGATCGGTTTGCAATCAATGAGCTTCGTGAAGCAACAGAAAGCCTTAATTGTTGGATGGAGCAGGTAATAAGGGAACAGCCCAGTGATTGGTTTTATTGGTTTCAGGTTGAGGAACGATGGGTCGGTCTGCAAGGAGTGCTTAATTTAAAGTGAATATCAACATGTTGGAGGTTTAAGTATGGACACAGGAAGCCATTTGCTTTTCGGTACAACTCTTGCTGGTTTGGCATTCATTGATCCGGTTGTAGCTAATCATCCCAGTTTATTTTATGCCGTTTTGGTTGGAACTTTAATAGGATCACACGCACCCGATTTTGATACGTTAACAAGGTTGAAAAGCTATTCCGCCTATATTCGACTCCACCGGGGAATAACACATTCGATTCCGGCAATGTTTTTTTGGCCTATTGTTATAGCTGCTCCACTAGCTTTTGCTTTCGGAGAGACACATCACTTGCTGCATCTGTATTTATGGACGATGTTAGCTGTTATTTTTCATGTGTTTCTTGATTTGTTTAATGCCTATGGGGTTCAATGTTTACGTCCTTTTTCCTCAAAATGGAAACATTTGGACACCTTAGCTTTGTTTGACCCTTTTCTTGGAATTCTTCATGTGACAGGAGTAGGGATGTGGCTGTTAACGAATCTGCCAGCGGCTAGCTTGTTCAGTACGATATATCTACTCACCTTCTTATATATTTCGGTTCGATATTGGCATCACAGGCAGGTTATCAGCCGCATCCGGCAAGAGCTGTGTTTAAAAGGGATTTGCAAGCTTGTACCGAGTTTGAACTGGTTTAAGTGGCAGTTCATTCTGGATGCGGAAAATAGTTACTATACGGGTAGTGTGGATTACAGGAAGGTACGATTAGAAGCCGTTTATGAAAAAAATCAAAGTCATTTTGTCATTGAAGCTTCAAAAGGTACGGATGGAGTAAGGGCATTCCTGAAATTTGCCCAAAACATCCATGTAAGCTTCCGGGAACGAGAAGATGGGTACGAAGTACAATGGAGAGATGTACGGTTTTGGCACAAACAGAACATGCCTTTTGGGGCGGATGTAAGTCTTGACCGTAATCTGAAAGTAACGAGTGATCGAGTAGGTTGGAATAAAAAATATTGGGACCCTCCTTACGTATAGAAGAAATACAAAAACTCCCGAATCTCTGAATGTACTCTGAGATTTGGGAGTTATCATACTAGTTAACAATTGCTAAGGATGTCTGTTATTGTTCATTTCGCTGAAGTGCTTTCTCTAGCCCATTCCATCCAAGCAGGGAACAGTTATGGCGTGCACGCAGCTTATGGACACCTGACAAAGACAGCGCATCACCAAGCTCTTCTTCGTCTTCCGGAAGCTCGCCTTTCTTGATCATGTTATTGAACAAAGCGATCGTATGCTTAGCTTCTTCCACCGTCCTGCCTTTAACCAAATCGGTCATCATGGAACAGGAAGCCATACTGATCGAGCAGCCTTCGCCCTCGAATTTAATGTCCTTAATCTTGTTGTTCTCGTCAATGTTCATGTATAAAACCATAACATCGCCGCATGTCGGGTTTTTATATGGGAGCTGCAGCGAGCCTTCATCCGTCAGCTTGCCTTTGTTATGTGGTTTTTTATAATGGTCCATAACAATTTGTTTGTATAAGTTCTCAAGCACAATCATTCACCTCTGACCAAAGAATAGGAGTATTACGTTTAGCATGTTCTTTTATTGTACTATAATACGGAATTGATTGGAACTGACAACTCAATAAAGCTACAGCGATTAAGAATAGAACGAATGAAACGGGGTAAATTAAACCAATCATGCTGCTATTTTCAACGCTTCAATGCTTATCAAGTACAGTGGTTCGACACACACTAGGTCAATGTTTAAGGAGGATCTTTTCCATGGACAACGGACAATCCTATATGGCGAATACGAATGAGAATTGGGGCTTGGATGCTCTCTCATCTACTGCAAAGTCGACAAGCGATGTTCAAAAAGTTCTTCAGCAATTGTCAGCATCTGAAAGAGAATACCAAGAGGGCCAGCATCCATATGTATATGAGGACGGAATTCGATACGATTATGATGACGCACCTGATGTGTAGCGAGCTCCTGCGCATCCTTCGCAAGACCAATACTTTCCCGGGAAAGCGCAGGAAACGACAAAATAACCTGTCTCCGATCTGACTGGCCACTCTCTTGCTCAAGAGGGTGGACATGTCCTGGAGACAGGTTAATTTGTAGTTAATTGAAACCAGTCATGCTATAAGAGTGTTAATCGATCTTATCGCAAAGTTTTTAATGCTCCGCTCCAAGCAACCACTTGATTAAGCATAGCATTAACATTTTCAATATGCATCTCAGCCGGTTTGAAAACACTATAGTTTTCAAAATCTGTAAATAAGGACAAAGTAGGATGCACACGAACGTCCGCAACTAGCAACTCTCCTAGTATTCCACGCAAATGCTCTGCTGCACGAGCCCCGCCTGTTGAACCATAACTTACGATACCAGCTGACTTATTGTTCCATTCCTCGCGCGCTGAATCAAGTGCGTTTTTTAGTGCTCCAGTAATGCTGTGATTGTATTCTTGAACAATGAACACAAAAGCATCCAAGCTGGCAAGCTTTTCAGGCCAAGCTTTTAATCCTGGTTCTTGACCGGTACCTTCTCCTAAGAATGGTAATTTGAAGTCCGCAATATCTACGATTTCATAATTTGCATCTCCGCGTTTGTCAGCAATTTCTTTTACCCATTGTCCTACTTGTGGACTTACACGTCCTTGACGTGTGCTTCCTAATATAATTCCGATATTTAGCTTTGTCATTGTTTGTTCCTCCTGATTAGTTGATCTACCAAATAGTTTGTCCAAAATCCCCATGATGCACCGCCTAGAAAATTATGTTTTATCATCATTAGTAACGAATACTCATCCCTAAACAGCTGCCATTTTAATAACTTCCCTTCTGACTTATTTTGAATGGTATGAGATATACAATACACTATTTAATATTTAATTACAATACATTATTAACTTACTATTAATTCCTTGATTACAACTAATTATATAATAATTAAAATGCAAAGTTTATTAATCTATATAAAGTCGGTTGTCATACGAACATATATTCTGTACAATAAGATCATAATTTCTAAATGGATTTTTGGGCAGGGAGAAGATTTGGGTGAACCGCATAACAGGAAAAATATCCACGATGGACGAGATGATCGATTTAATTAAACGAACCCCGGAGCTGATGAATCAAGTAACTCACTGGCGCACCATTCCTCCACGTGAAGCTGCTTATGCCGATTTTCCGGATCGCGTTCACTATGCCATTCAACAAGCCTTGAAAGAACGGGGAATCTCTCGATTATATACACATCAAGCTATGACCTTCGAGGAAGCCGATAAGGGCAGGCATGTTGTAACGGTTACCCCGACGGCTTCAGGCAAGACGCTATGTTACAATTTGCCAGTGCTGCAGCGTATATTGGAGGATGACAGCTCGAGGGCGCTCTATATGTTCCCGACGAAGGCGCTCGCTCAGGACCAGGTAGCCGAGCTCCACGAGATGGTTAACGCCATGGGAGTCGACATTAAATCCCATACCTATGACGGGGACACACCCCCCACTGTTCGACAGGCCATTCGCAATGCAGGGCATATTGTAGTGACGAATCCCGATATGCTGCATTCTGCTATATTGCCTCATCACACCAAATGGGTGAAGCTGTTCGAGAACTTGAAATATATCGTAATTGATGAAGTACATAGTTATCGGGGAGTGTTCGGAAGCCATGTCGCTAATGTCATTCGACGATTAAAGAGAATATGCCGTTTTTACGGCTCTAACCCACAATTCATCTGCGCATCTGCTACGATTGATAACCCACAGGAGCATGCAGAGGCATTGATAGGCGAGCGCGTCGCGCTTATAGATCGGAATGGGGCGCCGGCCGGAGAGAAACATTTCGTGTTCTATAATCCACCGGTTGTTAATCAACAGCTCGGGATTCGCAAGAGCAGTGTTCTGGAGACGAAGAAAATTGCAGGAACCTTACTCAAGAACGATATTCAGACCATAGTATTTGCCCGAAGCCGTGTTCGGGTGGAGCTATTGTTAACGTATCTGCAGGATCTTGTAAAGCATGAACTGGGAACGAAGTCGATACGAGGATACCGAGGAGGTTATTTACCCAATCTTCGCAGAGAGATTGAGCGGGGACTTCGTAATGGAGAAATTCGCGGTGTTGTAAGTACAAATGCGCTTGAGCTCGGCATTGATATTGGCCAACTGCAGGCTTGTGTACTAAATGGATATCCTGGCTCTATAGCCAGCACATGGCAGCAATCTGGACGGGCAGGGAGACGACAGGAAAGCTCGATTACGTTTCTTGTGGCAAGCAGCAATCCATTGGATCAATATGTGATCCAGAACCCGCAGTATTTCTTCGAGCGTTCTCCCGAGCGCGCACTAATTTTACCCGACAACCTCATTATCCTCATGGATCATGTCAAATGTGCGTCATATGAATTGCCTTTTGAAGCCGGAGAGCGTTTCGGTGAGGAGCCGCTGGAAGATATTCTGGAGTTTCTCGCTGAAGAGAAGATCCTGCATAAGGTTCAAGGCAGGTGGTATTGGATGGAGCAATCGTTTCCCGCTCATGACATCTCACTTCGTTCGGCTGCGCAGGAGAATTTCATTATTATCGATAAGACCAATGGCAGCAGAGTATTAGGCGAAGTGGACCGGTTCGGAGCGCCTACACTTATTCATGAGGAAGCGATTTATTTACATGAAGGGGTTCAATATCAAGTAGAGAAGCTGGATTATGAGGAGAAGAAAGCTTATGTCCGTGAAGTCAATGTAGACTATTTCACAGACGCGAACCTTGCTGTGCAACTGAAAGTATTACAGACGCATAGGGATAAGTCGGGTGACGGGGTATCCATTCAATACGGGGAAGTAACGATTAATGCAAAAGCAACCATATTCAAGAAGCTTAGACTCCGAACCCATGAGAATATTGGTTCAGGGCCGATTCACTTGCCAGAAGAGGAGCTGCATACGAACGCATACTGGTTCACACTAGAGGAAGAAGCGACAAAAGGGATGACGACCAACGATCTTCAATTCGCTTTGCTCGGGCTCTCTAATGTTCTCGTTCATCTGGCACCGCTGTATTTGATGTGTGACCCGCAGGATATTCGTGTAGTGCCTCAGGTGAAAGCTGTGCACGATAGAAAGCCTACTGTATTCCTCTATGACCGTTATCCTGGCGGTGTTGGGTTAAGCGAGAGGCTGTATGACTTGCACGAGGAGCTGCTGAGCCGTTCTGAGGATCTGATTGCAGGCTGTGGATGTATTAGCGGTTGCCCTGCCTGTGTAGGGCCAATTGAAGAGGTTGGATTGACCGGAAAGCAGATGGCGATTGAACTGTTGAACCGAATGAAGGAGGTGTGATCAGTAGTATGAGCGGAATTAAGGAAAGATTGTCCCGATTGAAACGAAGCGGTTCCTCCAGTTCAGAGGAGACAAATGCCGATGCGAATGGTTCGATAATAACTGATATTCCAAGCTCTACTGTTGATCATTCATCACCTTCGCAACCAGATTTACATCCAGGCTGGGTCAAGCTTGGTGTGCACGTGATGCTCAATACACACGGATCGTTTCTAATTCGAGAAAGGCGCTTCACACAAGAGTATGCTCATGGATTACATCGAGTTGGGGAGCTGAGCGGTCAAATGAGCTTCTTCCGATCGATGAATGGAACTGGTTCTAGCAAATCAAACGGGACTGAGACGGAAGCCGTTCTTGAATCGGAGCAGTTATTATTTCTGGATACTGAAACAACTGGGCTTGGTCTCGGTGCAGGTAATGTTGCTTTTATGATTGGGATCGGGTATTACGAAGCGAATGAATTTGTTGTTCAACAGTTATTTATCCGCAATCCTGCTGAGGAGCTCGCCATGCTTGTGTATTTGCAGAATCTGATGGAGACCCGGAATCAGATGGTCACTTATAATGGCAAAAGTTTCGACTGGCCAATCATTAAGAATCGTTTTGTGATGAATCGCTTACGTCCTTCTGGGGATGAACCTCAGCACTTTGACTTGCTTTATCCATCACGCAGCTTATGGCGCCGTTCTCTTCCGTCTTGCCGATTAAGTATGGTAGAGAAAGCACGGCTTGGCCTCTCCCGAATCGACGACGTTCCTGGCTCATTGGCGCCAGAACTCTATTTTCTGTATTTGGCTGAAGGGAACCCGACTGTGTTGTCTGGAGTATTCGAGCATAACGAGAAGGATGTTCTTACACTGGCAGCATTATCGGTACATTTCTCTAAGCTGTTAGAAGGGATTATCCCACTGGAGGAGCTGGACGATGAAGAGCTCTACCGATTCGCAATATGGATGGACAAAATAGGGGAAGAGCATCGTGCTGACGAAGCCATTGGTATGCTCATAAGAAGACCAGCGGTTATGGACTCGGAGCATGCAGCATTATGTGCTGCATTCTACAAACGCCGCCATAGCTACGAATTAGCTGTGCCGATCTGGCGTCACTTGGCGTTACATCAGCAGGGCAGGAGCGGGTTATCCTCTATTGAGTCTTGTCTGGAGCTTGCCATGTATTATGAGCATCGTGAGAAGAATATCACCGAAGCGCTACGAATGGCCGAGCATGCTCAGAATCGCCTTCGCAATCGCATGGCGCTCACTCGGAATGACCAGAAGCACAGGGCAGAATTAGAGCAAATACAACTTCGGATTGCACGGCTTAGGAAGAAGTTAGTCAGAAGCGAAACAAACTCCCCCAATGCTAATCGATCACTTGCAATACAGTCTTCCGTGAGCTCCAAGTTTAGTTCTGAAGACAACACTTTTCGAAGAAAACGGAGAGTGAAAGGGAAGTCACCCTCCTATGCAATGGAATCTTTGTTATGATAGCAATGGATTATGAGAATGATTAGACGGAATAACTAGAGGGGAATATACTTTGACGAAACGACGCGGATTTTTGATTGATCTGGATGGGACGATGTACGCTGGGAGTCGCGAAATTCCTTATGCCAAGGAATTTATTGAGCACCTCAAGCAATCGAACATTCCGTTTTTATATGTAACGAACAACTCAACCAGGACCCCTTTGGCTGTAGCGGATCATTTGCAGCAAATGGGAATTAACGCTAAAGAGGAAGAAATCGTTACTTCTTCTCAAGCAGCGGCGCAATATGTAGCGGAGCTCGGAGGACAAGGAGCTCGCGTATTTGCAGTTGGCGAGGAAGGCTTGCGCATAGCTTTGATGGAAGCAGGTCTCCAACTTGTAGCGGAGCAGCCTGATTTTGTAGTTCAAGGCCTCGATCGCAACTTCAGCTATGAGAAGCTGAACAAGGCCGCAGCTTACATTCGCGCGGGAGCAGCATATTTGTTAACCAACCCGGATCAAGTGCTGCCGTATGACGATACCTTACTGCCTGGAGCGGGTTCTCTATCAGCATCCATCCAGATGGCATCGGGGGTTGAACCTGTAATCATCGGGAAGCCTAGTCATTTAATTGTTCAATATGCGCTTAAAAGACTCCCTCAGGCTGATGAAGTATGGGTTGTAGGGGATAATTTGCTTACGGATATCGGTGCTGGTCACGCTGCCGGACTCCGAACAGCGCTTGTTCTAACCGGTCTGGCTACTCCAGATAACGTCGAGGGACTTATTCAACAATATGGAATCGTTCCAGACCTAATCGCATCGCATTTGATGGAATTAATCCATACCATCGAACAGAGAATCGACTGAGAACCGTTTAAACCTCTATGGAAGCGGACATACAAGTAACGACCCATACGAGGATTAGATCGGAGGTAATGTCTTGTTATGCCAGAACTTCCTGAGATGGAGACTTACAAATATTTACTGAGCAGAGAGCTTATTGGTCGGAGAATAAACGAGGTAACGGTTCAGAGAGAGAAGTCTCTTAACGTTTCCGCAGCCGAATTCACGGAGTTGGTGCGTGATCGCATCGTAATATCGATTAGCAGGAGAGCCAAACATTTGCTGTTTCATCTTGACTCCGGGGATACGCTGCTTCTCCATCTGATGCTTGGAGGCTGGATGTTCTTCGGCACGGAGGCACAGAAGCCGGACAGGACTGCTCAAGTTGCACTATCCTTTGGGGACCAGCACCTTTATTTTATCGGACTGCGCCTCGGATATTTACACCTGTTGCATGAAGCAGAGCTTCGCGACCGACTCTCGTCCCTTGGTCCTGAACCATTAGCACCTGGGATGGAGGAAGCACAGTTTGTTTGTCTTTTGAAGAGTAAGAGAGGAATACTAAAGCCTACATTAGTGGATCAAAAAGTGTTAGCCGGCATCGGAAACTGTTACTCGGACGAGTTCTGTTTTCAAGCTGGCATTTTGCCGTTTCGTCGAATAAGTGATTTATCTTCAGAAGAGATGGTTAGATTATTTCACGGGATGCAATACATATTAAGGGATGCGATGAAGCTCGGGGGTTATATGGAAGATCCTCTGTTCGTGGGAGATACGCTTACGGGAGGGTATAACGATAACTGCAGAGTATACGATCGAGGTGGAGAGCCTTGCTCGCGCTGTGGGCAGGCGCTAGTACAGGAAGAACTGTCTTCACGCAAGGTGTTTTACTGTACTCAATGTCAGACTTAGGTGGTGCAAAATGTATTTTGGCAGTCATGTCAGTATTCGCGGCGGTTATTTGGAAGCAGCCAAGACGGCTATGCGCATAGGGGGTCAATCGTTCCAGTATTTCCCCAAAAATCCAAGAAGTCTGACTGTAAAATCATTTGACCGGCGTGATGCAGAAGCGTGTATGGTGTGGTGTCGGCAGCATGATGTTCTTTCCATTGCCCATACTCCTTACCCGACCAATCTTGCCGCTGAAGGGGACGAGAAACAAGAGATTGTTATTCGCTCCTTGCTTAACGATCTTGAGATAACAGAAGCATGCGGATCGGTTGGATTAGTGGTTCACTTTGGAGTTCATAAAGGGCCGGACCCGTTACAAGGTTATATTCGGATCGTCCACACGCTGAATGAAGTGCTTCGTCTGTGGAATGGAAACACACTCATTTTACTCGAGAACCAGGCAGGCGAGCATGCTAGAATGGGGATGACGATGGATGAATTGACTCAGATTCGCAGCCTTACTTCATCCCCGCACAAAATTGGATTTTGTCTGGATACATGTCATTTGTTTGCAAGCGGGATGTGGGACGGTCATAATTGGAAAGAGGTGGTCGCGAAGGGGAAGGATACACAATATTGGAATCATCTCCGAGCGGTTCATCTGAATGACTCTGTTTATCCAACCCGATCTTATCGTGATCGCCATGCGAATATAGGGCAAGGAGAGATCGGAGCGGCAGCACTGAAGCAGTTTTTGTCATCACCTGTTGTGCAGAACTTGCCGATTGTGCTCGAGACTCCATCTTCAGCGTCATTGTCACATGAACGTGAGTTGCAATTATTGAGGGAGTGGACTACAGGGGAAGCGGGAAAAAGATAAGGAAGCGATGGGCGCATGGATAGGGGGAGAACGATGGAATCGTCAATCAAGAAGCAATCGATAAATATTTATCTGGATGATCTCAGGCCTTGCCCGGTTGGATTTGTCCTGGCAAGAAGCGCTGAGGAATGCAAAGCCCTATTGCTGGAATTTGATGTGCAAATTCTTACTCTCGATTATGAGCTGGGATGGAATGCTCCTAACGGTCTGGATGTGGCCAAGTTTATTGCGATGAATCTAACGGAAGATACTTATCCGAGAGAGATCTACATGCACTCCTCAAGTCCTTCTGGAAGGGCTAGTATGTATCAGCTGTTATTTGCGCATAAACCGGAAAGTGTGAAATTGTACAACAGTCCTGTTCCGGAGGAAATTCTCCTAAGGATAGAGAAAGCCAAATTGTAGATGGAAAAGTAAGGACAATCAGGCTACAATAAATCTATTCTCTATGCCAAACAGTGAGCAGGAAGTGAAGGTGACGAATGAGTATTATTGAATTATCCGACATTTATTTTACCCGTGGAGAGCGGCGCATTTTGCAAGACGTTCAATTGAAAGTAAACAAAGGGGAGCATTGGGTTGTACTAGGAAAAAATGGATCGGGGAAAACGACGATTCTAGAAATGATCAACGGTTATTTGTTCCCATCAAGCGGTTCTGTAAAAGTGTTGGACAATCTGTACGGGACAGTTGACCTCCGTGAAGTTCGTAAGCACATCGGCTATATCAGCCAATCGTTACTTGAGAAGCTTACCCTTCGCGATCCAGTGTGGGAGGTCGTTGCAACGGGTGAATACGGATACTTACGGTTCTATGAACAAATATCCGGGCAGGTCGAAGATAAAGCAAGAGCTATGCTCGCAGATGTAAGACTATCACATGTTGCGGACCAACCGCTCGGGACCCTCTCGCAAGGAGAGCGTAAGAAAGTTATGCTGGCAAGATCGCTGATGACGGATCCGTCCATACTTATTCTGGATGAACCATGCTCGGGACTCGACTTATTCGAACGCGAGCAATTGCTGGAGAGTGTTAATGATTTGGGAAAACGCAATTTGACAATGGTATATGTGACCCATCACATCGAAGAGATCGTACCGGCATTTACGCATATTGCTCTGATCCAACAAGGGCATGTGTTGGCTCAAGGAGAGAAACATAAAGTATTAACGGCAGACTTGCTGCAAAATGCGTACGAGGTACCCGTTACCATTGAATGGGTGAAGGATAGACCTTGGATACGAGTTATTTAATGGTATATATTATTAATGCAGTTAATTAAGTATTAGGAGGACAAAGCAAGTGAATACCGCGAATACCACTGCAAGCTTTATAGGGACCGCTAATCGCGGCTTTGCTCTCTATGCGCAAGATGAGATTCGACGTTTCATCCAAGGGGCCAAATGTACGGAGCTTAGCGAGCAAGAGGTGTTTCTTTACCATGTTCCCTTATCCAAGCAGCAGGCAATTGCTAAGATTCATGAGAATCAGCCGATATTTCTTCGCCATATTCAGCCTGTTGACAGCAGTTGTTTCCTTACGACTGAAACTTCTGATATCGAGCTTTTGTCAGAGTACATAAGGACATCTGTCCCGTTTCAATCAGGCATTCAGATAGCTGTCCAAATTCGCAAACAGGATCGGTTGGAGCTTCCGTACTCACCTGTGGAACTCCGTGAATCGATCTCCAGCATGTTGGAATCACACTATCAGATTGAAACTGTACCGAGGAATTCGGACTTTATATTATCGGTTTATTTGACTGATGAGCAAGCGTATATCGGTTATTCCAAACCTGAGGATAATTTATCTGACTGGTCTGGAGGCGCAGTACGTTTCCAACGGGAACCGGATCAAATCTCAAGAGCCAAGTTCAAGCTGCTAGAAGCAGAGCATGCGTTTGGGCTGGATTATTCCGCTTTTTCTCAAGCCCTGGACATTGGAGCAGCACCTGGAGGATGGACCTCATTGCTGCTTGAACGAGGCCTGCATGTTACAGCAGTAGATCCAGGTCATATGCATCCAAGTCTGATCCATCATCCGAAACTGACCATACTTCGTGAGAATGCGGGGGACGTAACTTTTCCCGATCATTCCTTTGATCTGCTGGTTTGTGATATGAGCTGGAGCCCAAGGCAGATGGCTAAGCTTATGCTGCCCATGTTGGATGCTCTCCGTCCAGGAGGAACAGCAATCATTACGCTTAAGCTGCTGCACGGCAAACCTTTTCAGACTGTAAAAGACACCTCGAGAACATTAGCGCCTCAGCTAGAGCTAGTCCAAGCGAAGCAGCTGTTCCATAATCGGGACGAAGTCACTTTATTTTTACTAAAGCGTTGAAAACCAATTGTGTTTTTGTTATAGTCATTCTAACAAAGTCAATGAAGAGGAAAAGTAAATGCTCCTTCTGTTCCCAGAGAGTCGGCGGTCGCTGCAAGCCCGACGTTCAGAATGCATCGAATATCACCTCTGAGACGTAACCCGAATCTAGAGCAAAGTTCTGGATAGGCGATACCGGATTTCCACCGTTAAAGGGAACCGCATGTGATGGCATGTTGGATGAGCGCCGAATAGTTTCTGTTGGTTTAACAGTTGTTTATTCGGAATTAGGGTGGTATCGCGAGTAAACCTCGTCCCTTTTGGGGCAGGTTTTTTTTGTTTTTCTAGAACTTTAATAATAACGATGAGGTGGTTCAGTTGGGGATTACTCCGTGCAATACCAAAGCATTATGCGAGCAAAATACAAGCTGGAGGGGCATATTCACCGTACGCCGCTAACTCTCTCCAAGACGCTTAGTGAGATGACTGGCAGTAAGGTTTACTTGAAGCTTGAGAATCTTCAGAAGACAGGAGCATTCAAAGTCCGCGGTGCATGGAATCGCATTGCGAACTTGACATCTGACGAACGTCTTCGCGGAGTCATTACGGCATCGGCCGGTAATCATGCGCAGGGAGTAGCAATGGCTGCTGCGCAGGCTGGAATCACTTCCACCATCGTTATGCCAATGGGTGCGCAGGAAGCCAAGATCGCTGCCACTCAAAGCTACGGCTCTCACGTAATTCTGTATGGTCAGAATTATGATGAAGCCTATGAACACGCGTTGCATTTAGCTGAACGAAGCGGCGCTGTATTCGTGCACGCCTTCAACGATCCGCATGTCATCGCAGGTCAAGGGACAATCGGCATTGAAATTATGGATGAACTCCCTGCGGTCGATGCTATAATTGTCCCGGTAGGCGGGGGAGGACTGATTAGCGGTGTCGGCCTGGCAGTCAAATCCATCCGGACAGAAGTAGAAGTGATCGGAGTGCAGCCGGAGATGGCGGATTCCGGGTACCGTTCTTGGACTATGGGGCAGATGCAAGCTATAGATCAGCCCAAATCAATCGCGGACGGCTTGTCGGTAAAACGTCCCGGCGCGCTGCCGCTTGAATGGATGCATCAAGTGGTTGATCATTTCGTTACTGTCAGTGAGCAGCAGATTAGAGATGCCATGTTTCTCTTGTTGGAGCGTAATAAGCTCCTTGTGGAAGGCGCTGGTGCCGCTGCATTAGCCGCTCTATTGAAAAACAGCCTGCCTCTTCAAGGCAAGAACGTCGTTCTGGTCATTAGCGGAGGCAATGTGGATTTCTCCAAGCTAGCTGCTCTGTATACGAGCAGAGTCATGATTCCTCAAGAGACGCATAAGGTGTAGCGAGGAGGGGATTGTTCTTGTTACATGAAGTCAGGAAAGGATTTAAATGCGGCGAGACGGCCTATATCACGTCGGCCGTAGCTACTTTGTGGGTGCAGCCTGAGATGCACAGACCGCTAGATGGTCCAGCGCTGCAGCCGCTGAACGGTATTAGTGACTGGATTCAAGCTATGAGTATAAGCGATAAGTTATGGCTCGTAGGGAAGCTGGAAACCCAAGGTTTGTATGGACAGTCCGTTACGGTGTTGGAAGTGCAAGGGGATTGGGTGTATGTTGCGGTTCATGATCAACCAACCGTCAAACATTCAAGCGGATATCCTGGATGGTTACATCGACAGCAGCTAACAGCGGCAGCAGGCCAAGAGATTCAACAATTGCAAGACTGCCGAAGCGTTGTTGTAAACCAACCGACAGCCTGGTTATGGGATGACACGGGACTTGCCGCTCCATTTATGCAAATCAGCTTCAATACCCGCCTTATAGCGATACAAAATAATGATGCGGCTTCCGATGTCTTACAAGTACAAACACTTTGTCATGGAACCAAATACATCCGAGTGACAGATCTCAATTTGCAAGCCGCACACTACTTGGACGGAAGTACTCTTGTTGAGAAAGCTAAACAATTTATCGGGTTACCCTATTTATGGTCAGGCGTGTCCGGCTTTGGTTATGATTGTTCAGGCTTCATGCATGCTCTCTACAACCATTATGGGATCATGATCCCAAGAGATGCTTCAGAGCAAGCCAAGGTCGGTATCACAGTCCATGAACAGCGAGATCTGCAATCGGGAGATTTGCTCTTTTTTGCCTACGAAGGCGGACGCGGCCGTGTCCATCACGTAGGCATGTACGCAGGAGAGGGGAGGATGATTCATTCTCCCAACACGGGCCGTTCTATCGAGATCATCCCGTTAGACACACCTCGGTATGCTGAGGAGTATGCGGGTGCTCGAAGATTCATAATGGTTCAGTGACGATTGCCGATCACTTCTAAGACTTTGCGCAAAGAACTCGCGCAAAGTCTGTTTGGCATGGAGTTGGAATTTGTCCGAAAGGTATGTAAAACTCATAAAAAAGTCATGAAACTACCAAAAACTGTAATGAGTTTCTCTATTTGAAAAGAAATGGGAGCGGTATAATGAATACGCTTCACAGAAAATATCATCAAGCATCGGTAACGAGAGGAGGAAGAAGTAGCTCAATAACTGTGCCGGTCGGATTCAGACAACAGGAGCGACTATCAATAACTGGAGGGATAAATAATGAACAGAAAAAAACGAATCACGTTCTCTATCATAACGACATTTCTACTGCTTATGTCAGTTATGCCAAGTTTTGCAATTGCATACTCACCCGGTGAAGAAGTACGTATCAATTTTTCTGGATCGTATTTACCCTTTAACACGTCGGACGTTGCTTTTACTCAAACAGGCGGACAGGTGCTTGTCTCAAACGCGCCCGAAACGATTCATGAGAACGGTTCGTTAAGAGCAGACGGAAGTGAAATAACGGGTCAATACAATGCCACATTGTATCGCGATACGGTATCAGGGCCGTTCCGATTCTGGGCCTCTCACTACAATAATACGACACACCCCTTAACCTTTTGGTTATATGTTAAGAACACTTCTGGTAAAACGGTGAATCTATATAAAACGATTGAAGCGTATGAAGATGCTTACGTTACTGTTGCGGCAAGCGAAGTTACGAAGCAGTTTATGGATGCTGCGCCGAATCCCACGCTGCTTGCCACGCTGCCAGCTGATGGAGCTTATTATTTCGCTTTCTCCGACGAAGATCACGTTGCGCTTAATGAAGCGATGGTATATTTCGCAGAGTTTTCGGCGGTAGCGGCAAATGACGGTTCCAATGCGAACGTACTTGTGTCCCATGTGGTGACTGACAATACGATTAACGACCCTACGCCTTATGCCACCACCGATACGATAGCCCGCACGAACGCAACTGCTGCGAAGTCCGACGATTATCGCGGATTGTTAGATCATTGGGGAAGAGAGGGGATAATCAACATCACGTTAACGGATCAAAATCCTTCTTCGGGTATTCGACTGGCTGACCTTGGTTACAACGGGGAGCAGGAAAAGCTGATGACCCGGTGGGATGTGTCAGGCAACGCGGTGGAGCAGCGGGAAGTCCGCTTCATTACGCCGACCTTGAACAAGCTAAGATTGGCTTATTGGTATACCGATTACAACATCGACGTGAACATAACGAACCAGACCCGATATCCATCTGTACATACACTGTACGGAAGCAACAGCTCGAATCCCGGCTTTGTCAACTATCAGTTGAACGGAGGTCCAGCGCTCAATTATCATTTCAGTCGAAATACGGTCGTACCGGTAACGATAAGTAACCACTATAATATCAGAACTTTGGTCATGCCGTCGGCTTCATTGCCATTCGGGTTGTATTTTGCGGCAGGCAACCAAACATCCATTCCGAATGAACTGCCCGTAGTGAAGGCTGAAACAACGCTAATGCAGGCGCATGTCGATCAAGCACGGACACTCGTGGCCGCATTGCCGAACGGGGCGGAAAAAACGTCTCTATCGCAAAGGCTTGATGTTGTGCAGCAGCTCATCATTGCGACAAACCAGGTGATTGCAGCGGAAACAGCGCTCTCCGGATTCGAACAGGAGCTGCAAGCGAGCGACTTATCGGTTCCTGACTCTAATAAGAGGGAAGCTGAGCTCGAGCGATTACAAACGGCCTTGCAGCCGGTAAAGGATGAACTTGCGAAGGCAAACACTCTCATTGCTGCTCTACCCGCGTCGGATCAACCCATAGATGAACAGCATATCACCAACTTGAATAAACGGTCGGCTACTGCAGAAGGATATATTAATTCGATCGAAACGATTATAGAAGAAGCTCACAAACCGATGGGACAAGGCAACGGCAATGAGGAATTCCGAATTCAAGTAACCCTTGGCAGCACAGTTAGCATGTTGGAGGAGTTCGAGGATTCGATTGTAGATCAATTGCTTACAAGCGAGGGGATGAAGTGGCTATCCTTCGATCGATCGAAGGCAGAGATCGACTCGAACGGAGCTATGACGGCAGTTAAGAACGGTGTTATCAAAGTGATCGGATATAATGCTCAAGGTATTGTTACCTTAATTGCAGTGATCAATAATAATTCCTAAATCCTAATACAGATTCAATTTACTATTGTCGTAATAGGGAAAAAGTGGTAGTTTAAAAGGGACTGCAGCCGCAGTCCTTTTTCTTTATCAAAAAATGTGCAAGGAGGGAACTAATAATCCATACCGTAGGTTATGAAACAAACGTTTCTTCGCTTTTATTGGGAGGCAGATACAAATTACTGCACCCGATAGGTCATGGCGGGATGAGCACTGTTTTTCTCGCAGAAGACCTCAAGCTTCCAGGCAAAACATGGGCAGTGAAGCAGTATAAAAGATTTGGTGCGGAATATGCCATCCCCCAAGAGGAAGTATCCGTGCTGCTTCACCTGAATCATCCTTATTTACCCCATATTGTTGATTATTTCCCTCCCGATGTAAGCGGTGCTGCTGACCGTGTAGGTTCCGATTTCGGCTACTTGGTTATGGAGTTCATAGATGGGGTTACGTTGGAGGAGTGGTTGGAACCGTATAAGCTCGGATTGCAACCCCCATTGGACAAGACGTTAGAAATGGGTCTGCAGATACTCGAGCTTTTGCAGTATTTGCACAGTTTCTCTCCAGCTCCGATTATTTTTAGAGATTTAAAGCCATCGAATTTGATGTTGGATAAACAAGGTAAATTACGTTTGATTGACTTTGGAATTGCGAGAATATACAAACCAGGTCAGGCAGCGGATACAGTTCCGTTAGGTACAGTAGCATTTGCAGCACCGGAACAGTTGAACCGCTTGCAGACAGATCAGAGATCGGACCTATACTCCCTTGGGGCGTTAATGTACTATTTGTTAAGCGGTGGGCGTTACTATACATCAACTCAGAAACCCATTCATCGGCACAGGGAGGGGCTTCATGCTCTAGTATCAGAAACGATTCACCGAATGCTTGAAAGTGATCCCGAGGATCGATTTCAGACAGCGTCAGAAGCTAGAAATTTTCTTCAACAGGCTTACAACGCCATCTCCACAGATCCCGCCTCAAACGGGGCTATCACCAGCACTCAATCCTCAACCAAGCACAAGTCTTCGAGTGTGATGCATCGAATCCTCTCAAGTATTTTCGTTCCATTCAGCAGAACCAACCTATCAGCAGAACAGAGCAACCCAAGGAAGATTATAGTTATTGGCGCCTTATACGCGGGGGCAGGAGCTACTTTTACTACAATCTCTTTAGCATGTGCATTTGGTAAAATGCGGATACCCGTATTGGCAATAGAGGCTGCAGTCAAGGAACCGGAGCTTGCAGCACTCATCCAATTTCCACCCCATAGCTTGTTGCCGACGGATCCCATTCACAGTTACTATGATGATGAGCTTACTTCGCACCAGGATATGATCGCCTCCAACCGGAAGCTAGGATTTGTCAAGGATTCCATCCGATGGCTAGCATTGAATCCTTCCCCCTTCAAGAGGCATGCTGGCGGATCATCAGCTGCTCTTCCTTTTGATCATGATCGAATCAGTGAAATCTTAAAGCGTACGACGGAGCCCATTGTGCTGCTGGATGTGGGGGATAGCTGGAAGGATGACGGGGTGCAGCGTATATGTAAAGAGGCAGACGATATTCTCGTTGTAATCGATCCGTTCCCATCCAAATGGGACAATGACAGGACACGCAGCAAGCTGGAGTCACTTACGATGTTGACGGAAGAAGGTTGTTCCGTTAGCTGGATCATGAATAAGGATGCTGTACATGCAAGACGAAAAGAACGTATGGCCAGTGTGCCGTCGAAGCCTGTATGTGTGTTGCCTTATATTTCTGCAGAACAACGACTTCGTGCTCTGGACCAAGGGAAACTGGTTCAGGATATACCAAGTGTTCGCGATAAGCTTGCAGGCGCTTTGAATCCATTCATGAAGCATTTGCGAATAGTTGGAAAATAAAATAGAAAAACAGCTTGAAAAATGGAAAGGGCTTGGATATACTAAGGGTAACTTAGAAACATTTGGATGCGGAAGCACCGCGAACCACAGATTCATTCTGTGCGTTTGCGAGTGCTTTTTTTGTTGTATATTTTGGCAATCTGGAAGGAGGAGAACTACTCGTTTGATCATCAAATATGAAATTGTAATTGCTGATCCTGATCCAGACTATTTGCAATTGATTGCTGCCTATGTAAGACAGACGAGGTGGGCGGAGAGATTGAATGTTAAGTGGTTTAGTAAGCAGGAGTCATTAACAGCAGAGTGGCAAGGCGCGCCTAACAGAGCCCAGTTGTACATGGTGCATAGAGATTGGATTCCTGCTATTAAGGATCCAAGTTGGGTCATGTTAGATCCTGAAAGGGGGAATTCTTCCGAATGTGATGATCAGATTCAAGGTCAGAAGCGTTTGTTCAAATACCAGCCGATCGAACAATTGCTCACTTCAGCCATACAAGCAGCGGAACGTCAGAGCTTGGAATCTAATAATGGCGGAGAAGGCAGAACTCGTCTGGAACTCCCTGAGACAACGGTAATTTCCATATTATCGGCGGTGGGAGGAGCCGGAAAGACCACAGCAGCCCTTCACCTAGCGAGGGTACTCTCAGCTGAAGGGAAACGAAGTTTGTTAGTGAATTTGGAGTCGATCTGCTCACTACTGCCGACGGACCCCGAATATTCACGTTTGTTCGGCCAGTTTTTATACTTTAGCCGAGGGGGATCACACAAAGCGCAGCCGTTACTCTCTAAGCTCATTCGCCGACATCCGCGAAATCCAATCGATATACTTGGGGGCTCTGGAGCATTCCGGGAGATCGAAGAGATGACAGCTGCCGACATTCAATACTTAATTGAGCAAATCAAGGCGATGGGTGTATATAGTGTGGTAATACTCGATCTTGATTCAGGGATAAGTGCAATTGTTAGAGGAGCGATTACTGCTAGTGACAGACTAGTATGTATGATGACAGAAGATGCTTCCTCTGTTCGTAAGACGGCAGATTTTCTGAATGCTTGTCCGCTGTGGCTTGAGACCGAGTCGGAGCATATTCGAGATAGACTATGCCTGGTATATAACGGTTGGAAGGGTGACTCCGGATTAGATTCCCGTTCCCTTGGTTTGAAGGTTGCTGCCAAGCTTCCGTATATTCCACAGTGGAAATTATGTCCGGCCTGGGAGCATGATCAATTGAATCCTCTGTTCGAGCGACCAGTGTTTCAGTTAGCGGAAGCCCTTCAGCTGGGGAGGAAAGGACTGATGCACACTGCAACCGTATGAGGAACAGGCCGCAGCCATTCGTGAACAAATCAGGGAGCATCTGAACTGGAGTCATACGATGTCTGATACGGAGCTGCTGGAACATATTGAGTTAACGGCGTTCCGATACTTGGAAAACAACGATCTATTCCTCACAGCCATCGCCACCCAAAGCTTGATCAAGCGGATCTATTATTCCTTCCGAGGGATGGATGTTCTGCAGCCACTGCTAGAAGATCCGACTGTCACGGAAATTATGGTTAATTCTGAACAAGAAATATTTATGGAGCAAGAGGGGAGAATCATTCCTTTCACTGGGCATTTCGAATCCCGTGAGAAGCTCGAGGACTTGATTCAAGTGATCGTCGCCAAAGTGAACCGCGTTGTGAATGAGTCAACCCCGATTGTGGATGCAAGGCTGCCTGACGGTTCTCGTGTTCATATTGTTCTTCCCCCTGTGGCGTTGAAGGGACCGACGATTACAATACGGAAGTTTCCAGGCGAACCTTTGTTGATGAGAGACCTGATAGCCAAAGGTGCTATTAATCTCGAAGGGGCAGCGTTCCTCGAACAACTAGTAACCAATAAATGCAATATGTTCATTTGCGGGGGAACCGGCTCGGGAAAAACCACATTTCTTAACGCATTATGCCAATTTGTGCCGCAGGACGAGAGAATCATTACTATCGAGGATTCGGCTGAGCTGCAAATCCGATCGGTTCCGAACTGGGTGCGGCTTGAGACTCGGAATGCGAATACGGAGGGAAAAGGTCACATCTCAGTAAGAGAACTCATCCGTTGTTCCCTCAGAATGAGACCGAACCGAATTATTGTTGGAGAGGTCCGCGGAGCTGAGTCGTTGGACATGCTTCAGGCTATGAACACTGGACATGACGGCTCGCTCAGCACGGGGCACGCTAATTCGGTAGCCGATATGATCAGCAGATTGGAGACTATGGTACTTAGCGGTGCGGACCTTCCAATCCAAGTTGTGCGTAAACAGATTGCCTCTGGGATCGAGGTTATGGTTCATTTGGCCAGGTTTCCGGATGGCAGCCGCAAGGTGACCGAGATCATTGAGCTATCAGGGTGGGAGAACGGTGAGATTATGCTGAACCCTTTATACGTCTATAGGGACGAGGGGAGTTCTTCGGAAGGCAAGCAGTTGGGCAGATTAGTGTCAACGGGAAACACACGGAAACGACCTTATAAAGCAAATAACCATCGACTGGATACGGAGCAAAAATCGCATGAACAGCAAGGGGAGGGAGCTGAAGATCAAGCAAAGGATGAAAGAACGGGGTAAACAAAGTATATGGGAGAAGTTGGCTTTTCGAACTCCTTCTGGAGCGACTAGATCTGCGGATGGTCTTCAGAATTACCAAGAATATGACCTCACTAGAGGAGAATTAACCGGTTGTTTATCCCTATCATTCGCATTCTTATTTTTGACTGGAATATTGTTTTACGGGGCAGTCGAGTATGCTCTGCTAATTAGCTTAGCGGCAATATTCGTACCCAAATACCGCAAACGACAGCTGATATCTAGAAGAAGAGAGGAGTTGAAGCTGCAATTCAAGCAGGCTTTATACGCATTATCTACAGCGCTTGGAGCAGGGAAGTCGGTCGAAAGTGCATTTCGTGAATGCATCCCGGATCTTCAGTTGCTATATCCTGGCCATCACGCTGCGATTATTAAGGAATTAGAAGTTGTAAATCGGAGAGTAGCAATTGGTGAACCGATGGAAGCGGCATTGAGTGATTTTGGAATCCGTACGGGAATACCAGATATTATTCAGTTTGCGGAGGTGTTTGCTACATGCAGGCGTACGGGAGGAGATCTAGTTGACGTATTGCGGAAAACGTCCAATATGATTGGAGAAAAGCTGGAGATGGAACAAGATATTTCGGTCGTTATTGCTCAGAAACGATTCGAGGCTAAGGCTTTAAGCTTAATTCCTTTCTTGATCATTGCCTTCTTGGCTTGGAGTTCACCAGATTATATGGCACCTTTGTACGCCGGCTTTGGCAGGGTTGTCATGACAATAGCTTTGCTCGTCCTAGGAGCATGTTTCATTCTCTCACGTAAGATCATGGATATTCGAATTTAGAAAAGGTGATTCAGATAATTGCATGGCTTTATGCTGCGGCGTTGGTGATTGTCGAACAAACAAAGCTGCTTGACAGACTGCAGGCAGCTAAGATTCATCTTCATCCCAAGATGATGGCTTTGCACGGGGATAACAGGGAACAAGCGCATTCCAAGCGATTTGCGGCTCGAGTTCTATTGATCGAAGCGGGAAGTTTAATACTATTGCTGCTCTTATTTGCAGCGAGCAGGGGAGATTTCGCAATTCTCTCAGCAGGTATTGTGCTAATACTCTGTATTCCATTGGCTCTTTACAAAGAATTAGATCGCCAAATCAAACGTAAGAAACAAGCTATTATTCTGGATCTGCCTGATCTGATCAATCGTATGACACTGCTTTTGGGTGCTGGAGAAACTGTCCAAGGAGCTATTATGAAATGTGCGTCCAATCGGTTTCTTGATGGAGCATCTAATAGTTCCAAGCATGGTCCACTTCAAAAGGAAATCGTTCTCCTCGCTTCCGGTATTCAGAATCGTGAACCATTCCATCTGCTGATGGAACGCTTAAGTACAAGATGCGCAGTCCAGGAAGTGTCGATATTCACCACAACTGTATTAATGAACTACAAACGCGGAGGTGATTCATTCGTATTGGCTTTAAAGGCGCTATCGAGCGAAATGTGGCAAAGGCGTAAAGCAATTACCCGAACTTTGGGCGAAGAAGCTTCGTCCAAGCTTATTTTCCCCATGCTGCTAATATTTCTTGTTGTCATGACGATTGTTGCAGCACCAGCAGTAACCATGATGAACCAACCATAAGGAGAGATAATTATGATGCAATCCGTTCAATATTCATTGAAGAAATTTTGGCAAGAGGAGGATGGCTTAGGTACCCTGGAGCTATTGCTCATTGTCGCTGTCCTAGTAATTGTAGCCGTGGCTTTTCGCAAATGGATCCTGAGCTTCATCAAAACCTTATTCGGTCAAGCGAATGAGGAATTAGGAAACGCAGGGAACAAGGAATGCTTGTCTAATCCTAGCACCTGCGCCTCGCCTGCTACACCATAATGATTAAGAAGGTGAAGGCTGTGAGTAAGAGCAGAATTTCTCCAATCTCAGATTTGGTCCGGGACCAGGCCGGGAGCTTTACTTTGGAAGCATCGATGACATTCCCTCTAACCATGTTAGCTCTGATTGCTCTATTAAGCTTCAGCTTCATGTTATACAATCGCTCCGATTTATACGCTACTGCTGCGGCAGTAGCCGACCGCACCGCATATAACTGGGATAATAGCGATAAGGATCCGATTACGGGTGCTTTCTCTCTTGGACAGTATGACAATCTCTATTGGAGAACGGGAAGTGATAGCTTCTCGGACGCGTTCGGTTTCCTGATAAGAAACGAAGTCTCCTCGGTTCATGTACCTTTCGGAACGCCAGAAGAAATGCCCTTGACTAAACCGCAAGACAAGCTTCGCAGAGCTGCTGCATTATTACCAGGCACTGTTCAAGGTGGACTCAGCTATTCCAATCGTCTGTATAATCGCCAAGTAAAGGTTACATTGGACAGGCAATCCAGAATCCCCTCTCTGACAAAAGAATGGTTTACGCCTAAGTCGGACGTTGTACTTACTGCAGCAGTAACAGAGCCAGTTGAGCTTATTCGAACCGTAGATTTCGTACGAACTTTAGCAGGACGGTTCAAGGATATGCTCTCTCATCGTGAAGCCCCGATTTCTTTGCCTATCCCAACTGAAACTCCATCTTCAGATGTCTTGCTAAAGTCTGAGAGAGAAGCCGCAGATTTTTTGAGAAGCTTGTTAGGAAGCCCTGCCCCAGTCTATATAACTACAGCTTCCGGCCAGCAAAGGAAGCTAGATGCGTTGGACCCAGACGGATTATTCCATGAGGCCAAGTTCGGTTATACTTCCAAGACGGAATCAGTTGAACGGCAAATAATCAAAGATCTGGAGCTAATCCAAAATGCAGAGCAGGTAAAAGGGGTAGTCTGGCATTTTTTTCGCGATAGTCGAAATGGGAAGATTGGCCCGTCCAAACCGCTGCGTAAACAATTGGAGAGGCGCGGCATCCTTGTAGTGATCCATTCATAAGCGAATTTGCATGGCAAGAGAGGAGTTCATTTATTGTTGGGTTTACTTGGTTTGTGGAAATCATCAAAAGGATCTGCATCCGTCTTTCTTATGCTCATCATTGCCCCTTTGTTCGTATTTCACGCGGTGCTTATCGATTTTGTACGCATACGGATAGCCGAGCGTGAGTCTGACGCCTCCCTGCGAACAGCTCTCCGGTCAACGCTCTCCGCGTATGACAATACTCTAAAAAGTTACGGCTTATATGCACTGGGACTGGGTGAAGTCGATGCGGAAAAGTTATTCCAACTGGTGCTTTCACGCAATTTAGGTGGAGCAGACTCATCTAAAGGATGGTCTCTTGTTAAGCCACTTGCTGATGTGCAGTCGGTAAAATTGCAGGGGCTGTACACACTGGCGAACCATACTGTATTTCGTCAACAAGTATTGGAGGAGATGAAGTATAGAGCTCCTGCGGAATTTACAGTTCAAGTCGTTGACAAGCTTATGGGTGGATCGAATACGGTCTCTGCTTTGTCGGGAGCTTCAGCATTCGAGAAACAAGCAAATGAGATTGAAGATTGGATTACTCAGCGTGAGCTAGTTCTAGATGAGGCATGGAATATGATGCTCTCATTAAAAGAGAAAACTTCGATCTATCATTCTTACTACACAATACGCCTTTCAGAGTTGGAGCAATTATCTTCGCAAATCGGGATAGGTGATGTGTCGGCCATTCAGCAATCACTTAGTGCGCTCCAGCATCAGAGCGAGCAGATCCAACAAGCAATGACGGTGAGTTCCTCTTCCTTACAAGAACTGCTTAAGAAGGTGAAGGAGAACGCCGAGCTTATACAGGACGTTCGCAGCAATTTGGAAAATCTGCAGAGCAGTCTGAACTCGGTATATGCGCAAATGACCGATCTGCAGACGATGCTGCAAGTGATTCCTCAATATTTATTGCTGCTCGAGATGACTAAGGCAGAAGCGGCGCGAGATGCAAATGTAATCATGAGCTTGCAGGGGGCCGTTCTTGCAAAGATCGATGAAGCAGGGGAAATAGATGAACAGATTCGTAAATTTAGCAATAATACTAGCTCGAACGGAGCAGCCCCCATCTTAACAGTTGATATCATAGGGCAAATGGTCAAACCTGCAGCTTATTATGCGCTTTATAAAGTGGATGCCAGCAGCATCTCCGGTTTAATGAATGGATTCTCTGGAGCCATCCAGGCAACGACTCCTTTCTTAGGAGACAACAGGTGGTCACCGGAAAGATACAGCACACTTGCACAATCTAATGAAGCTTACTATGCGCGCGCATCATCGGTAATAACTAGCAGGCAAGCTGAGGAAGCAACAAGGAAGCAGACTAGCGCTTCCATCGATCGACAGCGTAATGATCAGCTTAATCGGATGAATGAAGTGATCGATCAGTTAAAGAAGCTTGTTGCAGAGTGCGGAGGAGTCACTGGAGGTCAATCTGTCTATGATCTTCTTGAAAAGAATGGCCCCGACGGTTCTTCGCACCCGATTAGTGCCAAATATGCGGATTACAATCGTATCCAGCGCAATTTTCCAGAGCCCGCTACTGATGGAGATGCATCATCAACAATCAGCGCTGAAGCGGCCAAGCGTGGCGCATTTCACTTGATTGATAGTCTTGTTCCGATGATCGGGAATCTAGCACGATCTTTCAGAGATGAACTATACGTGAACGAATATGTTCTTGAGAAATTTAATTACCGGACATTCGGTAAACAACAGGAAGAGGGTGGACATGAGATCCGCTCTGCGGCATTGTCGAACCCAGGATATCATCCTCTCCGCAACCAAGAAGCAGAGTATATTTTATACGGACACGCCTCCTGTATACTCAACCAATCGTCTGCTTATGCTGAGATGTTCGCCTTTCGCTTGGCTGTAAGAATGACGGAAGCGTTGCTGGATACAAAGGCGAAGGCGATTGCTGCTGCCGGGTCCCCTTTGCTTCTCGTACTCTGGGCAGCTGCAGAAGGAGCTATACAAGCTTATCAAGATATGACCAAGCTTGTCGAAGGCAACCCTGTGCCGGTCTCGGAGAAATTGGCAGGAAGCGCAGTAACGATGAACTATAAAGACTATTTACGAATTTTCTATATGTTGCACAGCAACAATCAGATGACAATGTCACGCGTACAAGCTTTGATTGAAACAAACACTGGCCGAGATTTGACGGAAAGGTATACATATTTGCAAGGCACTGTTACAGCAAGTGAACGATTGTGGTTTTTCCCATACTTGGAGCCGTTTATCGCTTACGAGGTGAAACGAAATCGAGTAGTTTTGGAGCAAACCGCCTACTTATCCTATTAACTGATTAGGAGGAGAATGTTTGTCTGTGCCATCAGGCTCGATCTTGCGTATGTCAAAACAAGAGCAGGGAGGAATTGCCTTGGAGGCAGCGCTCGTAATGCCCTTCTTTCTTGCATTTGTCCTTGCTATGGCTGCCATCATTCAATTAACAGTGGCTGATTTAGCCTTGCAGAGAGCACTTACAGAAACTACAAAACCTATTGCAGCCTACGGGTATCCATTGGAACTTTTGGCTTTAGAAGCCAAAGAAGCGTATATGAAAAGCCCCGTTGGCAGTCTAATTGGAGATGTTGCTGGGCGAGTCTCGTTAGCAAGGGAGAAGCTGGTTCAAGGTGAGCAATGGGCTGAACAATATGAAGCGTTTATACCCGATTTCTTGCTAAGTTTGGTTGATTGGGAACAACAATTTCGCCAGTCAATTGAACAGACCGCTCAAGATCAAGCAGAATCGATATGGGATGATCCGATTAATCCAATCATCCAAGGTGCCTTTAAGGAATTAGTGCTGAAGGCAGCTGATTCATATGTAATAAGAAGAGACCAGTTAAGAGTTACGAGCGTGAAGCTGCCCAATCTGTTTCGCAAGGAGCAAGCATTTATCGGGGTAGAGGCAGAATACGATGTCAGGCTGCCGATTCCGTTTTATACCCGAATCGTTACCCTTCGCAAGCAGTCCTATGAAAGACTCTGGATTGGCGATTATTAAATTTTGCATACGAAATACATGTAAGATGACCGTTTTTGCATGAAGAAAGGAGTTGAATTTTATCCTTGCCTATATGATTTTGACTCTTTTACTTGTTGCAGCATTTGTTCAGGATGCGGTTCAAACGAAGATTGCTAATTTATTAACCATCCCTGCGATGCTAGCAGGAGTATTAATTGCTGCATTGGCAGGAGACAACTATGGCGTAACAGGTTTATGGGATTCGCTGTTAGGACTTGCGCTCGGCTTCACATGTATGTTCATTTTATATGCGCTTGGAGCAGTCGGTGCGGGAGACGTCAAGCTGTTCGGAGCTATTGGGTCATTAACCGGCGCCCAATTCGTCATGTACGGTTTGATGAACTCTATCGTATGCGCGGGTATTGTTGGTCTGGTCATTGTGATCTGTAGAAGGGAAATGACGTTAAGGATGAGTAATGTATTTGCTGTTTTGTTCGGGATGTGGATCTGGAGGAGTTTCAGTCCGATTCGTTCCTCACGAATAAAGGAGTCGCTTAAGTTTCCATTTATGTATGCGGTTCTTCCGGCTATCGGGATTACTTGGCTGACGATCGGATTTTGACCTTCGGAGGGAGATTATTATGAGTAACTCATTGTCTCAAGACCTGCGTACTGATTACTGCTCGAATAACGGCAATCATCATTTGCTTATTGATCGGAATCCGGTTTTAACGGAGAAAGACTTCATCTCTATTCAAGTGCATATGCTGCAGAACAATGTAATCCCAAGATTGCTACATGTAGAATTCGAAAACGTGGATCATAACATAAGACTGCTTTATGAAACCGGCGGTAAAAAAATGCTTGCGCACCGACTTAAAAGAGAGCGGCTCACACAAGAGCAGTACTTAAGAATGATGCTCCATACGGTATCGCTTCTTGCTGATTGTCCGGGGTATATGTTGGATAGCGAAAAAATTATGCTCGATAAAAACTATATATTCACAGGCCGCGATATTACAGATCTTTCATTCACATATATCCCGCTCAAATTGTATGTTGCCAAACGTACGATTCATGAACAACTGAGAGAATTCTCCAGCCACTGTATGGCATCTGTCCACACGATGGAAGGGGATCGGATTCCGCAGGTTCTTGCATTTCTGCGGGATGAGACGATACACTTTGCGGAAATGAAGGAATGGTTATTGACTCTTGCATTGGCTGATTCAGATTGTTCTATAGATGTGAACCAGCCAACAATGCCCGAATTAGTTGAGTCTGCTGCTCCAACTCTGCTTCCCCCGCGACCTTCTTGGATATCTCATGACCTTCCATCACCGAATCTTTTACCATCTCAAACACCACAACTAACAGCAACGAAGTCCGCTCACTCTCCAGCAAATCATTCACCTTTAACCAGACCGACTTCGCATGAAAAGCAAAGTTCCCCGAGTATGACCGTTAAAGGACCTGCAGCTTGGCTCAAACGGATTCGTGAACTAAAAGATGAAGTTGGGCCGTCCTCTGATACGGGAGAGCTGCCAATGCCGCTCAGCAACACTCATTCTAAAACGGTTCACACTAGGCCCATTAGAAGAATGGCTTTTTTATTGGTGGCATCACTTGCCCTTATTTGTTTTATTTGGAGCTTCTATACGGATGCTTCTTCAAAAACGGCATTCATTCTCCTGCTGACAGGGAGTCTTATTATTGTTGCAAGTACTGTTACTGTATTTCGAGCGCGTCCAAGCTGGCTTTATGGTGATGTACAACAGAATCAACGTACAGAATCGGATGAGAATGAGAATGATGATAATAATGAATACAATTGGTCGGTTAGAAGCTGGAATCCAAAAAGTTCGCAATCTCCATATCCAGCAACTATATCTCCCCCAATAGATAAATCTCCATTGCCTGTATACAAGCCGCCAACTCTTGATCCAGACAAAGGTGATGGCGGTTCACCGCCTCGTAATCATCTGGCCACTGTATTACTGAATTCATCGATACTGGAGAGTGTTACTGAGATTGTTGCTCCTGTGAGATACCCATCGCTTGAAATAGTAGACCATTCTGGAAGTGCTGCTACAATAGCGATTGACAAGGATAGCTTGATCATCGGCAGAGAAGATGCTGGAGTGGACTATTCACTGAGCGGCAACGGGGTATCCAAACATCATTTGGAAATTGTAATGCGCGAAGGAGAATATTATGCCCAAGATCTTGGTTCTACCAATGGAACAACATGGAATGGAGAGCGAATGGTGCCATATAAAGCTTACTCCTTAAAAAATGGAGATAAATTGTGCATCATACAGACGCAATTTGTTTTTAAGAAGGAGTAAGTGTGATACAATATAGCTATTCTTGTCGATAAAGGGGAAGTTGAAGTTGCTGACACATATTGTTTTGTTCAAAATGAAAGATAAAAGCCCGGAAGCTGCGGAAAAAATGATCGGATTATTGCGTGGACTGGAAGGCAAAATTCCACAACTACTATCGATTGAAGTAGGGCATGATATTGTTCGATCTGAGCGTTCATACGACATCGGACTTGTTACTAAGTTCGAATCACTAGATGCGATGAATGAATACCAAGTGCATCCGGCTCATCAGGAAGTTGTTGCATACATTAGTACGGTTCGGGAATCAGCAGTTGCTGTTGACTTCGAGAGCTAATTAGTAAGCTATAGATCACCAAAGATAAAGAAAGCAGGAGAATGAACACACGATGAGCCTTTTGACTGTTGAAGATTTAAGTCACAACTTCGGAGACCGCGTTCTATTCCAGAACGTTTCTTTTCGTTTGCTAGCTGGCGAACATGTTGGACTTGTAGGCGCTAATGGCGTCGGCAAATCCACGATGATGAATATATTGACCGGTAAAGTTTTGAAGGATTCGGGTAAGGTTGAATGGACGCCTCGAGTTCATTACGGGTACCTCGATCAGCATACAACCCTTACTCCTGGTAAGACGATCCGCGATGTGTTGAAGGATGCGTTCCTGCCTCTTCTCGAGCAGGAACGTGAGCTCATGCAGATTACGGAAAAAATGGCGGACGCAACACCAGAGGAGCTTGAGGTGTTGCTCGAGCAAATGGGCGATATTCAGGATCGGTTGGAGACGAGCGGATTTTATTTGCTTGATGTGAAGGTTGAGGAAATGGCCAATGGTCTTGGGATTGATGCTATTGGTCTTGACCGCGATGTTGCCAGTTTGAGCGGTGGACAACGCACCAAGGTGCTGCTAGCCAAGCTATTGCTGGAGAAACCGATGGTATTGCTGCTCGATGAGCCTACTAACTATTTGGACGTTGAGCATATTCAGTGGTTGACCAACTACCTCAAAAATTATCCTTATGCGTTCATGCTGATCTCCCATGATACGGAATTTATGAATCAAGTAGTCGAAATTATATATCACTTGGAATTCTCCAAGCTGACTCGTTATACGGCTAATTATGAGAAATTCCTGTCCATGGCTGAGATGAACAAGAACCAACATATTAGCGCTTATGAGAAACAGCAAGAATTTATCAAAAAACAAGAAGACTTCATTCAACGGAACAAGGCACGTTATTCTACATCCGGTCGTGCCAAGAGCCGGGAGAAGCAGTTGGATCGAATCGATCGAATTGACCGTCCAGAGACGGCCATGAAGCCTACATTCGTATTCAAGGATGCCCGCAGCAGCGGTAAGCTTGTGTTCCGCGGTGAGGATATGGAGATTGGTTATTCGTATCCATTACTGCCTAAGATGAATGTGCTTATTGAACGCGGTGAGAAAATCGCGATTGTCGGATGCAACGGAGTCGGTAAGTCAACCTTACTGAAGACGATTCTTGGCCGCGTAGAACCTTACAGCGGCAAGACGGAACGCGGTGATTTCTTGTTCCCGGCTTATTTCGAACAGGAGACCAAAGTAGGGAACCAAACTCCTATCGATGATGTGTGGAATGCATTCCCGCATATGAATCAGAATGAGGTTCGCGGTGCCTTGGCGCGTTGTGGATTAACGAACGAGCATATTACTAGACCGCTTAACATGCTTAGCGGCGGTGAACAAGCAAAGGTTCGCCTCTGTAAACTGTTGATGAACGAAAGCAATTGGATCTTGTTCGATGAGCCGACGAATCACCTGGATGTTGTGGCCAAAGAAGAGCTTAAGCGGGCGCTCAAGGAATATAAGGGCACTATTCTGCTTGTCAGCCATGAACCGGATTTCTACGAGGATTGGGTAACCAAGACGTGGAACGTTGAGGAATGGTCCAATCAGCAAGTCAAAACGAATTAACCTCACACAAGGATAAACGGCTTCGCCGTCTTTACGGCGGACTTTGTTTACCGAAGGAATAGAACAATCAGCGAAGATATACTTTCTGATATTCTTAAAAAGGCTATTGAGCGCTTCCCCTCAATAGCCTTTTCGATGTATCTAACAAAATAAATCACCACAAGTCAGGCTTTGTTACCATGAGCCATAAGAGCAAAAGCAAGAGCCCTATGTAAATCCAAACGGCTCTTTGAAGCTTATTGACAAGAAGATTCCGATTTTGCTCGTATTCCTTGTCCGCCATTTTCCGAAGTATTGGGGAGAAAGCTCTAGCTATAAAAAACAAAGCGCCAAGCAGGAGCACAATAGTGGCAACAATCCAAGAATCCAGCCATCGCCAGCCGGTTACCCAGATTAATAATGCACCGGTTGTCACTAATACATGACCTGCATGTTTGGTCAATCTGACTGCGAAGCGGAACGCAGAAATCAAGGTGCTAAGCTGCTTGGATTCTGAGGTGCGCATAGAATTCATTACAGGGAACATCACGAAAAAAGGTCCAATCGACACTATAGCGCTTAAAATGTGAATATAAAGGAGCGTATCACGTATCATTGTCGTTCTATCAAGATGAGATCGATTTGAACTCGTGTACCCACACCTTGGCATGCGGAATCCATGGCATACCAGCATGCATGGACAAGATGTAATTCTTGTAGGCTTCCATATTGTCGAACCCTTCGCTTTGGGCATCCGTATCGGTTAACTCGCCAAGCGCCTGACGGTATACACGGGTGACTTCAAATGAATGACCATTCAGTATCATCGTTTCACCGGGATCGGCATAACGTCCATTGCGGCGTGTAGCGGTTTTACGGCCTTCAAGCACTTTTTCAATATCACTTTGCACAGTAATCAATCGTTCAATAGAGCAGGTTTTGGGATCTAATATTTCAGACATCCGATCATTTCCTTCCTTGACGTATATTGTAATTGGAGCAGGTTGTGCATCCTTCATTGTACAATACAAACCATTGAATACCAAATCGTTCACATCTTTGTCATGCCCCACATGACAAAACTAGGGCTAAGCGATACAATAGCATGTAATAACTAACCTATATGAAACTTAGAGGCTGATCTGATGACAATTATTCGAACGGAACAATTAAGCAAAAGTTATGGAGAGAAGGTACTGTTCGATCGCATCACCTTTTCAATATCGGATAAACAAAGAATTGGATTAATCGGGGTCAACGGGACCGGAAAATCCACATTATTGCATATTCTGGCCGGACTTGAAGCTGCGGATGCCGGCGAGGTGTTCACAGCCAAACAGATGCGTGTAGAGTATTTGCCGCAGAATCCATCTTTCGAATCAGGGGGAACAGTTCTCGAGCAAGTTTTCTATGGAGACACACCGTTAATGAGAGCGCTCCGAGAATATGAAGGCGCATTGTCTGCGCTTGCGCAAGATCCAGGAAGTGAGAAGCTGCAGAAGCAGCTGTTCCAGGCTCAACTGGGAATGGACGCAACAGACGCTTGGGGCGCAGAGACGGAAGCCAAGACCGTCCTGTCTCGTCTAGGCATTCATGATGTGACCAGACAGGTAAATCAATTGTCTGGCGGTCAGCGGAAGCGGGTTGCCATGGCACGAGCGCTTATTCGTCCTGCAGAGTTACTCATTATGGATGAACCTACGAATCATCTGGACAACGACACGATCGAATGGCTGGAAGGAGTGCTATTGCGCTTTCCAGGTGCCCTCCTGTTAGTTACCCATGATCGATATTTTCTCGATCGTGTCACGAATCGAATCTTTGAATTAGACAAGGGAAAGTTGTACGCCTACGAAGGCAACTATGCAGTGTTCTTGGAAAAGAAGGCCGAACGTGAAGAGCAGGAGGCCGCTTCAGAGAATAAAAGACAGAACCTTTTACGCCGTGAGCTAGCCTGGCTGCGACGCGGTGCCAAAGCACGGACGACGAAGCAGAAAGCCCGGATTGATCGTGCTGAAACTTTACGGGATCAACACGTGGATGGACCTCGCGAACAGCTCGATATGTCCTTGGGGGCAAGTCGCCTGGGTAAAAAGGTTTTCGAGTTGAACCAGGTATCGAGGAATGCTCAAGGACGTCCCCTACTCAAGGACTTCAGTTATCTCGTGCAACCCGCAGCGCGAATAGGTGTTATAGGACCGAACGGAAGCGGTAAGTCCACTTTACTCCATATGTTGGCTGGTCTATTAGAGCCAGAGTCAGGTTCGATTGAGGTAGGACAAACCGTCAAAGTAGGCTACTACACGCAAGAAAGTATAGATATGAATCTAAAGCTTAGAGTAATTGATTACGTGAAGGAAGGAGCGGAAGTGATCCGAACAACGGATGGGGAATCAATCTCCGCTTCTCAGATGTTGGAGCGATTCCTCTTTCCGCCACACCAGCAATGGACGACGATCGATCGTCTATCTGGCGGAGAGCGGCGCAGATTGTATTTGCTGCGAATCTTGATGTCCGAACCGAATGTCTTATTATTGGACGAGCCGACTAATGATCTTGACATACAGACGTTAACGATTCTGGAAGAATATTTAGAGCAATTCCCAGGAACAGTCATCTCTGTATCCCATGATCGTTATTTCTTGGATCGTACAGCAGATGTATTGCTTTGCTTCGAAGGGGAAGGGGTAGTTCGTTCGTTCTTCGGCAATTACTCGGATTATTTGGAAGAACGGCAGGAACAGCTTCAAGCGGAACGCAACCAGACACAATTAGTCAACAGCTTGAAGAAATCAGAGAAGACGAACACCTCCGAAGCCAACTCCACAAACTCTGAATCAGCAACAGCGGCTCATTCATTGCGCAAACTGAGCTTCAAGGATCAGAAGGAGTGGGATGGGATTGAACAGCACATTGCCGATCTGGAACAACGTTTGGAGAAAGTAAAAGGGCAAATTACCGAAGCAGGCAGCAACTACGATACGGTTCGTGATTTGTTCGAGGAAGAGCAGAAGCTGGGCGAGCTTCTTGAGCAGACGATGGAACGTTGGGGTATATTAGCAGAAATGGTTGAGCAGATCGAACGTAATCGCGGATAGTTACACAACAACAAAAGACTGAACGCCCTCGATGAGGGTATTCAGTCTTTTGTCCATCTAAAAAATCGGTTATCGATACTCTCGAGGGATACGGCGAGCCACACCGGTGCGAATCGCGGCTTCCACGACTCGATCGCGAATAAGCGTAGAGATCTTGTCGTTAAATACACTCGGAATGACATAGAGCTTGTTGCGCTCTTCATCTGTAATTACAGATGCAATGGCTTCGGCGGCAGCGAGCTTCATCTCTTCATTGATGATGGTCGCCCGGCAATCAAGCGCTCCTCGGAACATTCCAGGGAAGCATAACACATTGTTGATCTGATTAGGATAATCGGATCGGCCTGTCGCAACAACGCCGACGATATCTTCGATTTCTTCCGGGCTGATCTCAGGGGTCGGATTTGCCATTGCGAATACGATCGGACGAGGTGCCATTGACGCTACATCTTGACGCTTCAACAACCCGCCAGCGGATAAACCGATGAATACGTCAGCACCTTTCAACACTTCGACTAAGGACCCTGTCTCACGGTTCGGATTCGTATGCTCGGCATACCAGTTCCACATCGGATTCGCATAAGCTTGTCCACGCACAAGAGCGCCTTCGCGATCAACTCCGATGAGATCCTTGATACCGGCCGCGAGCAAAATCTTACTGCAGGCAATACCAGCTGCGCCAATACCGCAGACGACAACCTTAATGTCTTCAATGGATTTTTTCACTACTTTCAAGGCGCTGATCAGTCCGGCATACAACACAACAGCCGTTCCGTGCTGATCGTCGTGAAAGACAGGAATATCAAGCTCAGCCTTCAATCTTTCCTCTATCTCGAAGCATCGCGGTGAAGAGATATCTTCCAGGTTAATGCCCCCAAATGCAGGGGCGATCGCTTTAATGGTGCGAATAATTTCTTCCGTATCCTGTGTATCCAGGCAGATCGGGAATGCATCGACATCAGCAAATTGCTTAAATAGCATAGCCTTCCCTTCCATGACAGGCATGGCGGCTAATGGTCCGATATTGCCTAGCCCGAGCACGGCGCTGCCATCCGAAACAACGGCAACCGTGTTCCGCTTGATCGTCAGGGTGAACGCTTTGCGCTGTTCTTCGTGAATCGCCATGCAGACTCGCGCCACATCAGGCGTATATACTCGAGATAAGTCATCCCGATTCTGAATCGGTATTTTAAGTTTGGTTTCGATTTTACCGCCAAGATGCATAAGGAATGTTCGGTCTGATATGTTGACCAGCTTGACGCCATTGATGGATTTGATTCGTTCTACAATTACCTGGATGTGAGCAGAATCGGTAACAGTAACCGTCAAGTCACGAATGGTGTGATCATGTTTCGTCTGTATAACATCGATCGCTACCAAGTCGCCGCCTTCTTCAACAATCGCAGTTACAATGTCACTGAACTTCACTAAATCCGTATGTATTTCCAACCGTAGAGTAATACTTTTCCCTGTTGTTAACGATTTGCTGTCTCTTTCCATGACGACGCCTCCTCATCCCAAATGGCTTACCTGCCTAGTGTATACTAGTTTTAATCCGTTTGAAACAGTATTGCTTTAATCCAATTTTTCAAATCGGAATGATGCAACTAGGAACCGGGATTGTTTTATGATAAGATATTATAATGTGTGAAGTTCCTCTGTTGAATGGAAAGGTAGGTAGTATATAAATGATTTCTACAAGCAACGTCACTCTTCGCTATGGCAAACGTGCACTATTCGAAGATGTGAACATTAAATTCACCCCGGGTAACTGTTACGGCTTGATTGGAGCGAACGGGGCAGGTAAATCAACTTTTCTCAAAATATTATCCGGTGAGATTGAACCGAACAGCGGTGAAGTTCATATTACGCCGGGTGAACGCATGGCCGTCCTGAAGCAGAATCACTACGAATTCGATGAAGTCGAAGTGCTAATGACGGTAATGATGGGTCACAAGAAGCTATTCTCTATTATGGAAGAGAAGGACGCTTTATATGCAAAGGCGGATTTCTCCGAAGAAGACGGAATGCGTGCTGCTGAGCTGGAAGGGGAGTTTCAGGACCTTGACGGATGGCAAGCGGAGTCTGACGCAGCGGAGCTGCTCATTGGGTTAGGCATTGGCACCGATCTGCATAACAAGAAGATGAAAGAGCTGGATGGCAATGAGAAAGTTCGGATTCTCTTGGCGCAAGCTTTGTTCGGAAATCCTCAGAACCTTTTGCTCGATGAGCCGACGAACCATTTGAACTTGGAATCGATCAACTGGCTTGAGAATTTCTTGAGTAAGTTTGAAGGTACCGTTATTGTTGTATCCCATGACCGTCACTTTTTGAACCAAGTCTGTACGGCTATTGCCGATATTGATTTTGGTAAAATCCAGATGTACGTAGGGAACTATGATTTCTGGTACGAGTCCAGTCAGCTTGCTGTGAAGCTTTCCCGCGATGCTAACAAAAAGACGGAAGAAAAACGCAAAGAGTTAGAAGCGTTTATCGCACGCTTCAGCGCGAATGCCTCCAAATCCAAGCAAGCCACATCCCGTAAAAAACAACTGGAGAAGCTTACGCTTGAAGATATTCGTCCATCGAATCGTAAATATCCGTTCATTAACTTCAAACCCGAACGCGAAGCGGGTAAAAACATATTGTCAATCGACCGGATCAGCAAATCCATTGATGGAGAGCTAGTCTTGAACGATATAAGCCTCGTTATTAACAAAGGGGACAAAATTGCTTTGGTTGGACCGAACGGGACAGCTAAAACACTGTTGTTCCAGATTGTTACCGGTGAGGAAACAGCGGATAGCGGGTCCTATGAGTGGGGAGTAACGACGACACACGCTTATTTTCCGAAAGATAACTCCTCCTATTTCGAGGGAGTAGATATGAACTTGGTCGATTGGTTGCGTCAGTATTCCAAGGATCCAGACGAAACCTTCATCCGCGGGTTCCTTGGCCGTATGTTATTCTCTGGAGAAGAGTCCCAGAAGAAAGCATCTGTACTGTCCGGAGGAGAAAAAGTTCGCTGTATGCTATCAAAGATGATGCTGACAGGAGCAAACGTATTATTATTGGATGAGCCTACTAACCATCTTGACTTGGAATCCATTACGGCTTTGAATAACGGTCTGATCGATACGGATGTTTCCATGATGTTCGTCTCACATGACCATCAGTTCATCCAGACGATTGCCAACCGTATTATCGAGATTACACCGAATGGTTTGATTGACCGGATGACCACTTATGATGAATATTTGGAGAGCGCAGAAGTGAAACGATTGCGTGAAACGATGTACACTTAATACGAGCGTCCAGCATCCAGGAGAGCTATTCAAGCTCTCCTGTTTGTTTTATGCGGAAGCTGCTTTTTCTTTTGGCTTGTCCTTTGGTATAATCTATGCAGAAGAAAACCATGGTTTGGGAGGGCTGGCGCCTATGTTTGATCCCACAATATTCGAGAACTTAAAGGTTGTCATGGAGGGAGCGGTCTATGACCTGGATTTGGAAGGTCTTGTTCTGGTAGTCGGCCGTCACGATTTAGTGGATCTAGCAGACATGTCTAGAGCGTTTGTCATCCGTTTCCGATTGAAGAATGGGAATTGTATAGGGGAGCTTCGTCTCTCTGCAGCATTGTCCGATTTGGCAGGCGAGAAATTGGAGTGGAAAAATGCTTATCCAGGCTGCTCGTTAGAACTTAGATTCCAACTTGAAATAAGCGAGACGGCAAATACATGCCAGACGATTCAACGACAGTTGGAAGCTCTATGGGACGGTCGCCCAGAGATTAAGCAAACCATTTCCTTCCCCTATAATCCTGATGCAGAACTCAACCACACGTTCACTAACGAGATTCGTTGTACCTTCAATCGCAAGATCGATGAGGGTCATTGGAGTGATTTTCCTGAGCTGTTGGATATAATGGTGGATTCGCTTGAACTTCTGGACCCCCATCATGCAGCCGGAGAAACCGGATGATTGAGCTCTCAGAACGCAACTTGCAAAGTCATCTGGACGATCAAGCTAACGGGGGCAATTCCGGTTTACCTGATCGGTTGTTTTTGTTCGTGTACACCCCGTTTTGCGGAACCTGCGCAGCTGCGCGCAAAATGTTGGATATCCTTAAGGTAATGCGTCCAGAGCTGCCTCTCTATGCGGCTAATGTTAACTTTCTTCCCAACCTTGTACAAGCTTGGGAGATCTCGAGCGTGCCTTGCTTGCTCCGGCTGAGAGGGAAAGAACCTGCCGCAAGACTATATGCCATGCAGTCGATCGACCATTTATTTCGTTTTCTAATATCAGAAACACCTGATTCCTAAGTTATGAAGGAGGCTATTTATATGTCGGAACAAACACTTCCTGTTGGTACATTCGTTCTTGTGGAGTATAAAACTGGGCAATATGTAGGGGAGATCATGGAGTGGGCTCCTCCCCGCGCGCTCGTACAAATCGCAGCCGTCGTCAAACATCCAGAGCAAGGTGACCTGCATAATCCGATGGAAACCGAAGTAGCGATGTTTCATCAACGCAGGGCATTGTCCTATCGGGAGAAAACCTGGATCCCAGCGCAGGCGATTCACCCCTATCGCGGCGTAGTCCCCAAGTACTCAGAATCTCTAAGACAAGCGATCGAATCGGAGATTCGTTTACTTCAGCGCACGCAGAAATGGGCGGAGCGATCATTAGTAGAATTAGTTTCTCTGCAAAATGAGTATTTCCCTAAATAACCTCGGAGGCACCTAAGATGCTGATTATCGGAATTGCAGGCGGCACAGGGTCAGGTAAAACAACTGTTGCAGAACGCCTCGTAAATGAGCTTGGGACGGAAAGTGTAGTGTTATTATCTCAGGACTCTTACTATATGGACAATCGTAATCTGACCATGGAGGAACGGGAACTAATTAATTATGACCATCCTGAATCCGTTGACAGTGGTTTGCTTTTACAACAGCTGCGTCAGCTTAGAGCAGGGATGTCGATAGACATGCCCGAATACGATTTCTCCACGCATAGCCGCAAAGATAAAACGGTCAAGGTCGAGCCCAAGTCAGTTATCGTATTAGAGGGAATTTTATTATTCGCAGACCCTAATATCCGCAATGAGCTTGACATAAAAGTATTCGTCGATACGGATGCAGATGTCCGCGTCCTTCGTAGACTCATGAGGGATATGCAGGAGCGGGGGCGTTCTGTAGAATCCGTATTTACACAGTATTTGGAGACGGTTAAGCCTATGCATGATGCTTTTGTAGAGCCTTCCAAACGATTCGCGGACATTATTATTCCAGAGGGCGGTCGTAATGAAATAGCCATAGGCGTTCTTACGTCTCGCATCCAGTTCTATTTGGTCAGAGGAAGCCAAGAGTAATCCTGAGAGTATAGTTTCCACCAAAGCATTTAGGAGGCAGCACAATGACAGAGTCATGGACTACGATGCGGCAAGTACCCCAAGATATGCTGCAGGAACGGATCGAAACGATAAAGCCGCTCCGTGGCGATAGTAATGAACTATATGAGATTGTAAAGGATAAGGAAACCGGGGACCATTATTTGCATTATGCGTATAAGCATCTTCATGTTAGCGATGGATCGGAAGAGAATTTTCATCAATTGCTCCCGCTAGACAGCGATGATGTGTTAGGTATTATGTTTAGTGAACAGAACTACTCCTATCCGGATCATTGGAAAAATGCTTTTCTACGTAATGGTCCTGACAATGCTTATGTATGGTTCGATCCGAGTGATATTCGTGAGGAAGCGGACAAAGAGGCAAAAGCTGCAGAGATGGTCGAGATGCTCCGCCAGTTCAAAGCATCTGGTCAAACTGACAGTGAATCCGTTCAAAGGCTATTGGATCAAATTGATCTGAAATTGAAGGATGGAGAGGAATAGCAGGTAGGACAGTGGTTGGATTGCTGGCAAGCCCCTATCAGGGGCCTGCAGCAACAAAACAACACTTTATTGATCCAATCGTATAACGTTGTTAGAATTAGAGGTTAACACTCCGGTAGGGTAGTAAACCCGCAGTTGACGGATGACAAATGCAGCTACTAACGCTTTTGCAGCATCTCCTGGCAAGAAAGGGTAACAGCCTAATGCTAGAGCCTTTTGAAACGTTAAATCAGCCGCGTGTGACAACCATGGAACGCCTGTTACATATAAAAGCAAGGAACCAAATACCTCTAATACAAGAAACATCAGTGCAAATGATCCCCAACCGTTCCCTTTGATCTTGGATATAAAATATCCAATCAATAACGCAGAGAACGGGTAAGCCCAGACAAACCCCCCGCTTGATCCTAAAATTAATGTAACTCCACCTACACCATGAATCAGAGGTAATCCGAGAGCGGCAAGACCAATAACCGTACCGATACTTAGAAATCCATATCTGGCTCCCAAAAGACCGCCTGTCAGCATAATTGCAAAATTAGACAAGCTGATCGGAACCGGTGTGAAGCCAAGTGGAATGTTCAGAAAGCTGAACGCCACCAGAAGCGCACCGAATAATGCGCTGTATGTAATCCCTCTAACGTTCCATGCAGATGAATGTACCATTGCCAAGTCTCCTTTTATTTGTTAACCTATTTTGTGTGTGGTGGTTAACAATTCGCATTGTAGCATACATAAGTCAGACTGACTAGAGGGAGATTCGATGAATTTAAACGCTTATACGCTGGAACGGATCTCGGTTGCCTACACTAGCCATGGACATCTTATTAAAGTGTTGGACGATATTTCTCTTGTCCTAAATCGAGGAGAATGGATATCCATTGTAGGCAAGAATGGAAGCGGGAAGAGCACTATTGCAAAGGTATTAGCCCGGCTATTACCCGTGTCTTCTGGGGGCATTAAACCAGGCTGGACTGATCGAGATGAGTTTTCTGAGCAGCCCGGCAACAAAAAGATCCGAATGGTTATGCAGAATCCAGAGTCGCAATTTATCGGTGAAACGGTTGAGGAGGATTTGGTATACATCCTTGAGTTAATCGACGTTCCTACCGAAGACAGAGAGTCTGTTCTTTGTCATGCGCTTGAAGCAGTTGGCTTGCAAAGCGAGCGCTCGCATCCGATTGCCGAGCTGTCAGGAGGACAGAAGCAAGCACTGGCCATTGCGGGTTGTATAGCAGCTGGAGCTGAACTTATCATATTCGATGAAGCAAGTTCAATGCTGGATCCGCAAGCCCGCGAGAGGCTGCTGCACACTGCTCGAGCCTTACACGAACAAGGGGTAACGATTGTATGGATTACACATGCGATGGAAGAGCTCGTTTATGCAGATCGTGCTGTCGCTATTGCCCAAGGACGGATTGTGTATGATGGTAGTATAAAAAGCTTCCTGTACCCCGTTAAGCAAGAGGTTGATCAGGAAGAGTCTATTTGTGAGCAGTTGGGTTTCACACCTCCATTTGCCGTCCAAGCTGCGCGAGAGCTAATGGGGCAAGGCGTAAGTTTGCCTGAGCTTCCGCTTACTTGTGAGGAGCTCTTCGAGCTGTTGGAGGTGAAGCTATCCATTGCATAACCAGACAATCGTGTTAAAAAATGTGAGTGTCTTTGGGAGGCGACTGGCAGCTAAGCTCGATGGCAGTGGAATTGAGCGAACCGGTGATCTCAAGGAGCAGAAGCTATTTTACGATAAACGTCTCGATTTTATTTCATGTTCGATTCAACCAGGTAAAGTGACTCTGCTGATTGGACCAAACGGATCAGGCAAATCGACCCTTTTGGACCTCCTTGGCGGTTTGATCCGTCCGGATGAGGGAACGATTCACAAAGGTGTGGATTCAACGGCTATCGGGATGGTGTTCCAATTTCCTGAGCAGCAGTTGTTCGCGCGCTCTGTGCAGGGCGAATTCGATTATTCGCTGCGCCCATTGCGGTGGTCGAAGCAGCAAGCTGCGGAGCATACGGCGAAGGCGCTGCAAGAGGTTGGCCTGCCGGCGGGAGCGCTCGCGCGGCACCCGTTCGCGTTAAGCGGCGGCCAGCAGCGCCGCGTTGCCCTTGCAACTACGCTAGCGGCTGCGCCTGCGTGGTTGCTGCTGGACGAAGCGTCAGCCGGGCTGGACGCTGAGGGCACACGCCGCTTTGCCGAGCAATTGCGGCGGTGGGCGCGGCAGGAAGGTCGCGGTATCGTGCTTGCTACGCACGATCTCGAGACCTTCCTGCCGCTGGCGGACGAGGTGATCCTCCTCGTCCAAGGGCGTCTCGCGGCGGCTATGAGCCGCGAGCAGCTTGTGGCTGCGCCTGCCGTGCTGCGGCAGGCGGGCTTGGTGCTGCCCGACAGCATGCGGGCAGCACAGTGGCTGCGGTCGCGCGTTGGCGCGACCGAGGGGTTGCCCGGCGACGCAGGTGCCGGGGAGGCGTTGACGCCGGCGCGTTTCGCGGCGGCGGTCAGCCGCAGGCTGCAGAGCGGCGAAGCGGCAGCCGCCGTGCTTGCTCCTTTGGCCGCTACGAATGCCGATGCAGCCGGCGTGCGCGCTCCTTCAGCCTATGCTGAACGGCCGCCTGCTCACCTAATCTCAACAGAACAAGCGGCAGCCTCCTCGCTAGCACATCCAGTCTCCATCCCAATTCCGCTTCCAGATCCAAGACACAAGCCCGATCCGAGATCAGCATGGGTGTTCTGTACGCTGGTAGCATTGGGGATGCTGCTGCAAAACAGTCTACTGGGACTATTATTATCCGCGGTGATTACAATGGTATCGATCGCTGGTTCGCACGTATCGTTCAAGACCGTGTGGAAAGCCGTACTTCCTTTCGTATGGCTGACAAGTGTGACTGTGATATTGGCGGGTATCGAATTTATCGGATTCTCTGTATCTGAAGCCGCGGATACATTGCGAGCGATGCTGCGATTTCTGTTCATGATGGCGATAGGGTTCTTGCTTCCGCTGCAGTACAGTCCCTTAGCTTTGAAGAAAGCTCTCGAACAAAGCTTAGCAAAGGCTGCTCGTTGGAAAGTGCCTGTGGAAGCTCTGGCCTTGTATGTGTCCATGCTGATGCGTTTCGTTCCGCTGATCAGGGGGGAATGGCTGCGCTTTGCACGTATTGCGTATGCTAGGGGACGGCGCAGATCGAAGCCTGGAGCTGTTGATATAAGGGACTTGCCAGCCATCGCAATACCGATGCTGCTTTCGTTGCTTCGAATGGCTGAGGTGACCGCATCGGCCATGGAAATGCGCGGCTATCAATCCGCGTCTAACCGTATCCGCAGCAAACCATCCGAACGATTCAGCCGGGGCGATTTTATCCTCATGTTATTGGGAGTTACATTCTTCCTATTGCTGCTTGCTGCTCGTATAATAGGGGTAGGATAGATCAGGCAGATAAAGAGAACAGGAGAGGGTAACAATGACCGTACTAGGATTGGTTCGACATGGGATCACAGATTGGAACATCGAAAGACGAGCGCAAGGACATACAGATATTCCGTTGAACGCTGAGGGCAGGAAACAAGCGGAGAGACTTGCCAGGCGCCTCAGCAGTGAGAATTGGGATATCATCTATTCCAGTGATCTGGGTAGAGCTAGAGATACAGCTCAGGCGATTGCGAGTATTAAGAACATCCCGGTTTTAACAGATCCACTGCTGCGTGAGATTAATTTGGGCCAGATAGAAGGCATGACAGAAGAAGAAATAGTCGCAAAATGGGGCCCGAAGTGGCGGGAGCTGGATCTTGATATGGAGTCAAGGGATGCGCTTGGTCTACGCGGCGTCTCCGCTCTAACCCGAATTTCTGAGCAACACCCGGATCTAAGGATTCTGATAGTCAGTCACGGAGGTTTTATCGGGACTACATTAAAACGTATGATTCCTCATCTGGAAACTTTGGAACTGCTTCATAATACTTCTCTCACTATTCTCAAAAAGCAGTCAGAAGGCTGGGATTGTGAATTATATAACTGCACGAACCATCTGTTAGAGGAATAGTTGCCTTATGAAGAAGCAACCATTTTATCTTGTAATATTGCTAAGCCTAGTTTTAATTATTTTGTTTATTACCCTAAAGGGAGAGAAAGGGACTACTTTTCCGGAGGCATTAAAAGCAGAAGGAATCCCATTCCAAGAAACTGCTGCAGGCAGTGATACATCGTTCAACGGTAAGACCCCAAAGGTCTATAAGATTGGTTTACAGGAAGAAGTCCGAGTATACCAATACGAATCGAAAGAGCAACGAGAAAAAGGCTATCAAGCCTACTATCAACGTCAAATGATACGAAGTTCATACCCTCCCTTAGTGTTTGAGAGTGGTAATTATCTGGTTCTATATTACAGTCGTACCCAATCGCCAACCGTACCTACTCCTGTCTCGGATACACGATATGGAAAGCAGATTTCAAAAGCTGTGGAGCAGATGGCGGAATGACGGAGCGGGCCTTCTTGACTGACTTACACTGACAACTGATTTGCATACGACTCATACATAACTAAGGCGTTTATTATAAGGACGGATTATGTTACACTTTCCTCAATCATGAAACAGGTTGGGTGAGTCTATGGCAGAGAAGGAAGAGTTAACCCGATTCGGTGTATCGTTTCCCGTTCCGTTAATCGAGCAATTTGATCAATATATGGTGGAACAGGGATATACGAACCGTTCAGAGGCGATTAGAGATCTGGTGCGACGCACACTGTTGGAACCGTCCAGGGTGCAGTCCGAGCAGCTCGTGGCAGGTACGATCGTTATGGTGTTCGATCATCATGTAAGCGATCTTCCCTTACTTTTGATGGAGCTGCAGCACGAGTTTCATCACGATATTATTTCGAATATGCACGTTCATTTGAACCACGATCAATGCCTGGAAGTCATAGCAGTCCGTGGGAAGATGGGAAGGCTCAGAACCCTCCAACAGAAAATTCAGGTGCAAAAAGGAGTGCATTATGCTGAGCTCTCGGTAACTTTTATTGAGGAGCATAGCTCAGACCATAGTCATACCTCCGATCATCATCATCATCCTTGATAGATAACCATTAACAACGCAATTCTAGTAACCCTTCCTTGCGAGCTTATTCGCTTTTGGAGGGTTTTTGCTTTTGAAAAGAATAGTGATAACTTCGATGGATTGTGCTACAATTCTAGCGAATCGTGACACGGATGGAAGTTAAAGAATGGAAAATGGAGTGAGACCCATGAGAATACGAGTGGTAAAAAAAGCACTTATGGTTTGTATAGCGGCAAGCTTACTGCTTACAGGCTGCACGTCAAATGCTAAACCAAGCGAAAGCACGCCTCGAGATCGATTAATGCTAGCTGTGGGCGCAGAGCCAGAAGCTGGATTCGACCCGACAACTGGTTGGGGACGATACGGTTCTCCGTTGTTCCAGAGCACGTTGCTCAAACGCGACAGCCAGCTAAAGATTCAGAACGATTTGGCTGAAAGCTATTCAGTGAGTGCGGATGGAAAAGTCTGGACCGTAAAACTCCGTCAGGATGCCAAATTTTCTGATGGCAAGCCGCTAACCTCTGAAGATGTACGGTTTACATTCGAAACCGCTGCTAATAACGGATCTGTCGTAGATTTATCAAATATGCAGAGCGTTAAGGCACTGGATCCATACACGCTTGCTTTTACTCTTAAGGAAGCGCAGTCCACATTTATCGGTCAACTCGTGACGACTGGCATAGTCCCCAAGCACGCATACGGCAAAGGTTATGCAGAGAAGCCAATTGGCTCTGGACCGTTCAAGCTGGTTCAATGGGATAAAGGGCAGCAAATTATTGTAGAGGCTAATCCTGAATATTATGGGAGGAAGCCGCAATTTACAAGAATAACTTTCCTGTTCTTAAGCGAGGACGCTTCATATGCTGCCGCCAAGGCTGGACAAGTGGATGTGGCCTACATCCCGTCTGCGTTCAGCAAACAATCGGTATCAGGCATGCGGATTGAAGCGCTAAAGACCGTAGATAATCGAGGCATGTCGTTTCCTTATGTGAAATCTGGGGCTAAGACCAAGGAGGGATACCCGATCGGCAATGATGTAACAGCGGATCCCGCCATTCGAAAAGCGATTAACATAGCGTTAGATCGACAGGCCTTGGTTAAAGGAGTATTGGAAGGTTACGGCTCGCCTGCCTACAGTGCGGTAGACGGACTGCCTTGGTGGAATCCGCAAACGAAGTTTGAAGATGCCAATCCAGCGCAAGCCCGCAAACTATTGGAAGCTGCCGGATGGCAAGACAAAGATGGAGACGGTGTTGTGGAAAAGGGTGCGCTCAAAGGCCAATTCACATTAATATATCCTTCTGGAGATGTGACCAGACAATCCTTATCGCTAGCCGTTGCAGATATGATCAAACCGATCGGGATCAAGATTGCCGTAGAGGGAAAGAGCTGGGATGACATAACGGGCCTTATGCATTCGAATGCAGTTATGTTTGGTTGGGGCAGCCACGATCCGCTAGAACTCTATACGATCTACAGCAGTAAATATAAAGGTGTGGATTATTACAATCCTAACTTTTACAGCAATCCCAAAGTGGACGAATGGATGGACAAGGCACTCAAGTCCACAACAGAAGAAGCGGCTTGGGATAATTGGAAAAAAGCTCTGTGGGACGGCGCTTCCGGGGTCGCCTTTCAGGGTGATGCGCCTTGGGCCTGGTTAGTGAACATCGATCACTTGTACTTGGTGAAGGACAAGCTGGATATAGGCAAGCAACCCATTCATCCTCATGGCCATGGTTGGCCGATAACGGATAACATCGAAGAGTGGAGCTGGAATAACTAGTAGAGAGGAAGGAAGTGCAATGAACCGCAATAGGTGGTTAGTTTTTATTGGATGGAAAAGCGTGCGGTTACTGACCCTCTTAATTGCAATCAGTATTCTTTCCTTCTGGTTAGTGAATTTCTCACCCATTGATCCGATTCAGGCTTATGTTGGGGCAGACATGCTTAGAGTAAGCCCTGAGCAGAGGATGGATATCGCGGCATATTGGGGTTTGAATGATCCCCCTTTCGAGAGAATGCTGAGATGGGGCTCGGCACTGCTTCATGGAGATTTGGGAACGTCCATGATCTATAGACTCCCTGTTGCGGATGTTATCCGTGAGCGCTTTCTCAGCTCGCTAGCCTTGATGGGGGTATCCTGGTTGCTGTCAGGGATAATAGGATTCTCACTAGGTGTAGTAGCGGCGATGCGGAGAGGAACATGGGCAGATCGCATAATCAAATCGTACTGCTATTTGTTAGCGTCTACACCTACATTCTGGTTAGCTCTGCTGCTCCTGCTTCTATTTGCCGTTTGGCTAGGATGGTTCCCCGTGGGGCTTGGCGTACCAGCAGGGCTTCTGCGCGAAGAAATAACGATGGCCGACCGCATACAGCATCTCATCTTGCCGGCTCTCACTTTGAGTGTAATCGGGGTTTCTACAATTGCGCTGCACACTCGTCAGAAGCTGATTGATGTGCTGGACAGCGACTTTATCTTATTCGCTAGAGCACGCGGGGAGCGTGGACTGCAGCTGTTCTGGAGACATGGAATACGTAATGTTGCTTTGCCGGCACTGACGTTACAGTTCGCTTCTTTCGGTGAACTATTCGGCGGGGCTGTATTAGCGGAGCAGGTGTTTTCTTATCCCGGATTAGGTCAAGCTACTGTAGATGCGGGGTTAAGAGGCGACGTCCCATTGTTATTAGGACTTGTGCTATTCAGTGCATTATTCGTTTTCTCAGGCAATCTGATAGCAGATTTGTTGTATAGAGTCGTTGATCCGAGAATGAAGGAGGAGACAACTCTATGATGAAGCGCCGCCATAAGACAATTCATTCTCTCCTGCCATTCTTGATAATCAACCGTCGACAGGCTGCGGTTATAGCTAGTGTTGTTGCAGGGATTATCGTGATTACACCATGGATCGCAGCTATGTTTCTAGATGATTCAGCTATTATCACTAATCTGGAGGATCGTAATTTATCACCTGCCTTTACTCATTTGTTCGGTACAGATTGGCTGGGGAGAGACATGTTCGCCCGAACAATGAAAGGTTTAGCTTTGAGTGTGCAGGTAGGGCTGCTCGCCGCAGCGTGCAGTTGTCTCATTGCCGCCATAATGGGCATGCTGTCAGCAGCCGGCAAGACTGCTGACCGAATCGTATCCTGGTTAATAGACCTGTTCCTAAGCGTCCCTCATCTGGTTTCACTGATATTGATTGCCTTTGCTTTTGGCGGAGGGGTGAAGGGCATAGTTGTCGGAATTGCTCTTACCCACTGGCCCAGTCTGGCACGGTTAATTAGGGCGGAGGTACTGCAGCTTAAACATGCGGAGTATGTGTTATTGTCCAGACAGCTTGGCAAGTCACGTTGGTGGATCGCAACTCGTCATATGCTGCCTCACTTGCTGCCGCAGCTGTTAGTGGGGTTATTGCTTTTATTCCCACATGCCATATTGCACGAAGCTGCTGTTACGTTTCTCGGGTTAGGGTTGTCGCCGCATCAGCCGGCCATTGGGATTATTTTATCGGAGTCTATGCGGTATTTATCAACGGGTATGTGGTGGTTAGCCTTCTTTCCAGGATTATGCCTGCTCATTGTGGTTAGGTCGTTTGATGTAATGGGGGAGAACCTGCGAAGATTTACAGATCCAAGGCGGGCACAGGAATAGATTTGAGCTCGAAACGTTAGTTAGGAGGTGGGATACAATGCCTTTATTAGAAGTTCATGATTTGCGTGTGTCATTTGAGCGATACAGGAATGGCTTGCAACAGCATAAGATGGAGACATTGCACGGCATTGAGCTTACCCTGGAAAAGGGAGAGATTGTTGCGGTCATCGGCTCCAGCGGATCGGGCAAAAGCTTGCTCGCACATGCGTTGTTAGGGATTCTTCCAAGTAATGCTGTTGTTAGCGGAAGCGTGTTTTACAAGGATATGCCCTTGACAGCGGATAGACTCACACACCTGCGAGGTAATGAAATTACACTCATCCCTCAATCGGTAAATTATCTGGATCCCTTAATGCGTGTAGGAGATCAGGTTCGAATAACTGCGAGCAGCCGCAATCCCTTGACACAAGTGAAACAAGCATTCCAACAGTTAGGTTTGGCTGAGGAGGTATATCAGCACTATCCTCATCAATTGTCGGGTGGGATGGCTCGACGCGTGCTTCTCTCTACTGCAACGGTTAGCGACGTACAGCTCATCATAGCAGATGAACCGACTCCAGGACTGCATGCTGAGATTGTTAGTGAAACACTGAGTCAGTTCGAAGAGCTCGCCGCTAACGGGACCTCAATCCTGATGATTACCCATGATATAGAATCTGCCTTGCGTATTGCGGATCGCATAGCTGTTCTCTACGCCGGGACTATTGTAGAAATTGCTCCTGCCGCTGATTTTACAGACAAGGGGGAAAGGCTGCGGCATCCGTATACTCGAGCATTATGGCGCGCTTTACCCCAGAATGATTTCGTGCCTATTCCAGGTTCTCAACCTTTATCGGATCATTTACCCGGCGGCTGCTTGTTCGCGCCTCGTTGCGCATTGGCCACTCCTGATTGTGACATAGACCGACCTGCGGTGCGTGAAGTTCGAGCAGGGCTAGTGAGGTGCATTCATGCTTCTTGAGGGGCGCAATCTGGGATTCAAGTATACAAAGGATGATTGGGTATTCCGAGGATATGATATTACGATCCAGGAAGGGGAACTAGTAGGACTTGTCGGTCCGAGCGGTTGCGGGAAAACGACATTGGGCCGTGTATTAGCCGGTTACGACCAACCCGATGAAGGAATGGTCGCCATTAAGGGTGGAAGCTCTTCAAAGACGAGCTGCAATCCTGTGCAGCTTGTGTTACAGCATCCAGAGAAAGCCGTCAATCCTCGGTGGAGAATGCGGCGAATTGTAAATGAAGGCTGGGTTCCAGAGACAGAATTGCTGCGAGATCTGGGGATTGAAGAAGCTTGGATGGATCGGTGGCCGAATGAATGTTCAGGTGGCGAACTGCAGCGATTCTGCGTAGCTCGTGCTCTTGGGCCTCATACACGCTTTTTGATTGCGGATGAGATGACCACTATGCTGGATGCCGTTACTCAAGCCCACATCTGGCATGCGATGCTGAACCGGGTGCGCCGTGATAAGCTGGGAATGCTGGTAATCAGCCACGACATGCATCTGGTCAATCGAATATGTGATCGCGTCATTCACTGGTCGTAAGCAACGGCTTCAAAAATGTACTAATCTTTAGTATACTGAAGAAGAACGTATGTTTGGCGAAGCGTTCAGCGGCATGCTTTTTTAAGCAGAAGAGAGGATGAGCGATTTGAACAATCCAGCAGAGCAATCAAACATGACAGTGAGACAGGGGTTACTGCAGCAATTTGAAGCTTGGATCGGTTTCGTTCGGACACTAGAGCAAGATGAGGTGAAGTGGAATACGAGTCTCGGAGACGGTAGATGGTCGGTTCGTGAAGTAGTCAGCCATATTGCGCTCTGGGACAAATACTTTTTGGAGGAAGCCATCGGGAAGATTCAGCTTGGTGAACCTCTGACTGTGAGACATCTGGATTATGATGCATTTAATGAGAATGCCAAACAACACGGAAAGCTCACACAAACGGATTTACTTGCTGATCAAGCTATCACTTATAGGACAAGAATACTAGAGTTAATCGATACATTCTCAGAGGTTGAATTCAACGGGGAATACACCGATGCGGACGGGCATCCCTTCACAGTCGTACGTTATTTAAAAGATTTCATCTGGCACGATAATCATCATCTCGAGCAGATGAAGCCCATATTGTAGTATAGAGTAGACTCATTAGGACTAATTGACAATAGGAGAGTGGGAACGATGAAGGCAATCGTCATCATTTTATTCGCGCTATGTTATGCGTTAGTCACTTTTTTCGGAGTAGGACCGGTCCTTTTTGCGGACGGCAGCTTTAATGAGCGGATGATCACTTTGCTTGTTGTTATACTGATTTATGTCGTCCTTACGATTGCTTTCCGTTGGATCTGGAACCGTATGACACGATGATCTGATGCAGTTAGCCCACTATGGCCCCTCTTCAGCTAAGTACCTCTCTTTCAACAAACTACCCTATTCATAGGAAGGTAAATATGAAACATACAACGATACTCTTTGACTTTGACGGGACTTTGGCGGATACGCTTCCTGTCTGTTTTCATTCCCTGCGGGAAGTATTCCGCTCTTACGATGGAGTTGAGCTTGATAATGCCGGCATTATCGCCTTATTCGGGCCTACAGAGCCGGATATCATCCGAATTCATTTGAAGCAGAAGCATCAAGCGGAACAGGCCGTGGAACAATTCTTTCAGCTTTATAACAATCATCATCAACAATTGGTGCAGGCTTCTCCAGCCATCCATGATATGATTGTTGCACTCAAACAAGCCTCCTATCGCTTAGGGGTCGTAACAGGTAAAGGAAGTCATAGCTTGGCGATCTCTCTGAGGCATCTTGGAATGGAAGGGTTATTCGATGTTGAAATAAGCGGGGATGATGTTCAAAATCCTAAGCCGCATCCGGAAGGTGTGCTGCTAGCGATGAGTCGATTAAATGCAACCCCGAAAGAGACGATGTTTTTAGGGGATAGTATAGCAGATATCCGTGCAGGCAAAGGTGCGGGTGTTCTAACCGCTGCCGTACAGTGGTTCGAACATGTTCAGACCCGGGACTTTGAAGTTACACCAGATCTGTTGTTCACACACCCTTCTCAAGTAACGGATTACCTGAAAACGGATAAAGGGTAAATGAAAATCCTGGAGGAATGTCAGATGGAAATATACATAGTGGATGCATTTACGAAAGAACCTTTCAGAGGGAATCCCGCAGCGGTTTGTATCCTGAACGAGCCTCGAGATGACGTCTGGATGCAGGCCGTCGCGGCAGAATTGAACTTGTCGGAAACTGCTTTTTTGAATATGGAGCAGGGCGGGGGCTTCCGCTTAAGGTGGTTTACTCCGCTTGCAGAAGTGGATTTGTGCGGTCATGCGACGTTGGCAAGCGCACATGTGCTATGGGAAACAGGCTGCTTGGACACATGGCAGCAAGCACGGTTCCAGACACGAAGTGGAATTCTGACTGCAGACAAGAATGGTGACTGGATTAAGATGAACTTCCCTTCCGAGCCTGCTAAAGAGGTGACGGAATGGGTCCCATTGCTGGAACATGCATTAGGTGTTACACCGATATATATAGGTCGGAATCGGATGGATGTATTGGTGGAGTTGCAATCGGAAGAAGTTCTCCGTCAATTGCAGCCTGACTTTGAGCGTTTGAAGCAGCTGCCTGTAAGAGGAGTAATTGTAACCGCGGGATCTGCAGAGAATGGGTATGATTTTATTTCCAGATGTTTTTACCCCGCATTAGGAGTAAATGAAGATCCAGTAACGGGCTCAGCGCATTGCTGTTTAGCCCCATATTGGGGATCCAAAAGCAATCGAACCTCGTTTCGAGCTTATCAAGCCTCGAAGAGAGGCGGCGAACTTCTTCTCCAATGGGAAGGAGACAGGGTCATTCTGGCCGGACAAGCCGTTACCGTGATGCGTAACAGCCTTCTTTTCTAAATCGGGAAATCATGCATTTGATACTATGGGGTGTTAGTAGTGGCAAAGATAGGGACAGCTAAGTACAAAGGCATTATATTTGATATGGACAATACCATTCTCCGGTCGCGAATTGATTTCCCGAGTATGAAGGCGGATGTGTTTGATTTGCTAATCCAGCAAAACATCCTGGATCGGCAATTTCCTCTCCATGAGCACACCGTTGCAACTTTGCTGCAAGCTTGTAAAGCCACTGGGGTTTTATCGGAAACTGTAGAGAAGCTGATGTGGGACCGCGTTGCTGCATGGGAACGGGCAGGTATGCAGGATGCTGGTCTGGAGTCTGGTGCGACTGACTTGCTGGATGCTCTGACCAATCAATATCGTCTTGTGATACTGACCAATAATGCTAGACAAGCAGCTATAGAAGCGCTTGAACACACCGGGGTGACCCACTATTTTGATCGTATTCTCGGTAGAGAACAGATGGATGCTTTGAAGCCATCACCTTCAGGAATCCACAACATTATGAGCTATTACCCCAAAATTGAGCGCCAAGAATGGCTATCCGTTGGTGATGCATGGATCGATGGAAAAGCGGCGCAGGAGGCAGGCGTTGATTTTCTCGGCTATTGCACCAAAGAAGAGGAGTTTATTCGGAGAGGGATTCCTTCTATTGGAAGGCTGCATACATTGATGGACTTGCTAGTTCATCTTGAATAGAAAAAAACCGCACAGCACAAGGCTTTGCGGAGGGAATGTTTTGGTACCCGCTTGCGCAGGTACCTCATGGGAGAGGAGAAACCGGACGAAGAGCTTATGGGGAAACGTAAGTCTTCTCCGCGGTTGTCTACGACACTATTCATGTCGATAAATCCATTTTTGACAGAATTCGTATCATTTATACATTCCTCTTCACAAATTTTGTGAACCAATCACCCAATATGTTACGATAACTACAGAACTATGCAATGGAACGAGGGAGTACAGGGTGAGAGTTGTATCAGGCAGTGCCAAAGGAAGAACCCTAAAGGCCGTTCCGGGAATGGGGACGCGTCCGACGACAGACAAAGTAAAAGAAGCGATCTTCAGCATGATCGGGCCTTACTTCGACGGCGGGGCAGTTTTAGATTTATTTGCTGGAACGGGCGGATTGGGAATTGAAGCGTTAAGCCGCGGTATGGATCATGCTGTATTCGTGGATGCAGACAGGCGCAGTGTAGAGATCGTCAAACATAACCTGCAAGTTACCCGACTGGCTGAGCAAGCTGAGGTTTATGTGAATGACGCGCAAAGAGCTTTGAAAGCGATGGTTAAGCGAGATGTGCGATTCCGCCTTGTTTTCTTGGATCCTCCTTATAAGCTGCGTACGATAGAGCAGATTATTTCCATGCTTCAGACTTTGCAACTGGTGGAGGAGGATGCCACGATCGTAGTGGAACATGAAACTAGTTATGACTGCGAAGAACGAATCGGATTCGCTGAATGTTTCCGCAGGGTACAATATGGGGATACCGCAGTGTCGATCTATACATTGCAGAAGGGAGCTGAAGAACATGAGTCTGATCAATCATGACTTTACAGTCGCAGTATGTCCGGGCAGCTTCGATCCTGTCACTAACGGACATCTCGACATTATTAGCAGGGCAGCGGATATCTTCGATAAAGTAATCGTGACCATAGCCAATAATAGCTCGAAAACACCGCTGTTTTCTGTAGAGGAGCGGAAGCAGCTATTAACTGAAGTGACGTCACACTTGCCAAATGTGGAGGTGGACAGCTTCAGCGGACTTTTGATTACCTATATTAGTAAGAAGCAAGCAAACGTCATTATTAAGGGTCTCCGAGCAGTCTCAGACTTCGAATATGAGATGCAGATGGCATCCATTAATCACAAATTAAACGATAAGATCGAAACTTTTTTCATGATGACGAATCCCAAGTTCTCTTACTTAAGTTCGAGTATCGTTAAGGAAATAGCACGGTACGATGGCCCGATTGCTGATCTCGTTCCTGATGCTGTAGAGTCGGCCATAAAAGCTAAATTAAAAGCGAACAAGCCCATCTAACTCTATGTTTGCACTCGATTAATGCAGTCGTTTGCTGCGTAATACGCTAATAAGACTGGATAACATTATGTAAGCAGCTACCAAGAGTGCGAATTGGCCCAATCTTTCAGGCACGGCTTGCCAACCGGCAGCTGCTTCCACCATGGAATTTAGGCCGCCGTTGTATATCGGAGCGAGGAAAGGTTTGAAGCTTGGCTCTATACGCGGGATTAATGTCTGTATCGGCTTCCATAAAAGGAAGGTAAGCAAGAAAGCCAGACTCCCGTGCAGCAGCCTGTGCAGCAAGAAGGGCATATAGCGCAAGTCGGTTTGGCGCACGATACTCTGTACCTGTAGATGTTGGGAGATTCCGCTCCATCCGAGGGCAAATCCGATAAAAGCAGCTTTCCATAAGAGCGCCGATGCTCCAAGCTCCAATTGGCTGAAGGAATAGGCTCCCAGATGAATTTCAAGGATAGCGGGTGCCCAGTTCGGTGAAGCGGGTCCTTGGAATCCGAAGCTTTCAACGAGAGCTAGCATGATTTGATCCATAACTGGGGTTACTAAGGATAATTGGAGAACATGCAGCATAACGGAGAACATCATTATGCAGCCGCCGATTATGAGCAAGGTCTGGATTGAGTTCTGCACGGCATCGCCGAGCAGCTTTCCGAATGAGCGTCCGTCATCGAGACGGGCTTCATGCATTTCCCGAATGAAGCGTACGCCTATAAACGGTTTACGGGCCTTTGCACGTTTATGTGATAACGGTATCTCAACTGTATCAGGCGTTTTGGATATTGCATGATCGTCGCCCCGGTCTTTATTCAACAGTCGCATTAGGAATGCTGCACAGAGCGCCGAAATATAGTGAACAACAGCTATCAGAGTTCCCGTTGCAGGATGATGCAGGAATCCTGCTCCTACGACACTTAAGATGAGAAATGGACTGCTCATGTGTGAAATTGCCAACAGCCGCTCCCCTTGCTGTCGACTGATCGCGCCTTCACTGCGGAGCTTGCCAGTAATGTGTGCTCCTGCGGGTCCGCCTGCCAAGCTTCCCATAGCAATAGCCCAACCGCTTGCGCCCGGGAGGCGAAACACTAGACGCATCAGCGGATCAAGCAGTACACCAAGTCCGCGAACCAAACCGAATCCGACTAGAAGCTCAGACAGGATGAGAAACGGAAGCAGCGCTGGGAATACGATATTCCACCACAAAGATAGTCCCTGAAGCGATGATCGAAATGCCCGATCTGGAAATAATAAAATGCATAAAACGAATAAGGCTATAAGTATGGCGAGTATTATTGTAAAGGCCTTGTTCTTCGAATGTAATTTGCCGTGTAACATTAGGCCATCTCCTCTAAGTAACAGGTGGTACAAGTTTACGCGCCGATCCGGACATTTAGACCAAGCTATGAGGTGCGGATTCATACGGAGGGGAGACAAACAGTGAACGAAGACAACCATTTTCACAAAGATTCATTCGATCAACGTCGCTTAATTCGCAAGCGGAACAAAGGGCTGCGCGGTTTCCTGCTATCGTTTGTCATCACATTTGCCGTGCTGTATTTTCTCCTTTTCGTTCCAGTCCCGTATTATATTTATAAGCCGGGTACTGCGGAGAGTGTGAAACCAATGGTCCAAGTCGCAGAGCCTGATCCGGAAGAACGCGGAGCTTTCATGCTGACAACGGTCAGTTTGATTCCCAGAACGAATGTGCTTAGCTACTTATTTGCACAATGGGATCCGAATGCAGATGTGCAGCGAAAGCAAGACGTATTGAAAGGGCAATCCGAGCAGCAATTCATGCAACGTCAAGAGATCGTAATGCTTGAGTCTCAGAGCAGTGCGATCCAAGCTGCTTACAAGAAAGCGAATATTCCCTTCGAGGTTAAGAATATTGGAGCCTATATTACGGAAGTAAGAGAGGGGCTGCCTGCGGCGGCTGTACTTAAGCCTGGCGATATCATAGTTAAGGTTGGTGGAAGGCCTGCAACTGGAATTAAAGATCTTCAGGCTGCCCTGACAAACAAAAAAGTAGGCGACTCCGTCGAGATTGGTGTCAAACGAGGTACAGAGGAGCTTGCTTTTGAGATTGTATTGGCCGATGTAGCAGCTGCAGCGACCCCTGCTGCAAGTCCTGCTGGACCGGGACAGGACAATCCATCAGGAACACCTCCCAAAGCAGGCATTGGGATCACGACCGCTGATCTGCGATCGATTGTCCCGGATCAGGACAGTAAGAAAGTGCAAATTCAAGCTGGGGAGATTGGTGGACCTTCTGCGGGTCTTATGTTTGCTCTAGAGATATACAATCAGTTGACACAAGGTGATTTGTCCAAAGGATACCGGATTGCAGGAACAGGCACGATCGATGCGGCAGGGAATGTGTGCTCGATTGGGGGAATCGGACATAAGGTTGTGGCTTCCGATCGAGAAGGGATCGATGTGTTTTTTGCTCCCAAAGACAGGAGTGCAGGAGAGTGCGGTCTTCCAGTTCCGGTGGCAAATGCTACTGATGCCAAGAAGAAGGCGGATCAAATCGAAACGCCAATGAAGGTCATTTCTGTAGGCTCCTTAGAGGAAGCTTTGAATTACTTGGCTGGATTACCGAATAAATCCTCTTGACTAATGTACAGGTGAATGATGAATGACAAGTACAAAAGGTTGACAAAACAGTCAGTTCCCCGATATAATAATCTTTGTTTGTTTGGAGTGGATGAGTATGATTCTTAATGTCCGTGACTTGCGTGCTAAGAACAACCGAATGGAATTGACGGGACAGATCGAACTTCCTTCTCTTGCGAAGGGTCGCAAAGATATTGTTCGTGCCGAACCGTTGCAAGTAACGCTTCAAGCCGTTGCTGACGAAGAATTCGTCAAGGTTACAGGATCGTTAGCATTGCCGGTCGAGCTTGTCTGTTCACGTTGCTTGACATCGTATAACCATTCACTGGAACTACCCTTTCGGGAAACGTTCGTTCAAGATGCCGAACAGGTGGACGAGGATGATGAGCATATGCATCTCGCGGTTCATGAGCGAGTGGACTTATTGCCTTACATCGAAGAAACGGTGGAATTGGGGCTTCCGTATGTGCCGCTTTGCAAGGAAGACTGTAAGGGACTTGACCCTGAGACGGGCTTGAACCTGAATGTCCATCCTGCTCAGCCTGCGGCGGATCGAATTGACCCCCGTCTGGAAGTGCTCGCCCAATTTTTTGAGAAACAGAAGAAACAGTAGATTTGGTTAAGGAGGTGGGAATCATGGCAGTTCCTTTTAGAAAAATATCGAAAACCCGCCGCGACAAGCGCCGTACTCACTTTAAGCTGGTAGTACCAGGTATGGTGAAATGTGAGAACTGTGGAGAACTGAAGTTAGCTCACCACGTCTGCAAAACTTGCGGAACTTACAAGGGTAGAGAGATTGTACAACAGTAACAATTTCTTGCAAGGAAGCACTTCATTTAGGTGAGGTGCTTTTTGTTTGCCATAAATATTCGTTTGGGCTTTTCTTTTTCTGAAGAATTGTAATATACTAATTTAGTACCAGGTAACAAAGGTTGATTCTACATATCGTTAATTCATTCAGGTATTCTATACTATTAAGGGGGTGGCCGCCATCGAACGGATGCCAAAACGTCAACGCCAGCAGCAGTTGGCTCGAGAAATCGAGGACAATCCTTTTGTCACCGACGAGGAGCTTACCCGCAAGTTCAAGGTTAGCATTCAGACCGTTCGGTTGGACCGCTTGGAGCTAGGAATACCTGAGCTACGCGAACGTATGAAATTGATGGCCGAGCAATCGTACGATCAGGTAAAGTCACTGGCCCTGCATGAAGTAATTGGTGACATTATAGATCTGCAGCTCGATAAAAGCGGGATATCTATATTCGAAATTCGTGAAGAGCATGTATTCTCGCGGACGCAGATTGCCCGTGGTCACCATATTTTCTCGCAGGCTAATTCGTTGGCAATAGCAGTCATCAATAATGAAAAGGCTTTGACAGCATCCGCTGATATTCGCTTTATTCGAGAAGTCCGGTTGTCTGAGAAATGTATTGCCAAAGCATATGTGCGATCCATTTCCGGGCAAAAGGGGAAGGCTAAGGTAGAAGTATTTACCTATGTGGGAGAAGAGATGGTGTTTCAGGGTAATTTCTTGATTTACCGCTTCGCCAAAGAAATGACGGAAGAAGGGGAGTGATCGCATGCGAGTTGCGATTGATGCCATGGGAGGCGATCACGCTCCGAATGTGATCGTGGAGGGCGCGCTTGCTGCAGCTGCCGAATGGAAAGATACAAGTATCATCCTAGTAGGGGATCAGCAGCGGATAGAAGCTGCTTTTGGCTCCAGAGCCATTCCTGGTAACATTAAGATTCACCATGCATCAGACTCCATTGCGCCGGATGAGGAGCCTGTGAAGGCGGTTCGCCGCAAGAAAGATGCTTCGATGGTCGTAGCCGGACGTCTGGTACGTGAGGGCGAAGCCGATGCGATGATCTCGGCAGGCAATACAGGTGCTTTAATGACTACCGGACTCTTGATTGTCGGACGTATTAAAGGCATTGATCGACCTGCCCTTGCGCCGATGATCCCTACGATGGACGGTAAAGGCGTGCTTGCTCTGGACCTGGGTGCCAATATGGATGCAACACCCGATAATCTGTTGCAATATGCGATTATGGGGAGTCTATATCGGAATAAGGTTCACGGAATTGATAAGCCGAGGGTTGCATTGCTTAATGTGGGCACAGAAGCCATGAAGGGCAATGAGCTAACGAAACATGCTTATCCGCTGCTTGCGCAGGCTCCGATTCATTTTGTGGGCAATGTAGAGGCAAGAGATGTGCTGCATGCTGAGTGCGATGTGCTTGTATGCGATGGGTTCGTAGGTAATATTTTGTTGAAATCACTAGAGGGCGCAGCGGGCGCAATATTCTCAGCGCTGAAGACGGAATTCACCCGTTCGTTCATCACTAAGCTTGCTGCTTCTATCCTGAAGCCGGGGTTATCCCAGTTCAAGAAGAAACTGGATTATACCGAGCATGGCGGTGCGCCGCTGCTTGGAATCAATGGGCTTGTGCTCAAAAGCCATGGCTCATCGGATGCGAATGCGATCAAGAACGCGGTTAGACAGGCCAGAATCGCGGTTAAGAGTGATCTGGTGCATGCAATATCGACTGAAATTAGCGGGAAGCGAGATGGGGAAGAATGATTGGACAACCAGTTGGCATATGGGGGACAGGGATGTATGTCCCTGAACGAATCCTTGGCAACGCGGAACTTGAGAAGATGGTGGATACGAATGATGAATGGATCGTGTCTCGCACAGGTATCAAGGAACGCAGAATCGCTTCAGCGGAGGAAGCATCATCAGATTTGGCCTATCATGCTTCGCTAGAGGCACTAAGCAACGCAGGGATAACAGCGGATCAGCTGGATCTGATTATTGTAGCAACGATTACGCCTGACATGGCGTTTCCAGCTACCGCTTGCATCTTGCAGGAGAAGCTCGGCGCCAAGCGCGCAGCGGCATTTGATTTATCAGCAGCTTGCTCAGGCTTCATCTATGGATTAGCGAATGCGTCTAATTTTATTGCCACAGGCATGTACAAGCACGTACTCGTTGTAGGTGCAGAATGTTTGTCCAAGATTACAGACTATACCGATCGTAATACATGTATCCTGTTCGGTGATGGAGCTGGAGCGGTTGTGCTTGGGCCGGTTAGCGAAGGCAGAGGATTCCGCTCATTCGAATTGGGAGCTGATGGAACTGGTGGGCCGCTGCTTACGGCATGCGGAGGCGGATCACGCAATCCGATGAGTCAGTCAGTTCTCGACAATAAGATGCAATATATTTACATGGCGGGTAAAGAAGTGTTCAAATTCGCAGTCAAAATTATGGGCAGTGCAGCAGAAGAAGCGCTTCGCAAGGCGAATCTGGACAAAACAGATATCGATCTGCTCATCCCGCATCAAGCCAACTACCGAATCATTCAGTCCTCCCTTGAAAGATTGGAGCTTCCTGAAGACAAGTGTATGGTGAATTTACACAAGTACGGGAATATGTCTGCCGCATCCATTCCGGTTGCACTCGCAGAAGCTGCTCGAGAAGGCCGTATGAAGGAAGGCGATACCCTTCTGTTAGTAGGCTTTGGCGGCGGGCTGACATGGGGTGCTTCTGTACTTGTCTGGTAAGTTCATATTGATTCCACTTGGAAGAAAAGGAGAGTGGTTGCAGTGGGTAAGATAGCTTTTGTATTTCCTGGCCAAGGCGCTCAATCTGTTGGAATGGGGCAAGATGTGTATGAGAAGCATCCGGAGGCTAAGCGTATTTTCGATCAAGCCGATAAAGTCCTCGGATTTTCATTAACCTCAACCATCTTTCAAGGACCTGAATCCGAGCTGAAAAAAACGATTCATACACAGCCTGCACTGCTGACAACGAGCGTGGCCTTGTATGAAGTCTTCAAGAAACTAGACGTTCGGGCTGATTATGTGGCAGGACATAGCTTAGGTGAATATAGCGCATTGGTTGTTGCAGGAGTCCTGTCGTTGGAAGACGCGGTTCGTACTGTTCGTGCTCGCGGGGAGTTCATGGAGCAGGCTGTGCCTGGCGGTACAGGAGCCATGGCTGCTGTGCTAGGTGCAGATCGGACTCCGTTAGATGAGCTATGTCACGCGATTACGGCTTCAGGAGCTGCCGTTGAGATGGCCAATGTCAATTGCCCTGGGCAAATTGTTGTGTCAGGATCGGCAGCAGGTGTGGCCGCGATCGTCGAACGCGGGAAGGAAGCTGGCGCGAAGCGCGTCATACCGCTCGAAGTGAGCGGCCCATTCCACTCCTCCTTGATGAAACCCGCGGCAGATCGTCTGGCAGACATGCTAGAGGGCATTTCGATGGAGGCAGCAAAGATTCCTGTCGTAGCAAATGTAACCGCAAGGCCTGTGGAAGCCGCAGATGATATTCGCCGTTTATTGGTAGAGCAAGTATGCGCGCCAGTGCTCTGGGAGGACAGCGTGGTCTGGTTAATCGAGCAAGGTGTCGATACGTTTATCGAGATTGGTTCCGGCAATGTGTTGTCAGGATTAATCAAAAAGATTGATAAATCCGTTCGCATCTACACGCTTAATAGTGATGAAGCCATCGAGCGGTTCGCTGCCGAATACCAGTAGTTCATGCTTACGATGTTCAAATGCTGTGCAATTGTCTAAGGAGGTGCCACATTGAGTACGCCATATCAGAATCTGCAAGGCAAGATAGCGCTAGTTACTGGCGCATCACGAGGGATTGGCCGAGCAATAGCTATATCTCTGGCTGAGGCAGGCGCGGATGTAGCTGTTAATTACGCTGGCAGTGAAAAAGCAGCCGATGAAGTAGTTGCCATCATTGAAGGATTAGGGCGTCGCGCCTTTAAGGTACAAGCAGACGTATCTTCTTCCGCACAAGTGGAGGAGATGGTTAAGACTGTGCTGGCTCGCTTCGAGCGTCTGGATATTCTTGTTAACAATGCAGGGATTACACGCGATAATTTAATTATGCGCATGAAAGAAGAAGAGTTTGACCAAGTTATTAATACGAACTTGAAAGGCGTTTTCAATTGTATTAAGGCCGTTACTCGCCCTATGATGAAGCAGCGTTCTGGTCGTATAATTAACATTTCTTCGGTAGTTGGGGTGCTCGGAAATGCAGGGCAAGCCAACTATGTTGCAGCCAAAGCTGGCGTTATTGGACTTACTAAGTCCACCGCTAGAGAATTAGCATCTCGGAATATCACGGTTAATGCTGTTGCCCCTGGTTATATCGAAACCGATATGACAGATAAACTGTCACAGGAAATGCAGCAGCAGCTTCTGCAGCAAATTCCGCTTAGCCGCTTAGGACAGCCGGATGACATTGCGAAGGTTGTTCGTTTTCTGGCATCAGACGATTCTGTTTATATGACGGGTCAGACGCTGCACGTTGACGGCGGCATGTACATGTAATTCCTTACCTTCAAGTACTATATAGTTCCTTAGAAGGTCAGGTCTGGCAATTTGTCAGTAATTCTCGTATAATACCAAAGAGGAGGTGAACCGGATGTCCGATGTTTTAGATCGTGTAAAGCGGATTGTAATTGATCGCCTAGGGGTTGAAGAAAGCGAAGTAACCCTCGAAGCATCTTTTAAAGATGATTTAGGTGCTGATTCTCTTGATGTTGTTGAGTTGGTAATGGAATTGGAAGATGAGTTTGACTTGGAAATTTCAGACGAAGATGCCGAGAAAATTACCTCCGTGGGAGAAGTAGTGGAATACATAAAGTCTCATACCTAGATCACATCCACAAGAGTGATTTTCGTAAACCATGAGAACTTTTGTTAAGTCCCGTTGATCCTAAACGGGACTTAACTCCATTATGCGCTAGTGCTAGCAGCACGATTATCATTCCAGTTCGCATCATTGAACATTTCAACAAAATTACGCACTGAGCATGTGCGATGAACTATATAACCAGATTTCCTGTCGAAGAGGTGGAAGAAAATGAAACGCAGAGTCGTGATAACGGGGATGGGCGTAGTAACTTCTCTCGGCCATGATCTGGATACATTTTGGAATAATTTGATGGCCGGGAAATCCGGAGTGTCACTAGTCGAAGCATTTGATGTAAGCGAATACCCAACGCGTATTGCCGCTTCAGTAAAAGATTTCAATCCGGATGACTTCGTAGATCGTAAAGAATCCCGCAAGATGGATCGATTTGTACAATTTGCTGTAGCCTCCAGTGCTCTCGCATTGAAGGATGCCAATTTGTCGATTAAGAACGATATGGACCCGGAGCGTGCCGGGGTTTATGTAGGCTCCGGTATTGGTGGATTAGGAACTTGGGAGGACCAGCATAATGTGTTGTTGGAGAAGGGACCCAAACGCGTGAGTCCTTTCTTTATCCCGATGATGATCGCCAATATGGCGTCTGGACAAATCTCCATGCAAACCGGTGCTAAGGGACCGAACAGCACAGCGGTTACGGCTTGCGCAACAGGAACTCATTCTATTGGCGATTCCTACAAGCTGATCCAACGCGGTGATGCAGATGTTATGATATGCGGCGGCGCAGAAGCAACGATTCGACCTACCGGTATGGCAGGTTTCTGTGCACTAAGAGCGATGTCAACGCGCAATGACGAGCCAGAGAAAGCTAGTCGTCCGTTCGATACGGGGCGAGACGGATTCGTAATGGGAGAAGGCTCGGGTATTCTAATCCTTGAGGAGCTTGAGCACGCTGTGAATCGCGGAGCTCGAATCTATGCAGAGATTATCGGCTATGGAATGAGCGGCGACGCCTACCACATGACAGATCCGGACCCGCAAGGTGCAGCGCGTTGCATGGTAAAAGCTCTGAAGGATGCAGGAATTGCCCCTGAAGATGTAGATTATATTAATGCGCATGGTACTTCTACTCCTGTTGGGGACCGCTCGGAAACAACAGCGATAAAGACGGCTTTCGGTGACCATGCTTATAAGCTGGCCATAAGTTCAACGAAGTCGATGACAGGCCATTTGCTTGGTGCTGCCGGCGGGGTTGAAGCTGTAATTGTTGGCCTTACTCTATCAAATGGACGTATTGCTCCTACGATTAACTTAGACAATCAGGATCCGGAATGTGATCTGGATTATGTGCCGAATGTACCTCGGGATGCGGATGTTAAGGTCGCCATGTCGAATTCGTTCGGCTTCGGCGGACACAATGCAACCATCGTGTTGAAGAAGTATGAGGCATAAAGATTCGCCGAATGTCAGAACCTAGATGGAACAAGATTAGGCGGTGAATCGGTTGAGTGATATGCAGCAGCTTCAAGACTTGTTAGGCATTCGTTTCCAGAAGATATCTTTGCTTAAACAAGCTTTTACCCATTCCTCCTACGTAAATGAGCAACGATCCATGAATCTGGGAGATAATGAGCGGTTGGAATATTTGGGTGATGCTGTCCTGGAGCTTAGTGTGTCTGAGTTTTTATTCAATATGTACCCTTCGCGGTCTGAGGGGGAATTGACCAAGCTGCGTGCTTCCATCGTTTGTGAACCTTCACTGATGGGTTTTGCAGAGAAATTAAACTTCGGTAAGTATATGTATTTGGGTAAAGGCGAGGACCTCACAGGCGGTAGAACACGACCTGCAATGTTAGCGGATGTGTTCGAAGCCTTCATCGGTGCTTTATATTTGGATCAAGGCCTGGAAGCCGTTCGGGCTTTCTTGCAGAGGCATGTATTTATTACCTTGCAGGATGATGCCAAGCTCCAGGTGCTGGATTATAAAACACAACTACAGGAGCATACCCAGCATCATGGGATGGGCTCCCTGGAATATCGGATTATCGACGAACAAGGCCCTGCTCATGAGCGGCAATTCATCTCAGAAGTCAGAATGGACGGTGCCGTTCTTGGCGAAGGGACAGGACGTTCGAAGAAAGAAGCCGAACAGCAAGCCGCCGCGCAAGCGCTGAAATCCTTAAAAGTAACGATGTGAGTATGAGTTTTAAAAGCACTACCGCGAAGAGCAGACGTGATCTGCTCTTTTCTTTTCGTTGGATTACAAATTGTCGATCAGTTGCGTTGTGGTATAATGGGGGTTGGCAGTATTACATAGGGTTGTTGAAGTCACTTTGCACTCGGCAAAGTTTGGAGGTTTATTATGTATTTAAAACGTCTGGAGCTAGCTGGGTTTAAATCATTCGCTGATAAAACCGAGTTGGAATTCGTACAAGGGATCACAGCTGTCGTTGGCCCCAACGGAAGCGGAAAAAGCAACATTTCCGATGCCATTCGGTGGGTGCTGGGTGAGCAGAGCGCGCGATCGCTTCGCGGAGGCAAGATGGAGGACATTATTTTCGCCGGCAGCGATGCACGGAAAGCGGTGAACTATGGTGAAGTTTCACTTACGTTGGATAATACGGACGAAGCATTGTCTTTGGACTTTAATGAGGTTACGGTTACTCGGCGTATTCACCGCAGCGGGGACAGCGAATATTTTATTAATAAACAGGCATGCCGTCTAAGAGATATAACAGAGCTATTCATGGATACTGGGATTGGGAAAGAAGCCTACTCGATTATTGGCCAGGGGCGAATTGAAGAAATTCTTAGCACAAGGTCGGAGGATCGCAGAGGGATCTTCGAAGAGGCATCCGGTATCGTCAAATATAAGTCAAGAAAAAAAGAAGCAGAGAAGAAATTAGCAGAGACCGAGCATAACTTGCTGCGTATTCATGATTTAGTGTCCGAACTGGAAGACCAGCTAGAGCCGCTCAAGGATCAATCAGAGAAGGCGATATTGTACAAAAAGCTCAAAGAACAGCTTAAGTCCGGAGAAGTATCGATGTATGTCCATCAGATTGATACGATCCACCGTACCTGGACCGAGGAGAGCGGGAAGCTTAAGGAGCTGCAGAAGCAAGAGCTGGAATTATCCACGGTTGTAAGCTTGCACGATGCTCAGTTGGAAAAGTCTCGTCAGGCAATCCGCAGGCTGGAGGAAGAGATCGATCTTTTACATGAGACCACCCTTCGGTTAAGTGAGGACTACGAGAAATGTGAAGGGCAAGGCGAGGTGCTGAAGGAGCGCAGCGGGAATTTATCGCGGAACCGAGTTCAGCTTGAAATGACAGTGGAACAGCAGCAACAACGCATGACGGAGAAAGAAGCAGAAATTCTAACCTATCGCAATAAAATCATTAGTCTGGAGCAGCAATTAACGGGGCTAAGCGCAACTTTACGAGAAGAAGAGGAGCGTTTGCTTGGAGTTGCTGGCGGTGTAAGCAGTTCTACGGAAGAGCAATTGAAGGCTGAGCTTCTGGATACCTTGAATCAGATGGCGCAATACCGGAATGAAATCCGCTATGCGGATCAGCATATGGAATCGCTAGGCCGCCGTATGGACCGGATGGGAGAAGACGAGGCCAAGTGGACAGCCCAATACACTGATCTGACCAAGAAGAAGTCAATTCTAGAAGCGAAACAACACAACCTCTCAAAACAATTGGATGCGGATCGTGATCAATATATTGCCTTGACCCAGGAGCTTAAAGCGAAGCAAGACCTGCTGAACGATCTTCAAGGTATGGTGCGCAAATGGGAGCAGAAGCTAGAAGCGCTTGTTTCTCGTCGAGACACGATGCGTGAGATGCAGAACGACTATGACGGTTTTGCCCATGGTGTGCGCGAAGTGCTGAAGGCTAAGAATCGGCCGGATGGTTTGAAGGGGATCCATGGTGCAGTGGCAGAATTGCTGCAGGTACCTGCTGATGTAGAGCTTGCGATTGAGACTGCGCTAGGAGGCGCTTTACAGAACATCGTCGTTGAGAATGAGGCATTGGGCCGGGAGACAATTGGCTTTCTCAAGAGAAAACAACTCGGACGTGCCACGGTGCTGCCTTTGGATGTTATAAGGGGAAGATCGATTCCAGATCATGATTTATCCAGTATCGGCAAATTAGACGGCTATGTCGGTATTGCTGCGGATTTAATTCAATTCGATCCCAAGTACAAGAATATCATGTCAAGTTTGCTGGGTCATGTCATCATAGCCAAGTCCTTGGAAGAAGCGAATCGGATAGCTGCGCGTTGCCAATATCGCTATCGGATTGTCACCTTGGAAGGGGATGTCGTGAATCCAGGCGGATCCATGACAGGGGGTAGTCTGCAGAAAAAAACGACAAGTCTGCTAAGCAGACAGCGTCAGATTGAAGAATTGGATCGTGAGATCAAGAGCTCCGAAACCCAGCTGTCTCAGCTTCGCGAGAAGTTTGATCAATTACGCAGAGACTTGTCTGAAGGGAACAAAACGTTAGAAGCTCTTCGCCTCAATGGGGAGCAGCAGAGGATCGAGGAACAGAAGGTGCGTTCTGATCTTGACGGGCTGCAATCAGAGCTGCGCAATGCAGAGGATCATGTCTCTCTTTATACGGAGGATCGCGGTTCGTTGTTAGCGGAGCAAACGGATTTCACCCAGAAAAGAGAGCAGTCAGTAGAGGCATTGAAGCATGCAGAACAGCAGGAAACAGCGTTACAGCAAGCTATTCGAGATGCGGAAATTGCCCGTAAAGCCAAGGAATCGGTGAAGGAAGAGCTGCAAACGCAGCTAACTTCAATCAAAGTAAAAGTAGCCTCAACAGCTCAGGAAAAACATTCCTTGGACGGTCAGCTTCTGCGATTCGAAGAGGAACTTACGGCTCTGAGGCGTGAGTTCGCTGTCAATGAACGTATGCTCCATCAGTTGGATGAAGATATTCAGACCAACAATCTGCAAAGTGTGCAACAGATCGAACAGCTCAATGAGCTGAGAATGAAGAAGCAGAAATCTACAGAACAAAACGAGTTCAAACGTGCGGAACGTGCCGGCCTCCTGAATAAACTTGAGATAGAAGAGAACAAAACTCGAGAGCAGCGTATTCAATTGAAGCAGGTCGAAGATCAGATCAGACAGACTGATATTCGGGTGAACCGGCTCGACGTAGAGCTTGAGAACCTGCTGAAGAAGCTGGCGGAAGACTATGAGATGAGTTATGAGCTTGCCAAAGAACGTTATCCAGTTCCAGAGGATGTAATCGGCACTCAGAATCATGTACGTGAGCTGAAGCGGCAAATCTCTGCCTTGGGTGATGTTAACTTGGGAGCAATCGAAGAATTCCAACGTGTAAGTGAGCGATACGAGTTCCTGGCCGGGCAAAAACGGGATCTAATTGAAGCGAAGACGACCTTGTATCAGGTTATTCGTGAGATGGATGAGGAGATGTCCAAGCGCTTCCGGGCTACATTCGAGTCTATCCGTGATCAATTCGTTATTGTGTTCGCCAAACTGTTCGGAGGAGGGCGAGCGGATCTGATTTTATCTGAACCATCACAGCTGTTGGATACGGGTATTGAGATTGTAGCTCAGCCCCCTGGTAAGAAACTCCAGAACCTCCAGCTTCTGTCTGGCGGAGAGCGGGCACTGACAGCTATGGCTCTCCTGTTCGCGATTTTGCGAGTTAAACCTGTTCCGTTCTGTGTGCTTGATGAGGTCGAAGCGGCTCTGGACGAAGCTAATGTAACGCGATTTGCCGATTACTTGCGAGAGTTCGCAGATGAGACCCAGTTTATTGTGGTGACACATCGCAAAGGGACGATGGAAGCTGCAGACGTGCTGTATGGCGTAACGATGGAAGAAGGCGGCGTGTCGAAGCTCGTTTCGGTACGTCTGGATGATGACGAGGCAATATCGGCTTAAAAAATAACAATACCCATTCTATAGTAAGGTTGGTGGACAAGCTAACATGAGTTTTTTCAAAAAGCTGAAAGACAGCATATCAACAAAAACTGAAGCGGTGACCCAAAAATTTAAAGAAGGCTTAAGCAAGACTCGCACTGCTTTTGTAGAAAAAGTAGAGGATCTGATCCTGCGCCGTAAAAAGATAGACGAAGAATTCTATGAAGAGCTTGAAGAAATTCTGATTGCTTCCGATGTTGGCGTAAATACCGTCGTAAAGCTAATCGAGGAGCTGCGGACAGAGGTTCGTAAACGTAAAATCGAGCAAGCCGCTGATCTGCAGCCTATTTTATCTGAGAAATTAGTAGGTCTGCTTAAATCGGACAAAAATACGGGACTGCGCCGCGCGGAGAGCGGCCCAACCGTGATCTTGTTTGTAGGCGTTAACGGGGTCGGGAAGACGACTACAATCGGCAAGCTGGCTCATCGATACAAACAAGAAGGGCTGCAAGTGCTCTTGGCAGCAGGGGATACGTTCCGTGCAGCGGCTATTGATCAGTTGGAGGTATGGGGGAAGCGTGTAGGGGTGGATGTGATCAAGCAGCAGCCTGGCTCAGACCCAGCAGCCGTTATGTATGACGCGATTAAGGCGGCTAAGACTCGAGGAGCAGACATCCTGCTATGTGATACAGCAGGACGATTGCAGAACAAATCCAACCTGATGGACGAGTTGAATAAGATCTACCGCGTCATCGGCAGGGAGATTCCGGAGGCACCGCATGAAGTGCTGTTAGTAATCGACGCTACCACCGGACAAAATGCGCTTAGTCAAGCTAAGCTGTTCGGCGAGAAAACAGGCGTTACCGGTCTTGTACTAACCAAGCTGGACAGTACGGCTAAAGGTGGGATTGTTATTGCGATCCGTCAAGAGCTGGACATTCCTGTGAAGCTTGTAGGTCTTGGTGAGAAGATGGATGATATGCAAGATTTCGATTCCGATCAATTCGTTCATGCTCTGTTCGCGGGTCTTATAACCGAGAGTCCCGAAGATGAGCAAAGTGACAAGTAAATATACTTGACAATGTATTCATGCTCCGCTATTATAGTCTAGGTTGGTGTTGTAAAGTGTTTTCCCTTGACAGAAGGAGTGAACACCGATGAGCGAAGAGCAGTTGCTTGACAAGACAATACGAATTAACAAGCTGTTTGATTTTTACGGACAACTCTTAACAGATAAGCAGCGAACGTTTCTCTCCTATTACTTTCATGAGGATTTCTCGCTCGGTGAGATTGCCGCAGAGTTCGATATAAGCCGCCAAGCGGTGTATGAGCATATCAAGCGCGCTGAGCTTACTCTCGAAGAGACGGAACAGAAACTGCATCTACTCGCCAAGCATGAAGAGCGTACTGTAATTGTAGAACAGCTGGATCGATTGCTGGCTGAATCTCCTCATGAATCCAATGCAGATTTGAAGAACTTGATCCTACAGTTGTACAATATAGATTAGATTGATCATAGTAATGATTCCGAATAGGAATTGAGGTGTTCGTAATGGCTTTTGAAGGGTTATCCAGTCGACTGCAGAATGTGTTCAGCAAACTGCGAAGCAAAGGCAAACTGACGGAAGACGATGTAACAGAAGCGCTTAGGGAAGTTCGACTTGCCCTGTTGGAAGCGGACGTCAACTTCAAGGTGGTCAAGGAATTCGTGGCCAAGGTGAAGGAGAAGGCGATCGGACAGGATGTATTGAAGAGCTTCACCCCTGGTATGATCGTCATCGACATCGTGAATAAAGAAATGACCGCACTGATGGGCGGTACACAGAGTAAGCTGGCTAGATCGAATAAGCCGCCGACTGTCATTATGATGGTTGGTTTGCAGGGGGCGGGGAAGACCACTTCCTCTGGTAAGCTTGCGAAGCTGCTTCAGAAACAGAATCATCGACCTTTGTTAGTAGCAGCCGATATTTATCGGCCAGCAGCGATCAAGCAATTACAGGTATTAGGTGAGCAGATCAAGGCTCCTGTATTCTCATTAGGGGATCAGACAAGCCCGGTTGAGATTGCTCGCCAAGGTCTAGAGCACGCTAAGGAACACGGTCACGATTATGTGATCATCGATACCGCAGGCCGACTCCACATTGACGAACAGCTTATGGAAGAGTTAAGCCAGATTCACAAAGTAACCGAACCGGATGAAGTGTTATTAGTAGTCGATGCCATGACAGGTCAAGAATCAGCGAATGTTGCTTCAAGCTTCAACGAGCAGTTGCAATTGACAGGGGTCATTCTGACGAAGCTTGACAGTGATACACGCGGCGGAGCCGCATTATCGGTTAAGGCTGTAACCGGATGCCCAATCAAATTCGCTACCATAGGCGAGAAGATAGACGCACTAGAGCCGTTTCATCCTGAACGTATGGCATCCCGAATTCTCGGCATGGGGGATATGTTGTCCTTGATCGAGAAAGCTCAGACCAACATCGATGCGGAAAAAGCAGCTGAGATGGAACGTAAGATGCGGACAGCCGAATTCACCTTCGAGGATTTCTTGGAGCAAATGGAGCAAGTCAAGAAGATGGGTCCGATCGATCAGATTCTCGACATGCTGCCTGGCGCTAACAAGATGAAGGGCCTGAAGGACGTCAAGGTCGATGACAAGCAGATGGGTCGTGTAGTAGCGATCGTAAAGTCCATGACCAAGGAAGAGAAGCAGAAGCCTGAGATGCTTAACTCAAGCAGACGCAGACGGATTGCTGCTGGAAGCGGCACAACCCTTCAAGACGTGAACCGCCTCATCAAACAGTTCGACGATATGCGCAAGATGATGAAGCAATTCTCGTCGATGATGGGTCCCAAAGGTCCGAAAGGTCCTAAGGGCGGCCTGAAAGGCAAGCTCGGCGGCGGTAAAGGTTTCAAATTTCCTTTTGGTTAGATATTGGAAGAAAGAAGAATATGGGAAATTTATTAAGGAGGTGAATCATTCATGGCAGTTCGTATTCGTTTGAAACGTATTGGTGCTCATAAATCACCATTTTATCGTGTGGTAGTATCGGATTCCCGTTCCCCGCGCGACGGTCGTTTTATCGAGGAAATTGGTACTTACAATCCGATTGTAACTCCGGCTGTAGTATCCCTTGACGAAGAAAAAGCGTTGAAATGGTTGCAAAACGGCGCACAAGCTTCCGATACCGTTCGTAACTTGTTCAGCAAAGCCGGTATTATGACGAAGTTTCACGAGAGCAAACTAACGAAGTAATTCGTTGATTCGGAGGTAATCATCATGAAGGACCTTATCACAGTATTGGCTAAGGCTTTGGTGGATCATCCCGAAGATGTTGTCGTGAATGCAGTTGAAGACAAGGATGAAATCACCTATAAGCTGACCGTGCACCCGTCTGACGTGGGCAAAGTAATTGGAAAGCAAGGGCGTATTGCCAAGGCATTACGTACTGTCATCACTTCAGCTGCAGTTAAGGAATCGAAAAGAGTCTCTTTGGAAATTGTTTCCTAGCCATAGGAGCGAAATTCATGTATAGAGACAACATCGGACACACAAACTTCACAGAAGAAGGGTTAGGAACATGAAATATGAGCCTAACCCTTTTTCCAACGTGTTGAGGCATTTTCCGAAAGCTACAAGCAGAGCAGGAGGGAATTAGAGTGACTACGAAGTGGTTTAATGTAGGAAAAGTAGCAAATACTCATGGCATTCGTGGTGAGTTGAAGATTGTTCCGCTAACGGATTTCCCGGAGGATCGGTTTGCTATTGGCAGTCAATTGACGCTTACAGATACATCTGGCCGGGATAACATTTCGGTCGAGGTGGAATCCGCACGAGCGCATAAGAATACATACATTCTCAAGCTCAAGTCTTTTGAACACATCAATGATGTAGAGAAATACAAAGGCTGGATGCTAAAAATCAATGAAGAACAGTTGTCGGATCTGGATGAAGACGAGTATTATTACCACGAAATCGTAGGCTGTCAAGTCGTGACCGATGAAGGTGAACAATTGGGAACCGTATCTGAGATTCTGGCGCCTGGCGCTAATCATGTCTGGGTTGTGAACCGACCAACGGGCAAGCAGCTGCTAATTCCGGTAATCGATGATGTAGTATTGGACGTCAATGTGGAAAGTAAGTTAATTACGGTTCACTTGATGGAAGGGTTAGAGTAATGAGAATCGATGTGTTAACTCTGTTTCCCGAAATGTTCGACGGAGTCTTCCAGGCTAGTATACTTGGGAAGGCCAGGGAGAAAGGGTTGGTCGCTCTGAATGCGGTCAACTTTCGGGATTATTCAGGCAACAAGCATAACACAGTAGACGATTACCCATATGGCGGCGGTGGGGGAATGGTACTGAAGCCAGATCCAATCTTCCGCGCCGTAGAAGATTTATGTGTAGAAGGGGAGTCCGTGAGGCCGCGAGTCATCCTCCTGTGCCCCCAGGGAGAACGCTTCAGTCAACGCAAGGCCGAAGAATTGTCCCGTGAGGCGCATTTGGTATTCATTTGCGGCCACTACGAAGGCTATGACGAACGAATACGTGAGTTCCTGGTCACCGATGAGATATCGATAGGGGACTATGTATTAACGGGTGGAGAGATTCCCTCAATGGCTATCATCGACAGCGTAGTGAGGCTATTGCCTGGTGTGCTTGGAAATGAACAGTCGGCTGTAACGGACTCTTTCAGTACCGGATTGTTAGAATATCCCCATTATACTCGACCTGCAGACTTTCGCGGCCTGACCGTCCCAGACGTGCTTTTATCAGGACATCATGCTCAGATCGAAAAGTGGCGAAAGCAGCAATCGCTCGAACGTACATGGCGCCGCAGGCCTGACCTGTTAGAGGGTATGGAGCTTTCGCGTGAAGATCGTCAGTGGTTGAAGAAGCTGGAACAGGAGCAAGCAGAGAAAGAGTAGCACAATTATGGAGTTAAAAGTAGGGGGCCGCGCAAAGTACCTGGAATATGCTTCGGAGGTTGGCCCCACTCTGTAGGGTAATAATTACTTGTATTTGCCTAGTGTTTGTGGTAAAATTGCTTCTGTTGCAGTTTTGCTTAGTCCGGTGGTCCGCTGCTCGTGATGACTGAACGATGGATTCGTTTAAGGAACGCGTACGAACACCTGAGTGGAAGGAGGAAGTCATATGAATCTTGTTCAAATTATTACACAAGAACAACTCCGCAAAGATCTTCCAAGCTTTCGTCCCGGCGATACTTTGAAAGTACACGTAAAAGTTATCGAGGGATCCCGTGAGCGTATTCAGATTTTTGAAGGTGTTGTCATCTCCCGTCGTGGAGGCGGCATCAGCGAAACATTTACAGTACGTAAAATGTCGTACGGCGTAGGTGTTGAAAGAACATTCCCATTGCATACTCCTAAGATCGAGAAGATCGAAGTAGCTCGTAAAGGTAAAGTTCGTCGTGCCAAACTGTATTACTTGCGCGGTCTGCGCGGTAAAGCAGCTAGAATTAAAGAAATTCGATAAGAATCAGAAAGGAGGCTTGCTTACAAGTCTCCTTTCGTTCATTTACATGCATAGCGGGTTTATGAAAACGATGGTCCGCTCGAATAAGCTTTTCGGTAAATCACTGAAACGACCTCTGAATAAAGGGTGGTGGTTGCATGGATAACGAGTCTAAAAAACGCACCAATGATCAAGATGAACTGAAAAATGATCCGTCAGACGACACGGTGGAACAAGTACTAAAGACCGAACTCGACGGAAATGCGAGTCACGTACATACAGATAACGAACAATTCAGTGGTATAGATTCCAAAGGACAAGGCGAACCTTCAGAAGAAGTTCCTTCCAGTGCGACTGCCAAGAACCAGAAAGTGAAGAACGAAGCATGGGAATGGGGCAAGGCACTGCTGATAGCGCTCGGACTAGTGTTTGTTATTCGTTGGTTCATCTTTGCGCCGTTTATAGTAGATGGGGAGTCGATGGAGCCTAACTTCGATAACGCCGAACGCATTATTGTGAACAAGATTTTGTATAATGTCCGTGAACCGAAGCGCGGTGAAGTCGTTGTATTCCACGCTCCAGCTCAAAAAGATTATATTAAACGTGTAATTGCTTTACCCGGGGAGACCGTTAGAGTACAGGGAGATAAAGTGTACGTGAACGGAGAGCTTTTGGATGAACCTTATTTGAAGGAAGCTTTGGATAAAGCTCATCAAGCAGGGGGAAATTACAACAATAGAAACTACGCTGAGACCAAGGTTCCAGAAGGATCCATTTTTGTAATGGGTGATAATCGGTCATTCAGCTCTGATAGCCGTATGATTGGTCCGGTTGAGCTTGAAAAAGTGGTCGGTCGTGCGGATTTAATATTCTGGCCTGCCAATAAGATTCAATGGATACACTGAGAACCGGATTCTCATATTAGTTAGGAGGAAGTTATGACCATTCAATGGTTTCCGGGTCACATGACTCGGGCAAGACGGCAAATTCAAGACAAGTTAAAGTTGATTGATATTGCCATTGAGCTGCTGGATGCGCGAATTCCTTTATCGAGCCGTAATCCGATGATTGACGATATATTGATGCAGAAGCCGAGACTCGTTGTTCTGAACAAATCCGATCTTGCTGATCCGGCTTTGACTAAGGAATGGGTGCAGTATTTTGAGGACAGAGGAATATCTGCTTTACCTATAGATGCTACAACTGGATATCAGATTAAGGAAATTGCTGAGCGTGCGAAAGTGGTTCTCAAGGATAAGATTGACGCGCAAATACGAAAAGGCATTAACCCGCGAGCGATTAGGGCTTTAATAGTAGGGATTCCGAATGTGGGCAAATCGACGCTTATTAACAAGCTGGCTAACCGTCACGTAGCAGCTACTGGGGACAAGCCTGGTGTTACAAAAGGACAACAGTGGATAAAGACAAACATAGGCATCGAATTGCTTGATACTCCAGGGATTCTGTGGCCCAAATTCGAGGATCAACAAGTCGGTTACAAAATGGCGATGATCGGTTCGATCAAAGACCAACTCCTCGATTTGGCTGATATCGCGTTTCACACAATTCGTTATATGATAAATGTGTACCCCCGAGAGCTTAAGGAAAGGTATGAATTGGAAACTCTTCCTGAGGGTGGACAAGCATTAGATACAGACGCAATTGTGGCTATCATGGAGCAGATTGGACGCAAGAGAGGATGCTTGCAAAGCGGGGGCACTGTCAACTTGGATAAGGCTTCGCTCGTTATATTACGGGATTTACGCAGTGGGAAGCTCGGGAGAATTACTCTGGAGCGCCCAAAAGCACAAAGCAAGAAACAGGAAGCACCTGATCCGATTCGTTAGTATTATGAAGCTGCCTACCTCAGGCGATGCTCGTAGTATAGCGCCGGGTGGGTGCTTTTTTGCATGAAGCGAAACACATGTTAGACTTCCCCCAGGATCGAAGAAACAGTACAATAAAGGGATAAGGTATTATAATTCATACTAATTTGGATGGAGACAGGTAATATGTTGGAATACGAACGCGACTTATGGGCGAGAGGGCTCAAATGGGTAGCTGGAATAGATGAAGTCGGCCGGGGCTGTTTGTTCGGCGATGTTGTTGCAGCAGCGGTTGTGCTGCCTGCAGATCTGGAAATTGAGGGCATTAATGATTCCAAGAAGCTAAGTGAGAAAAAAAGGGAGCTTTTATACGATATAATTATGGAGCAGGCTTTAGCTGTAGGGATTGGAGAAGTAAACGCAGCGACAATCGATTCCATCAATATTAAACAAGCTGCAAGGCTTGCTATGAAGCAAGCTTTGGAACAGGTGGCGGCGACTTTTACGCCGGAATACTTGCTAGTGGATGCTGAGAAGGTGGACAGTCCAATTCCTCAATTAGCAGTCATTCATGGAGATGCGCTGAGTCAGTCCATTGCGGCGGCTTCCATTATTGCAAAAGTCACCAGAGACCGCAAGTGCCTTTATTGGGATTCCGAGTTTCCTGAATACGGCATCGGAGTACATAAAGGGTATGCAACCAAAATACATAGAGAAGCCATCATGGAATATGGGGCCAGCCCGCTTCACCGCAAATCATTTTTAGGGAATATATTCCACATTCAGCAAGAGCTATTCTAGGGAATAGACTTCATTCAAATGCGCATTCAGTCGATAATAGGTATACATGCGAATATAGGATCGAGCAGGTCTGGATTAAGGAGGGGATGTTCAGATGAACATGCAAATCGGTCACATGCTGCGTGGTTTGATGGGGGAGACCCAGATAGGGGACGCCAAATCACTAGAGTTAAAGGTTGGTCAGATTGTGAAAGGGATGGTCCTGCAGCTTCTTGCCGACCAGGAAGCGGTAGTGAATATAGGTGGTGTCCATGTCAGAGCGAAGCTGGAAACTCCTTTGCAGCAAGGACAAGTAACCCTGCTCCAGGTGCAGCCGAATTCCAATAGCAATCAAATGATTCTGAAGCCGGTCACATCCCCTGATGTGGCTTTATCGGATGAGTCTCTGTCGGATCTCGTAAAAGGGTTTGGGCTGAAAGATCAACCTGCTGCTAGAGAGCTGGTTAGAAATATGCAGCAAGCCGGTGTTCCGCTAAGTCGTACGAATGTCCAACAACTGCATGCTGTCATGGAGCAAATGCCTCCTGCAGCCAGTACGGAGGAATGGACGGAAGCCTCGATTGTGGCCATGAAGCGGAGCTTGCCTGTGACAGCGTCAACGGTAGGTGCGCTCCATCAGGTTATGTTCGGCAAGCCGTTCCACGAGGAGCTGTCGCAGCTGTCGAGCAAGCTGAGCGAGGCGCTGCAGCCGAAGCTTAGCGGCGGCGCAGAGCTGCCGCCAGCGGCGCGCGAAGCCGCCAGCAAGCTGCTCGCGCTGCTCAGCGGCCTCGCCGACAGCGCACGCAGCGTGGCCGCGAGCGCGCCTGAGGCGCCGCCGGCGGTTGGCGCCCAGGCGCGCGGCAGCGCAGCTGCTGCGCCAGGCGACGCCGGCGCGAGCGCGGCTACGCGCGGCGAGGCGCGGACGCCGCTGCCGGCGCAGCCGGGCGGCGCTAGCGCCGCAGGCGCCGCTGCGCGCGATGCCGCGGCCAGCGCGAGCGCGGCGGGCCGCGGCGCACCCGCGCCAGCGGCGGCGCCTGCGCCGCAGGCGAGCGCTGCGCCGCAGGCGGCCGCGCAGCCGCCCGACGGCGAGCCGCGCCCGGCCGCGGGCGACGCGCCGCGCGCAGCGGCTGGCGCTGGCGCCGCCGCAGCGGAGCAGCCTCCGGCTAGGCCTGCTGCCGCGCCGGAATGGATCCCCCGACTGCTTAAGGCTGTCGGGGTAGAGCACGAGCACGCTGTCGCCAAGAGCTTGTTCCGTGAAGCAGACAGCGGCACGCTAGTGAAGATCGGCGGAACAGAGTTAGTTCTTCCTGGCGGGCCTTTGGATGCCCAGGAAAGACCAGACAGCGCCGCTCAGAAGCCTTTCACGGACACGTTGAAGAGTGTCCTGCTGCAATTGGCGGATATGGATGGCTTACCGCCTGCAGTGAAAGAGCAAGTGCAGCAGGCGCTGCAGAACATTACAGGTCAGCAATTGCTGCTGACCCCAGACCGCAGCGCCGTATTCTCCCATATTACATTATTCGTCCCGTTTCATAATGGAGAAGGCGAACAGACAGCCTCGATTCATGTGCAATCCCGCAAAGGGAAGAAAGGCGAGATTGATGCTCATAATTGTCGACTTCTGTTCGATCTCCACATGAAATCCATAGGCGATACATTAGTAGATGTGCAAGTGTACGATCGCAAAGTACAACTCCAGATTCATAATGATCATCCCTTTATGAATAACCTCATCGAGAAGTACCGTGATGAAATCGAAGCTGGGTTGGCTAATTCCGGGTATACGCTTGTAACTATGCGCTGCGCACCTTTCCCTGAGCTGCAAGCTCCTTCTGCCGAAGGGCCAGTTCAAGAAGAAACCGCACAACGAAGCCCCAAATCAGCGGCGGCTGCGTATCACATCAAGCCGTACCGGGGAGTGGATGTTCGCGTATGAAAGATTCCAAGCCATCTCAACCGAAGAAAGCGGTCGCACTCCGCTATTCACCAGAGACCAACGCATCACCAGTTGTAGTGGCCAAAGGTAAGGGAGTCATAGCTGAAGAAATTATGAAAAAGGCCAAGGAGCATGGAATTCCTCTGCAAGAGGATCCCTCTCTGGTTGAAGTATTATCGAAGCTGGATCTCAATCAGGAGATCCCTCCTGAGCTATATCAGCTCGTTGCTGAAGTGCTAAGCTTCATCTATCGCTCGGATCAAAGAGCCAGGAACAGGAGGACGGACTCTTGATGCATCCGAAACGGCTATCCCGAAAGGAGCTTGGTGCTCTTGGCGAACAGCTGTCTGCTGATTTTTTGACTCAACAAGGCTTCCGTATCGTCGAGCGTAATTGGCGCTGCAGGAGCGGAGAACTTGATCTGGTGGCGGAGTATAGTGAAGCGCTTGTATTCGTCGAAGTAAGAGCGCGAACGAATACAGGAACGTTCGGATCGGCCCAAGAGTCCATAGATGCTCGCAAGCAGAGGAAAGTTCGGGAGCTTGCACAAGTGTACATGTACATGAAGCAAAAGGGAGAATCCGTTCCGATACGATTTGATGTGATCTGTGTAACTTTTCAACCGGAAGGTACACTTGTGAGCTTGGATCATATCCCTGAAGCCTTCTAATAGCCTCCAGAGATAAGGGACAAAATGTCACTTATCCCAACGAGAGTTGAGGAATAGGCTGAAATAGGGGACCAAGGGTCCCTATTTCGAGCAAGCTACCAATTAAAAGGCTATTTTTTGATTTTTGGTGACCTAAGATCCCTTATTTATACCAAAAAGCGGTCAAAGGGAAGAATAGAGGACATAAGTTCTCTTACTCTTCCCTTTGACCGCTTTTTCTATCTGTCCTTTACAACCACTTTTTATCCAAGCTTCTATATTGAATGGCCTCAGCAATGTGCTCCGCCTGAATCCGATCACTATCCCCCAGATCCGCAAGTGTTCTGGCCATCTTCAGGATGCGATCATGGGCACGGACGCTTAATCCGAGCAAATCAAAGGACTGCAGCAGCAGTTGCTCCGCATCAGCAGGGATGGAGCACACCTCTCTTAACAATCTTCCCGATAATTCGCCGTTGAACCTGATGTTGCTATGCTTATACCGGTGCTTTTGCCGTTCCAGCGCCACTTCCATGCTCTGACGCATCTCAGTCGAAGACAAGCCCTGTTGAGAGTCGGTTAATGTCTTTCTGTCAACACGTGGCACCTCAATATGCATATCGATTCGATCCAGCAGCGGTCCGGATAATCTTGCTCGATAATTCTGAATCTTCAAGGGGCTGCAAGTGCACGAGGTGGAGTCTGAATCGCTGCCCCAGAATCCGCAAGGACACGGATTCATCGAAGCCGCCAGAATGAAATGGGCGGGGAACGTGAAGACCGCTTTTGCTCTGCTGATCGTAACTCGCCGATCCTCCAAAGGCTGACGCATCGCTTCTAATACATAGCGCGGGAACTCAGGCAGTTCATCCAGGAACAGTACTCCTTTGTGAGCCAGACTTATTTCACCCGGCTTAGGTATAGAGCCTGCACCAATAAGCCCTCCTGTGGAGATCGTGTGATGCGGGGAGCGAAACGGTCGAACACGAATGAATTGATTGCGGTCCTTGATCGCGCCAGCCACACTATAGATCTTGGTTACTTCCAATGCTTCCTGATCAGTTAGAGGGGGGAGAATAGAGGAAAGTCGCCTGATAAGCATCGTCTTCCCTGACCCTGGAGGTCCAACTACTATGATATTATGCATGCCTGTGGCGGCTGCCAGCAGCGCTCGTTTCGCATGATGCTGTCCGCGCACATCGACATAGTCTTCTGTCAGTTCCAATCCAGCTTGCACTCCACCCTTATTCATGCTCTCCTCGACATTCTGATGTCCCGCCTCATTCAAATGATTAGCAGCATAAAGGATTCCCGCTTCGCTGAATGCCTTAAGTTCATTCAGATGTCTCAGTCCTATCACCGCGATTCCATCAATTAACTGTGCTTCAGGCACATTGTGATGGGGGATGAGTACATGTGTCAGTCCATTGCTCTTCGCGGCATCCACCATCGATAATACACCAGGTATCGGCCGAAGACTCCCATCCAACGCCAACTCACCTGCTACTAAGCATTTCTCCAGACCTTCTGAAGCCAATTGACCGCTTGTAGCAATAATGCCAAGAGCAATAGCGAGGTCGAACGAAGAACCTTCTTTTCGGACGTCAGCGGGAGCGAGATTGACCGTAATCCTTTCCATAGGGAAACGGAATCCGCAGTTTTTAATCGCGGCTCGGACTCGTTCTACCGATTCACGAACAGCCGAGTCTGGCAGCCCAACGATAGTCATCTGCGGTAATCCGCTGCTCAAATTCACTTCCACCTCGATCAGACTGCCTTCTATTCCTGCCAAACATGCTCCGATCACCTTTCCATACAATACAAAAACACCTCTCTCCATTGTCTGACCCAGCAATCCAGAATAAACCGAAGGCTGTGCCGTCATATTGGAAAAAGGTGCTTCCTTATGTTCCATATAGTTAATAATTCTCGATTTCAACTAAAATTCCTGCCATCAAGGTTTGTAAACTTACATTTCGGAGTTCGTCATAGGAGTAAACTTGGGGTAAATCTAACCGGGGAAGGAAATACTTGTATCGAGACAAATGACGTATAGAAACATGACCGGTTTTACAAAGAATATTTCCTGAGCAATTAGAAAAATCGAGTGTTTTCTTGTTCATCCGTCATTTACATCAAAAAAATACTCGATTTTATGAAAAAAAGCAGGAAATTGTCGAGGAAAAGTGGTACAATAGGTAAGGTTTTTTAGAATATCTGATTGGATGAATATTTATCCTAGTCCGATATTTCAACGCTGAACGGTTACTGCCCATTAGGCAGCGAATTGTTTATGCTCGTGCTTAGGTTTCCTTGCTTCCATCCATGCGATCCAAGGGGTTATAACATAAGCAATTTTGGTTTTTAACCGATAGGCAGCAGTACCCGTTTTGAATTCTTTTTTCACAATATCAGAAAGTATATACTTATCTGATATTTCTACGCCAAACTTTTTGCCGCTCTTAAGAACGGTAATGCCGTTTGTGCTTGATTCTGCAACATATTTGATAGGAGGATTCGAGAATGAATATCCATGAGTATCAAGGAAAAGAACTCCTGAGACAATATGGAGTTGCTGTTCCACAAGGCAAAGTAGCTTTTTCCGTTGAAGAAGCTGTTGAGGCAGCTAAGCAAATAGGAACTGCGGTTGTTGTCGTTAAGGCTCAGATCCATGCGGGCGGACGCGGTAAAGCTGGCGGTGTAAAAGTAGCTAAGAGCATTGATGAAGTGCGTGAGTACGCAAGCCAGATTCTCGGCAAAACCTTGGTGACTCACCAAACGGGCCCAGAAGGTAAAGAAGTTAAGCGTCTATTGATTGAGCAAGGCTGCGATATTAAGAAAGAATATTATATCGGGCTAGTAGTAGACCGCGGAACTGGTCGCGTTGTTATGATGGCATCAGAAGAGGGCGGAACAGAGATTGAAGAAGTAGCCGCTCATACGCCAGAGAAGATTTTCAAAGAAGTTATTGATCCAGCTGTCGGCTTGCAAGCTTTCCAAGCTCGCAAATTAGCTTATGCGATCAAAATCCCTAATGAATTGGTTAACAAAGCAGTTAAATTCATGACAGCTCTGTACCGTGCCTTCATCGAAAAAGATTGCTCGATTGCCGAGATCAATCCGCTAGTTGTAACTGGAAGCGGCGAAGTTATGGCGCTTGATGCCAAGTTGAACTTTGATTCTAACGCCTTGTTCCGTCATAAGGACATTGTTGAATTGCGTGACCTGGAAGAAGAAGATGCTAAGGAGATTGAAGCATCCAAGTTCGACCTGAGTTACATAGCATTAGATGGAAACATCGGTTGTATGGTTAATGGCGCAGGTCTTGCCATGGCTACGATGGACATTATCAAATATTTCGGCGGCGAGCCTGCGAACTTCCTAGATGTTGGCGGCGGCGCTACGACTGAGAAAGTAACAGAAGCGTTCAAGATTATATTGTCGGACTCCAAAGTTAAAGGGATTTTCGTTAACATATTCGGCGGCATCATGAAATGTGATGTAATCGCTAATGGCGTTGTTGAAGCAGCTAAGCAAGTCGGCCTTGACCGTCCGCTCGTAGTGCGTCTGGAAGGTACGAACGTTGCTCTCGGTAAGAAAATTTTGAATGAATCCGGTTTGAATATTGTTGCTGCTGATTCGATGTCTGACGGCGCACAAAAAATCGTAGCACTCGTGAAGTAATTTGAGAGAGGAGATGAACTCGAATGAGTATTTTGGTCAATAAAAATACAAAAGTAATAACACAAGGGATTACAGGTTCCGTAGGGATGTTCCATACGAAGGGCGGACTTGATTACGGTACTCAAATGGTGGGTGGCGTAACACCGGGTAAGGGCGGTACTACCGTCGATATTACTTTGGAGAACGGATCTACAGTTCAACTGCCTGTATTTAACACGGTAGCTGAGGCAAAGGCAGCAACTGGCGCAACAGCGTCTGTAATCTATGTTCCGCCTGCATTTGCAGCAGATGCGATAATGGAAGCTGTGGACGCGGATCTGGATTTGGCGATCTGTATCACGGAAGGGATCCCTGTTCTTGATATGGTTAACGTTAGCCGTTACATGGAAGGCAAGAGAACCCGTTTGATCGGACCTAACTGTCCGGGAGTTATTACTCCGGATGAATGTAAGATCGGGATTATGCCTGGTTACATTCATACAAAAGGCCATGTAGGCGTAGTATCTCGTTCTGGCACGCTCACATATGAAGCGGTTCATCAGCTAACTACTCGTGGTATTGGACAATCCTCCGCAGTTGGTATCGGTGGAGACCCTGTTAAGGGCTCCGAGTTCATCGATATTCTGCAATTGTTCAATGAAGACCCTGACACATATGCTGTAATCATGATCGGTGAGATTGGTGGAACAGCCGAAGAGGAAGCAGCGGAGTGGGTAAAAGCTAACATGAAGAAGCCTGTTGTTGGTTTCATTGGAGGCCAAACTGCTCCAGAAGGTAAGCGTATGGGACATGCCGGCGCTATTATCTCTGGTGGTAAAGGTACTGCGGCTGAGAAAGTGGCTACTATGGAAGCTTGTGGGATCAAGGTTGCTCCAACACCATCCGATATGGGCTCCACACTTGTTAGTGTATTAGAAGAAAAAGGCTTGCTAGAAAAATGTAAGACTCATTAAGTTCGTCTGAGAAGGTAAGCAACCTTCCATTTCCTGGACAAGGAATTGGGAGGTTGTTTTTTTATTTCTGGGAGTTAATTGTATCCAGACACTGACAGGCCAGAGAGATGTTGACTTGTAACCGCTTAAAGGAGGCTATATACTAATGGATAACCGAACTTACTTATTCGCCCTGCACGAAATGCCTGGAATCGGATGGAGAACGATTCATAAGCTCACAACGCGATTTCCTTCCCTGCCTCAATTGTTAGAACTGGTGCCTGAGCAGCTTCTTGCTTTGGATATCAAGCTTTCCCAGGCAGAGCGAATCATTTCTTTGCTAAAGGAATCCAATTTTGCAGAAACTAGATTAGAAGCTTATCGAGCTAAGGGAATTAATTTCATTACTCGATGGGACAGCACATATCCGGAGATGTTGGAACAAATCGCACAGCCGCCATGGCTACTTTACTTCAAAGGGAATGTTTCGCTTCTTGAACGGCCATGTATTGGAATGGTAGGCACGAGAACACCAACAGCTTACGGGAAAAAAGTAGCCTATCAGTTCGCTCAAGAGCTATCAGCCTCTGGAATGACTGTTGTTAGCGGACTAGCGAGAGGTATAGACAGCGAGGCCCATAAGGGGGCATTAAGGGAGTACGAGGCAGGTTCTACCATTGGAGTGCTTGGGTGCTCCTTGGACGTGGTGTACCCGCTAGAAAATACTGCACTCTACACACAAATAGCTGAAAAAGGGCTGATTCTCTCCGAATTTCCTCTTGGAACCCCTATGCACCCGGGATTATTTCCGCAACGCAACAGGATTATAGCAGGGTTATGTCTAGGTACGATTGTAGTTGAAGCTGCCGCAAGAAGCGGTTCTTTAATAACAGCAGACCAAGCTTTAGATGCTTCAAGAGATGTCTTCGCTGTACCAGGGCCAATCACCTCTCCTAAAAGTACAGGCGCATTATCGCTTATCAAGCAAGGAGCCAAGCCGATAACCTGCACCGAAGATGTTCTAGAAGAATATAGATCTTTGTTATCCTGTGGAGTTGTTTCTTCTATTAAAGAGGTCACGCAAGGAACCGTTCATTTGTCTAATGACCAGGCTTTGCTGATGCACCATATTAGTTGGGAGCCCATCTCGATTGACCGTTTACTGGAGCTTACGGGATTTGCGTTTGGACAAATGCACACAGTTCTGTTATCTTTAACAATGTTAAAGCAGATTCAGCAACTACCCGGTCCAACCTTCGTACGAATGTAGGAGAGATTCCTTTCTGCTATGAGGTTGTGAACTATGAGGGGGAAGGACGAACCTATGGCAGATTCGTTAGTCATTGTGGAATCACCAGCGAAAGCTAAGACGATCGGCAAATATTTAGGAAGTAAATACATTGTAAAAGCATCCGCGGGTCATATTCGGGACCTTCCTAAAAGCCAGATCGGTGTTGATGTAGACAATAAATTCGAACCCAAGTATATTACAATTCGGGGCAAAGGCACGATCTTAAAAGAATTAAAAGACGCGAGTAAAAAAGTAAAAAGAATATATCTCGCAGCTGACCCGGATCGCGAAGGGGAAGCGATCGCCTGGCATCTTGCACATTACTTGGAGCTGGAAGAGAACGAGGCATGCCGGGTTGTATTTAATGAGATTACGAAGCAAGCGGTAAAGGATGCCTTCAAGACACCTCGCCCGATTGACATGGATCTGGTTAATGCTCAGCAGGCAAGACGGATTCTGGATCGTCTGGTGGGGTATAAGATTAGCCCATTGCTTTGGAAAAAGGTGAAGAAGGGGCTATCGGCCGGGCGTGTGCAATCCGTTGCCGTAAAGCTAATTATTGATCGTGAGAATGAGATCGAGGAATTCATCCCCGAGGAGTATTGGTCGATCACGGCTAAGCTAGGGATTAACAATGCCGAGTTCGAGGCTAAGTTTTATGGGATTCACGGAGAGAAGAAGGAGCTTACGAATGAGTCTGAAGTACAAGGTATTCTTCAGGCCCTTGACAAGCAGAAGTTCATAGTTACGGAAGTTAAGGAAAAGGAACGGTTACGGAATCCTTCTCCGCCTTTTATCACGAGCTCCTTGCAGCAAGAAGCGGCCCGCAAGCTGAATTTCCGCGCTGCCAAGACGATGCAAATCGCTCAACAGCTTTATGAAGGTGTAGAGTTGGGAAAAGAAGGCACAGTCGGGCTTATTACTTATATGCGTACGGATTCAACTCGTATATCTCCGGTCGCACAAGAGGAAGCGAAGGAATATATAGAACAATCCTATGGGACTGCCTATTACCCGGAAACACCAAGAGTGTATCTGAAGAAGAATGCTAACGCCCAGGACGCGCATGAAGCAATCCGCCCCACGTCCATTTTGAAGTCCCCTGATGAGATGAAGAGCTACTTAAGCCGCGATCAATATCGATTGTATAAGCTTGTGTGGGAACGTTTCCTAGCGAGTCAGATGGCTTCAGCAATTCTGGACACCATGACTGTGGATATCGCTGCAGGCGATGTTATGTTCCGAGCTGTCGGCTCGAAAGTGAAATTCCCGGGCTTCATGAAGGTGTATGTAGAAGGAACCGATGATGTTGTCGTTGAAGACGATAAAATGTTGCCACCGCTGAAGGTGAAGGATAAGTTATCGAACAAACATATCGATCCGAAGCAGCACTTCACTCAACCGCCGCCGCGTTATTCTGAAGCGAGGCTTGTAAGAGCGTTGGAAGAGATGGGCATCGGCCGTCCAAGTACGTATGCGCCGACATTAGAGACGATTCAAAAACGCGGATACGTTGCAATGGAAGAGAAGAAGTTCATTCCAACAGAATTAGGCGGTCTTGTTATTCAACTGATGGTTGAATTTTTCCCTGAGATCTTGAACGTCGAGTTCACCGCTCACATGGAAGAAGGACTTGACCATGTTGAAGAGGGGAAAGTAGATTGGGTTAATGTGTTGGATGAATTCTACACCACTTTCGAAAAGCGATTGGAATTTGCCGAAGAAGAAATGAAGGAAGTCGAAATTCAAGATGAGATCACGGATATTCCGTGCGATAAATGCGGTAGATTCATGGCGATCAAAATGGGGAGATTCGGTAAGTTCCTTGCTTGTACAGGATTCCCGGAATGTCGCAACGCTAAGCCGATCGTCAAAGAAATTGGGGTTACTTGTCCGAAGTGCAAGGAAGGCAAAGTAATCGAACGGCGCAGCAAAAAAGGGCGCATTTTCTACGGCTGCGATCAATATCCGGGATGTGACTTTGTCTCCTGGGACAAACCGGTTGAGAAGCCGTGTCCGGAGTGCGGAGGCTTGATGATCGAGAAGACGAACAAGGCGGGCACCCATTATAACTGTACGGTTTGTTCTCACAAAGAAGAGGTCATCCAAGATGAAGACGAGGGTGACGCTGACTATTGAAGAAGAGGCTGGCTGCGGGAAAAGGGTTGCTTATAGTGAAGAACTATATGCGGTGAGCAGTTTTCCATTTTTCGCAGCAGCCTAGTGGAGGTAAGGAAGTGGAAGAACAAATGAAGAAAGTAACCGTCATCGGAGCGGGACTTGCAGGAAGCGAAGCCGCATGGCAAATCGCCCAGCAAGGAGTTCCGGTGATTTTGTACGAAATGAGACCTGTTCGTAAGACACCTGCACATATTTCTGATCAGTTTGCGGAATTGGTGTGCAGTAATTCGCTAAGGGCGAATGGACTTACGAATGCAGTGGGTGTACTTAAAGAAGAGATGCGGCGGTTGAACTCGCTAATTCTCGCTTGTGCCGACAAACATGCTGTTCCGGCTGGAGGCGCGTTGGCTGTTGATCGGGATGGTTTCTCTGGAGAAGTGACCTCGACCCTTAAGGAGCATCCTCTTATTGAAGTCAGGAACGAGGAACTTCGTGAATTGCCGTTAGAAGGAATTACAGTCGTGGCAACAGGACCGCTTACTTCTCCAGATCTAGCCGAGCAGTTGAAACAGCTTATGGGTGAGGAGTATTTGTACTTCTATGATGCGGCTGCGCCGATTGTAGAGAAGGATTCCATTGACATGAGCAAGGTGTATTTGGCTTCCAGATATGACAAGGGTGAGGCAGCTTACTTGAATTGTCCAATGACTGAAGAAGAATTCAACGTGTTTCACGATGCGCTCATCTCGGCAGAAACCGCACCTGTTAAGGAATTCGAGAAAGAAATTTACTTTGAAGGCTGTATGCCGATAGAAGTGATGTCGAGACGAGGCAAGCAGACCGCCTTATTCGGTCCAATGAAACCGGTAGGGCTTGTCAATCCGCACACGGGTAAATTGCCTTATGCCGTCGTTCAGCTCCGTCAGGATAATGCTGCTGGTACGTTGTACAATTTGGTTGGATTCCAGACCCATCTCAAATGGGGGGAGCAAAAACGTGTATTCTCCCTGATTCCGGGACTTGAGAATGCGGAATTCGTTCGTTATGGGGTCATGCACCGTAATACTTTTATTAACTCACCAAGGCTGCTGCGCCCAACTTATCAATTCGTCAAAAGAGATGATTTGTTTTTCGCAGGACAAATGACAGGGGTGGAAGGATACGTCGAATCTGCTGCTTCTGGTCTTATTGCAGGTCTGAACGCCGGGAGGATGGCTAAAGGTCAGGATTGTTTGACGCTTCCTTTGCAATCGACGCTTGGCAGTATGGCTCATTACATTACATCGGCAGATCCTGATCATTTCCAACCGATGAATGCTAACTTCGGTCTACTTCCGCCAACTGGGGAACGCATTCGCAATAAAAAGTTGAAAAATGAGCAACTAGCTGAGCGTGCTTTAGAAACAATTCAGAATTTTTCATCAACTATACACAATTAATCTTGTGTCTGCTCTGTCCCATATGTTACGATAAGTGAGTTCATAAATAACAGCAGCAGCATACATCGTACCCGTAATCCCGACAATTATATGTTATTCCGAAACAGCAACCGATCGATGCGCTTGGTGCTGTTTCTTGTTTGTACGCATCCATTAAGGATAGCCCAAATTTGAAACCCCGGGAGGAAGAACCGATGGACACTTTTCATGCGACGACGATCTTTGCCGTGCGGCACGAGGGCAAGGGAGCTATAGCCGGGGACGGTCAAGTAACGTTTGGGAACAGTATGGTTATGAAGCACCAGGCTAAAAAGGTACGCAGGCTGTATCGCGGTAAAGTCGTTGCAGGTTTTGCAGGCTCTGTAGCGGATGCCATTACTTTATTCGAGAAGTTTGAGGGAAAGCTTGAAGAGCATCAAGGCAATCTGCAAAGAGCTGCCGTAGAGCTGGCAAAGGATTGGAGATCCGATCGAGTGCTTCGACGTCTTGAAGCGATGATGATCGTGATGGATGCACAGTATTTATTGCTAATATCTGGGAACGGGGAAATTATTGAACCAGATGACGGCATACTGGCCATCGGATCAGGCGGTTCGTTCGCTCTGGCAGCTGGACGCGCCTTGAAGCGGCATGCGACTCATCTTGAAGCCAAAGAAATGGCACGAGCAGCATTAGAAACAGCAGCGGACATATGTGTGTTTACGAATCATAACATTATTGTGGAAGAGATTTCATAAAGTTGGGGGGCAGACCTTGACCATGACCATGAATAAAGCGGAAATGACACCGAGACAAATTGTTGCCGAGCTTGACAAGTACATTGTCGGTCAGAAGAAAGCAAAGAAATCAGTGGCCGTTGCCCTTCGCAACCGATACCGCCGCAACCGATTAGATGAATCAATCCGGGATGAGATTATTCCCAAGAACATTTTGATGATGGGCCCGACTGGGGTTGGCAAGACAGAGATCGCTCGCCGCATGGCGAAGCTGGTGAATGCTCCATTTATCAAGGTTGAGGCAACTAAGTTTACAGAAGTTGGATATGTTGGTCGAGATGTAGAATCCATGGTGCGGGACCTAGTAGAAACTTCTATCCGTATTGTTAAAGCAGAGAAGACGGAAAAGCTGAAAGATAAAGCAGAAGGCTTGGCTAATGATCGAATTGTAAGTATTCTGGTTCCTTCTCCCAAGAGTGCCAAAACCCAGAAAAATCCGCTTGAGATGTTGTTCGGTGGATCCAATACGAATAACCAGCAAGAATCAACAGAGACCGACCAATCCCTCCTGCAGCGCAGAGCCGAATTGAAAGAAAAGCTGTTGCGCGGTGAGCTGGAAGCCGATCCGATTGAGGTTGAAATTGAAGACAGCACACCTTCCATGATGGATATGTTTGCAGGTCAAGGCAATGAGCAGATGGGAATGAACATGCAAGAGATGTTCGGGAACCTGATGCCCAAACGATTTAAGAAACGCAAATTGACGGTCAAGGAAGCACGGCAAGTATTGTTGCAAGAGGAAGCTCAGAAGCTGCTTGATATGGATGAAGTCATTCAGGAATCTGTGCGGCGTGCGGAGCAATCCGGGATCATCTTTATTGATGAAATCGATAAGATTGCAAGTACTGGACGCGGATCTGGGCCCGATGTGTCTCGCGAGGGGGTTCAGAGGGACATATTGCCTATTGTAGAAGGCTCGACGATTATGACGAAGTACGGGCCTGTCAAAACCGATTACGTCCTCTTCGTGGCAGCTGGAGCGTTTCACACGGTGAAGCCTTCTGACCTCATACCGGAGCTCCAAGGGAGATTTCCGATTCGGGTTGAGCTTACGAATTTAACCAAGGATGATTTTGTGCGTATCTTACGGGAACCGCAAAATGCATTGACGAAGCAATATACAGCTCTGCTCGAGACTGAGGGCATTCGTGTTGAGTTCTCAGATGAAGCCATTGAGGAAATTGCCAAAATCGCGGCAGAGGTTAACCAGAATACGGACAATATCGGGGCGCGTCGTCTACATACGATTCTGGAGAAACTTCTTGAGGATCTCTCGTTTGAGGCGCCGGATATTTCACTAGATCATATCGTAATTACGCCCGAGTATGTGAAAGATAAGATCTCGGATATCGCTCAGAATCGAGATTTGAGTCAATATATTTTATAGGTTGAACAAGCAAGAGGCTTGACTTCACTTTGTGGGGTATGAAGCCGGGGCCCCCGCAAAGTAATAGGAATAAGCTTCGGTGATTGACTTCACTTTGTGGGGTATCTTTAGGGAGGCAAGGTTAATGAGTTTACTAGCCAAAACAAGAAGGCTGAACCGATTGCTTCAAAAAGCAGCTGGGAATGCCGTAAGTTTCATGGAAATGTCAGAGGTTTTGAGGGATCTGATTGATGCTAATATATTTGTTGTCAGCCGAAAAGGCAAAATATTAGGGTATGCGATTGCAGATGAATTCGAGTCCGAGCAACTCCAGACAATGATTACGACAGATCGACGGTTGCCTGAAGAATACAATAATATTCTCAAGAAAATCGAAGAGACCTCATCCAATCTGGATGAGGATAGTCCTTATCACCGATTCACGGGAACGATCCATTCCTTTTTCGAACAAAAGGTGGTCACGATTATTCCTATTATCGGAGGCGGGGATCGACTAGGGACACTAGTGTTGACGCGGGCCGAGGAGCCTTTTATCGATGACGATCTGATTATGTCTGAATATGGTTCCACGGTTGTAGGGATGGAAATTCTGCGTGAAAGAGCAGAAGAAATCGAAATCGAAGCGCGGAGCAAAGCGGTCGTACAAGTTGCCGTCAACTCGTTATCCTACAGTGAGATGGAAGCGGTCGATCATATTCTTGATGAGTTGAAAGACAAAGAAGGCTTGCTGGTTGCTAGTAAAATTGCCGATCGAGTAGGCATTACACGGTCCGTTATTGTAAATGCTCTAAGAAAGCTTGAAAGCGCAGGGGTCATTGAGACTCGTTCTTTGGGGATGAAGGGAACATATATCAAGATTCTTAATGATCAATTGATCCAAAGTTTAACCAAAGCTAAAGTATAAGCATGAAAGTTTCCCTAAATAAATAACAAAAGAATAAGAATTGTGTGTAAGTAGGCCCTATCGAAAGATAGGGCTTTTTGCTTATTGCGATAAACGCGAAATTTGTAGAAACTAATACTGGTCGTTAAGTTACAATAAAAGACAAAATTCTATGTTAATTTTTCATAAAAAGGGCTTTTAAAAGAAGGAAAAGAATTTGTTTTGTGGAATACATTACTATTATTCTTCTATTGAAAGTGGGTAAATCTTATGGTTTTGTGGAATAAACCGAGTCTTCAGATGATGGAACGCACAATTGACGCTTCTACATTTCGACAAAAGGTTATTTCCAATAATATTGCAAATGTTGATACTCCCTACTACAAAAGGTCTGATGTACAGTTCGAAGACCTGCTCCAAAAGGAACTGCAGACCCAAACAATCGAGGGCTACAGAACGGACCAGAGGCATATACCTATAGGACGAAAGACTTCTTCTGTTGAACCGCAGGTTCTGACAGATGAGAAATCTTTGATGAACAACAACTATAACAACGTCGATATCGATTACGAAATGTCGCTTTTGGCCAAAAACCAAATTCGTTACAACGTACTCATTCAACAAGTTAATCATGATCTTAAATTGTATCGCACCGCGTTGAATGGAGGTCGTTAATCATGAAGCTTACCAATGGCTTTGATATTAGTTCGTCAGCCTTAACTGCACAAAGATTTCGCATGGATGTCATTTCCTCGAATATTGCCAACGCTGATACTACGCGCAGCAAGCTGGTTGATGGGAAGTGGATTCCTTATCAGAGGAAGGTCATCACCATGGAGACGAAGCAGCAGATGCCTTTCGGAGAACAATTGCAAGCGGCTATGAAGAGAAGCACTGGCGAAGGTGTTAGAGTTTCGAAGATAACCGACGATACAGCTCCTTTCAAACAAGAGTATAATCCTACCCATCCCGATGCAGATGAGAATGGATATATTCAGCTCCCCAATGTAGACATCCTTAAAGAAATGGTCGATATGATGTCAGCTACACGATCATATGAAGCGAATGTGACCGCATTGAACGCGACCAAAGCAATGATCACAAAAGCAATGGAAATTGGTAGATAACGGGGGATATTAGATGATAGAGAAGATAGCATTCCTGCCTAAACCAGCGATTTCTCCTCTGCAACTCAGAGAAGTAGAACCTTTAGGTGCTACAGATGTTACGAAAAGCTTCGGATCGTTTCTCAGTGATGCTCTAGGATCGGTACAAGCTCAACAGACGATTACGGATACATTAAATGATAAGTTTATTGTCGGGGAGCTCTCGGATGTTCATCAATTGACTATAGCAGCTGAGAAGGCTTCGCTTAGCTTGGAACTTACTGTCCAAATACGTAATAAAGCGATTGAGGCGTACCAGGAGATCATGAGAACGCAGATATAACGTTAAATAAATCGTAGCAGAAGTGCTTTGGCGGGGTGACAAGGTGAACGAGACCATACTCCAATATAGAGAGCGATTGTCTCAGTATTGGAAACAAGCTAGTAAAGTTCAAAAATATATGATTCTGGGAACTATCGTTTTCCTTATAGCAGTGTTAGTTCTAACATCAATTAATTTATCAAAAACGGAGTATGTACCTGCTTTTACGAACCTGCAGCCGAATGATGCTGCCGCGATTAAGACTTACTTGGACGGAGCTAAGATCCCTTATGAGATTGGCCCGGACGGGAGGTCGATATCGGTACCTGCAGCACTGGCTCCCTCCATTAAGCTCGATGTGGAGTCACAGGGACTTAACAAGAACGGATCGCTTGGATATGCGGCCTTTGAAGGCAACAGCACATTTGGTATGTCGGACAATGAGTTCAACGTGAAGCTCATTAACGCCATGCAAGGTGAAATCCAACAAATGTTCAATCAGATCAATGGTGTTGGCAGCTCGAAAGTGCTAATTACTGTACCGAAGGAAACCGCGTTTCTAACGACGGAGAAAAAAGAATCCACCGCATCCGTTGTCCTCACTATTCAGCAGGGTTACCGCTTTGATCAGAATCAAATCGATACGATGTATAACTTAGTTGCTAAGACCATCCCCCAACTGAAATACGAGAATATTACTATTTCCAATCAGAATGGTGAGTTGATGCCTTACTCCAAGACTAATCCTGGAGCAAATTCATCGAATCAGATTCAACAACAATTTCAAATAAGGAATCAATTCCAGAGTGAGCTGCAGAAAAATGTAATGGGTATGCTTACCCGAATTCTGGGTCCTGATAAAGTAGTCGTTAGTGTGGTTTCAACCCTTAATTTTGATCAGAAGTCAAGTCTGCAAAATCTGGTTACTCCTGTTAATGTGCAAGAAAATAGCGGAATCCCGATTAGCAGTCAAATCAGTTCAAAATCTTCTACATCAGAAGGTGCATCAAGCGGGGGCGTACCAGGAACAGGCAATACGGATGTGCCTACATACCAGGGAAACAATAGTGCAGGCGGACGCTCCGAATCAGAAGAATCGAATGAGATTCTGAATTATGAAGTTAATCGAATCCGCAATGAGATCATCTCGAGCCCATTCGTAGTCAAAGATTTATCGATCAGCGTGGGTATTGAACCACCTGTCGCTAATGATCCCAATTCACTTACTACAGAAATGAGAGATAACGTTCAAAGGCAGTTAGTCAGTATTGTATCTGCTTCGCTTGCGGATAGCGGTACTCCTTATACAGACGACGCACTGGCACGTAAAGTTACACTATTCGTATCACCGTTTGCTCCTGTTAATACGGGTGCGACTACAGCGACAAATAACTTGTTGCTTTACGGCGGTATTGGAGCGGCAGCACTGATTATAGCCGGATTAGGCGGCTACTTGATACGTAGAAGAAAACATAATGAAATCTTAGTAGAAGAAATTCCGGAACCAATCAAAGTAGAGCTGCCAACTATAGATATGGAGAATACTTCTCCAGAGAATCAGATCCGCAAGCAGCTTGAGTCGCTGGCCAAGAAGAAGCCTGAGGATTTTGTGAACTTACTGCGTACTTGGCTAGTAGATGAATAGGGGGGACTTTCATGGCGAAAGGGGCACAGCTCCCAAATTCGTTAACAGGGAGGCAAAAAGCGGCAATTCTGCTAATCAGCCTGGGTCCTGAGGTATCGGCGCAAATCTTCAAACATTTGCGTGAAGAAGAGATCGAGCATTTGACTTTAGAGATTGCAAACGTAAGGAAAGTAGATGCATCCGAAAAAGAAAGAATTTTAGCAGAATTTCACCAAATTTGCTTGGCGCAGGAGTACATTTCTCAGGGAGGTATTTCTTACGCAAAGGAGATTCTCGAGAAAGCGCTTGGTTCAGGCAAAGCGATGGATATCATCAATCGATTAACTGCAACCTTACAAGTTAGACCATTTGACTTTGCGAGAAAAGCAGACCCGGGTCAAATTCTCAACTTTATCCAGAATGAGAACTCTCAGACTATTGCTTTAATCTTGTCCTACCTGCAGTCCGAGCAAGCCTCAATCATCTTATCTTCTCTTCCTCAAGAGAAGCAAGCTGAAGTGGCTAAGCGGATCGCCTTAATGGATAGCACTTCGCCTGAAGTTATTACACAAGTAGAACGAGTTCTTGAACAGAAATTGTCTTCCACCGTAACTCAAGATTATACATCAGCTGGCGGAATAGAAGCGATCGTCCAAATCTTGAACGGAGTTGACAGAGGAACAGAGCGGACCATTCTAGATTCACTTGAAATTCAGGATCCTGAACTGGCAGAAGAGATTAAGAAGCGGATGTTCGTATTCGAGGATATCGTCAACATCGACAACCGTTCCATCCAACGTATTATTCGAGACATTGAGAACTCTGATCTACAGTTAGCCCTCAAAGTAGCAAGTGAAGAAGTGCGCGAGATGATATTCCGCAACATGTCTAGACGTATGGCTGAGACGTTCCGCGAAGAGATGGAATATATGGGTCCAGTTCGTTTGCGTGATGTAGAGGAAGCACAGACTCGGATAGTAGCCACGATTCGTCGATTGGAAGAAGCCGGTGAGGTCATCATAGCCCGCGGCGGAGGAGATGATATCGTTGTCTAAGGTTATCAAGGCATCACGTGTTATCAGCTTAGACGATACGGTTGTTATTAAACCTGTACACGTTATATCGGTAGATGAATCAGCGGAGTTTATACCTGGTTCAGATAATTATTCAGAACGAGATCCGCATGTATCGGAAGCAATGGTTTTGAAGGATCAAATTGTATCAGATGCAGAAGCAGCAGCAGAGCTGATCTTGGCTCAGGCCTCTAAAGCCGCTGAATTGCTTAAATCGAATACTCAATTAGAAATCAACAATTGGTGGACAGAAAAACGTGCAGCGGATATTAAAACGGCTGAACGCGCCAAACAAGATGGATATGACTCCGGATATCAGACTGGGCATGCGAAGGCGGAGGAATCGGTTAAAGAGCAATACTCGCAAATGATTGTGAATGCGAAGGCGATCATCGAGCACGCAACGGAAATCAAGCAACAGATGATTCAAGAAGCAGAGCCTTTTCTCATAGAGCTAAGCTGCTCCATAGCGGAGAAGATAATCGAACGACAACTCAGCCTGGAACCGGAATGGATGATTGCTTCCATTCGCAAAGTGCTGCAGCGTAAGAGAGAGCAGGGTGTGATCTCCTTGTGCGTATCACCTTCTCAATTCGCTTTCGTGCAAGACTTCCGTGAAGAGCTTCTACTAGCGATTGATTCGCAGGCAGAGCTGCAAGTGTTGCCTGATCCTAGTGTTGGCGAGTTTGGTTGTGTGGTTCGCTCATCCTTCGGTAGTATTGACGCTCGGATCGACACGCAGCTCGAAGAAATCAAGGAAGCACTGCTGCAGTTATTCCGCAGAGGCGAGGGGACTTCTCAGAATGAGTAACCGACTTCAAGCGCACAAGTATATCGAGCAGTTGAAGCATTTGGATCCAATTCGAGTCAATGGGAAAGTTACCCAAGTTATCGGTTTGACGGTTGAATCTGAAGGTCCAGACGCAAGTGTAGGTGATTTGTGTCACATTTATCCATTCAAGTCTTCCCAACCTCTAAAAGCCGAAGTAGTAGGGTTTCGCAATAACAAAGTAATCTTGATGCCGCTTGGAGAGCTTCAATCCATCGGTCCCGGATGCGATGTTGTGAGTACTGGCAAACCATTGACGGTGTCTGTTGGACATGAGCTGCTTGGCAAAATACTGGATGGCCTAGGTCAGCCGATGGACGGCTCCATGCTCCCTTCTCGTATGGCACAAGCACTTACAACCAATACGCCCAGCAATCCCCTTAAGCGACAACGTGTGTTAGATCCGATCAGTGTTGGCGTACGTTGCATTGACGGCTTGCTAACCATTGGTAAAGGCCAGCGTGTAGGGATATTTGCAGGATCTGGTGTTGGTAAGAGTACGCTAATGGGTATGATTGCGCGTAATACATCCGCGGACGTTAACGTAATTGCATTAATCGGAGAACGAGGTCGCGAAGTTCTGGATTTCATAGAGCGCGACTTAGGCCCAGAGGGCTTAGCGCGTTCCGTAGTCATAGTTGCTACATCCGATCAGCCGGCACTTGTACGGATCAAGGGAGCTCTTATTGCAACCTCGATTGCTGAGTATTTCCGTGACAGAGGTTTAAACGTAATGATGATGATGGATTCCGTAACACGGTATGCTACAGCGCTCAGAGAAGTTGGGCTGGCAGTTGGCGAGCCTCCAGCGACTAGAGGATACACTCCATCCGTATTCGCAAGCTTACCTAAGCTGCTCGAACGAGCAGGTACCGGACTGAAAGGCTCGATTACGGCATTCTATACCGTCTTAGTTGACGGAGATGATATGAACGAACCAATTGCTGATACGGTTCGCGGTATATTAGATGGCCATATTGTGTTAGATCGAAGTTTGGCTAATAAAGGGCATTATCCTGCCATTAACGTGCTAGCGAGCATTAGCCGTTGTATGAAAGAAATTGTTCCGGATCGTCAAATGGACGCAGCCGATACATTGAAGAGGTTTCTTGCTATTTATAAAGATTCGGAGGATCTGATCAATATAGGGGCGTACCAGAACGGTTCGAATCCAGATATTGATACAGCCTTGCGCTATATTCCAGACATTTGGTCGTATTTGCGGCAGAAAACATCGGAAAAAGTAGACTATCAAGAAGCTTGTGATCGGTTGGTCCAACAATTTTACGGGAGCTGAGTAAATGCGTTTTCGATATCCATTACAGAAGCTAATCGATCTTAAATCCAATGAGAAGACACAAGCCGAATGGGGATTGGCTGAAGCCATCGGTGTTCTTCAATCAGAGCTATCGCAACTGTCGGGGCTGCATCAAAATCGGAGCGATGTTCAACATGAGCTGAGTAATGCTTCGACGAATCGCACTACAGTCTTCCAATTAATGCAACATCAAGATTATCTGAATTATTTAGAGAAGCAAATTAACCGCAAGCAAGCGGAAGTCAAATCTGCAGAACGACAAGTTGAGGTTAAGCAGATGGAGCTAAGCGAGAAGATGAAGGAAGAGAAAGTATGGGAGAAAGCCAAGGAGAAGGCATTCGACCAATTCTCATCGACGATGCAAAAGAAGGAACAGGATGAGTTAGATGAAATCGCCTTAACTCGCAGGGTGCAGACGGTATAAGGACGACAAAAAGGGGGTGACGGCATGGCTAGAACTGATGTGGAAAAATCTTCGTATGGAGCGTTTGAACGCTTTTTGTTTTTCGCTACACCGATTATTTTCACGATGGTTTTGCTGGGTGTCCTTTTTGCGCTGTTTGATCAAAGTTTATTGAATGGAATGCTTCGCACGGCCAATAAAATCCCTGTGCTATCACAATTCGTTCCGGATCCAGCGGTGACTCCAGGCAGAACAAGTCCGAATCAACCTATTAGTGAAACCCAGGATGCGCAAGCTCAGATTGAGGAATTGAAGAAGACGATCAAGCAGCAGGAAGCAAGCTTGGGACAATCCGATTCCGCCAATCAGAAAAAGGATCAATCTATTAAAGAACTTCAGGATCAATTGAAGACACTGCAGGATCAAGAAAAAGTAAGGACGCAGTCCGAAGAGGAATATAAGCTTCAGGTGCAACAATTAGCTAACATGTATGCAAAGATGACCCCGAGCAAAGCTGCTCCTATTCTGGAAAATATGACTATGAAGGAAACAGTGCTCGTCTTAAGTGAGATGAAATCAGATGATCGCGGGAAAATACTTGAAAAGATGGACCCGAAGAAAGCAGCCGATGCTTCAATCCAACTGAAGGATATCGTACCGGCCAAGGATCGCCAGATGGCAGCCCTGCAGGAGAGACTGACTGTCAATCAGGATGCGGCAGTAGTGCCTCAGCAGATAAGCAAGGAAGATCTGGGCGCCACCTTCTCTTCCATGGATGCCAAAAGCGCTTCCTCTATCTTACTTGAAATGAATACTTTAAATCAGGCTAAAGTTCTTGCGATTTTGAGCAGTATGGATAGTGCGGGACGCTCCCGCGTTCTTGCCGAAATGACCAAGACGGATAAGCAAGCCGCAGCAGCATTGACGGTTAAGTTAACTCAGTAAGAAATATCAATCCTCAACTTCTAACATGGAAAGGAGGTGAAACATACATATGGAAACTTTGCGCGTTATTACTGGTAACTCCACTCCTGCAAATGGAACCGTGAATACAGGCACTGCCGGTCAAGCAGGCAACGTAAATCAAGCTGGAGCAAATGGGAACCCTTCTTTCACACAGACTCTTGTTCATGTGATGCAGGACGGTTCGGGAACTACTGCTTCCAATACGCTTACTGGAACATTGATGCCAGGATTGCTTGTAGGAACCGTCACTGAATTGCAACAACCTGCACAAGATGCAGCTGGCGCACTTCTTCAACTTTTGACTCAATTGTTGAATGGAGAGCAGATAGCCAAGCAGTCGTCAGATGCAGAATCTAGCTTGGAGGATAATCTGGATTTCAATTCTGCTCTGCCCCAATTGCAACTGTTACTTCTGCAACTAATAACTTCTCAGGGAAATGATTCAGCTAATTCTGATGGCTCCGGCGCTGATCAAGCTTCAGTTGCAGAATTAGGCAATAAATTGGGAACAACAGCAAATGAATTGTTGCAGGCGATAACATCCATCATGCAAGAACAGTCTAAACCGAGCGAAATGAAAGCTTCGGTTATGAACCTGATGGAAACACTCAAGCCTCTACTTATTCAAGCGTCAACAGTATCCCAACTGAATCAGGCTGTTCAGAATGAGCAATCAAGCACATCTGGAGTTCAGCAAGCAGTTCCTTACATGAATAGCGGAGAAGCTTATCGTTCAATTATCCGCAAACCACTAAAGGAACAGGCAACCACGACTGCAACAACCGTTCAACCGCTTGTACATATTGTGAATGACGGTCGCGGGAACACTGGATTAAACTTACTTGCTGCTAAAGCGGTTCTCCAAGCTCCAATAGCACAAGCTACAATCTCAACAACGGCTGCTGGATCGGATGCTAATTCTGAATTACCTCTAGAAGCAATAACGAACAGTGCCAGTTCAGATGAAGCAACCAATCAGGCTGTATTCCGTCTTGCTGGATCTGCAGAGAACATAACCAAGGGTGAAGCACCAGTCATCTCGGCTAACCGCTTCGCACAAGAAATGAGTCAGTTGCTCAAATCGATGAACCTTCAATCAGCTGGTGGGCAATCATTCATCAAAATCACATTGATGCCAGAGCATTTGGGCCAAGTTGATGTGAGAATGTCCATGCAGAATGGACAACTAGTGGCTCAGTTTGTTGCTGATTCCATGCACGGTAAAGACTTGTTAGAGAGTCAATTGCCTCAATTGAGAGCGGCACTGCAAGGGCAAGGTCTGCAGGTTGAGCGACTGGAAGTAACACAAAGTCAAGAGTCGGCATTTGCCATGTTCCAGGATCAAAGACAGCAGCAGTCTTCGCAACAGTTTAATCGCAAGCAGCAAGGACAAGGGAAGAATGGAGAAGACCTTCCGATTGACTTCGATGCCGAGTTGGCAGTTCTAGCTGCACGAAAAGCTGCATTGGCAGGAAGCTCGTTCGACGTTTCGGCCTAATCGCTAGGGCAATCCAAGGATTTCCCTAGCAGATCAGTTATCTTTAATCGAGGAGGAGAGAGATGGCATCTCCTGTAGGCGTTTCTAATGGTTCTTATTATTACAACAATTCTTCAACGAAGAAGACCGGTTCCAATAATATGGGACGTGATGAGTTTTTAAAGATTCTAATCACCCAGATCTCCCATCAGGATCCAACACAGCCTTTGCAAGACAAAGAATTTATCGCTCAAATGGCACAGTTCACTTCCGTTGAACAAATGTCCGCAATGGCTAATGAGATGAAGTTGATGAGACAATCGATCGGTTGGGCATCCTCTTTGATCGGCAAGTCGATTAACTGGACTTTAGTCGATTCTGAAACCCAACAACCTGTAGTTAAGACAGGAAAGGTCGAGGCAATCAACATCAAGGACGGCAATCAATATGTAAATGTGGATGGTCAGAATGTGCCTTTAGAGCAAATATCAAAAATATGGGATGAGTAGGTGAGTATTGTGGCCGAACGTTTATCTATCGGACAAATGTTTCCGAATATTACGCCGCCGGTCGCAAATCGTAAATCCATTGATTCTTCCCGAACGAATCCTGTTGCACAATCACGATCGTTTCAAGACGTATTGAATGAAAACGTTGTTCGGCTAAGTCAACATGCAGAAGTCCGATTACAGCAAAGAGGTATCCAGTTGAAGCCTGAACAGATGGCTAAGATTCAATCGGCCATAGATAAGGCAGCCGCCAAAGGAGCTAGAGAGTCCTTGGTTCTCATGGACGACATCGCCTTAATCGTTAACGTGAAAAATAGAACGATTGTAACTGCAATGGATGGAAATTCAATGAAGGACAATGTATTTACTCAGATCGATAGCGCCATCATTATTTAGTGCCGGGCTGGCCCTTTGACAGGAAGCCCGAGGTCCGTGGATCGAATGAAGCGGACCGACGAATCCGGTTTGCATTGCAAACTTTTTGGGAGGAAGACGAATGTTAAGATCTATGTATTCTGGCGTATCTGGCATGAGAGGTTTTCAAACGAAGCTGGACGTCATCGGTAATAACATCGCTAACGTGAACACGATCGGGTTCAAAGGGAGCCGCGTCATGTTCAAGGACATTATGAGTCAGACGGTTGCAGGGGTCACCGCACCGACGGATGGAGGTCAAGGCGGTGTAAATGCCAAGCAGATCGGGTTAGGAGTTACTGTAGCCGCGATCGATACTATTCATGCGCCGGGAAGTGCTATGACAACGAATAATGTTACTGACTTGAGAATAGACGGTGACGGATTCTTTGCTGTAAGCCCCTTCGGTGACGAGACGGTATATTTGACTCGTGCAGGTAACTTTAATGTCGATTCCACACGTAATCTTGTCAATATAGACGGTTTGCACGTACTCGATACAGGTGGAGCCCCTATTGCGCTGGATGAGGGAGTTGTGGCTTTCTCCATCTCTCAGAATGGTGAAATTATCGCCATCAATGAAGAAGGAACAGCCGAGCCTACAGGTACGTTCATCGCGGTAGTAAAAGTGGCGAACCCTGCGGGACTTGAGAAAATTGGCGGCAACTTATATCGAACCACACCAAACGCGACTGTAGAAGATCTTGTATTGTCGCAAGCGAACGACTTAGGATTGGGAACAGGTGCCATTATTTCCGGTCAACTAGAAATGTCGAACGTCGAACTAACGAATGAGTTAACGGAGATGATCATAGCTCAGCGCGGATTCCAGGCCAACTCCAGAATTATTACCACATCGGATGAAGTGTTGCAGGAAATATTGAACCTGAAGCGTTAATGAATTAACCGACTGATCGTAGTGGGGGAGAGCAGTGTCAGAACTCCCCCTTCGATTAGTTAAATGAATGGGTTATTGGGAGGAACAACTGTGATAACTCTAACACGCTTCAATGGGAGCAAACTCACACTTAACGCCCTGTTAATTGAGATGATCGAAGAGACACCGGATACGCTTATTACGATGACAACCGGCAAAAAATTTATCGTTCTCGAAGAGGTCCCCCTTGTGGTAAGCTTAGTAAAAAATTACATGCAACAGATAGGTTCGATCAGGGTGGCCATTAAGAATAGTGTACCGGAGGAATCGTAGACATGTTTAAAAATAGAATGCTGCAATGGTTGATTATGATCCTCATCTCGATCACCCTGATCGCACTAGCTGGTTTTGTATTGTGGAACTATCTGGATAAGCAGGCACAGCCAGAGGATCCAGCTGTAGCGGCCGCAACATCAGTCAATGGTGTGAAGCCTAAACAATTAACAGCCGATCAGATAGTTGAGCAGACTGTAGAGATCGTTGATATTACGACGAACCTCGCAGGCAAAGATTTTGTGAAAATCAGCTTTGCTTTCGAGTTGGATAGCAAGAAATCCAAAGAAGAATTTGAGAAGCTGAATACCCGAATCAAAGCATTTATTATCCAAACACTTGCTGATCTTAAGGCGGAAGACATTCGTGGAAGTAGAGGTTACGATCTAATAAGCACAAGTCTTTTGAATAAGATTAACCCTATTCTGACCCAAGGTAAGCTAAGGCAAGTCGACATTACCAACATCAATATCGTATTAAATTGATCGTATGAACGGTCTGTAAGGGGGTGAATCGAAATTGGTAGATGTATTATCCCAGAATGAGATCGACGCTTTACTAGCTGCGCTCTCCTCCGGTGAAATGGACGCCGAAGAATTAAAGAAGGAAGAAACCCAGAAACGGGTGAAAGCCTATGATTTTAAACGAGCCGTTCGTTTCTCGAAGGATCATATACGCAGCTTGACCCGGATACATGAGAACTTTGCCCGATACTTGACTACATATTTTTCCGCACAGCTTCGAACGTTCGTTCAGATAAATGTCGTTCAAGTCGAGCAGCTTCCATATGACGAGTTCATTCGTTCTATTCCCAAAATGACAATTTTGAATATATTTGAAGCAGAGCCTCTTGAGGGAAGAATGGTGTTGGAGGTACATCCCAACGTAGCGTTCGCCATGTTAGATCGTATGCTTGGCGGCCCTGGAAGCTCACCTGCTAAAATTAATTCATTAACCGAGATTGAAACCATCGTGATGGAACGTATTTTCAGCAGAGCCTTCGACAGTTTGCAAGAAGCATGGAAGACCGTTATTGAACTTTCGCCCAGACTTGAAACGTTGGAAACGAATCCGCAATTTATGCAAATTGTATCACCTAATGAAACAATTGCTCTGATCTCGCTGACTACGAAGATTGGTGATACTACTGGGATGATTAACCTCTGTATCCCGCATGTAGTTATTGAGCCAATCATGCCTCGTCTATCGGTGCATCACCAATTCTTGTCTCAACGCAAGAGCAGAGCGCCAGAAGAAGTGGAGACGCTCAAAGAACGGGTAAACAAAGCTAAACTGCCGCTTATTGCCGAGCTAGGCTCTTCCGAGATTACAGTAAGGGAATTTCTCAATCTAAATGTAGGCGATGTTATTACGCTGAACAAAGTTGTTGATCAAGGTCTCGACATCAAAGTAGGGGAAAAGCTGAAATTTATCGGTAGTCCCGGCACGATTAAAGACCGGCTTGCCGTTCAAATAACGGAGGTAGTCAGCGAGGGGGAAGATGATTATGACGAATAATAAAGATTATTTGTCGCAAGAAGAGATTGATGCATTGTTAAGACAAACGGTTGAGGATCCTCTTGATTTCTCCGGTGAAGCCAATGTAGACGACTATTTATCACCTATGGAACAAGATGCTTTGGGGGAAATTGCCAATATAACGTTCGGCAGCGCAGCAACGGCTCTATCTACTCTTTTAGGGAAAAAAGTAGATATCACAACACCAAAGGTGTCCATGATCGCTAGAAATGGATTGGAACAAGAGTTCCCGACCCCTCATGTAGCTGTTCATGTCAACTATATTGACGGTTTTGACGGAATAAATCTGTTGGTCATAAAGACCAGAGATGCTCAAGTCATTGCAGACTTGATGATGGGTGGGACTGGCGAGAACGTTGAGAATCATGAGTTGTCCGATATTCATGTCAGTGCTGTGCAAGAAGCGATGAACCAGATGATGGGTTCTTCAGCAACCTCCATGTCAACTATTTTTAACCGATTCGTTAACATCTCGCCGCCAGGTATAAACATATTGGATATGGCCAACGGGGAGAGCAAAGATAAGCTGCCTCTAGAAGATGTATTTGTCAAAATCTCTTTCCGACTCATTATTGGAGATTTGATCGACTCAACGCTTATGCAGTTACTACCAGTATCGTTCGCGAAGGACATGGTAGACATCCTTATGGGTGGAACGGATATGAGCTCGGCATATGATACGACTTCTTACCCAGCTGCATCGTCCCAAAGTAACAGTACTCCAAGCTCTTATAATGAGCCCTCTGGATACACAGCACCTAATCCGTCACCGCCGATGGCTCAGAACGATCCATTCGCACAACCGATGTATCAACAGCCACCGCAGAATGATCCATTCGCGCAACCGATGTATCAGCAACCGCCGCAGAATGATCCATTCGCGCAGCCCATGTATCAGCAGCAGCAACCGCAGTATCCGCAGTACCAGCAGCCTCCTATGATGCCGCAAGGATATCCGCAGCAGCCCATGATGCAGCCTAATTATGCTCAGCCAAATTACCAGCAGCCTGTTGCTCCACAGCCACATGTACCTGCAAATTACGGAACATTCCCTAACCGCAATGTGAGTGTGCAACCTGCTCAATTCGGTAATCTGAATGGTCCGCATGTGCATACGGATGAAACGAATTTAAGTCTGTTGCTAGACATTCCATTGAAAGTAACTGTTGAGCTGGGGCGAACAAAGAAAGTAATAAAAGAAATACTAGAATTCTCTCAGGGTTCTATTATAGAATTGGATAAGCTGGCGGGTGAACCGGTAGATATACTTGTGAATAACAAGCTGATTGCCAAAGGGGAAGTCGTTGTTATCGATGAAAATTTCGGGGTGCGTGTAACAGACATCGTCAGTCAAATGGACAGAATACAGAAACTACAATAACCGAGGAGGACTGAACGCAAATGGCGAACAGAATATTAGTCGTAGACGACGCAGCATTTATGAGAATGATGATCAAAGACATCCTGTCCAAGAACGGTTACGAGGTCGTAGGAGAGGCAGCAGACGGTGTCCAAGCTATCGAGAAGTTCAAGGAAGTTAAACCTGATTTAGTTACTATGGACATAACGATGCCTGAGATGGATGGAATTGTTGCACTCAAAGAAATTAAGAAATTCGATGGCAACGCAAAAGTAATTATGTGCTCCGCTATGGGACAACAAGCGATGGTTATCGATGCGATTCAAGCTGGAGCAAAAGATTTTATCGTTAAGCCATTTCAAGCAGACCGTGTTATCGAAGCGATAAAGAAGACTTTAGGTTAGTGGAATGGGAGTTCATCAATGCTGCATTATGAAGCGGCCATGCAGAAAGGACGATTACCCGTGCGGCGCAAAATAACAATCTTGCTGTTTATCGTGGTGGTCGTATTTATTGGGATTCCAGTAGGCAGTTCTGTTGGTTGGGCAGAGAGTGAGAACGCGGACCAATTAAGCGGTCCAGGGGATGGTAACCGTGCGGGTTTGATGCAAGGCGATACACCCAGCATGTTGGGAATGATGGCACAAGTCATCCTTTACCTTATATTAATTATCGGTTTGTTCTTCCTGATTATGAAGGTGTTAGCCCAAAAAAATAAAAGACGCATGCAAGGTAGAGCGGTGAATCCTCTTGGAGGTGTTCCGCTCGGTCAGAACAAATCGCTGCAGATCGTAGAGATTGGGAGATCGGTATACTTGTTAGGTGTTGGGGATAATGTACAGCTTATTCAGAAGATAGACGATCCTGAGGAAGTGGCCTATCTGATAGCGACAATCAATGCCCAGTCTGGATCTTCCCTTACAGGAGTCAAACAATTAAGCAAGTGGTTTTCCCGATTGCGTCAGCAGGACAGCATGTATGACGAGCAGAACGAGGACAAGGTGGCTCATACTTTTCAAGAAGTGTTCCAAGGGAAGATGAACAGCTTGGCCAATCGTAAACAAGCGATAGAAGCACTGCTGAAGAATCAAAAATATACGGATCGGTCGACGGATGAATGAAATCAATTAAATTAACAGGGTACATGCTGTTTGTTCTGTTGCTAATTTGGGCAGTCGCGCCAACTGCTGCATTTGCAGCAGATCCCATTCCTGGTATTTCTGTCGATATTGGGAATTCCAGTGGTACTGGGGGCGCAAGCAATACAATTACGCTTATCTTAATTATTACTATCCTAAGTATTGCACCATCTATCATCATTATGATGACCAGCTTTACTAGAATCGTCATTGTGCTAGGGTTTGTAAGAACAGCACTTGGAACTCAACAAATGCCTCCGAATCAAGTGTTAATCGGTATTGCACTCTTTCTTACCTTATTCATCATGTCTCCCACATTGGGTGAGATTAACAAAACTTCTCTTCAGCCTTACTTGAAGGGGGAGCTAACTCAGACTGCAGCGTTAGAGCAGGCAGCGCTTCCGATTAAGAAGTTTATGATCGCCCAGACCCGTGAAAAGGATTTGATGCTGTTTCTGAATTATGCGAAAGCGGACAAACCAACAGGTGTAGCGGATACACCTCTCACCGCATTAATACCGGCCTTTGCGATAAGCGAACTCAAGTCAGCATTCCAGATGGGATTTATGATTTTCATTCCGTTCCTGGTTATCGATATGATTGTAGCGAGCACGTTAATGTCGATGGGGATGATGATGCTTCCGCCCATTATGATTTCGCTGCCTTTCAAAATATTGCTTTTCGTCTTAGTGGATGGGTGGTATTTGGTTGTGAAATCGTTACTGTTGAGTTTTAATGCTCCGTTATCATGATTCATCTTGAACAGCTTAGTTCCACGAGGGAGGAGCGAACTTGAACTCCGAGTTAATTATTCAACTTGCAGGCGAAGCCGTGTATACAGTTTTGAAGGCCAGCGCACCTATGTTAATTCTCGCGCTAGTCGTTGGACTAATTATTAGCGTATTCCAAGCCGCAACCCAAATTCAGGAGCAAACCTTAGCTTTTGTTCCGAAGATTGTAGTAGTGTTGCTCTCTATTCTAGTATTCGGCCCATGGATCTTACAGACACTTATAGATTATACATACAACATGCTGAATAATCTGGATAAATATATAGGTTAGGTGGACGCGGATGCAGGCGATTGTTCCATATCTTCCTAATTTTCTGTTGATTTTTTGTCGAATTACGGCATTTTTTGTTGTCGTTCCTGTCTTTTCAACTCGCGGGGTCCCGTCGACCTTCAAGATTGGCTTGTCCTTGTTTATTACTTTCTTGATTTTTGTCGCTTCTGGCATGACCAAGGATGCAGTACCGTTGGACGGCCTTTATATGATCTCAATTGTGCGGGAAATCCTGGTTGGGTTATTCCTTGGATTTATTGCTTATATGTTTTTCAATGCCGTTCAGATTGCTGGGTCATTTATTGACATTCAAATGGGACTAGGGATTGCTAACGTTATTGATCCTATGAGCGGGATTCAAAGTCCGATAATGGGAAATTTTAAATTTTTTATAGCAATCTTGTTGTTTCTAGCGATGAACGGTCATCATTTTCTGATTGACGCTATTGTTCGAAGTTATAATTTGATTCCAATATCACCGAATCCTACCTTTACGAATATCGCTTCCGGTGCTCCTACTGAATATTTGATTAGAGCTTTTTCTAATATGTTTGCTCTTGCTCTTCAAATGTCCGCGCCGCTTGTAGTGAGCTTGTTCTTAACGGATGTAGGGCTAGGGATTTTGTCCAAAACAGCTCCCCAGTTTAACATCTTCGTTATAGGTGTGCCCATCAAGATTATCGTTGGCTTTCTGGTCTTGATCCTGGTAATCCCAGGCATGATCTTTTTGTTCCAGGATTTATTCCGGTCATTATTCGAATCGATGGAGCAGTTGTCTAGATTAATCGGCGGGACACCGAAGTCACCATAGAGCGGTTGGGGGAATGAAATGCAGCAGTATCGGTTGAAGCTTAATTTACAGTTGTTTGCGGGTGAGAAGACAGAATCGGCCACTCCACGTAAGAGGCAGGAGTCCCGCGATAAAGGACAGGTAGCCAAAAGCATGGAGCTTCCGGCTGCCCTCATTTTGCTGGCGGTGCTTTTCGTTTTGTTCATGTACGGCTCCGTGATGCGGGAACGGATTACCAGACTGTTCACGGTAACATTTACGGACTTCATGCAAATGGAAGTGACGTTTGACAACATCACCATTATGTTTGGACAGTTGGTTTATGAAGGTCTGATTCTATTGGCACCGATTTTCTTGATGGTCGTTGTAATCGCATACCTGTCTGTCTATTTCCAGATTGGCTTTCTGCTTACCGGGAAGCCTCTTGTGCCATCATTCGAGAAGCTTGATCCGATCAAAGGTGTAGCGAACATTTTTAAGCTGCGTTCTTTGATTGAATTAATCAAATCGATTCTCAAAATATTGGTTATTGGCAGTATCGTCTTCTATACAATATGGAAAGAAAAAGCAGCCATTATACAAATGGCGCAATGGCCATTGATTAAGACGTTTGGATATACCGGTAATTTGATCCTCAAGTTAGGACTCCAAATCGCTTTCATTTTGTTGCTGCTTGCTTTGCTGGACTATATGTACCAACGCTATGAATTTGAGAAAAGCATCAAGATGTCCAAAGATGACATTAAACAAGAGTATAAGAACACAGAAGGAGATCCCCTTATTAAGGGTAAGATCCGTGAGAAACAGAAGCGAATGGCGATGCAGCGGATGATGCAAGACGTACCAAAAGCTGACGTTGTCATTACGAACCCAACACACTTTGCTGTCGCGATGAAATATGATCCGAAGCAGTCAGATGCTCCGATTGTAGTAGCGAAAGGGATGGATTATATCGCCCTCAAAATTCGTCAAATTGCTCAGGAGAACGGTGTTGTTACGATGGAAAACAAGCCGCTGGCACGTGCGCTGTATGAACAAGTAGAGATCGGTCAGACCATACCAGCCGATTTGTTCCAGGCAGTTGCCGAAGTGCTGGCCTATGTATATAAACTAAAAGGAAAAGCGAAATAAGGAAGGGAGGACATTCCATGCGAACAAAAGATTTAGTTATCTTAATAGGAATTATTGGTATAGTCATGATGATGATTGTCCCTATCCCATTATTTCTGCTAGACTTCCTGCTCATTATTAATATAGCCATAGCGCTTATTATTATCTTGATTGCTATGAATACACAAGATGCTCTAGAGTTTTCCATATTTCCTACTTTGCTTTTGATTACCACGTTATTCCGGCTTTCACTAAACGTTTCTACGACGCGATTAATATTGCGAGATGCAGAAGCAGGTAATGTAGTTGAGACATTTGGATCCTTTGTAGCCGGTGACAATTTAGTCGTCGGTTTCGTCGTGTTTCTAATCTTGGTAATCGTGCAATTTATTGTTATCACCAAAGGTTCGGAGCGTGTTGCCGAAGTTGGAGCGCGGTTCACATTAGACGCGATGCCAGGAAAACAGATGAGTATCGATGCGGACTTGAATTCCGGTCTAATAACGGAGCAGGAAGCCAAGGATCGTCGGAAAAAGATCGAACGCGAAGCGGATTTCTATGGTTCGATGGATGGTGCGAGTAAATTTGTAAAAGGAGATGCGATCGCGGGTATCGTAATTCTCTTTATTAATATGATCGGCGGTCTGATTATTGGAGCCACTTTTCATGGAATGTCGCTTGGGGAATCCTTCTCCACGTTCTCGATTCTGACGATTGGGGATGGATTAATAAGTCAAATCCCGGCGTTATTGATCTCGACAGCCGCAGGTATCGTCGTCACACGCGCTGCATCTGACGGCAATCTGGCGCATGATCTGACGGTTCAGTTGTTCAGTTATCCAAAGCTTTTGTACGTGGTTGCGGGCACACTTATCTTTCTCGGAGTTTTCACTCCAATCCATGTCATTACTACGTTCCCGATAGGCGGTATCCTTATTATAGCCGCATGGCGAATGCAGAAAAATCTCACAAAGAAGCAAGCGGAATCAGAACAAATGGTGGAGGAACAACAGATCGAAGAGGTGCGAAGTCCGGAAAGTGTAATCAGTTTGTTGCAAATTGATCCGATCGAATTCGAGTTTGGATATGGATTGATTCCTCTTGCGGATACCCAACAAGGTGGAGATTTGTTAGATCGAGTCATTATGATCCGTCGACAGATTGCGCTCGAGCTTGGTCTAGTCGTTCCTGTTATAAGAATTCGTGATAATATCCAATTGCGACCAAATGAATATGTGATCAAAATTAAAGGGAATACAGTCGCTCGCGGTGAATTATTACTTAACCATTATTTGGCTATGAGCCCAGGGATGGATGATGATTCCGTAATTGGGATTGAAACGACCGAACCGGCATTCGGGCTGCCTGCCATATGGATTGATGAAGCGACTAAGGAACGTGCAGAGCTATCCGGCTACACTGTGGTCGACCCGCCTTCTGTTGTAGCTACTCATTTAACAGAGATTATCAAACGTCATGCTCATGAGCTCATTGGCCGTCAAGAAACGAAGCTGCTTGTGGATAATGTCAAAGAAAGCTACCCGGCCCTTCTGGATGAGCTCATTCCAAGTGTCTTATCGATTGGAGACGTTCAAAAAGTTCTGGCCAAGCTTTTGAGAGAGAAGATATCTATCCGTGATCTTGTTACGATCTTCGAAGCCATGGCGGATTATGGTACTTATACCAAAGATCCTGATGTGCTAACTGAGTATGTAAGACAAGCCCTATCCCGGCAAATTACGCTTCAATATGCTGCGCCTAATGATTCCCTCAAGGTGATTACGATTGGGCCAACTTTGGAGAAGAAAATAGCGGACAGTGTCCAACAAACCGAGCACGGTTCCTACCTTGCATTGGATCCGAACTCATCTCAAACAATATATCAGAAGGTCACGGAACAGGTAACACGTATGATTCAACACGGTCAACAACCGGTCATATTAGCCTCTCCGACTATTCGCATGTACTTGCGACAATTATTAGAACGAACGATGCAGGACATCACGGTGCTGTCCTATAGCGAGTTAGAGCCAAGCGCCGAAATTCAAAGCGTTGGGGTGGTTAATTTATGAGAGTGAAACGCTATGTAGTCGACTCAATGCCGGAAGCGCTCCAACGTATACGATCGGATTTAGGCAAAGACGCCGTCATTCTTAATACGAAGGAAATCCGATCCGGCGGATTCCTTGGTATGTTCAGTAAGAAGAAAATAGAAGTAATTGCTGCCATGGATACGAATAGAGCTGAAGCAACTCCGTCTCCGATCAAACAAGCAGGGGCGGGAAGAGTATCCGCTTCAGCTGAAACAGCTGCTGCAAGCTCACAGAATACATCATCGGGGATTAGTAGCATTGCTACGGCTGTTCCTCCTGTAATATCTGTTCCAATGTCTACTGCCGCTGGTGCTTATGCAAGAGAGACTCACCAAAACTTCCCGAACTCCGGTTTGTCTCCAGTATCATTGGCTCAACCAACACCTGGACCACAGTCGGCTCAAGCGAAAAACGATGAGCTGTTAATAGAATCAAGCCCGATCACTCATTCGCTCGCAGGCGGGGGAGCCATTAATGGATCAGGCAGGTCTAAACCGAAGGAAGATATGCTGCTCGAAGAAATTAAGCAGATGAAAGAAATGATGGCCCGCCTCACTAACAAAATGTCAGATGAACCGCTTTATCCAATAGAAGTTATGAAATATAAGGATAGATTGCTCGAGCATGAGATCGAAGCGGATCTGGTCGAACGTATCCTTCGTTTGGCAACCGAAGAATACAACTCCGAAGATTCACCGAGAACAGAAGAAAGCGCACATTTATGTATACGTAAGCAATTGCAAGAATTACTTCATAGCAATAGTTCGAAATCGATTGAGCGAGATACCCGAATTGCTCATTTCGTAGGACCTACTGGTGTCGGTAAAACGACAACGATCGCTAAGTTAGCTGCTGAGCAGGTATTGAAGTATAACCGCAAAGTCGGCTTTATTACATCTGATACTTATCGGATTGCAGCCGTTGAGCAGCTTAAAACGTATGCAACCATTTTGAATGTGCCGCTCGAGGTTGTATTTTCTCCACAGGAATTAGTTCGGGCATTCCAGCAGCTTCAAGATTGTGAGTTAATCTTCATGGATACAGCAGGACGCAATTTCCGCAACCCGATGTATGTATCGGAGCTTAATTCTTTACTGCAGGCAAAAGGTAAAAGTGAGACATTCCTCGTTATGAGCTTGACGTCCAAGTATAAGGACATGAAAGCCATTACAGAGAACTTTGCCAAGTTCAGATTGGATAAGGTTCTCTTCACCAAAATGGATGAAACGAGAAGTTATGGATCCATCGTCAATCTGTTATATGACTTTAATTTACAGCTCTCCTACATGACTAACGGACAGAACGTGCCAGATGACATTTTGGAAGTGAATGAGGAGCAACTGATCAATCGCATCCTGGAGGAACCCGTCGAATGAGCGATCAGGCCCAGAGTTTACGGAATTTAATTCGGAACCAGCAGGAGACCCGAACCGCTAACACGCGAATTATTACGGTCACAAGCGGCAAGGGCGGTGTGGGCAAGTCAAATTTTACTTTGAATTTCGCTTTGACTTTGCAAGCGCAAGGTTACAAGGTTTTAGTGTTTGATGCGGATATTGGACTTGCTAATATCGACGTACTTATGGGGATTTCATCCAAGTACAGTTTATATCACTTATTAAAGCGTGAGAAAACGATATTTGAGATTATTCACAAGGGCTATAATGATCTGGAATTTATTGCAGGAGGTTCCGGCTTCAATGATCTGATTCGCCTATCGGAAGAAGAGATCGATTATTTCGCGGATCAAGTGAGTCAATTGAATGGATATGTCGATTACATTATTTTTGATACAGGCGCTGGCTTGTCTAAAGAAACATTGAAATTCATAGTAGCTGCAAATGAGACGATTGTAGTAACAACACCTGAACCCACTTCGATTACAGACGCTTACGCAATCATCAAGATGGTGAATTCGATGAATCTGGATGTTCATTTCAAGCTAGTGATCAACCGTGTAACCGAAGCACGGGAAGGAAAGTTGACCGCAGACAAGATTAGCATGGTGGCGAAGAAGTTTCTGGACATTGACATTCCAACACTTGGGTATGTAGAAGATGATAGCTCTGTCTCGAAAGCAGTGAAGCGTCAGGTTCCTTTCACGATTGCTTATCCGAACTGTTCGGCAAGCAAAAGTATTGAACAGCTAGTAGAGCGTTTTATTGCAGGGGAGACCATTCCGGAGCAGGGGCCGGCAGCCGTTGGTGTAAAAGGATTTCTTAATAAAATGTTGAATTTGTTAAAGTGACCCCTACTTGAGCGAACAATACATCAGAGAAAGGGTGAGCCTGATGACCAAGTACAAAATATTGGTCGTTGACGATTCGGTATTTATGCGCAAGATCATTGCCGACTTGATTGGCGAGGATCCCCGCTTCGAGGTTGTGGATACAGCTAGAAACGGGAAGGAAGCCGTACAAAAAACGAAGTTGCTTACTCCGGATGCGATTACGCTTGATATAGCAATGCCGGAGATGAATGGGCTCGATGCGCTCAGGCTGATAATGGCAGAGCAACCTACACCGGTTATTATGCTTAGCAGCTTATCGGAAGAAGGAGCCAAAGAGACGATTGAAGCACTCGAGATAGGTGCTCTTGATTTCGTACGTAAGCCTTCAGGCTCTGTATCACTTGATTTGTTCAAAGTGAAAGAGATTTTAATGGAGAAGCTAGGGGTAGCTGTAACTTCAAAAGTAAGGGCTAATCCAACCCATAAGCCTCCTCAAGTGAAAGGGGAACCGAAGACTGCGGCCCAAAGTTCTCTCCATAACTCACCTTTTACTGTACCGCCAACAAGCTTCCAAGGAAGCGCTAATTCTAGCAAAGTGGAGCAATTGGTAGCCATTGGCACTTCTACAGGAGGACCAAGGGCATTGCATGAAGTATTAACCAATCTGCCCGGACGATTTCCGGCGCCGATCGTAATCGTGCAGCATATGCCTCCCAATTTTACTCGATCCTTAGCTCAGAGATTAGATGCGAATTCGGAAATCCGAGTAGTAGAAGCGGCTCACGGCATGCAATTGGAGAACGCTACAGCCTATATAGCGCCAGGGGGCTGGCATATGGGTATTGAGCGTATCGACAAGAATGGTTATCAGGTTCGATTAAATAAGGATGAGCCAAGGGGCGGTCATCGGCCTTGTGTAGATACAATGTTTGAAACCTTGATTCCGTTAGTAGAGTTAAAGCGGCATATTGTAGTGTTGACTGGGATGGGCAGTGATGGGGCCCAGTCTATGCTTGGGCTTAGGAATGCCGGGGCTGTGCAGACGATCGCCGAATCCAGCGAGACATGTGTCGTTTACGGTATGCCAAGAGCAGCCAATGAGCTAGGCGGCGCGATGATAGAATTACCTCTTAACGAGATAGCTCCTAAATTAATAGATTCAGTAGCAGGAATCCGCAAGTAATTCACTTCAAAGTTTCAGTACTATAAGGAGGTGTCGGAAATATGGAATTGAATCAATACTTAAGCATGTTTATTGACGAATCTAAGGAACATTTGCAAGCCATTAACGAGAGCCTATTAAAGCTAGAAGCAAGTCCGGAAGATATTAGCATTGTGCAGGTTATTTTCCGTTCAGCGCATACCCTGAAGGGGATGTCAGCGACAATGGGGTTCGAGGATCTGGCTTTACTTACGCATGAGATGGAGAATGTTCTCGATCTGGTACGAAATAACAAATTACATATGAATCCCTTTATTTTCGACACCATCTTCCGCAGCGTGGATTCTCTAGAAACTATGGTAAATGATATTATCGCTGGCGGAACGGGCAAGTCGGATGTATCTGAAATCGTTATTGCTCTGCAGTCCATCGTTTCCGGTGATTACATTAATTCAAGTGACTCAGCTCCAGTATCCGCTAGCCTTCCAACTGCAGATCGATTGGATGAATTTCAATATTCTGTTCTCTTGCAATCTCTAGAAGCAGGGATGCATGTATACCAGATTACAGTCAACCTGCAACAATCCTGCATACTGAAAGCAGCTCGGGCATATATGGTATTTGATGCGCTTGAACAGAACGGAGAAGTAGTAAAGTCTTTCCCGTCTGTTGAAGATATTGAGAAAGAAAAATTCGATTTGTCATTCACTGTATTTCTGGTATCCCATACTCAAGGCGCAATTGTAGAAAAAGCAGTTGGCAATATTAGCGAGATTGAAAATGTTCAGTTGAAGGCGCTTGATGCTGAATCACTTAAACAGCTTGCCAATAAGGGAGCATCACAAGTCTCATTGAACAATGCCAATGAAGCTGCTCAAATATCTGCTCTTCCTCAATTGTCAGCAGCAAGCGCAGTTGTAGAAAAACCGGCTACTGCCCCAACAACATCGCAAGCTTCCTCTGGTCCTGTTGCAGGACGTACCATTCGTGTAGATATCGAACGATTAGATGTACTAATGAATCTGTTCAGTGAGCTCCTCATTGACCGTGTCCGACTGGAACAGTTGGCAAGCGAAATTCGCCGCAATGAATTGACCGAGACGGTCGAGCACATGGCCAGAGTGAGCTCAGATCTTCAAAATATTGTGTTGAAGCTCAGGATGGTTCCAGTGGACAATGTTTTCAATCGTTTCCCTCGAATGATTCGAGATCTTGCGAAGTCGCTGGATAAGAAAGTAGATTTGGTCATAACTGGAGCGGAAACTGAACTGGATCGTACGGTTATTGATGAAATCGGGGACCCTTTGGTTCATTTGTTAAGAAATGCGGTTGACCATGGGATTGAAACGATCTCAGAACGAGTGGCAGCGGGTAAGCCTGAGACGGGTATTGTCAACCTGAGAGCATTCCATAGCGGGAACCATGTTTTCATAGAGATTCAAGAGGACGGGAAGGGAATTAATAAGGAAAAAGTGCTTCAATCGGCAATCCAAAAAGGCGTTGTGTCTCCCGAACAGGCAAAAGGGATGCAGGACAGCGAAGTATACCAGCTTCTTTTCGCATCAGGGTTCAGCACGGCAGAAAAAATTTCGGATGTTTCGGGTCGCGGTGTTGGTTTAGATGTTGTCAAAACAAAGATCGAGTCTCTAGGCGGCAATGTGCAAGTTACATCGAAATTAGGGGCAGGCACCACCTTTTCGGTTCAATTGCCATTAACCTTATCGATTATATCGGCTATGTTGATCCGTATGGGAGATGAGAAGTTTGCTATTCCGCTTTCATCCATACTAGAAACTTCGATTGTTCAAAAAAGTCAAATCCGTCTTGTTCACGGCTCCAAAATGATAGAGTACCGGGAGCATATCATTCCTCTCATATCCTTAAGCAAGTTGTTCCAGATCCCAGGCTATTCGGAGGATAATGAAACGGAGACCGAAATTATCGTGATCCGTAAAGGCGACAAAATGGCTGCTTTGATGGTCGATGAATTTATTGGGCAACAAGAAATCGTATTAAAGACGCTAGGTAAATATTTGACTAATCTATTCGCCGTATCGGGTGCTACGATTCTAGGTGATGGACAGGTCGCATTGATTATTGACACAAACGCTTTGATTAAATAAGGAGGGTTAGGGCATGGGAGAAGAATTAAAAGTGATCGTGTTTACACTTGCACATGAACAGTATGGCGTTGAAGTAGAGAGAGTGCGAACCATCGAAAGAATGCAGCCTCTCACGCGAGTCCCCAGAACGCCTGCTTTTGTAAAAGGTGTTATTAATTTGCGCGGAGTCGTCATTCCTGTAATTGATTTACGTGGGCGGTTCCAACTCCCTGAATCGGATTACACCGATAACTCACGCATTATCATAGTTGCTGTTAAGGAGATGGAAGTTGGATTAATCGTAGACTCTGCCAATGATGTGTTGGACGTGGACTCCGATCATATAGAAGATCCGCCGGAAATCGTCGGAGGGATTAGAGCCAAATATTTGCGCGGGGTTGCGAAGCTATCCTCAGGTAATCTTCTGGTATTACTTAATCTGGAGGAAGTGCTGAACAAGAGCGAAATTGTGCAATTAGAGCAGCTCGAGGCATGAGATGACAAATTATTACAACTTTGCTGAGTTTCAATTGGACGTCTTGAAAGAAGTGGGCAATATTGGGGCCGGAAATGCAGCAACCGCGCTATCTCGATTGCTTGACAAGCCCATCGATATGAAAGTCCCGAAGGTTAATTTGTTGCCTTTCGAAGATATTGTGAACAGCCTGGGAGGTTCTGATCAAGTAGTATTAGCCGTCTTTCTGCGGGTTGTAGGTGAGGCGCCAGGCAACATGTTTTTCTTTTTCACTCCGGAATCTGCCAAACGCTTACTATCCAACTTAGCTGGAATCGATGTGGAGGAAGAAGGCAGCTACTCGGAGATGGAATTATCCGCCCTAAGTGAAATCGGTAATATTCTGGCTGGATCTTACTTGTCATCGCTTTCGGATTTCACCAAACTCAATATGATTCCAACCGTTCCCGCACTTGCGATTGATATGCTTGGTGCGATCATAAGTTACGGACTGTTGCAATATGGTGAAATGGGGGACCACGCACTCTTCATAGATACGCAATTTCTTGAAGGGACGGATCAGATGGAGGGGCATTTCTTCTTCATACCAGACCCCGAAGCGTTTGGCAAACTGTTCCTTTCTTTGGGAGTGCCTCTGGAATGACACAAGATACCATCGTTAAAATAGGCATGGCAGATTTAAATATTATTGTGCATATCGGATATCTCAAAACAACCGGACTGGGTTCATGTGTTGGGGTTACCCTGTACGACCCAAAGACTAAGGTTGCTGGGATGGCACATGTTATGCTCCCCAACTCTGAGATTGCCAAGGAAGGAATGCTGAACAAAGCCAAATACGCGGATACTGCGATACCGGAATTAATCAGCAGAATGATCGCAGCAGGTGCTGCTGAGTCTCGATTAGAAGCTAAGCTGGCAGGCGGAGCGCAGATGTTTGCTTTTGTCGGCAGCCAAGATTCCATGCGGATTGGCCCACGTAACGTAGAATCGTGTACCGCGATATTGAAGCAATTGGGGATCCCTATTCGCGGGGAAGACACTGGCGGCAATTTCGGAAGAACGATTGAATTTTACAATGATACGGGCGTGCTTGTGTTAAGAACCGTACAACAAGGAGTAAAGGAAATTTGATGATTGGAACCGTTCGTTGGAATTTGGTGTTGGGTGTAATTGGGTTCGGTTTTACGTTCTTTCTCTCCGTCGGCGACAACTTTTTGACTACTACTCTATTGCACAGTTTTTATGGATTTATCATCATGTTCGGAGTGAGCTTCGTAGTACGTTGGGTACTGGGAACGTTAGCGGGATTGAAGGAAATGCAGGATTCGACAGCAGTTTCAGAATCATCGGATGAAGGAAAAGGGTCAGCAGTTGACTCCGTCACACCCGATGAACAAGAGGAATTGAATAAACTGTTGAAGGATAACTTGAATGGTGCCGGCTCATCAGCGGATGAGTTTACACTGCTCAAACCGAAGAAGTTGGCCTCCCTCCCTGCAGAGCCGGAAGAGCTTGCCCAAGCATTACGACGCCTCACTGAAGAGTAAGGAGCGCGGTAGGAATGATTCAACAAAAGCAATCCCATTTATCCAATATGGAGTTATGGAAGAAGTGGAAAGTGGAAGGTTTGCTTTCGGCGAAGCAAATGTTGATTGAACAATATTTGCCCTTAGTTGATTATGTTATTAATCGCCTGCTTATCGGCCTTCCCAAAAACGTATCCAGAGACGATCTTTGCAGCTATGGGATGTTAGGTTTAATAGATGCTGTAGAGAAATTTGATTATGAACGCGGACTTCAATTCGAAACCTATGCCTCCTGGCGTATTCGCGGGGCTACGATTGACGGGTTAAGGCAAGGAGACTGGGTGCCGCGATCAATACGTGAAAAAGCGAAGAAGGTAGAAGATGCCTATCAGAAGCTGGAGCAGGAATATTTGCGCACGGTAACCGATGCTGAGATGAGTGAATATCTTCAAATAAGTGACAAGGAATTTCAACAAATGCTTCAGGAGATATCCATCACTACGATCTGTTCATTCGATGACCCCATTAAGGATGAAGAATCCGAAACTCGATTGTCATTAATGATTGACGAAAAGGCCAAAAACCCCGAATATAAAGTTAATGAATACTATTTAAAGGAATCGTTAGCCAAAGCGATTGAGAAACTGACGGACAAAGAGAGAACAGTAGTATCACTCTTTTACTATGATGAGCTTTCTTTGAGCGAAATTGCTGAAGTGATGGCCCTGTCACCTTCCCGGATTTCGCAACTCCATTCCAAGGCGATCCTAAGGCTTCGCGGGTCGTTAGGTAGGTGGAAGAACCAACTGCTGCAAGATTAAGGCTTGGAAGGAGGAAATGGATTGGCAAGTGACCATGCAATAGAGCAGTGGATCAATTTAGAAATATCCGATGATCGAATAACGGCTTTACTGTCGATTCCCATTATGGCTGAGCCTATGGCATGCACGCTTAATGACTTGGTCGATTATCTTGGCCGTTTCCGCATTAAACACGGTGTCAAACAAGGCATTTTGCAACAGATAGCGGAGAACCCTAGAAGATTTGCAGGAAAGCAGATTATTGTCGCTGAAGGGGAGCCTGCGGTATCTGGCAAGGACGGCGAGATAAGAATGCTGCACGATCCGGATGTTGAGAACAAGAAGCCTATGGAGAATGAAGATGGAACCGTAGACTTCAAAGAAATTTCAAGAATTCTCAATGTTCGCAAGGGACAGCTGATAGCGGAACGTTTGTTGGCGGAGAATGGCAAATCGGGTAAAGCTGTTACGGGCGAAGTTATTGAAGCCAGGAATGGTAAAGAAGCCCGATTCAAGATTGGTAAAAATGTTGTTACCGATGCAGACCAGCTTGCCTTGTACGCAGCCATTGACGGGATGATCTCCATAACCGATCGCGGTAAAATTAATGTATTCCCTATTTATGAGGTTAATGGGGACGTTGATTATCGAATTGGGAATATCGACTTCTTCGGTACTGTTGTAATCCGAGGCAACGTATTGCCTGGTTTCAAGGTTAAGTCTGCAGGAGATATCCGTGTTACTGGTGGAGTGGAGAGCGCTGAGCTTGAAGCAGTGGGTTCAATTGAGATAACAGCAGGTATTCTGGGCCACAACAAAGGGATCATTCGAGCGGGTGTGAATGTGAAGAGTGCTTTCATTCAGGATGCCCAGGTGGAAACCGGTCAAGATATTATTGTTACACAAAGTATTATGCATTCTCAGATCAGAGCGGGCCGGAATGTTATTTGTAAAGGCGCTAAGGGGTTAATTATTGGTGGAACGGTGCAAGCAGGAGAGAAGGTAGTAGCTCGCACGGTAGGGAATACGATGTCTACTCCAACCTCTATAGAAGTAGGCGTGCTGCCTGAATTACGCAATGAATTAACCACATTGAGAAGTCAATTAAGAGCATATGCCGATAATCTGGACAAAACGGATAAGGCACTGGTCTTGTTGGATCAGATGGCGGCTGCGGGTCAATTAAGTCCGGATCGGCTTGCTATGAGAATCAAGCTATCCCATACAAGAAAGCAAACGATCGAAGAACAAGCTGCGTCAAAGGAACGTATATTAGAAATAGAAAGAACGTTAGAGGATACGGATAAAGCTCGTGTCGAGGTTGTATCGATCGTTTACGGGGGCACGAAAATCGTAATTGGCCGTTACACCAGATTCGTGAAAGAAGCCGCACCCCGCGTTTACTTCAAATATTTGGATGGCGACATCGCGATGTTACCTAATTCATAACGTACATTTTATCCCAACATTCATGTTCATCAGCCGTCTGCCATACAAGATCAATCAATGAGGTGATCGTATGAGCTTGAAATCGGTAGAGATGCAAATGGCCATCCCCCGCACAAAAGAAGCAGGGATGCTCCAGAATCAGTTGTCCCATAAGCCCATGCAGGATCAAGCTGCATTGGCGTCTGGCTCCATACAGCAATCACAGAAGCTTCGTCAGAAAGCGGCGAAGCTGGAAGAGTCTGTTCCGATGAAAGTGAAAGATGAATCAACAGAACAGCGTAAGAAACAACTTAAGTCTCCCTATGCAGGTAGTAAATCAGCTGCCAAGAAGACTACAGAAGAAAACGTCGAGCATCCGTATAAAGGACATCATATTGATTTGTCTTTATAATTTACGGCCGTTTGCTCAAATTCATATTTGAAAAAGGTGAGTTCTTGTGCAACCTTGGCATTATATCGTACTGGTCGGCGCCGTCTTATTAGTCTACGCACTTATGAAACCAGGGACTCGTCAATCGTCGAAACCTGCCACAACCATACAAGAAATTGAGAATACAATGGATCTTTTCACGGCTGAGCTTGAAGAAGAGAACCGTCAACTAATTGAGCTCGTATCCGAAATGAAGCAAGATCATGATCGCCATTCTGCCAAGCTGCAGGGACGTCTCGAAGCGCTGGAACGTCAGAATATGGACGTCTCTAAACAGATGGAGCGTCTTTTGCTGGCTACGGAGGCCAAGCAGCGGCAGGATGAAGCTATGTCAGCAGCGGCAGCAGCAGCAGCAGCAGTAAAAGATCAGCCTGTAGCTCCGTTGAAAAGCATCCCTCACAGGGGTGAATTGGATCAAGTTCAGTCTGCTTCGGAGGTTATGGCACCAGACAAGCCCTTGAAGCAAGAAGGAATGAATATTCGCTATCGTTACACAGAGCTGTTTGTTCTCGAGAAGCAGGGAAAGTCGATTGATCATATTGCCAAGAAGCTTGGGATGAACAAAGGAGAAGTCATGCTCATTATTCAGTTGGCCAAGCAGGAGGACCGGACACGTGCTTAGAAACAGATTCTTCTTGATCGGTCTCGGATGTGGCTTGATCGCAGGGGCAGTGTTTCTGCAATTAATGGTGAATGCCGATGAAGTGCAGAATAAAACTTCCGAAACCGGCTCTGCTACACTGCTTACTCAAGAACAGCTTCAGCAAGAAGCAAGTCGCTTGAATATGAAGGTCATTCCTAAGGAGCAACAAGCTTATACCCAGCAACAAATAGATGAGATTAAGCTAAAAGCTGTAACAGAGGAGAAGAATCGAGCTGCAAAAGCATCTCCAACTCCAACAACCGCGCCTGTTTCTCAGGCTACAGCTGCTCCAACGTCTGCACCCAAGGATAAGACGGTGTTCATTCAGGATCGTATGGATGCGACATCGGTTGCCAACTTGCTTGTTCAAAACCAAGTTATTTCCGAGCCAAGCAAGCTACTCAGCTTGTTAGTGGAGCAAAAGTTAACGGAGAAGATTCGATATGGGAATCATACCTTCCCGGATCAGACGGAAGTGAACGAGATCGTAAGGATCATAACTTCAAATCCTTAAAGCCGAACCTTTCACCTTATGTGTAAAGGTTCGAATGCTGTTGCAAGGCATATTCAGTTATGGTATAGTTATTGACGGTGTTAAAAACCACACGCCGGTTAATTCTGACAAGGGTGCTTTCAGACCATTTTTGGCGAGAAAGTCTTGACAGGAAATGATAGCGGCGGAGGAAAACTCAAAACCAAACTAGAGGAGGTGTGTGAGGATGGCAGTAATCTCCATGAAGCAGCTATTAGAAGCTGGGGTACACTTCGGTCATCAGACTCGTCGTTGGAATCCAAAAATGGATCGTTACATCTTCACCGAAAGAAACGGAATTTATATTATCGACCTGCAAAAGACAGTTAAGAAAGTTGAGGAAGCTTACAACTTTGTTAAGTCGATTGCTGAAGACGGTGGCACTATGCTATTCGTTGGTACTAAAAAACAAGCTCAGGATTCAGTTGCTGAAGAAGCTGAGCGTTGCGGTATGTACTACATCAACCAACGTTGGTTGGGTGGCACTTTGACTAACTTCTCTACTATTCAGAAGCGCGTGAATCGTCTTCACGAACTGGCTAAATGGGAAGAAGACGGTACATTCGAATTGCTTCCTAAGAAAGAAGTTATTCTTCTTCGTAAGGAGAAGGAGCGTCTTGAGAAGTTCTTGGGCGGTATCAAACATATGAAGAAATTGCCAAGCGCTTTGTTCATCATCGATCCACGTAAAGAGCGTATTGCAGTAGCAGAAGCTCGCAAATTGGGTATCCCAATCGTTGGTATCGTTGATACAAACTGTGATCCGGACGAGATTGACTACGTTATCCCAGGTAACGATGACGCAATCCGTGCAGTGAAATTGCTGACAGCCAAGATGGCGGATGCAATTGTTGAATCACAGCAAGGCGAACAAACAACGGCTTAATAAATGGGATCCACAAGCAGAACAGGGTGGTTTGAAGGTTACTTAACTTCTCGCCGCCCTTTTTTTGAGGAATTAGGTCAATCTTTCAACCATGGAATAAGTTGAATGATTGGCAGGGCAAGACTCAATCTCAAGGAGGTTATATTACATGGCAGTTACAGCAGCGCAAGTGAAAGAATTACGTGAGAAAACCGGAGCAGGTATGCTTGATTGTAAAAAAGCATTAGAAGCGGCTGACGGGGACCTGACCAAAGCATCTGAAATCCTTCGCGAAAAAGGTTTGGCTGCAGCAGCTAACAAAGCCGGACGTGTAGCAAGTGAAGGGATTGTTGAATCTTATATTCATGCTGGCGGCCGCGTAGGCGTACTAGTAGAAGTTAACTGCGAAACCGATTTTGTTGCTAAGACTGATCAGTTCCGTACATTCGTTAGAGACATAGCGATGCAAATCGCAGCAACCAATCCTAAATTTGTTCGCCGTGAAGAAGTATCTCAAGAGGAGCTTGACAAAGAGCGTGAAATCTTGAGAAACCAAGCACTTAACGAAGGCAAACCAGAAAAAATCGTAGACAAGATGGTTGAAGGCCGTTTAGGGAAATACTATGAAGAGTTCTGTCTAATGGAGCAGCCATTCATTAAAGACCCCGATAAAACAGTATCTGTCTTGCTGAATGAGAAAGTATCCGCTATCGGAGAACTGATCACGATTCGTCGTTTCGTTCGTTTCGAACTCGGAGAAGGTCTTGAGAAGAAACAAGATAACTTCGTTGAAGAAGTAATGTCACAAGCTCGTCTATAGGTAGAACAAAGAACAAGGAACACGGTGTGTTCCTTGTTTTACAAGAAAGCCGTATTTGGGCTCCCTGCAAAGTAGTAGGACAAGCTAGCAAGAGGATGCATCACTTTGTAGGCTACGTTAGGAGGAAGCAGATTTGGAAAGACCTTTATATAAGCGGATCGTGTTGAAATTAAGCGGTGAAGCGCTGGCAGGACAGCAAGGATTCGGTATAGATAGTGAAATGATTTCATCCATTGCCGCTCAAGTAAAGGCAGTACACGAGTTGAACGTTGAAGTAGCCATTGTTGTTGGCGGAGGTAACATCTGGCGCGGGATCGCTGGAAGTGCTAAGGGAATTGATCGGGCAACAGCGGATTACATGGGGATGCTTGCCACAGTTATGAATTCTTTAGCTTTGCAAGATGCGTTGGAACAGATTGATGTTCCTACTAGAGTCCAAACTTCCATTACGATGCAGCAAGTGGCAGAGCCTTACATTCGCCGCAAAGCGATTCGTCATCTGGAAAAGGGCCGCGTCGTTATTTTTGCTGCAGGAACTGGGAACCCATATTTCTCCACCGATACAACAGCCGCTTTGCGCGCAGCAGAGATTGAAGCTGAAGTCATCCTTATGGCAAAGAACAAAGTAGACGGTGTATATAGTGCGGATCCATTCAAAGATCCAACAGCTGAGAAATTCGAAGTTTTGACCTACTTGGAAGTACTTAATAAGAATTTGGGAGTTATGGACTCTACCGCCTCCTCGTTATGCATGGACAATAATATTACACTGATCGTATTCTCGATTACTGAGGAAGGTAATATCAAACGTGTCGTGCTCGGTGAAAAAATCGGAACGATTGTGAAAGGGAGTATCGAATAATGCCTCAAACGATTAAGAAAAATGCAGAAGAGCGGATGGACAAAGCAATCGGATCGCTTAAGAAAGAGCTATCCTCCTTGCGTGCCGGAAGAGCTACTCCATCCTTATTGGATCGTGTGCAAGTAGAATACTACGGTTCGATGACACCTGTGAACCAATTGGCTAACATCAACACACCGGATTCACGCACATTGTTAATTCAACCTTGGGACAAATCATCCCTTTCCGCGATTGAGAAATCGATATTGAAGTCAGATCTTGGACTAACTCCATCAAACGACGGTTTGACCATTCGACTTAGTATCCCTCCGTTAACGGAAGAACGCCGCGGGGATCTGGTCAAAATGACGAAGAAGTATGGAGAAGAAGCCAAGGTTGCTATCCGTAACATCCGTCGTGATGCGAATGACGATATTAAGAAGTTAGAAAAGAACGGGATTTCTGAAGATGAGTCTCGACGTCATCAAGATGATGTTCAGAAAACGACCGATAAGTATATTGCTGAAGTGGATAAAGTGCTTATTAGCAAAGAGAAAGAAATTATGGAAGTATAAGTATGAAAAGAAGATTCCCCGGTTGAATGGGGGATTTTTGTCTAGTGGGGGAAACAAGCATGTGGAAACAACTCAAACGATGGTTGTCCAATTCAGCCGAGCCAACAAAATCGGTTGAAATTCAGCGCGACAATATTCCTAATCATATTGCTATCATTATGGATGGCAATGGGAGATGGGCTAAGCGGAGAGGATTGCCGCGAATTGCCGGGCATCATGCCGGAATGAAGGCGATTAAACGAGTCACCATCGCTGCAGATGATTTGGGTGTTAAGGTGTTAACCCTATATTCTTTCTCAACTGAAAATTGGAAGCGCCCCCCAGAGGAAGTGGAGTTCTTAATGAAGCTTCCTCAAGAATTTCTTGCGATCGAGTTGGATGAGCTGATTAAGAAAAACGTTCAGGTTCGCATGATGGGTTGGAAGGATAATGTTCCCGCTCATACTCTTCAAGCTGTTGAAGAAGCGATAGAACGCACGAAGAACAATACGGGACTTATTCTTAATTTTGCATTTAATTACGGCAGCCGTCTTGAGATCGTCACAGCTGTCCAGAAAATAGCTGAGGCTGTTCAGAGCGGGTTGCTTCGTCCAGATGAAATCGATGAGGATCATATTTCGGCTTGTCTGCTCAGTGCAGACCTTCCAGATCCAGATATGATCATTCGCACGAGCGGAGAAATTCGGATCAGCAACTTTATGCTTTGGCAAATGGCTTATGCAGAATTGTGGTTCACGGATGTATACTGGCCAGATTTCAACGAGCAATTATTCACCCAAGCGATCAGTGAGTACCAAGGAAGAGCCAGGCGATATGGCGGCGTATAAATAAGCATTCCATTACATCGCTGCAGAACGGAGGAAGGTCTTTTGAAACAAAGAATAATCACCGGATTGTCAGGTGCAGCATTATTCCTTGCTCTTCTCGCCTGGGGCGGATATCCCTATGGGATATTCATCACTTTGCTTGCTATCATCGGGTTATACGAGTATAACCGGATGAATGGCATGAATCCGATCGGGATATCAGCATCCGTCGGAATGATCGCGCTCATTGCGCTCTTGATGCCTTGGGAAGAGTGGACGAGTTGGAACCCCAGTTGGGAAACCATCGTGTGGATAACGCTCTTCCTCTTATTTGCTATCACGGTCATTTCCAAGAATAAAATGCAGTTGGATTCGATCGCATTGTTATTCGTTGGCATATTGTACATAGGTAACGGGTTTCACTACATGCTCCTTACTCGGTTATTAGATCATGGCTTATACTGGACGTTGCTGTTATGCGTCTGTATTGCACTTACCGATTCGGGAGCCTATTTCACAGGCAGAGTGATGGGCAGGACGAAGCTATGGCCCTCCATCAGTCCCAACAAAACCGTAGAAGGTGCTATCGGCGGTATTGTATTTGCTATAGCGGCCGCTATTGGATTTTCTTTATACGCTCCTGAGTTGTTGTCGATAGGGCAGGCTGTTAAGATAGGGATCACGGTCGCAATTGTCGGTCAGATGGGTGACTTGATTCAGTCTGCATACAAACGGATTCGCAACATCAAGGATACAGGTTCCTTATTGCCCGGACACGGCGGAGTGTTGGATCGATTTGATAGCTGGTTGATCGTTTTTCCGTTTGTACATTTATTAACCCTGCTTCCCATATAAATGAGAAGGGACAAAGGTGGAATTAGAGTGAAACGTATTGCGGTATTAGGATCAACCGGATCCATTGGAACCCAGACGCTTGACGTTATCGCTCATCATCCGGAGCGGTTCCGATTGGAAGCTATCGCTGCAGGGAAGAACGTTGACTTGGTCGTAGAACAAATCAAACGTTTCCAACCTAAATTAGTATCGATGTCCGATCGGGATTCAGCAGAACGGGTGAAATTGCTGGCGGGCCAGGGCGTTCGAGTCGTGTACGGAGATGAAGGCTTGATTGAAGCAGCCGCTGCAACGGAGGCAGAGCTAGTCGTGACAGCAATGGTCGGCAGTCAAGGACTCGGACCGACATTGGCAGCCATAGAAGCTGGCAAGCATATCGGGCTTGCTAACAAAGAAACACTCGTTAGTGCTGGGCACCTGGTTACGGCAGAAGCGAGGCGTCGACAAGTAAGCTTGCTGCCGGTTGACAGTGAGCACTCTGCCATATTCCAGTGTATGCATAGAGAATCTGCTGATGAAATTGAGAAGATCGTTATAACTGCATCAGGCGGATCTTTTCGAGATAGAACTCGTGAGGAACTAGTTGGGGTAACGGTTCAACAAGCATTGGCGCATCCGAACTGGTCCATGGGAGCCAAGATCACGATAGATTCCGCTACGATGGTGAACAAGGGACTAGAAGTAATTGAGGCGCATTGGTTGTTCGGTATCCCCTATGATCAGATTGAAGTTATCATTCATCCAGAAAGTATTGTTCATTCCTTCGTAGAATTCAAAGATAAAAGCGTCATCGCTCAGATGGGAATGCCTGATATGCGAGTGCCTATCCAGTATGCGTTATCCTATCCAAATCGCATACCAAGTCCTTCCAAATCCCTCGATTTGACAGAGATAAGCCGACTTAACTTCCGAGTAATGGACTACACTAGATTCCCTTGTCTGCGATTAGCATTCGAATGCGGCCGTCAAGGAGGAAGCGCTCCGACCATCTATAATGCCGCCAATGAGATTGCAGTCTCCCGCTTTTTGAAGGGAGAAATTGCTTTTCTGAGCATAGAAGAAATTATTGAACGTGTGGTTGAGGCTCACTCACCAGTTAACGAGCCAACTCTCCAAGAGATCATGGAGTTGGATCAATGGGCGCGTCAGGCTGCAAGTATGCTGCAATTGTAATCCTATGTTCTATAGACAGGGCCAAGCTTGTATTCTTATAAGGAATAGTGGTAATCTTAGAGCAGGCTTGACCAGTCTATGGGTGTAAAGCCCGAAAGGAAGATGTTATGTCACCTCAGGTAATTTTTCAGATCGTGCTTCTATTCTTCGTGTTGGTCACGATTCACGAGTGGGGTCATTACTACTTCGCCAAGCGGGCAGGTATTCTTGTTCGTGAATTTGCAATCGGGTTCGGTCCCAAGATATTCTCCTTTAAACGCGGAGAGACCCGATATACATTGCGATTGTTACCAGTGGGTGGATTTGTCCGCATGGCCGGCGAAGACCCAGAGCTTGTGAATATTCAGCCTGGTCAGACAATAGCCGTGAAGCTGAATAATAATCAAGTTACGCATATTTATCTGGATCAGCTTGACCAACGCTCGAATGTTGTTATGGGGACTGTTGAGAAGATTGATCTTGATAAAGAGCTGATGATCCGATTCGAAGATGATGGCGCGGGGGAGAGCTTCTCCGTTCATCCTGAAGCGTTAATGGTAACTAAGGGACAAGAGACGCAGATTGCGCCCTGGAATCGTCAATTTGGCAGTAAGACAGTGGGTCAAAGAGCTCTTGCTATTTTTGCTGGTCCTCTGATGAATTTTATTCTTGCGTTTGTATTGTTTATTACTGTAATGTTCCTGGCAGGAATGCCGACGAACGTGAAGATTGAGAAGGTCGAGCCCGAATCTCCGGCTATGCAGGCAGGGATCCAGGCTGGTGATATCATTCAAACAGTAAATGGTACTGCTATCGGAACATCTACTGGCAAATTAACGGAATTGATCGGTAATTCTGCAGACAAGAAGATGGATTGGATTGTTCTGCGGGGCAACAAGGAAACCCGTATAGAAGTTACTCCGACTAAGAATGACGATACTGGCCGAATCATGGTTGGTGTTGGGTTATCATCGGATAAACGCGCTACCAAGTTCGGGGAAGCATTCAGCGGTGGCTGGGAGAACATGCAGATGGCGACCAAGCAAATATTGCTTGGCTTCAAGATGCTTGTCTTAGGACAATTCTCTTTGGATGATCTTGGAGGCCCTGTGCGCATGGTGGAAGTAACAAGTGAGCATGCGAATGCCGGTTTGCCGCAATACACGTTCTGGGCAGCGGTGCTTAGTTTATATTTGGGTATTTTTAATTTACTGCCTATTCCTGCTCTCGATGGAAGCCGACTTGTATTTCTTGGCTTCGAGGCGATAAGAGGAAGACCCGTAGATCCGAATCGGGAGAGCATGGTGCACTTTATTGGCTTTGCTGCTCTGATGCTGTTAATGCTTGCTGTAACTTATAACGATATTGTTCGTTTGATTCGCGGAGAAGGTTAATCACATTAATCAATAGTGTCAACCTTTTCTTCGAACATTTTTAGGAGGATTATCCCCATGTCAAAAGATAAAGAGAAGCAGTTCGTCAAAGAAATCACTCCACAAAGCGAGGATTTCTCCCGTTGGTATATCGATGCCATTAGTAAAGCGGAATTGATGAGCTACTCACCTGTTCGCGGATGTATTGTTCTGCGTCCAGACGGATACGAAATATGGGAAAATATCCAACGAGAGTTGGATGCCCGTTTCAAGGAAACTGGACACCGCAACGCCTACTTCCCGTTATTTATACCGGAGAGCTTTTTTCAGAAAGAAAAAGAGCATGTAGAAGGCTTCAACCCAGAACTGCCTTGGGTAACGGAAGCAGGCGGTGAAAAGCTCGAAGAGCGGCTCGCGATTAGACCAACATCGGAGACGATGATTGGACATATGTACTCCAACTGGATTCAATCGTATAGAGACCTGCCAGTCTTGATCAATCAGTGGGCTAACGTAGTTCGTTGGGAGAAACGGACTATGCCTTTCTTACGGACAACTGAGTTTCTATGGCAAGAAGGTCATACCGCACATGAAGATGAAGAGGATGCTCGCAAAGAAACGATGCAAATGCTGGAGATCTACCGGGATTTCGCTGAGAATTTCTTGGCCATTCCTGTTATCGTAGGTCAAAAGACACCATCAGAGAAGTTTGCAGGTGCGGTGGATACTTATTCCATCGAAGCGATGATGAAGGACGGGAAAGCCGTTCAAGCTGGCACCTCACACTACCTAGGGATGAATTTTGCGCGAGCGTTCGAGATACAATACTTGGATCGTGAGAACAAGCAGCAATTCGTGCATACGACCTCATGGGGAGTAAGTACGCGTTTGATCGGGGCCTTGATCATGGTGCATGGTGACGACCGAGGACTTGTGCTTCCTCCAAAGGTTGCTCCATTGCAAGTGGCGATGATTCCGATCGGTCCTCCTAAGACAAGAGATACCGTTCTGGCCAAGACAGATGAGCTGTTCGGCGAGCTGAAGCGTGCAGGGATTAGAGTCAAAGTAGATGCGCGTGAGCAAAGCCCTGGATGGAAATTCAATGAATACGAAATGCGCGGAGTACCGATTCGAATCGAGCTAGGTCCACGCGATATGGAGAATGGACAGGTTGTACTTGTTTCTCGTGTATCCGGTGAGAAGCGAATCGTGGCTCAAGAGCGGTTAGTAGAAGAAGTGCGGAATCTCTTGGATGAAATTCATAACCAGATGTTTGACAATGCCAAAGCGTTCATGGATAGTCATTTCTATGCTGTGGATACTTTGGATGAGATGAAGAACCAGATGGAGCAACAACGCGGTTTTACACTGGCGGGCTGGTGCGGGTCTGAAGCTTGTGAGCATCAGGTAAAGGAAGAAACAGGGGCCACAAGCCGGAACATTCCTTTCACCCCAAGTGAGCAAAAGCCGACTTGCTTAGTATGCGGTTCCCCTTCCGTTCATACAGTTGTATTCGGAAGAGCGCATTAATTAGCAGGTAGTGTGAATACAAAAGGGCAAATTTCGGACATTTTGAACCGTCCTTAAGTTTTGCCCTTTTGTGGTCTTATTGAACTTTTAGAAGAGAGGATTGATTGTGATGAGCCTTAGAGCGGATGGGCGGAATCGCTTTGAGATGCTGCTTACTCATGCGGGAATTCCGAGTTCTATAGCCGAGTCCTACATGAAGGAAGGGTACATAGATCGGGTTGAATGCAGCCGCAGCAATCGGGAATGGACGTTTTATTTGGTGCTGTCCACCCTTGTTCCTCACGATATCTATAAAAGCTTTTGTTCCAATATCAAAGAAAAGTTTGCTCATATTGCCACCGTTCAGATTGTTACTACTTTTAGTGAAGAAGTGATAGATTCGGAATTAGTAGGGCAATACTGGCCATTATTCATAGAATGGATTCACAACGAAGTTCCTTCTGTCAACGGCTGGTTAAGCCGAGCGAAGGCGGAGGTACGGGAGAGAGCCATTTCCGTTCAATTGCTTGATGCATTTGGTTTGGAAATGGCGAAAAAGAAAGCATTGGATGGTTATATCCAACGTTATTTCAACGATTATCATGGCCGGTTCTATAAAGTGCATCTAAGTGTAGGGGATTCTAGCGGCGATGAGTACGAGAAATTTGCTCAGAAAATAGTAGAAGAGCAGCGTACCGTTATTCAAGAAATGATCTCTTCTTCGGAGTCGACTACTCTGGAAGAAGCTGTCCCCGAAACAGATGTCAAACTGATGATGGGCATCGAAATCAAAGATGTACCAGTACCCATTCAGAATATTCGCGATGAAGAGAAGAAGGTTGCGATCCAGGGCATGATCTTTAACCTTGATAAGAAAGAACTGCGTAACGGGAACACTCTATTCGAGTTTAACTTGACTGATTTCTCGGACTCTCTCATGTTGAAAGCATTTGCCAGGAACAAAGAAGATCTTAAGATTCTTAGCTTACTTGCGAATGGCAAATGGATCCGGGCTAGAGGTAAAGTGGAGTATGACCGTTTCATGATGACGCCTGAGCTGGTGATGATCCCATCAGATCTCGTGGAAGTAATGCCTCCTACAGAGCGGATGGACAACGCGGAGGAGAAACGTGTGGAGTTCCATCTGCATACGACCATGAGTACGATGGATGGTATGACGAGTGTAGAGGACTATATTAAGACAGCAGCCAAGTGGGGGCACAGGGCTATTGCTATTACCGATCATAGCGGTGTTCAATCGTTCCCAGAGGCTAACAAAGCGGCGAAAAAGCACGGGATTCAGGTTCTATACGGGGTAGAAGCAAATGTTGTGAATGATTCAGTCGCGGTTGTTATGAATGCGAAGGACCTACCGCTTAGGGAAGCAACTTATATCGTATTTGATATAGAAACAACGGGTTTATCGGTCATTAGTAACAAAATCATCGAGCTTGCCGGTGTGAAGATGCAGGACGGAAAAGTGATAGAGCGATTCGAGTCTTTCGTTGATCCTCACGAGAAAATTCCATACCACATCACCCAGTTAACAAACATAACGGATGATATGGTAAGAGGGGCGCCAGAGTTAGAGGATGTATTACCCAGATTTGTTGAATTTGTAGGAGACGCCGTTCTGGTTGCTCATAATGCCCGATTCGATATGGGTTTTATTCAAGCTAATTTGAGGTCGATGGGTAGAACTCCATTGCCGAACCCTGTTCTAGATACTTTAGAAATGGCGCGCCTTATGTATCCTGGAATGAAGAATCATAGACTCAATACTTTATCTGATAAGTTTAAAATCAGTCTGGACAATCACCATAGAGCGGTAGATGATGCAGCAGCACTTGGTGAAATATTAATTAACATGATTAAAGATGCGGAGGAGAGCGGTAAAACCAACCTCTTACGCTTGAATGATGATGTGGGCAAAAATCTCAAAAATGCACGGCCGTTTCACTGCTGTATTTATGCAACAACTGCTGCAGGGAAGAAAAATTTGTTCAAATTGATCTCGATATCACATACGGAGTATTTTCAGCGTGTTGCCTGTATTCCCAAGAGCAAACTGGTAGAGCTGCGTGAAGGTCTACTGATCGCTTCTGGATGTGAAAAGGGCGAATTCTATGAGACGGTGCTCAATAAGACGATCGATGAAGCAGAGCAAGTTGCCGATTTCTACGATGTGCTGGAAATTCAGCCGATCGGTGTTAACATGCACCTGGTGGACAAGGGTCTCGTTGGCAGTCGATTAGAGCTTGAAGAAACGAACAGACGCATATGCGCGATTGGTGAGAAGCTAGGCAAGCCAGTAATTGCAACCGGGAACGTCCACTATTTACACCCGAGGGATAAGATTAGTCGGGATATCACCATTCTGGGAATAACCGGATTCAGTCCCCTTAAGGACATGAAGAAACCTGATGTTCACTTCCGGACTACTCGAGAGATGCTTGAGGAATTCAAACATCTGGGTGAAGCTAAAGCCTATGAAGTTGTTGTGAAGAATACGAACGAGCTGGCGGATCGATTCGAGAAGTTCGACCTGTTCCCTAAGCAGTTGTTCACTCCGATTATTGAAGGCGCCGACGATGAAATTCGCAACAAATGCTACGACACAGCCAAATCGTTATATGGGGATGAATTGCCTCAAGTCGTTATTGATCGATTGGAGAAGGAGCTCAAACCGATAATAGGGTACGGATTCTCTGCGAACTACTTAACCTCCGAGTATCTGGTGAAGAAATCGAATCGGGATGGATATTTGGTAGGCTCCCGTGGATCGGTGGGTTCGTCTGTTGTTGCCACTTTCCTTGGAATTTCTGAAGTGAATCCGATGCCGCCTCATTACGTTTGCCGCACTTGCAAGCATAATGAATGGTTTCTGGACGGAAGTGTCCCCAGTGGATTCGATCTTCCAGACAAGCAATGTCCTTCCTGTGAAAGTAACATGAAAGGAGAAGGGCATGACATCCCGTTCGAGACGTTCTTAGGGTTCAAAGGAGATAAGGTTCCGGATATTGATTTGAACTTTTCTGGTGAATATCAACCCATAGCACACAACTTTACGAAGGAGCTTTTCGGTGAAAAGAATGTGTTCCGTGCTGGAACAATTGGTACCGTTGCGGAGAAGACTGCCTATGGATATGTAAAGAAGTATGAGGAAGAGCAAGGTCAGAAGTGGAGAAATGCCGAAATTGTCCGTTTGGCTTCGGGATGCACGGGAGTTAAGAGAAGCACAGGCCAGCATCCGGGTGGAATTGTGGTAGTACCCGACTATATTGATGTAGAGGATGTAACGCCGGTTCAGTATCCTGCTGATGATATGAAGGCGGAGTGGAAAACAACGCATTTTGACTACCATGCTTTTGAAGATAACCTTCTCAAGCTCGATATTCTGGGTCATGAAAATCCGACGATGATGCGTATGCTTCAAGATTTGACTGGTGTTGACCCGACTAAGATCCCGATGAACGATCCAAAGGTGATGAGCTTGTTTAATTCGACACAAGCACTCGGCGTTACTCCAGACCAAATCCGCACGCCTGTTGCTACATACGGAATTCCCGAGATGGGTACCAAATTCGTTAGGCAGATGCTTCAGGAAACTTTACCTTCGTCGTTCGCCGATCTCTTGCAAATATCCGGCTTGTCCCATGGAACCGGTGTATGGCTTGGCAATGCGCAGGAACTGATCAGGAAAGGGACTTGCACGATTAAGACCGTTATCGGTTGCCGGGATGAAATCATGTTATATTTGATCTACAAAGCCGGGATGGATGCGGGTCTTGCATTCAAAATTACGGAGAGCGTCCGTAAGGGGAAAGGCTTGTCAGATGAGTGGATCGAGGATATGAAAAAGCACAAAGTACCGCAGTGGTATATCGAATCCTGTCTGAGAATTGAGTATATGTTTCCAAAAGCGCATGCCGCAGCATACGTAATTGCAGCTGTAAGAACTGCGTATTACAAGCTGTATCATCCGATTAGCTTCTATGCAACATACTTTTCGATGCGTGCGGAGGATTTCGATATCGATATATGCTCCCAAGGGTACGAAGTTATTATGAAAAAGCTGATCGAGATTGAAGAAAAAGCGTTTCAAGCAACTCCAAAAGAGAAAGCTAGCGTAGCTATTCTAGAGATGGCGCTTGAGATGACATCACGGGGGCTAAGCTTTAAGGGGATTGACTTGTATCAATCCGAAGCGACGCGCTTCAAGATCGAGGGGAACTCCTTGATTCCTCCCTTTGCTTCCATTCAAGGTGTAGGCGAGAATGCAGCGCGCAATATTGCAGCTTCCAGAGAAGAAGGCGATTTCTTATCAATCGAGGATTTCCAGAACAAGTCGAAGGCAACGAAGACGATTGTCGAATTACTTAGCACAATGGGCTGCTTTCGTGGACTTCCAGAGTCTAATCAATTGTCATTATTCTAGCTCGAAATGCTTTCTGGGATTCATTTGGTTTATTTTCTCTCTCTTGTACGGAAATCCATGTTATGGTATAATCAATTTTGGTAATAATGATGATCATAGATCGTTGTTGATGCGAGAGTGGGGAAACCCACTCTTTACGTTTTGTGTGCAGAAACACCCATACGTCAACACTAGAATTCCTTTGTTAAGGCGCTAAGGAGGTATCCATAGATGGCACAACCAATCAAAGAGATAATTACAGAGATGATTCAACCTTTTTTAGATGCTGAGGGCTATGAACTGGTCGACGTGGAATATGTCAAGGAAGGCAGCAACCGGTTCCTCCGCGTCTATGTAGATAAAGAGGGCGGCATTGATATTGATGATTGCGGACGAGTTAGCGAGATCTTGAGCGAGAAGCTGGATGAGAAAGATCCGATTCCTGAAGCCTATTTTCTGGAGGTATCGTCTCCTGGAGCAGAACGTCCGCTCAAGAAAGTAAGCGATTATGAGAGAGCCGTACAGAAACAAGTATTTGTAACAACGTATGAGCAAGTAGAAGGGGATAAAGAATTCGAAGGAAAGCTGCTTTCTTTTGATGGAGAGACGTTAGTCATTCAGACCCCGCGCAAAAAAGCTGCAATTCCATTTGCAAAGGTGGCCAGTGCAAGATTGGCGATCGTATTCTAATGTTGGATTCTTGAAAGGAGGAACTCATTTCTAATGAACATGGATTTTATTGATGCCTTGTCGGAAATCGAGAGAGAGAAAGGAATCGCCAAGGAAGTCTTGGTCGATGCGATTGAAGCTGCGTTGATCTCCAGTTACAAGCGGAATTTTAATACTGCACAGAACGTACGGGTTGACATTAACCGTCAGACCGGATTGATTAAAGTGTATGCCCGTAAGACCGTAGTGGATGAGGTGTTGGATCCGCGTCTGGAGATATCGCTTCATGCTTCCCGAGAGATCAACAACAACTTTCAACTGGACGATATAGTGGAAATTGAAGTTACACCAAGGGATTTCGGACGTATTGCTGCTCAAACAGCCAAACAAGTCGTAACCCAACGGATTCGCGAAGCAGAACGCGGTTTGATTTATGATGCTTTTATCGACCGTGAGGAGGATATCGTAACAGGTACCGTGCAGCGGCAAGATTTGCGCAGTATTTTCCTGGATCTCGGGAAGGTGGAGGCTGTGCTTCCGCTTAATGAACTGATGCCGAACGAGAAATTCAAGCATGGGGATCGAGTTAAAGCCTACATTACCAAGGTAGAGAACACGACAAAGGGTCCGCAGATCATGCTGTCTCGCTCCCATCCCGGGTTGCTTAGAAGATTATTCGAGCTAGAAGTTCCTGAGATTTACGATGGAGTTGTAGAAATACGTTCCGTTGCTCGTGAAGCAGGCTTCCGCTCCAAGATTGCTGTGTATTCCCGCAATGCGGAAGTAGATCCAGTCGGCTCATGCGTTGGTCCAAAAGGAACACGTGTGCAGACGATTGTGAATGAGCTAAAAGGCGAAAAGATTGATATTGTGCGTTGGTCCGATAGCGTAGAGGAATATGTCGCAAATGCGCTAAGTCCCTCCAAAGTTATGGAAGTTAACGTATTTGAGAGTGAGAAAATGGCGAGAGTCATTGTGCCTGATTATCAGTTGTCCCTTGCTATCGGGATTAAAGGTCAGAATGCTCGTCTTGCAGCCAAGTTGACCGGGTGGAAAATAGATATTAAGAGCGAAACCCAAGCTGAGCAAGAACTAGGCCGGCCGAGAACTCCAACTGAAGAAATGCACCAGGATTCAGTTAGCATTGATTAGCACTTTCCTCTCAAGGGCCCCACATAAGGTGAACGGTTAAAATAAGTAGGTGGGTGATGGTCATGAAGGTTAGGAAGGTTCCTCAACGCAAATGTATCGTGTGTCAGAACATGCTGACTAAGAAGGAATTAGTTCGTGTTGTGCGCACGCCTGAGGGCGTTGTTGAAATAGATTTGACAGGAAAGAAGAACGGACGAGGCGCTTATTTGTGCGGAAAAATCGAAGGATTTCATCAGGCCAAAAAGACCAAAGCCATAGAACGTGCACTTAAGGTGACGATGACACCAGACGATTACGAACGTCTGGAGCAAGATTTCGTTGCTATTAAGGGCAAGTATGCTGCATTTGAATGTAGGAGAACTTAATGAATCCTAAATTTTTATCTTATTTGGGGCTTGCGATGCGGGCGGGGAAACTGGCCACTGGAGATGAGAACGTCTTGAAGGCAATTCGTTCAAGGAAAGCTGCTCTAGTCGTAATGGCAGAGGACGCATCACCCAATACGTTGAAAAAGTTTCGGGATAAATGCAGTTCGTATGAGATCCGGCTTGTTGAATGCGGCAGTCGGATAGAGTTAGGCTCAGCGATTGGCAAGGAAGAACGTGTCTTGATCGCTGTGTTGGAGACCGGGTTCGCGCGACAAATGATTGCGTGCCTCGGATTACCTGTGGAGGTGAAACATATTGACAAATCAAGATAAAGATAAGGACAAAGATAAGCTACGCGTTTATGAATATGCAAAATCACTCAATATGAGCAGCAAGGAGATTATTACGATTCTTAAGCGCCTAAGTGTGCCTGTTAATAATCATATGAGTGTAATGGAGAATGATTCGGTTTCCAAGGTTGAGGGCTTTTTCCGTGAAGTGAAGGCGAACGCTGCTGCTAAGCGTGCTGGTAACGAAGGTGGAAGCTCTAATTCTGGCTCTAGTGTGTCAGTGGATAATAAGTCTGCTAACAATAGACCGAATGATGGGCAGCAGCGTTCTGCTCAGAATAGCAACCAACAAGCACGCCCTCAGCACCAGAACAATCAGGGCTCGGCACAATCGAATCCACAACCAGCAGGACAACCGGCCGTATCAAGCTCGAGTCAGACTGCACAAGCAAGCCCTACAAGTCAACCGGCTCAAGCTAGTCCCGTAAATCAGGCTCAACCTGGCACAAACGCTGCTGGGCAGGCTCCAACTAATCCAAGCTCCAATCCTTCACCAACTGCTAGCCAAGGAAGCGGCCAAAGCAGTTCGCAAGGTCAACGTCCGCAAGGTCAGGGCGGCTACCAGGGCCAACGACGTGAAGGTCAAGGCAGCGGTGGCTACCAAGGCTCGCGTCCTCAAGGCCAAGGTCAAGGCAGCGGTGGCGGTTACCAAGGCTCGCGTCCTCAAGGTCAAGGCCAAGGAGGCGGCTATCAAGGTTCTCGTCCTCAAGGTCAAGGTGCTCAAGGTGGAGGCGGAGGCTACCAAGGCTCGCGTCCTCAAGGCCAAGGTCAAGGCAGCTCTGGCGGTTACCAAGGCTCGCGTCCACAAGGTCAAGGCCAAGGAGGCGGCTATCAAGGTTCTCGTCCTCAAGGCCAAGGTGGTCAAGGTGGAGGCGGAGGCTACCAAGGCTCACGTCCACAAGGTCAAGGCCAAGGCGGAGGCGGCTATCAAGGCTCGCGTCCACAAGGTCAAGGCCAAGGAGGCGGAGGCGGCTACCAAGGCTCACGTCCACAAAGCGGCGGTCCTGGACGTCCTAGCGCAGGTCCAGCTACTGGCGGTGCACGTGGAGCAGCTCCTGCAGGTCAACCTTCACGTTCGGATCGTACGAACCCGCGCAATAACTCGCAATTCCAGCAGAATCGTTCGAGCGCTGGAACAGGCCGTCCTACATTAGTTCCGACTGGAAATGAAGAGTTGGATGAAGCAGGGAAAGGCAAAACCGCAAAGAAAACAAAACCGAATCAAAAGCGGTTTGATGATAACAATAAGGCTAACTTCAAAACGAACGGACGCAATCAGCGCGGTAGACACGTTGAGCCTGTTCGTAAGGAGAAAGTGGATAACACGCCTAAGAAAATTATTGTAAGAGGCACGATGACCGTTGGTGAGTTGTGCAAATCGTTGCACAAGGACGCATCGGAAGTCATCAAGAAATTGTTGTTCCTTGGTGTTATGGCAACGATCAATCAAGAACTTGATCTTGATACGATTCAACTAATAGCTACAGAGTTCAAAGTCGAAGTCGAAGTGAAGTTACCAGTCGAAGAAGACAACTTCGAGACATTCGAAGAGAAGGATGATGCAGCGGATTTGTTGGAACGTCCTCCTGTTGTTACTATTATGGGACACGTTGACCATGGTAAAACGACTTTGCTGGATGCCATTCGTCATACGAGTGTAACGGAAGGCGAAGCTGGCGGTATTACCCAGCATATCGGTGCTTACCAAGTTGAGATCAATGGTAAGAAGATTACTTTCTTGGATACACCTGGTCACGAAGCTTTTACAACGATGCGCGCACGTGGTGCACAAGTAACGGACATTACTATTCTAGTCGTCGCTGCTGATGATGGAGTAATGCCGCAAACGATCGAAGCCATTAGTCATGCCAAAGCAGCAAATGTTCCCATTATAGTTGCTGTCAATAAAATTGATAAACCGGGTGCAGATCCGGACAAAATAAAACAAGCCTTAACGGAATACGAACTCGTTCCCGAAGAGTGGGGCGGAGAGACGATCTTCGTGAATCTGTCCGCGAAACAGCGTACGGGGCTCGATGAGTTGCTTGAAATGATCCTGCTGGTTGCAGAAGTTCAAGAGCTTAAGGCAAATCCGGATAAGCGCGCAAGAGGAACAGTTCTAGAAGCTGAGCTTGATAAAGGCCGCGGACCAGTTGCCCGCGTGTTGATTCAGCACGGAACGCTCAAGGTGGGCGATGCTTTTGTTGCAGGTGTCAGCTTCGGTCGTGTTCGTGCAATGGTGAATGACAAGGGTCGCAGACTCAAAGAAGCCGGTCCGTCCACACCTGTAGAAATTACAGGATTGACGGAAGTTCCTCAAGCCGGGGATCCATTCTTGGCTTATGAAGATGAACGCAAAGCAAGAGCAATTGCTGAGCGCCGTGCTGTCACCTTGCGTCAATCAGAGATGAGCGCCAATACAAGAGTCACACTGGATGATTTGTACAAACACATTAAAGACGGTGAGATCAAAGAATTGAATGTGATCATCAAGGGTGATGTTCAAGGTTCCACGGAAGCTCTCAAGGGTTCTTTGGAGAAAATCGAGATCGAAGGCGTTCGTGTCAAAATCCTGCATAACGGTGTAGGTGCTATTACGGAATCGGATATTATTCTGGCTTCTGCATCCAATGCCATCATTATCGGATTTAATGTGCGCCCTGAGTCGGCAGCATTGACGACGGCTGAGCAGGAGAAAGTGGATATCCGTTTACACCGCGTCATCTACAGCGCAATTGAAGAAATTGAAGCGGCGATGAAAGGGATGCTTGATCCGATCTTCAAAGAAAATATTATTGGTCACGCAGAAGTGCGGAATATTTTCAAAATCACAAAAATTGGTACGATCGCGGGTTGTATGATTACGGACGGTAAGATCGTAAGATCAGCTGAAGTCCGCGTGTTACGCGGCGGCGTCGTAATTGTAGAAGGTAAAATCGATTCCTTGAAACGATTCAAAGACGACGTGAAAGAAGTCGCCCAAGGTTACGAGTGCGGAATTTCAATCGTTAAGTTTAACGATCTCAGAGAAGGGGACATCATCGAGGCATTCGTGATGGAAACCGTGGAGAGGTGATCCTAAGCCATGGCAAGAATTCGAGTTGGTCGAGTTGGAGAACAGATTAAGAAGGAATTAAGCGTCATTCTGCAAGCAGAACTGAAGGATCCGCGAGTAGGCTTCATCACCGTGACCGGTGTTGATGTGACGAATGATTTGTCTCATGCCAAAATATTTTTAAGCGTCCTGGGTACCGATCAACAGAAGGAAGATACACTTAAAGCGATAGCAAAGGCGACAGGATTCATTCGCTCTGAGCTAGGAAAACGGATTCGGTTGCGTAAAACACCGGATCTGGTATTCCAATTCGATTCTTCTATAGAGTATGGCAGCCGTATTGATCGATTGCTTACGCAATTGAACGAAGGGAATGCCGAACATTGAACGCACAAGCGGATGTAAGCACCTATGAAGGTCAACTGGAGCATGCCCGTCATTTTATTGATGAACATGACCATTTCCTCGTTGTTGCCCATGTAAATCCGGACGGTGATGCAGCTAGCTCTACTTTTGCAATGGGCTGGCTGCTGAATCGCCTCGGCAAGCAATTTACGATGGTTAATGAGAATCCGATTCCTAAGAAATTCTCATACTTGTGGGGGTACGATCAGCTCACGGAATTTGCACATTTGCCGGAGAATCTTATCATTCAGGCTGTAATTAGCGTGGATTGTGCGGATGAGTCTAGAATGGGCAAACTCCGTGAGCGATTTCCCGCTAATGTGCCTTTATTGAATATTGATCATCATCCGACCAATGACTATTTCGGGCTTGTTCATTTAATACGAGAAGATGCTGCTGCTACTGTCGAACTGTTGTTTGATCTAACGGCAAAACTAGGCGTACAAATGACCAAGGAGCTTGCAGAGTGCATCTACACAGGCCTGCTGACCGATACAGGCGGGTTCAGGTATTCCAATACTTCACCGGAAGTGATGCGGATCGCATCCGATCTGCTGCAGCACGGAGTACAAGGCCATCAATTAGCTGAAACTGTGCTGGAGACGATTACGCGATCCCATATTTCTGTACTGCAACGGGCTTTGGGAACATTAACTTTTGCATATGAACATAGAATATGTTGGATTTCGGTCTCTGCTGCCGACATTGAATTGACCCAAGCTACTCCTGAGGATTTGGAAGGCTTGATTCAATACCCGCGTAATATTGAAGGTGTTGAGGTCGGACTTTTATTTAAACAGGTAGATGCCAACCGAGTAAAGATTAGCTTCCGCTCCTCTGGTAACGTTGACGTGGCCAAAGTGGCGAAATCCTTCGGCGGTGGAGGACATGTACGCGCATCAGGGTGTACGCTTGACGGTTCATTAGAGGAAATTATCGAACAGGTTGTTGCGGAAGTAGGGCGTGCATTAGTATGAGTGATAGAGTGAAAGGTTCAGCAGTGTCTTCAGGCGCGGCCAATCCAAGTGTTTCTCTCGAAGGTGTTCTTGCCGTTAACAAACCTGCGGGCTTCACCTCCCATGACGTTGTAGCCAAAGCACGCAGAATATTGGGAATGAAGAGAATTGGTCATACGGGAACGCTTGACCCTCAAGTGACGGGTGTTCTACCATTATGTTTGGGTAAGGCTACTCGCGTAGTAGAGTATATTCAGGAATTACCCAAAGAATATGAAGCGGAGCTTACAATAGGATATGCAACAGACACAGAGGATTGGACAGGCCAAGAAACGGATCGCGTGGATCAGGTTAGCTTGAATAAGGAACGGCTGATCCAAGTGTTGCAATCCTTCATTGGAACGATTCAACAAGTACCTCCTATGTATTCGGCTATAAAGGTGGACGGCAAGCGGCTCTATGAATTAGCTCGTCAAGGTCAAGAAATTGAACGATCCGCCAGGACTGTTCATATTTATGCCCTTGAACTCATAGATGAACATCTGGAGAAGAAGTATCCAACTGTTCGTATCCGGGTACGCTGCTCCAAAGGTACCTATATTAGAACCTTGTGCGTAGATATCGGACGAGCCTTAGGGTATCCCTCTGTCATGAGTGAACTCATTCGCACATCAACGGGGAACATAACGCTAGCTCGTTGCTTGTCTTTGTCTGAGATTGAACAGCTGCAGCAGCAAGGTAAGCTGAATCAGTACCTTATCCAGACAGATCAGGCGATTGCTCATATTCCCAGGATTGATGTGAATGATGAGGAAGCGCTGCATGCTTCACAGGGGAAGAGCATTACGGTTTCTCTGCAAGAGCTAGAAACATTAGATTCACTTCAAGCTGTTGAAGATCAGAATCAATTGGTACGTGTCTATGGCCCGGAAGAACGGTTCATCGGCATATTCCGCAAAGACCCGGAGCAGGGAATTCTGCGACCGGAGAAAGTATTCGTGTAGCTTCAAGCTGCAGGAACAGTAGGTGAACGAATTCCTATGCAAGTCATTGAGCTCAGTTTCCCTCTTTATATTTCTACATTGACGATTCCCGAATCTGGCCAGGTGTTGGCGATTGGGGATTTTGACGGCGTTCATCTCGGTCATCGTGAAGTGATTCGTCAAGCGGTCCAGACAGCGCATAAACAAAACTTGCCTGTATCGGTTATGACCTTTCATCCCCATCCTCGCGAAGTGTTGGGGCATGAGCGTTATACTCGGTGTTTGACGCCGCTTCAAGATAAACTAGATATGCTAGCCGAGCTTGGTATCGGATGCGTCTATTTAGTGCAATTTGATCTTGCATTTGCTCAAGTGACGGCAGACCAGTTCGTGAATGAGATGTTGTTGCCGCTTAGGCCCAATACTATCGTTGTGGGATTTGACTTCGCGTTTGGCCATCAGGCTAAAGGCAATGCCGACACTTTATGCGAGTCCGGTCATGGCCGCTTTGCTGTAGAAGTAGTGCGACCGTTCCATCAGAATGGAGAAAAAGTGAGCAGTACTTTGATTCGCCGTTGTCTAGAAGCTGGACAGGTCGAACAAGTAAGGCAGCTTTTAGGGCGTAACTATTCCATTAAGGGCACCGTTGTCAACGGTGAAGCAAGAGGCCGTCAGATCGGATTTCCTACCGCCAATCTCTCTCTGGACGGTTATTATGTTTATCCAGTGAATGGTGTATATGCGGTTCATGCCTTGGTGGATGGCAAAGTATTTGAAGGTGTAATGAATATTGGAACGAAACCGACGTTCTCCGGTGATTCGCTCATTCGATCATTTGAAGTCCACCTGTTTGATTTCAACCGTGATATTTACGGGCAATCGATGCGAGTAGAGTTCGTTTCATACTTACGTGCCGAACGTAAGTTTAGCTCCATTGATGCTCTAATCGAGCAAATTGGCAATGATGCAGAAGCTGCCAAACAGATCTTTCAGCATCTTTCCTGAGAGTATTTCCTTATTCCGTTTTACAAGCGTAAGCAGAATATGTTATACTGGGTTTCGTGCCTGCTGCATTCCCTTTGCATAGGCTTAACCTAAGCTTGGAAATACGAGATTCACCGACGGTTTCTCGGCTTATGGCGATTATTTTATTATTGAAGAGGAGGTGACCGAGATGGCATTAACACAAGAACGTAAAAACCAACTGATCGCTGAATATAAAGTTCATGAGACGGATACTGGATCTCCTGAAGTACAAATCGCGATTCTAACGCAGAATATCGTGAACTTGACTGATCACCTGCGGACGCACAAGAAAGATCATCATTCGCGTCGAGGTTTGTTGAAGATGGTAGGACAACGCCGCAAGCTTTTGGCTTACTTGAAGAACAAAGAGGTATCCCGTTACAGCGCTTTGATCGAGCGTTTGGGCTTACGTCGCTAAGAAATATGTTTCAAAAAGCAACCGTGTCAGCTTCGGCTACAGGTTGTTTTTTTGATGGGTAAAATATTTTTATAGGAAAATAATGTTTTGCGTAAAGAAGGAAATACTGTTAAGTATGCAGAATAAGAGTGAGATGGACATTTAGAACCTGGAGGGCAATTATGGAGAAGAAAGTGCACATGGAACTGGGAGGAAGGCCGTTTACATTGGAGACAGGCCGACTTGCCAAGCAAGCCAACGGTGCAGTCATCGTACGTTACGGAGATACGGTTGTGCTCTGTACGGTAACCGCGTCTAACGAACCTAAAGATTTAGATTTTTTTCCACTGACTGTGAATTATGAAGAACGTTTATATGCAGTAGGTAAAATCCCAGGCGGATTTATTAAAAGAGAAGGTCGCCCAAGTGAAAAAGCTATATTATCCAGTCGATTGACGGATCGTCCGATACGGCCTTTGTTCCCTGAAGGATTCCGTAACGATGTACAGATCGTAGCGATTGTTATGAGTGTAGATCAGGATTGTCCTTCGGACATTGCGGCAATGATCGGTACATCTGCAGCGCTCAGCATCTCTGATGTTCCGTTCAGCGGTCCGATTGGCGGCGTCATTGTAGGACGCATTGATGGTCAATTCATTATCAACCCGACTCCTGAACAAGAAGAGAAGAGCGATGTGTACCTAGTGGTGGCGGGCACGAAAGATGCAATCATGATGGTAGAAGCCGAAGCAAACGAAGTCTCGGAAGAAGTGATCCTAGAAGCGATCATGTTCGGCCATGATGAAATTCGTAAGATTGTGGCTCTTCAAGAGCAATTCGTAGAGCTTGCTGGTAAACCCAAAATGGATGTCACTCTTCACGCTGTTGATCCTGAGGTGAATTCAGCAGTTCGCAGCTTTGCGCAGGAGCGTCTGGTTGAAGCGATCAAGATTGCTGAGAAGCATGCCCGTCAGTCTGCGATTGATGGAATCAATGCAGAAACAGTCGCAAAGTTCGCGGTAGACTACGCTGAAGAAGCGGATAAGATTAAGGATGTAAAAGAAGTACTTTATGATATCGTCAAAGAGGAAGTACGCCGTCTAATTACCCATGACAAAGTGCGTCCGGATGGTCGCGGCTTGAGTGAGATTCGTGCGATTGATTGTGATACGTCAATTCTTCCGCGCACACACGGTTCCGGCTTGTTTACAAGAGGCCAGACACAAGCACTCAGTATTTGTACACTCGGAGCTCTTGGTGATGTGCAAATATTGGACGGGCTTGACTTGGAAGACACCAAACGTTTTATGCACCACTACAACTTCCCGCCATTCAGTGTAGGGGAAGCAAGACCACTTCGTCCTCCTGGAAGACGTGAGATTGGTCATGGAGCACTTGGTGAACGAGCTTTGTCCAAGGTAATCCCGAATGAAGTTGATTTTCCTTACACAATCCGTCTTGTTTCCGAAGTATTGGAATCGAACGGTTCTACATCGCAAGCTAGTATTTGTGCAAGCACCCTAGCTATGATGGATGCTGGTGTTCCGATCAAAGCACCTGTAGCAGGTATTGCAATGGGCTTAATAAAGGACGGAGATCATTTCTCCATTCTTTCCGATATTCAAGGTATGGAAGACCATCTCGGCGATATGGACTTCAAAGTAGCCGGTACAGCTGAAGGTGTTACAGCAATCCAGATGGATATCAAGATTGACGGAATTAGCCGCGACATTTTGAAAGATTCACTCAGTCAAGCGAGAGAAGGCCGTCTTTTCATCTTGGGAAAAATGCTTGAAGCGATCCAACAGCCAAGAACTAGCCTGTCTCAATATGCGCCAAAAATCTTGACTATGCAGATTAATCCTGACAAGATTCGAGATGTAATTGGTGCAGGAGGCAAGATCATCAACAAGATCATTGAAGAAACGGGAGTTAAGATCGATATCGAGCAAGACGGTCGAGTATTTATCTCCTCTTCCAATGAACCGATGAATGAGAAGGCAAGATCGATTATCGAAGGGATCGTCCGAGAAGTTATTGTCGGTGAAACGTATCTGGGCACTGTGAAGCGGATCGAGAAGTTCGGCGCATTTGTAGAAATACTTCCGGGTAAAGAAGGACTTGTTCATATCTCGCAAGTTTCTACAGAACGTGTTGCGAAGGTCGAAGATGTGCTGAAGCTGGGTGAACAAATCACGGTTAAGGTGACAGAGATCGATAATCAAGGACGGGTTAATCTATCCCGTAAAGCGACTCTAATTCCACAAGGCGCTACTCCTGAAAAGGTGTAGTTGTCGTTAGACAAATTGTTCCATCCATAACGTATCAAGAATTAAGAGCCAGAGAAGTCTGACTCTTTTTTCATGCGTACATAACGAATTAATGTTTGTGGTCGGTATAAATATGTGTCTTTTTACATAGGATGAGGATATTATTGGACAAGGATGGGGTGATAAAATGGATAAACGATGGTTTGTTCTAGGCGGGGCCGGAATTCTGATCACTTGGGGCCTCTACCAATCCAACAGTATGGATGCATTCGTCAAATCAACACAGAGTAAGGAGACGATAGCCTTTCAGAATGTGCATGCATTTCAGCCATTACAGGAGCCAACGCAAGAACCCGCCAAAGCCCCTTCCAAAGAACAATCCGGCCACATGCAGCATGAAGGCACTACCTCCTCACAAGCTGTTATAAGCCATTCTATTGCAGAGAATAACGCTAAGTTGCTCGAGAGAATATCAGCTGAAGCGAAGAGCCGCAGCATCCCTCCGATAGACGCCAAAATCGATCGAATCTGGAAGGCTATTCCTGGTTTGAATGGCAGGGAAGTAGATATAGAAGAAACTTGGCGCCAAGCGATTCAGCTATCCCAAGCAGGAGCAGCAAGTTTTCCATTTATTTACAAGACAATTCCGCCGGCTGTAACCCTCGAGCACCTTGGGGCTCAGCCTATCTATAAAGGGAACCCGAACAAACCTATGGTTTCTTTGATGATTAATGTCGCTTGGGGGAATGAGTTTCTACCCATTATGTTAGATGTGCTTGATCGCCAGAAAGTCAAAGCTACCTTCTTCTTTGACGGCTCTTGGCTAAGCAAGAATGAAGCAATGGCGAAGAATATTGGTGAGAAGGGGCATGAGCTGTCCAATCATGCTTATTCACACAAGAATATGAGTCAGCTTGGCCGGGAGCAAGCCGTAGAGGAGATTGAGAAAACCCAGAAGTTGGTCGAGAAGCTGGGGGCACATAATAAACTGTTCGCCCCGCCTTCTGGAGATTTTAATGAGCAGACCGTAAAGATTGCGCGAGAGCTTGGTCTACATACCATATTATGGACTCTGGACACCGTAGATTGGAAAAATCCAGGCGGCGAATCCATCATTAGGAGGCTAACACCAAGATTAGAGCCAGGTGCGTTGATACTCATGCATCCAACTTCCTCCTCAAGCGATGCATTAGAACAATTAATTGTGAATATAAAAGAAAAAGGGTTCGTTCTGGGGACCGTAAGCGAATTAATTTCCCCTGAACGCGTGCATGTGGTTGAGCAGCAGATTAAATTCTGATATATTGAAAGCATTGTTTGGAGAACTTTTACATCGAGAGGGGGAAGTCCCGGTTGGAGAGATTACAACTTCAAAATGGATTGCGGGTAGTCCTGGAGAAAATTCCGACTTGCCGTTCAGTAACGTTTGGCATATGGGTAAAGACAGGGTCGCGCAATGAGAACGAAACAAATAACGGGATCTCCCATTTCATTGAGCATATGTTATTTAAAGGAACAAAACGGTACTCGGCCAAAGAAATTGCTGAGACTTTCGACGGGATCGGCGGCAATGTGAATGCTTTTACATCTAAGGAATACACATGTTATTATGCAAAAGTATTGGATCAACATTTACCGATAGCTGTTGACGTGCTTGCGGATATGTTCTTTCATTCAATCTTGGATCCATCGGAGTTGGATAAGGAACGTAATGTGATCCTTGAAGAAATCTCTATGTATGACGACACACCAGATGATCTGGTGCATGATCTGATCGCAAGAGCCTCTTATCAGAACCACCCGCTCGGTTATTCGATCTTGGGGACCAAAGCAAATTTGGAGAACATGAACTCTGTCTCTCTGAAGGAGTATATGAAGAGTCATTACCGGGTGGATAATACCGTGATTAGCTTGGCTGGTAATATCGACGACAGTGTGATTGAACTATTAGAACAACATTTCGGCGGCTTTGTGAATTTGGGAGCTTCTCAAGATATGGAGATCCCTCTTTATTCCGGTCAATCGATCTTCCATAAGAAGGAAACCGAGCAGAATCATATTTGCTTGGCTCTACCAGGCTGTTCCTTGAAGGATTCCTTGCTGTATCCAATGATCTTATTGAATAATGTGATCGGCGGAGGCATGAGCTCGCATTTGTTCCAAGAGATTCGGGAAAAGCGCGGATTAGCCTACTCGGTGTATTCCTATCATTCGGCCCATTTGGACAGCGGCCTGTTCACAATCTACATGGGAACCGCTCCAAAACAGACGAAGGAAGTATTGGATGTCACCATGGAGCTGCTGCGTAATCTGGCTGAACAAGGGCTTACCGAGCACGAGCTTAAGAAAGGTAAAGAGCAACTCAAGGGTAGCTTTATTCTAAGCTTGGAGAGTACGAGCAGCCGCATGAATCGTTTGGGTAAGAACGAGCTGATGCTTGGAAAACATTATACGATGGATGAGATATTGGATCGAATCGATGCTGTAACTCATGAAGATCTCCGGTTGTTAACATCTACTTTGTTCTCTCAACCGTTCTCCTTATCCATGGTGGGGAAGTCCGATCAAGCCATTGCCACATTCGGGAGGGAGCCAATTGTCCTTGCTTAATGTCGTTAAATTAATGAAATTGCCTGGCACTAATGATGTTCAACTCCCTCAGCGAATGTCTGAACAAGCTAGCGGCTTTGATTTGTATGCTGCAGTCCCTGCAGAGAAGCCGCTTGTATTACAACCAGGCGAGCGCGCGTTGGTGCCAACCGGAATTGCTATCGCAATGCCTGCTCAATTGGAAGCCCAGATTCGTCCGAGAAGCGGGCTTGCTTTCAAGCATGGTATAACTTGTCTCAACACTCCTGGAACAATCGACGCTGATTATCGAGGAGAGATCAAAGTATTGTTAATCAATTTGGGACAGCAGCCGTTTGAGATTGTGCGAAATGAACGAATTGCCCAAATGGTGTTTCAGCATGTTCCACCCGTACAGTTGGAAACGGTGTTAAGTCTCGATGATACAGAGCGAGGCTCCGGCGGCTTTGGTCATACAGGCACCAAATAATTGGAAGAGCTCTCCTTCAGGAGGGCTTTTTTGTTTGTGAGCGATATGATTTGGGCTGTAACCCATTATTCCGCACCGGCATAAGATGTCATATCTACGAAGGAGAAGGAAAGGAGTGTAACGTTGCCATGTTGACTGGAGTACAAGTCGCCTTCATCGGCGGAGATGCCCGTCAGTTGGAAGTGATTCAGAAATTCGTCGAACTGGACGCTACTGTCCTATTGATCGGATTTGACAATTTGCAGAATCAATACAGCGGAGCTACGAAAAGCGCCCTGTCACCGGATGTGCTTCAGGCAGCCGATGCAGTTATTTTGCCAGTGGTGGGGACGGACGAAAAGGGTATAGTAGATTCTTTGTTCTCAACTACTGAGCTTCATTTGACTGAAGAGCATATCCGCAATTTACCAAAACACGCTAAAGTATATACAGGAATGAGCAAACCATACTTGAAAACTTTGTGTGCGACTGCAGGGATCATGTTAGTCGAACTGCTTGAAAGAGATGACGTAGCCATCTATAATTCTATCCCAACCGCAGAAGGCGCCGTCATGATGGCCATTCAGAATACAGACATAACGATTCATGGTTCTATTTGTATGGTTCTTGGACTTGGTAGAACGGGATTTACTATGGCTAGAACTTTACAAGGATTAGGTGCAACTGTGAAGGTGGGCATACGCCGACAGGAGCATTTTGCACGAGCTTGGGAGATGGGTTTTACCCCATTTTATTTGACAGATCTGGCGCAGCAGGTCACGAATATCGACTTGCTTTTTAATACGATACCGACTATGATAGTCACAGCGCAAATTATTGCCAATATTCCACACAGGGCGGTACTCATTGATCTGGCCTCTAAGCCAGGCGGGATGGATTTCCGTTTCGCTGAAAAGCGAGGGATCAAAGCTATGCTTGCCCCCGGATTACCTGGAATCGTCGCTCCCAAAACAGCTGGACGTATCATAGCAAACACAGTCAGCCAGTTGATTATGGAAGATGCCGTTACAGGGAGGAATTCGCAATGAATTGGCAAGGAAAAACGGTCGGATTCGCATTAACCGGATCCCATTGCACATTCGCGGAAGTAATGCCGCACATACAAGCATTCGTTGATCAAGGCGCACGTGTTATTCCTATTGCTTCATATACTTTAATGACTACAGACACACGCTTTGGCACTTCGGAAAATTGGCAGAAACAGTTGAAAGATATTACAGGGAATGATATCATTTCTACAATTGTAGATGCTGAGCCGTTAGGCCCATCCAAATTGTTAGATGTCATGTTGATTGCTCCATGCACAGGAAATACAACAAGCAAGCTGGCGAATGCGATGACAGAAAGCCCGGTATTAATGGCGGCCAAAGCTCAATTGCGCAATCAGCGTCCATTGGTACTAGCTATCTCTACTAATGACGGACTAGGATTAAATGCCGCTAATATAGCCAAATTGCTAGTTGCTAAGAATGTTTACTTCGTACCGTTTGGGCAAGACGCTCCTAATATGAAGCCGAATTCACTAGTAGCTCGAATGGAACTGGCACTAGACACATGTGCAGCAGCCCTGGAACATAGACAGATACAGCCTATGGTAATAGAAAAGTTCAATTATATGAACTCCTAATTACATTCATTTCGCATAAGGGGAGAACTAGAAGATGTCGAATCAAAAGCAATTTACTGTAGCAGTAGTTGGATCAACCGGAGCCGTGGGCGAGCAGATTATTCGCTTATTGGGAGAACGGAACTTCCCGATTAAGGAATTGAGACTTCTATCTTCCGCTCGTTCTGCTGGTAAGAAGGTTTCTTTTAAAGGAACTGATGTTGTCATTCAAGAAGCTACTCCGGATAGTTTCAAAGGCGTGGAGATTGCATTGTTCAGCGCAGGCGGAGATGTTAGCCGTGAGTTGATTCCTCATGCCGTTGAGCACGGTGCTGTGTGCATTGATAACACTAGCGCATACCGTATGGATCCTGAGACACCTTTGGTAGTACCAGAAGTGAATGTTGATAAGATCAATGAGCACAAAGGAGTTATTGCGAATCCCAACTGCTCTACGATTCAGATGGTAGCAGCATTGAAGCCTTTGTATGACCGTTTCGGTATTTCCAAAATTATCGTCTCCACCTATCAAGCTGTTTCTGGCGCTGGTGCGAAGGCCATTAACGAAATGCTTCGTCAAACTAAGAGCATTCTGGATGGGCAAGATGCTAATCCAGACATTCTGCCAGTCGGTTCGTTACCAGTGAAACATCAGATTGCCTTCAATGCGATTCCGCAGATTGATAAATTTACCGAGAATGGCTTTACTTATGAAGAGATGAAGATGATTAATGAAACGAAGAAGATTATGGGAGATGACTCACTGGAAGTAACAGCAACCTGTGTGCGAATCCCAGTCGTTTATGGTCACTCAGAATCCGTTTACGTGGAATTGAAATCGGATTTTGATGTAGAAGAAGTGAAGTCCTTATTGGCCAATGCGCCGGGTATTATTCTTCAAGATAATTTGCAAGAACAGCTTTATCCGCTTGCGACTGATGCAGCAGGGAAGCTGGAAACTTTCGTTGGGCGTGTCCGCCGTGATCTGAACAATCCGCGTGCACTTAACATGTGGATCGTTTCTGATAATCTGCTTAAAGGCGCAGCATGGAATGCTGTACAAATCGCAGAGTACATTGCGATTGAACAGCAATAATAGGGCGTTCGATTATTCATCATAGAGGGTAACAAAAGATGTTTGGAGGGAAGACGATGCGCATTCTTGTGCAAAAGTTTGGCGGAACTTCCCTCTCCGATACCCAATCCAGAACTCATGCCATCCATCACATTCAACATGCTTTAGCCGAACAATATGCACTTGTAGTCGTAGTTTCCGCAATGGGTAGACGGGGAGATCCTTATGCCACGGACACGCTGCTGGATTTGATCAGGCAGAATGGTAATTCTCTTCCTCCCAGAGAAAGAGACATGCTTCTTGGCTGCGGAGAGACTATCTCTGCGGCTGTTCTATGTAGTGAATTGAATCATCTATCGATTCCTGCGGTAGTTTTAAACGGTGGTCAAGCTGGGATACACACGGACGGGCGATTTGGTAATGCCCATATTGAATCCATACAGCCTGCACGTATTCTGCATCAGCTTGGTCTAGGGAAAGTCGTTATTGTAACCGGTTTTCAAGGACAATCTGATGAGCAGGATATCACTACTTTAGGACGTGGTGGGAGTGATACATCTGCGACAGCACTAGGTGCTGCTTTGAAGGCGGAGTACGTGGATATTTTCACTGATGTGAATGGGATATTCACAGCTGATCCGCGTCTAGTAGCGGATGCTCAAGCCATAGTAAGCGTAACCTATGCCGAGATTTGCAATATGGCTTATCAAGGAGCGAAGGTTATACATCCTAGAGCGGTTGAGATTGCTATGGAGGCAAACGTACCGATCCGTGTACGTTCCACTTTTACAGAGGATCTTGGAACATTAGTAGCTTCACCTGACTCGCTCAGGTTGTTAAATATGCCTTTAAGGGACCGATATGTAACAGGGATTGCCCATGTACCTTCCGTCACGCAAATCCGAGTGGCTGCACAGGAAGGGCAATATGATTTGCAGTTAAGCGTATTTAAGGCGATGGCTCAGCACCAGATTAGCGTAGATTTCATTAACGTTAACCCTTCAGGTGTCATGTACACCGTATTTGATCATGAAGCTGCAAGAGCTATCGACACGCTCCGTAATTTAGGTTACGAACCTAAGTTTCAGCAGGGCTGCGTTAAGGTGTCAGTAATCGGCGGGGGCATGAACGGAGTACCTGGAATCATGGCGCATATTATTGAAGCATTGACCGAGGAAGATATACAAATCTTACAATCCGCTGATTCGAACACAACAATCTGGGTGTTGGTTGGTCAATCCGATATGGTCAAAGCGGTCTTAGCGCTCCATCATAAGTTTCAATTACACAAAACGAATTGATTGAGGAGGGAATTTTGCGTGGATTTCGGTAGAGTTATCACCGCCATGGTTACCCCATTGAATGACAATTTGCAAATCGACTGGCAGCAGGTTGATGTCCTCATTGACTATTTGATTGATGAGCAGCAAACGGATACACTCGTTATTAGCGGCACTACGGGCGAATCTCCGACTTTGACCGACGAGGAGAAGCTCCAATTATTTGATGCGGCTGTCAAGCGGGCACAGGGACGTTGCCGCATTATTGCTGGAACTGGCAGCAACGATACACGTCACTCCATACATCTCACCCAGGAGGCTGAGAAGTTAGGTGTAGATGGGATTTTGCTTGTCGCCCCTTATTATAATCGTCCTTCCCAAGAAGGGTTATTCCAACACTTCAAAGCGATTGCAGAAAGTACGAAGCTTCCGATCATGGTCTATAATGTACCTCACCGTACTGGGATACAGATGGCAGCTGATACTACAATCCGCTTGTCCCATATTCCCAACATTGTCGCATCTAAAGAAGCAACTCCTGACTTGAATCATATAACGGAAGTTATTACCAAATCATCCGAAGGGTTCCGAGTTTACGGCGGTGACGACAGCTTAACTTTACCGGTTCTAGCTATCGGAGGTTATGGGATTGTTAGTGTAGCGAGTCATGTAATAGGCAAAGAAATGAAACAGATGGTGCAAGCTTATTTGAATGGCGATCATGCTCATGCAGCGAAGCTTCACGCTAATTTATTCCCAATCTTCACAGGGATATTCCGTGTGCCGAGTCCAGCAGCGATTAAGCACGCACTTAACTTTAAAGGCATCCAAGTAGGGGGCGTACGCTTACCTTTGCTTGCGGTTTCTGAAGATGAAGGCCGATTCGTAGAGTCTCTGCTCTAGTCGATGATTCGATGCTGAACCAGCATCGGTTTTTCGTTTTGGGGTACAATAAATCCACTCGACTTGTTTTCGGTCACAGGCATCATGTATAATAATGGCAAGTGACTGGTTCGGTTATCAGTAAAGGTTTGTTCATTAAAGATCGTCGTCAATAAAAAAATTAGGAGGTATAGTCTTGTCTAAGAAAAATATAGAGAAATTATCCATTTTCGCTCTTGGCGGCGTGGGCGAAATTGGAAAGAACATGTATGTTGTCCAGTATGCGAACGATATTGTGGTGATTGATTCCGGATTGAAATTTCCTGAGGAAGATATGTTGGGGATTGATATAGTAATTCCTGATATTTCATATTTGACTGAGAATCGTGATAAAGTTAGAGCCATTCTCATTACACACGGACACGAAGACCACATTGGCGGATTACCATACGTGCTGAAGATCTTGAATGTGCCGATTTATGCTACCAAACTGACCATGGGGCTCATTGAGAGCAAGCTCAAGGAAGCGAATCTGCTCGGAGATACGAAACGTTATTTGATTAACGGAGATTCCGAAATTCAGCTTGGTTGTATGAAGGCATCGTTCTTCCGCACGAATCACAGTATTCCGGATTCTGTTGGTGTGTGCTTGGCAACACCTGAAGGCAATGTTGTTCACACAGGAGACTTCAAATTCGACCAAACACCTGTTAACGACCAATACGCTGATCTTCACAGAATGGCAGAATTGGGTAGTAAAGGTGTACTAGCTCTACTCTCAGACAGTACCAATGCGGAACGTCCCGGATACACCGGGTCCGAGCGAAATGTCGGGAAAGAGCTGGAGGAAGTGTTTCGTAGAGCGAAACAACGTGTCATTGTAGCAACATTTGCTTCAAATGTGCATCGGGTGCAACAAGTTATTGACGCTGCAGAAGTCACTCGCCGTAAAGTAACCGTGATAGGCCGGAGTATGGTGAACGTTGTTTCCATCGCCTCGGAGCTCGGTTACTTGAATATACCAGATGGTATGCTAATAGAGCCGGAAGAAGTGAACAAGCTTGCAGCGGATCGTGTAGCAATATTGTGTACGGGCAGTCAAGGGGAGCCAATGTCAGCATTGACACGTATGGCGAGATCCACACATCGCAAGATTGACATCTTGCCAGGTGATACGGTCATTATTGCAGCAACTCCGATTCCAGGAAATGAGCGCTATGTTGGTCGTACAGTTGATGAACTGTTCCGCATTGGTGCGAACGTAATTTATGGGCCGGGTTCGGTATCAGGCGTTCACGTTTCAGGACATGGCAGTCAGGAAGAGCTTAAGCTTATGCTTAACTTGATGAAACCTAAGTTCTTCATCCCAATCCACGGGGAATATCGGATGCTAAGGCAGCATGCTCAGCTAGCTGAATCAGTTGGAATGGATCGAGAAGACATTTTCATTGTAGACAATGGGGATACGGTTGAAATTCAAGGCGGAGTGGCGCGCAGAGGATCTAAGGTGCCTTCAGGCAACACACTAATCGATGGGTTAGGTGTGGGTGATGTGGGTAATATTGTCCTCCGCGATCGTAAGCTATTATCTCAAGACGGGATATTAGTGGTCGTCGTTACACTCAGCAAGCAGGACGGGGCTATTTTGTCAGGACCGGATATCATTTCGAGAGGTTTTGTTTATGTCCGCGAATCCGAAGGTCTTCTTGATGAAGCCAATCGGATCGTTACGAATACATTAAACCGACTCATGGTTGAGAACGTCAATGAATGGGCGTCACTCAAAACACAGGTAAAAGATGCACTTGGACGATTTTTATATGAACAAACCAGAAGAAGACCGATGATTCTTCCGATCATAATGGAAGTATAACATGTAAGCGTACAGTCACTTGTACACCTTATATAAACGTGTATGGAAGGAAGCCCCTAGGATAGTCATATCCTGAGGGCTTCTGTTATTGTTTTCCGAGTGAGGATTGAGCGCATAAATGTAAGCAGGTTTCACCAATACTAGGTAGTAGTATTTATCAGGAGGCTACCTATGGCATATCCCACTAACGAGCAAGAACCGCTGGAAATACCAGAAGATAAACAGAAGAATCCCGTGCTGGAGAACATACAGCAGCTAGGTCAAACCAATACCCCATCAGCAGAATCGAATATTTATTGCATGACGATTATAGGTCAAGTTGAAGGACATATCGTCCTGCCGCCGCAGAACAAAACAACGAAGTATGAACATTTGATTCCTCAGCTTGTGGCAGCAGAACAAAGTCCCAAGGTAGAAGGGATGCTGATTATCCTGAATACCGTTGGAGGCGATGTTGAAGCAGGCCTTGCTATTGCCGAGATGATTGCTACCATGTCCAAGCCAACCGTGACTCTAGTCCTTGGCGGCGGTCATAGTATTGGGGTACCCATAGCGGTATCCGCTAATTTCTCATTCATCGCAGAAACCGCAACAATGACCATACACCCAATCCGGATGAACGGTCTCATTATTGGAGTTCCCCAAACCTTCGAGTATTTGGAGAAGATGCAGGAGCGGGTAATTCGATTCGTGACCCGGCACTCTAGAGTGGACGAACAAGTGTTCAAGGCTTTAATGTTCAAGACAGGTGAATTAACAAGGGATATCGGGACAACCGTAATTGGTAATGATGCTGTTAAACATGGTTTGATTGACAGCGTTGGAGGGATTGGAGAAGCATTGAGGGAACTTAATCGAAGGATCGAGGAAAAACGAGAATCAAGAAATAATAATACGCTTGTTGCTGTAGGCTCGTCATGATTCTGTACACTTGTATGCCTGAGGAAATTGTTTTTGAGGGTTGGGATCATATCCAGGAGCAATACTCCGAGCTTGTATTGGATGGCCTTTTAATGCAAGTGCAGCCCATCTCGCCGCATCAGGTACGAATTGTTCGACTGATTAGTCCAAATCCGCAGCATTATTTGAATCCAGCATATGCGCCCGGACAATTGATTGAATACAAGCCATCAGTTAGATAATGTAATGAAAAGCCTCCATGTCGCATTGTGGGGCTTTTTGTTTGTTTATGAGGGGTTGTAATTAGTCCTTATACAGCTTTTTCAGGTATGGTATAATATAGCATTGGAGGTGTAAGACTTGGCTAAGCGAAAAAAGAAAAACGGTTCCTTAACCGTACAATTGAAGTACGAGCTATACGGCATTCTCATCCTTATCTTTTCCATCATCGCGCTATCAGAGCAGGGATCAGTGGCCAGGTCGTTAACTTATTTATTCCGATTTTTCATTGGAGTGTTCGATTGGGTCATCCCCGTTATTTTTATTTATATTGGCTTATATGCGATGATCAGACGGACTTGGCCGAATCATTGGTCAGCACGTAAATCAGGATGGTTGCTTGTTCTGACCGGTTTTTTAATCATGAATCATATCACGATGTTTCAACAGCTCGATCCTAATGAACAGATGTTATCGGCCAGATGGATTATTAGCCAGACTTGGACAAGCCTTATTGATGGATTAAGCCCAACGGTGCAAGGGGCTGAAATTTTATCCCATCAAGTCGGGGGAGGTATGATAGGGGCTTTTTTATACGCCATCTTATATATGCTGTTCGATAATTTAGGAGCCAAGTTAATTGAATATACTATGTTTGCCATTGGTTTTATTCTCATCACTGGATTCTCCTATGTGGATATGGGAGCTAAGCTTCGCGGGCTGTTCCGTGGAACAGGTAATTCTATTAAGCAAAGCTTGAACGAGATGTTAGCGCTGCTAAAAGGAAGACCTAAACCAACAGTGAAAGTGAAGACATCTGCACGAATGAAACCTGTGCCTGCTGCTTACATACCGGATGATGATGAAATGGATGATGAGCTGCCTGTTATTATCCGCGAGAAGAAAAAACCAGTGTTTTTCCAACTATTCGGTGGAAAACGTCAGAGCGCAACGGGTAAGGAGCTTAATGAACAAAGCAATAAGAAGATCCCAATTGATGAAGATTACGAAGATGACTTCGCGGATAACACCGTACAGCATCCAATTATAGAAAGTTCATTGAGAACAGAAGTAGATCAAGGTCCAGAAGTGCCGGTAATTCGTGATTTTCAAGAGCAAGTAGAGCAAGAAAATGGGACGATTCATGCATCGTGGGTGAAACCTCCTGTAACAAAAGCAGGGCAAGCTGCTATAAAGACCGGGTCGCAAGCAGAGGAAGAAGTTACAGATACGGAGCTTTCTTTTGGCAAGGAAGAAAACGCGGCTGTACAAACAAAGCCATATGAGCTGCCTTCTTTTCAATTGCTTTCCAAGCCTGCAGGGATGGGAAAAGGGTCGGAACAGACGGATTACAAGCTCGTGGCCAAGAAGCTTGAATCCACGCTAGAGAGTTTTGGTGTTCGTACGAAAGTATTAGAGGTTGTACGGGGGCCTTCCGTCACGCGATACGAAATTCAACCTGATGTGGGTGTTAAGGTGAGTCGAATTGTGAGTCTAACGGATGATATAGCCCTTGCATTAGCGGCCAAAGACATTCGGATGGAAGCTCCGATTCCAGGTAAGTCGGCCATAGGGATTGAAGTACCAAACACAGAAGTATCCATTGTTACCATGCGTGAAGTAATGGAGAGCTCAGTTTTCCATGATTCCGCTTCAAAGCTAAGTATTGCTTTCGGTCGTGATATTGCAGGACAAGCTATTGTGGGTAATCTAGCGCGTATGCCCCATTTGCTTGTTGCTGGGGCAACTGGATCAGGTAAATCCGTATGTATAAACGGGATCATAACTAGCATTTTGTATAAAGCAAAACCCGATGAAGTCAAATTCCTTATGATTGACCCCAAGATGGTGGAGCTTAACGTATATAATGGGATACCTCATTTGCTCGCACCTGTTGTGACCGATCCCAAAAGAGCATCTTTGGCATTGAAGAAGGTTGTTTTGGAGATGGAGAAGCGGTATGAGATGTTCTCCAAGAGCGGTACACGAAATATTGAAGGGTACAATACGATGCTTGTAGAGAAAAAGGAAGGGGCGCCATTGCCTTATATCGTTGTCATTGTCGATGAGCTTGCAGATCTAATGATGGTGGCAGCGAATGATGTGGAGGATGCGATCTGCCGTCTGGCGCAAATGGCTCGTGCCGCCGGGATCCATCTAATCATCGCTACTCAGCGGCCTTCCGTAGATGTCATCACGGGGGTAATTAAAGCCAACATCCCTTCACGTATCGCATTCGGAGTATCATCTCAGGTCGATTCCCGGACGATCCTGGATATGGTCGGGGCAGAGAAACTGCTGGGTCGAGGAGATATGCTCTTCCTGCCTATGGGTGCTTCCAAGCCTGTCCGTGTGCAAGGGGCATTTCTCTCCGATTCTGAAGTTGAAGCTGTTGTCTCCTTCGTCAGTCATCAAGAGAAAGCCAACTATCAAGAGGAGCTAGTGCCTGAGATCGAAGAAGCAACGGATGCTGTTGACGAGTTCGAAGATGAATTGTTTGATCAGGCCGTTCAAATCGTACTTGAGGCCAAGCAAGCATCGGTGTCCTTGCTCCAGCGCAGGATGAGAGTAGGCTACACGCGTGCTGCCAGATTGATCGACTCAATGGAAGCCAAAGGGATAGTCGGGCCTTACGAGGGCAGCAAGCCGCGCGAAGTGCTCGTCTCCTATGAGCAATACCACCATAACCGTGTTACTTCTTAATAACCATTGAACCCCTCAAAGCCTTGAGGGGCTTCTTCCTGTTGTCGAAGCTCGAGCAGAAGAGGGGATGAGGAGTGGAAAAGCGAAGCGGTCGCCTTTGAACGCACGTCGCTACCCTATAAAAATACAATCCTGCGACGTGCGTTCAAGAGCGATTGTAACCCTCATCCTCTCTGGAGCGACTATAGAGCTTCACGCCCTTCTCTGCCCTCCCCCTCAAAGCCTTGAGGGGCTTCTTCCTGTTGTCGAAGCTCGAGCGGAAGAGGGGATGAGGAGTGGAAAAGCGAAGCGGTCGCCTTTGAACACACGTCGCTACCCTATAAAAATACAATCCTGCGACGTGCGTTCAACAGCGATTGTAACCCTCATCCTCTCTGAGCGACTATAGAGCTTCACGCCCTTCTCTGCCCTCCCCCTCAAAGCCTTGAGGGGCTTCTTCCTGTTGTCGAAGCTCTTGAGCGGAAGAGGGGATGAGGAGTGGAAAAGCGAAGCGGTCGCCTTTGAACGCATGTCGCTACCCTATAAAAATACAATCCTGCGACGTGCGTTCAAGAGCGATTGTAACCCTTATCCTCTCTGGAGCAACTTACAGAGCTTCAATCCCACTTTTTCCTGCCCCTCAAGCGCCAACCTGCATATATTATGACACCCTTCCTCATACTAAGAGAAAATGCGATCACATCCAGATCAGGAAGGTTGAGCGAATCACATGAACAAACGTATTCTTCTTATCACACTCAGCGTCTTGCTGCTCCTGTTCGTTTCGATGCAGGTGAAGCACAGCTTACAAACGGAACAAACTTTCAGCAATGCCATAATCAAATACGGCTCCAAAGGGGAAGATGTATACGAGCTTCAAGGCCGTCTTAAATACTTAGGCTTCTATTTTGGACAAGTAGATGGAGAGTTCGGTCCCAAAACACAGCAATCCGTCAAAAATTTTCAATACAAATTCGGAATGAAGGTCGATGGTGTTGCAGGCTCCAAGACGAAGCTCAAGCTCTGGGAAGCTACAAAAGCTTGGACTCCGGATAAGACACCTCGTAAGCAAGCGGGCGCAGCAGCTTCTCCGTCCCCACAAGCTCCACAGACTAGCGGCGGCCTGCCGGCTTCCAACCATCTGGGGTTATCAGACCAGGATTTGAACCTGATGGCGAATGCCGTGTATGGAGAATCTCGCGGGGAGCCTTATGTCGGGCAAATTGCTGTGGCCGCAGTTATTCTGAACCGGGTAAAGTCATCCAGCTTCCCTAACACGGTATCCGGAGTTATTTTTCAACCTGGTGCTTTTACAGCCGTAGCCGACGGACAGATTTGGTTAACTCCCAATGAGACAGCCAAAAAAGCTGTACAAGACGCATTAAATGGTTATGATCCATCTGGAGGATGCTTGTATTACTTCAACCCGGAGACGGCCACATCAAAGTGGATTTGGACAAGGGTACAAGTTAAAAAGATCGGAAAGCATATTTTCTGTAATTAATTGAATAGGAGAACATAGAAGTGACCTGACTAGGTTGCTTCTTCTGTTTCTGGGAGAATATAATGAGAAGAAGTCCGATACATTGGTAGAAGATACCTATAAATACGGACTCCAAGGAAGGGAGCATACACAGTTGAAACCGAACGCCAGCTCTTTTGAAAGAGATTCAGTGAACCAGATCCGACTTCACGTCATGCCGACAAAGCAGTTCAAAACAACCGCCATCACGGTATACATAGGCCATCCGTTGTCCGAGCAAACCGTAACATCAGTAGCTCTTGCCCCGTTCGTCCTGCGTCGGGGAACATCCAAGCTGCCAGAAACCAAACAATTCCGCGAAAAACTGGATGATCTGTATGGAGCTGGATTTGGCTTTGACGTATTCAAACGCGGAGATTATCAGATTGTGCAGTTCAGAATGGATCTAATTCAGGATCAATTCCTGGATGGAGTAAGCGGATTATTAGAGCAAGGCATGGAATTCGTAGGGGAAGCAATATGTGATCCAGTATTAGAGGGTGGTTCATTCCGCGAGAAATACGTCAATGCTGAGAAAATCACAGTCCAGAAAAAACTGGAATCACTCATTAACGACAAAATCCGGTATGCGGCCGAGCGTTGTCTGGAAGAGATGTGTAAAGATGAACCCTATAAGTTATTCCCATTAGGCCGTTTGAGTGATCTTCCCGACATTACGCCAAAAGGCTTGTACGAATCCTATCGCCAATGGCTGCTTAGTGCGCCAATCGACATTTATGTAGTGGGCGATACGACGCTTGCGGAAGTCAAACAAATAGTTGGCCGAGCTTTCAGCTTGAATCGAGAACAGGAAACCCGTTACGAGATGAAGGCAGCAGTACAGGCCAAGCGAGGAGTAAAAGAGATTGTGGAGCGGCTGGATGTCAGTCAGGGGAAGCTTAATATGGGGCTGCGCACATCGATCACATATGCAGATGATCAGTACCCTGCAGCCTTGTTGTATAACGGAATACTTGGCGGTTACGCGCATTCTAAGCTTTTTATCAACGTCCGTGAAAAAGAGAGTCTGGCTTACTATGCTTCTTCACGTCTTGACGGGCATAAAGGAATACTCACATTACAGTCCGGGATTGAGATCGCCAATTATGAAAAAGCAGTCGAGATCATGAAGCAGCAGCTTGAAGCCATGAGTAAAGGTGAGATCAGTGAGCTTGAGATTTCCCAAACCAAGGCTATGATTGCGAACCAGCTGAGAGAGAGTAGAGATTCAGCCTTTGAGATGATCGCGCTTGACTTCAATAGCCAATTATCAGGCAAATCAAGAACACTGGCACAGCTGATTGAGGCCATCGAAGCCGTTACAATCGCTGATATTCAGAAGGTAGCGGAGACCATCCAACTGGATACGATCTACTTTTTAAGAGACCGGAAGGGAGAGAATTGACCATGCAAGCTATACCTTTTACTAAACTGCAAGAAACGCTGTATCATGAACGTCTGCCGAACGGCTTGAATGTATATATTCTCCCCAAAGCGGGATTCAACAAAACGTATGCCACGTTCTCAACTCATTATGGGTCCATCGATAATCACTTTCAAGTTGAGGGTCGGGAAAAGCATCAAGTGCCAGACGGGATTGCGCATTTCTTAGAGCACAAGATGTTTGAAGAACCAGAGGGCGATATTTTCGCCAAATTCGCCTCGCTTGGGGCTTCTGCGAATGCTTTTACGAGTTTTGATCGAACCGTGTATTTGTTCTCGGCTACGGAGAATATTGAACAGAATCTGACTACCTTGATTGATTTCGTGCAGAATCCTTATTTTACTGATCAAAATGTGGAAAAGGAGAAAGGCATCATCGGTCAAGAAATTGACATGTATAGTGACAATCCTGACTGGCGTGTTTACTTCGGACTAATTGAAGCTCTCTATATTGAGCATCCAGTCCGCATAGATATTGCGGGTACGGTGGAGTCCATTTCTCATATTACCAAAGAAATGCTCTATACGTGTTATCACTCTTTTTATCATCCTAGCAACATGAGCTTATTCATTGTTGGCGGGATCGAGCCGGAATCGATTCTTCAGCTTGTTAAGGATAATCAGGCGGCCAAATCGTTCGAGCCTCAGGGGGAAATCCACCGATTCTTTGACAAAGAACCGAACCAAGTGAAAGAAAAGCAGAAGCTGATTGAGCTTCCAGTCTCTCTGCCCAAATTCATGTTTGGCTTCAAAGAGCCCGCCCAGCCTCAGTCAGGTGATGCTTTGCTGCGCAATGAGCTTACAACGAAGCTTGTTCTTGACGCTTTGCTAAGTCCTAGCTCTTCCTTGTACCAGCAGTTATATGATGACGGGATTATCTCGGATGCATTTGGACATGAATTTAACTGCGGTAGTAATTACGCCTTTTCTGTAATGGGCGGAGATACGAAGGATCCTGAGGAATTGCTCCGTCGAGTATCGGCAGAATTGAAACGTGCCGTGGAGAATGGAATCGACCAAGAATCTTTTGAACGCAGCAAACGTAAGAAAATCGGCGCCTTCCTCCGGATGATGAATTCAGCAGAAGCAATGGCGAATGAATTTACCAAATACGAATTCAAAGGAACGCATCTATTCGAAGTGCTGCAAGTATATGAATCGATCACGATTGAGGATGCGAATATCCGCTTAACCGAGCATGTTGACTTTGACAGACTGGCGAGCTGTATGGTGCAAAGTCCTAAAGGAGAGAAGACTCCTCATGAGTAAACCTCTTGCCGAGACAACGGTACTAATCACTGGAGCTAGCCGGGGGATTGGTGCAGCTGTTGCGGAACGATTCGCTTCGGTAGGAATGCAAGTAGTTATCCATTACTTGAATGCGCATGAAGCAGCCAATGAGGTAGCGAGAGCATGTCTGGCTCATGGAGTAAAGGTGCTGACGGTGACGGCGGATCTTCGTTCCAAGGATCAGCTTCAACGGATGAAGGAAAAGATGGAGCAGCACGACATGCTGCCAGACATTCTGGTAAATAATGCTGGCATTGCCCACGTTGGCATGTTAGCCGATGTGACGGAAGAGGAATGGGATCAAGTGATGAATATCAACTTGAGAGGAATGTTCCTTTGTACGCAACTTTTCATGTCACATATGGTGAATCAGAAATATGGCCGCATAATCAATGTATCTTCGATCTGGGGGATATCTGGCGCTTCCTGTGAGGTCCTGTACTCCACCGCAAAGGGCGGTGTGAATGCCTTCACCAAATCACTGGCCAAGGAACTGGCTCCATCAGGAGTAACGGTGAACGCAGTTGCTCCGGGAGTGGTTGAAACGACGATGAACAACAACTTGAACCCGCAGGAGAAACAAGCGTTAAAGGATGAAATTCCAGCAGGCAGGTTCGCTCAACCGGATGAAATTGCTTCCCTTGTTTATTTTATCGCCCTCCCTGAGTCCGGATACATAACTGGACAAATAATAAGTCCAAATGGCGGTTGGTTAACCTGATTGTAGACAGACGATAGTACACAACAAGCTCTTCCTTTAATTGGTGATGCTTATAACGGCATAATCGGGATGCAGAATGCTCATCCTACAACTGCAACGGTTGCATCACTAATTTCTCGAGGGAGTGTGTCATTATGTCGACAGTATTAAAAAGCTTTGAGAAGTGGAAATCGTTCCTGGCTGAGCGGGTTGATCAAGCACATAAAGCTGGAATGAGTGATGAGACAATCTCCAAGCTTGCCGTACAGATTGGTGAATTCTTGTCAGATAAGATCGATCCGGAGAATAAGGAAGAGCGAGTTCTCAAGGAGATGTGGGATGTTGCTGATGAAGGAGAAAAGCAGATCCTGGCCCGCATAATGGTCAAACTCGTGAAATAAAGCTTATACTGTGTGACGGTGAAGCCTCCTGGTCCAAGGAGGCTTTCCGCATGCCTCACTCGAAAAAATTAGTGCGATAGAGGAGGAAAGAGGCGAAAACTGTAGAATCTTAATAAAGATCGACTAATTTCGCGGTTTCTCAGCATTGCTATCAACATAAGGGGTGTTTGAATGGAAGTTAAGCAGTGGTATATGGAATATAAGATACATAAGAATCGTCCTGGCTTATTAGGAGATATAGCTTCACTTATGGGGATGCTTGAAATTAACATTATGACGATTAATGGGGTAGAGGATAAGACTCGGGGCATGCTCCTGCAAACGAATGATGATGAAAAAATAGAACTTATGGGTAAGATGTTAAAAAAAGTGGATAATATAACCGTTACCGCTTTGCGCGCACCAAAGCTTGTGGATATACTAGCTGTTCGCCACGGAAGGTATATCGAGCGAGATTCGGATGATCGGAAGACATTTCGGTTCACCAGAGACGAATTGGGGTTATTGGTAGACTTTCTGGGGGAAATATGTAAACGAGAGGGCAATCAGGTCATTGGCTTGAGAGGAATGCCCAGGGTTGGCAAGACAGAGTCCATTATTGCTGGCAGTGTGTGTGCTCAGAAACGCTGGACCTTTGTATCCTCAACCTTGCTTAGACAAACGGTGCGCAGTCAATTATCGGAAGACGAGATGAGCTATAACAATGTCTTCATCATTGACGGGATCGTCTCCACGCTTCGGGCTAATGAGAAACATCACAGCCTTCTTCGGGAGATCATGAGAATGCCTTCCACCAAAGTAATCGAGCACCCGGATATATTTATTCGTGAATCTGAGTATACATATGAGAACTTTGACTACATTATTGAATTAAGAAATAATCCTGATGAAGAGATATCCTACGAGAGTTTTATTAATATTGAACATGAAGGCTTCTAACACTCGCATTGCACGCATTGCAGCATAGACGTTCATTCAGGAGGTGACGACAGCGTGTCGGACCTGGGACAGTTATTACGAAAAGCGAGATTGGAAAACGATATTTCTTTGGAACAATTGGAAGAGATCACAAAGATTAGGAAGCGATATTTGGAAGCAATTGAAACGGGAGACTATAGTATATTGCCGGGAAGCTTTTACGTCCGTGCTTTTATCAAAAGCTACGCCGAGTCCGTGGGACTGGACCCTAATGAAGTGCTCGCCTTATATCGCAATGTAATACCAGCCCCCACTGTAGAAGCTACGGTAGAGCCAATCAGACGCAAAAAAACACATGCTCGAAACACAGACAAAATCAGCAAATGGGCTTCTACCATTCTTATGTTGGCGTTTGTCATGCTCATTCTTGGCGTTATTTATTTCTTCATCAATCAAACGTATGATGGGGATTCTAAGAAACAAGTGGATGACAATGATAAAATCACGGAGAAAAGTACACCTGACACGAAGGGGCAATCTAACGGCAATGGTGGGCTCGTTGCGGGCGGTGACAAAGCTTCACCAGGTGCTACTGGTACACCAACTCCGACTCCAACGCCTACGCCAACTACCCCGGTGCTTACACTGCTTCGCAGTGATAATACAACGGATTATTATTCGGTAGAGAAAACCGATAAGCTGAATGTTCAGATGAATGTGAAGGGTGAGGAGTTCTGGTTCAGAATTGACAAGATGGTTCCCGAGCGGCAACTGTTGGAGCAGAAACTCTACAAGAAGGGCGATACGAGAGAATGGGTGTCAGATGTTAGTATCTATATGGTAATAGGTCTTCCGGCGGCTGCAGATATTACAGTGAATGGGACCGTTCTTACGATTGGTGATCTTAAGAATGCGCGTAATGTGCAGATTGAGTTAAAGAAGCCACTATAACGTATACAATGCTGATTGTCAGGGTAATCTATGGCTAAGTTATACACTATGCAAGCTAAGTGAGGTTATCCAAAATGGCAATTAGCTGGGTGGTCATTATATTAGGGGCAATTGTAAGTTTGCTGGGCTGGTATTTGACTCCTTACGCGTGGGGATATGGCATCCTAGGCTTTGGCTTAGCCCATATCGTGCTTGGAATTTTGAATATGTTCCGGGAACCGGGACGTGTCCGCTTATAGTTTGAGTATTTTATTAATTTGTCGGTATGAATGTTATGCAGAGGCTTCCTGTTAAGGGAGCTTTTTTTGTTTACCATAAGGCGGACGATGTATTTCCAAAGTTTTCACATAGTAGGTATATGTCCTTTTTGACACCCTCTAAGCGTTATATTATACTTGTAAAGATAAGGTTAGGATCAGGATAGGCATAAAAGTTGGGGGATTGAAATGTCGGAAAAAATAAAAGTAGTTACGCTTGGATGCGAGAAAAACACGGTCGACTCCGAAATCATGTCTGGTTTGGTGCATCAAAGAGGTTATTTATTGGTGGACGAGCCTGAAGAAGCAACCGTGATTATTGTTAATACTTGCGGGTTTATTGACGCCGCGAAGGAAGAATCCGTGAACACGATTCTGGATATGGCAGAGCTTAAGCAGACGGCCAAACTGAAAGCATTAATCGTATCCGGGTGTTTGACACAAAGATACAAAGTTCAACTTATGGAAGAGATGCCAGAAATTGATGGTATTGTGGGTACTGGAGATTTTCATAATATCGTTGACATTATCGACGAATCTCTTAAGGGGAAGAAGCCAGTTCGTGTAGGTAATCCAGTATTTAACTACGAGACTGCTTTGCCTCGATTGATGACAACTCCCCGCTACACAGCATATGTAAAAATTGCTGAGGGATGTGACAACGCGTGTACGTTCTGCAGTATTCCAATCATGCGTGGGAATTTCCGCAGCAGAAGTATCGAATCCATAATTGCAGAAGTGGAGAATTTAGCTTCACAAGGTGTAAGGGAAATAAGCTTGATTGCTCAGGATTCTACTAATTACGGTACGGATCTGTATGATTCCTTTATGCTCCCGACCCTTCTTAACAAAGTTACCGAGGTGCCGGGAATTGTATGGGTAAGGCTCCACTATGCATATCCGGGCTTCTTCACGGATGAATTGATAGCGACAATTGCTTCGAATCCGAAGATTTGCAAATATATCGATATGCCTTTACAGCACAGCGAGGATTCGATTCTTAAGCGGATGAGAAGACCGGGGCGTCAGAAGGATGCTCGTGAGCTTTTGACTAAAATGCGTGAGCGAATTCCTGGTGTGGCACTGCGCACATCCCTAATAGTCGGTTTTCCTGGTGAGACGGAGCAGGATTTCGAGAATTTGTGTCAATTTGTTAAGGATATAAAGTTCGATCGACTTGGAGTTTTTGCTTATTCCAAAGAAGACGACACACCAGCTGCGCGTCTGCCGGATCAAGTGCCAGATGAAGTGAAGGAATGGCGTGCGACAACATTGATGGAAATTCAGCGTCAGATTGCCAATGAGCATAACGGCAAACGAATCGGAGAAGAGCTGGATGTCCTTATCGAGCGCTATGACGGCCGTAACGATATCTTTATAGGAAGAACCCAATACGATGCTCCGGATGTAGATGGAGAAGTGTTCGTAACCAAGTGCGTTAGTGGAATCGGCGAGTTGCAAAAGGTTCGGATTACTCATTCCTTTGAATTCGACTTGTCCGGGGAGGGAATCGCATGAACTTGGCGAACCGTATAACGGTCGCGAGGATTTTTCTCGTTCCCGTCATTATGTTCTTCTTGCTAGTTAAGCTAGATTTGCCGCCTATCAAGATTGAGCAGTTCAGCATCACATATAACCAGATTATCGCTGTGCTTATCTTCATTATCGCCGCCAGTACAGACAGTCTGGACGGTTATATCGCACGTAAGCGGAAGATGGTTACGAGTCTTGGGATGTTGCTTGATCCACTGGCAGATAAGCTGCTTGTATCTGCTGTGCTTATTTCTCTCGTTGATATGCAAAAGCTTGACGCTTGGATCGCCATTGTTATTATTAGCCGTGAATTTGCTGTAACAGGATTGCGCATGGTGGGGCTGTTGCAGAACAAGCCTGTAATCTCAGCCAGTGCATGGGGCAAATGGAAGACGGGTATTCAGATTACAGCGATTATTGCTTTATTGTTGAATAACTTTCCATTTACCTTTGTTAATGTTCCATTTGATCTAATCGCCAGCTGGGCGGCTGCTTTTATAACGGTCTATTCCGGAATCGATTATTTCATTAAGAACAAATCCCTGCTTCAGCTTAAATAGGTATAGAGCAAGCCCTTCAGGGGCTTGTTTCATTTTATCCAGAAAAGAAGGTGTTTGCTAATGAAAGCAGAGATCATCGCAATTGGAACCGAACTGCTACTGGGTCAAATCGTTAATACGAATGCGCAATATTTATCCAAGGGCTGTGCGGATCTTGGTATTAATGTTTACTTTCAAACGGTCGTAGGCGATAACTTACATAGAATTAAGCAATCCTTCGAGACGGCCAGAGAACGGGCGGATCTAATCATATGTACGGGTGGACTTGGGCCTACGCAAGATGATTTGACTAAGGATGCATTAGGGGCGTTTCTAGGACGATCCCTTTATATCCATGATCCCTCTATGGAGAAAATTACTCAACTATTCTCGTCGCGTGGTGTGGAGATGGTAAGGAGCAATGCTAGACAAGCCTTATTGCTTGAGGACTGCACCCCATTGACCAATGATACAGGTCTTGCGATCGGAGCCGCGCTTACGCATGAAGGCACCCATTACATCTTGCTGCCCGGTCCCCCAAAAGAAATGAAACCGATGTTTGATCGATATGCGCGGCAATGGCTGCAGGACAAACTCACAGATGTCCTTCCTCTTTATTCGAAGATGCTGAAGTTTGCGGGGATTGGGGAATCGCTGCTCGAGAATCGTCTGATTGACCTGATCGAGGGTCAGCAGGATCCTTCTATTGCTCCTTACGCCAAGGAGGGCGAGGTTTGTATTCGACTTACTACTCGCGCAGCTTCGGCTGAAGAGGGTTTGGAGCGGATTTACGGAGTGGAGCAGATTATCCGGGAACGTGTAGGGGATCATATCTACGCTGAGGAAGATATCAGCATGGAAGAGGCTATTGTGCGGCTAATGAGCGACCGCAAGCTTACACTCAGCGCAGCAGAGAGCTGCACAGGCGGACTGCTGAGCGAGATGCTGACGGCTGTGCCGGGCAGCTCAGCGGTGTTCCGGGGCGGAGTCGTCTGCTACAGCAACGAGCTGAAGCACGCCATGCTGGGCGTGCCTATGGAGGTGCTGGAGGGCGAGGGCGCGCCTGGCGCGATTAGCGCCGAGACTGCAGCGCTGCTAGCCGATGGGGCTCGCGAGAAGGCGAACGCCGACTTCGCGCTTGCCGTGACCGGCGTAGCAGGGCCTGGGGAGTCCGAGGGTAAGCCCGTTGGACTCGTCTTTCTTGGCCTGGCCGAACGCGGCCGGCCGGCAGAGACGTTCCGACTGCAATTGTCGGGCGGCGGTCGGGAGATGATTCGGGCGAGAGCTGCGAAAGCAGCCTTATATAAGTTATGGCTGCGTCTGAAAGATTAATGAGGCAAATGAAGAGGAAATGCTTGTCAGAAGTTCGACTGACAGTTATACTTGAAATATGAGTTGACGGAAGAACCGCAGCAAAGTGATAGATACTTTGTTGCGGTTTTTTATTTGTCCTCTGGACTCAAAGTCAGGAATGAACCGAAAAGCGAATGTATGTTCGAAAAAATACTTGGCAACGGTTCAAAAAACAGGTATCATGTAATTAGAAACCTTAGAAGGAAGTGAGTAGCTTGTCAGATCGCCGTGCTGCACTAGATAATGCCTTACGTCAAATTGAGAAGCAATTTGGTAAAGGCTCCATCATGAAATTGGGAGAATCCACGCATATGCAAGTCGAGACGATTCCGAGCGGGTCTTTAGCGCTCGATATCGCACTTGGCATCGGAGGCTATCCGCGTGGAAGAATTATAGAAGTATATGGTCCGGAATCGTCAGGTAAGACGACGGTTGCGCTACACGCGATTGCAGAAGTGCAACGTGCGGGTGGAACAGCTGCCTTTATTGATGCGGAGCATGCACTTGATCCGTCTTATGCAAGCAAGCTCGGCATCAACATTGATGAACTGCTGTTATCTCAGCCGGATACGGGGGAACAAGCCCTTGAGATTGCAGAAGCACTTGTTCGAAGCGGTGCAGTCGATATTATTGTTGTCGACTCCGTTGCAGCTCTCGTGCCGAAGGCAGAGATCGAAGGAGACATGGGGGATTCCCATGTTGGACTTCAAGCGCGCTTGATGTCGCAAGCGCTACGTAAGCTGTCCGGTGCAATTAACAAGTCAAAGGTTATTGCTATCTTCATTAACCAGCTTCGTGAGAAGATAGGTGTAATGTTCGGTAATCCAGAGACGACACCAGGCGGCAGGGCGCTCAAATTCTACTCTACGATTCGATTGGACGTCCGTCGAGTGGAATCGATCAAGCAAGGTAATGATATGGTAGGGAATCGCACAAGGATCAAGGTTGTTAAGAACAAGGTGGCACCTCCGTTCAAGCAAGCAGATATCGATATTATGTACGGAGAAGGAATTTCCAAAGAAGGCAGCATCATCGACATCGGTTCAGAGATGGACGTAGTTCAGAAGAGCGGTGCCTGGTATTCCTTCGATGGTGATCGGTTGGGACAAGGTCGCGAGAATGCCAAGCAATTCTTGAAGGATAACCCGCAGCTTTCGGATACCATTGAGAAGAAGATCCGATCAATGAGCAACTTATCTACAACGGTTGCTATGGATGCTCAGGACGATGAAGAAGAAGAAGATTTAGCCGCTTTTGAATAATTGTAAAGGGATTTGAAGAGCGCACCTTTGCTACGCGGCAAAGGTGCGCATTCTCTTTATATGTGAGTGGAACGGCAGTGTTACTAGGAAAGGAGATATATTATAGGATGAGAGACAATGGCGGAGTCGTTACGGCAGTTGAGCGTCATCCCAAAAAAGCCAAAATGTATTTGGTTTATATCGAGGATGAGCTTGCCTTTACTATACACGAGGATGTTCTGATCATGCATAGACTTTTCAAAGGACAAGAAATTGATTCGAGTCTTGCTGAACAAATAACAGTCGATGCAGAACGGCAAAGAGCCTGGGCTGAAGCAGTAGCTTATATCGGCAGAAGACCAAGAGCTCTACGTGAGATCAAGGTGTATTTGAAGCGGAAAGGGCATCAAGAATCACTTATTGAGGAAGCCCTTAAACGGCTTGAGGATAAAGGTTATGTGGATGATGCCCAATTTGCAGCCCAAATGGCGGAGCATCGGATTATTGCTGAGCGTAAGGGAAGACGTTGGGTGCAGCAGGAGCTTCAACAAAAAGGTGTAAAGAGAGAAGTGATCCAAGAGGCTTTAGCCCAAGTGAATCCAGAAGAGGAACAGGCTGCGGCTAGCCAATTAGCCCAGAAGAAATGGGCATCCATGCAAGGGGAGCCTGCAGATAAGCGGCGTAAGCTGATGGCCTTTATGATGCGGCGCGGATATTCCGGCTCACTCGTAACGACGATTATTCGCGATCTCATGTCCCGCGAAGAGGTACATGCAATGGAGGAAGAATGGCAAGCAGAGACAGATTGGGAGGAATAGAGCTTATTTCCGTCAAAACGAATTAATGTATATCGGATTAGTTGGTTATCAGCCTAATTTTTAGAAATCTGGTTCAATAACAGCTCCTTCTCACTAATCTTTATTCCAAAATGATTAAAAGTGATGTATAATCAAAGATAATCACTCGGAGAGAGAAGGAACGTCTATGAAATCACGTGATAGGGATTGGAAAAAACTCGTTCAGTTATTTTGGGCATTTTTTCGAATTGCTCCGCTTTCTTTCGGCGGGGGTTTTGCTATGATCCCTGTTTTCGAGAGAGAAATAGTAGTGAAACGGAATTGGATCACCTCAGACGATTTAACCGATATTATGGCGGCATCCCAGACGATTCCGGGTGCTGTAGGAGTGAACTCCTCGGCCATGGTCGGATACCGCCTGCAAGGCGTAGCAGGTGCCGTTGCTGCGGCTGCGGGTATGGTTATGCCGACTTTTCTCATCGTTCTCTTGATCGGAATTGGCTTTTCCACAATACAGGATAATGTTAAAATACAGGCTGCCATGGAAGGCATTCGCCCTGCGATCGTCGCACTAATTGCATTTGCGGGTTACCGCATCTATAAAACTTCCATTTCGGATAAAACTTCAATCCTTCTAATGATAGGTACGGCCATTGTGTTATTAATGCAATGGCTCTCGCCAATAATGGTCATATTACTTGGTGGAGCATTTGGTATCGCACTGCTGCATCTACAGACGAAGCTCGGTTGGCAGACGTCAGCACATCTCGCTTCGGTTCGCTATGTCCAGGATGATTCTTATTTTGGTGATGGCATATGACAAGCATCGAACTGTTATGGCAGCTATTCCTTACATTTCTGAAGATTGGCTTCATCTCCTTCGGGGGCGGTTATTCTATGATGCCAGTCATAGAGCACGAAGTGCTTTCTCATAATTGGATGAATGCCCGTCAGTTTTCTGATATGATTGCATTATCGGGAATGTCGCCAGGTCCTATTGCGGCGAATAGTGCCGTTATGGTCGGATACCAGACAGCTGGACTCATTGGTGCAATTGTATCTACTCTTGGTATTGTGCTGCCTTCTCTCCTGCTTGTCGTCTTAGTTGGGATGCTCTATGCCCGCTACAGGAGACATGCATGGATGGAGTCGGCGTTCTACGGCTTGCGTCCCATTGTGGCCGCGCTAATTTTTTATGCAGCCGTACGGTATGCTTTATCAAGCGGTGCGATTCATCATTTGGACATACATCTGGCAGGCTTTCTCGTCATTTTTGCCGGGGCTTTCATCGCGCTGCTGAAATATAAAGTGCATCCTTTGTTTGTGATTTTGTTTTCCGGCCTAGTAGGGGTGGCGCTTTATGCGTAGAATCGGAGATCGCATCTCCAGTAAGAAAGCAAAAGAATTGTTCGGAACCATTCGTAAGCGCGGGATCGTCTCCAAGCTTGAATTGCTCGATCAGAGTGATCTAACTTCAAGTACTCTAACTAGAATGCTCGACGAGTTAACAGAGAATGGTTGGATAGAAGAGTGCGGGCATGGGGAGTCATCTGGAGGAAGAAGACCTTTGCTATACAGGGTTCGACGTGAAACCGCCTTCGCAATAGGTCTTGAGATATCAAGGGCCTCCAGTCGACTTGTCTTATGCGATTTGCAACTGGACAAGTTGGATTCCATCTCTTGGGAAATGACAGACTTAATGACACCGACAGCACTGGTGGAACAAGTTAGAATAGCAGTCCGTCAACTGTGCGACAAACACAAGATTGAACAAACCGATCTGCTGGGGCTTGGGATTGGCGCTGTTGGACCGCTTGATCGCTTGAAAGGAACCATTCTGAATCCGTTATACTTCCCAGCTGCTGGCTGGAGCCAGGTTCCGATCGTTGCGATGTTGGAGCAGGCGATTGGGGTTCAGGTTGTACTTGATAACGGGGCAAATATGGCGCTGCTCGCTGAATACTGGGCAGGCGCTCCTAATGAATACAGGCATCTGTTATATGTAAGAGCAGGCGTAGGGTTAAGGTCAGCCATGATGTCCAACGGGAATCTGGTTTACGGAGCCGTTGATATGGAAGGCTCTGTAGGGCATATGATTATTCAAACAGATGGCCGCCCGCACCCTGAACGATCGCAAGTGTATGGTTGCCTGGAGTCGTATGTTTCTATTCCTGTACTGGAAGAACAAGCTCGCTCCAGACTAAAGCAAGGTAGAAGGAGTATTTTGTCTGAGTTGGTACCGGTGCCGGATCTGGTTGATTTCAACCATATGCTGCAAGCGCTCAGACAAGATGATCGAATGGTGACGGAATTGTTTATTCAAGCAGCCACATACTTTGGAATAGGGTTATCGAATCTTCTGAACATCCTTCATCCGGAGCGTGTGATATTGGGTGGACCGCTTGTAACTAGCAATGAATTGTTTTATCAGACGAGCACTCAGGTAGCACTCAAGAATACATTGTACTATCCTGCATATCCTGTGTCTTTCAGTCGCGGAAGATTATCGGAAGAAGCACTGGCAGTAGGGGCTGCTGCGATGATTGTGAATCATTTGGCCGAATAGCAGGCATGCCGTCTGCTGTTGCAATTTGTATTAACTTGACAATGTTAATTTGCAGAAGATAAAATAGGCATGAGCATCTTATTTCGCCAAACTTTTTACACTTATTTGTAGGTTTCACCCAGTGGATTGCAATGTATGAACGGATTAAAAACCGAATATCCCAAGCTAACCCCTTGGAGGACCAACGAGGGAGGTGAATGAATTGACTTTCGCCTGGATTATTATCGGATCCATTGTTGGTGCACTACTAGGCTTTGGGATTGGTTATTTTAGCCGCAAATCCTTTGCTGAAGCGAAAATTTCCAGTGCGGAACAGGCAGCCCTGCAAATTGTCGAGGCAGCCAAGAAAGAATCAGACGCACTGAAGAAAGAATCGGTGCTTGAAGCGAAAGATGAGATTCACAAGCTTCGCGCCGAAGCTGAAAAAGACATTCGTGAGCGTCGAAATGAAATCCAACGACAAGAAAGACGATTGTTGCAAAAAGAGGAAACGCTGGATAAAAAGCTTGAATCTCTAGAGCGTAAAGAAGAGCAAGTAGCCAACAAAGAGAAACGAATTGAGGACACGCAAGCCCAGATCGACCAGTTATACCGCTCTCAAGTAGCAGAGCTGGAACGTATTTCGGGGCTTACAATGGAAGAAGCTAAGAATATTATTTTGTCTAATGTAGAACAGGAAGTTCGACATGAGACAGCGCAGTTGATTAAGGAAATCGAGAATCAAGCGAAGGAAGAAGCGGACAAGCGTGCGCGTGAAGTCATTACTCTCGCCATTCAACGCTGCGCGGCAGACCATGTTGCGGAGACGACGGTTTCCGTTGTGACATTGCCAAATGAAGAGATGAAGGGTCGTATTATTGGCCGCGAAGGAAGAAACATTCGCGCGCTGGAGACGTTGACGGGGATTGACCTCATCATCGACGATACACCTGAAGCGGTAATTTTGTCTGGGTTCGACCCGATTCGCAGAGAAATCGCCCGCACATCCCTCGAGAAGCTTGTTGCCGATGGACGCATTCATCCCGCTCGAATTGAAGAGATGGTGGAGAAGTCGCGTAAGGAAGTGGACGAGCGTATTCGTGAATATGGTGAACAAGCAACCTTCGAGACAGGCGTTCATGGTTTACACCCGGATTTGATCAAGATTCTGGGCAGACTGAAATTCCGTACAAGCTATGGTCAGAACGTGTTGAAGCATTCCATGGAAGTGGCTTATTTAACGGGTTTAATGGCTGGAGAGCTTGGGGAAGACATCACATTGGCGAAACGTGCCGGCCTTCTCCATGATATCGGTAAAGCGTTAGATCACGAAGTGGAAGGCTCTCATGTCGAGATCGGCGTCGAGATCGGAAGAAAGTACAAAGAACATCCAGTTGTCATCAACAGTATTGCTTCTCATCATGGCGATACGGAAGCGACCTCGGTTATTGCGATGCTTGTCGGTGCAGCAGATGCTTTGTCTGCAGCTAGACCAGGAGCAAGACGGGAAACGCTTGAGACGTACATCAAACGTCTGGAGAAGCTGGAAGAGATTACTGAATCGTTCGAAGGTGTGGAGAAATCGTACGCCATTCAGGCAGGACGCGAAGTTCGCGTTATGGTGCAACCGGAGAAAATTGATGATGCCGAAGCGTTCAGATTGGCTCGCGATATTACTAAGAAGATCGAAAGCGAACTGGATTATCCAGGACATATCAAGGTTACCGTTATACGAGAAACACGAGCGGTGGAATACGCCAAATAAGAAAGAGCGAGGAGAAGTGGCTGACTGCCACTTCTCGTTTTGCTTTTTTTCAGTCAACTAAAGGGGATGGACAAGATCCGAGTATTATTCGTTGGAGATATAGTCGGCTCGGCCGGCAGGAGAGCATTAAAGGAATCATTGCCTGAATTGAAACGCAAGTATAATCCGGAGGTCATAATCGTAAATGGCGAGAATGCAGCCGGCGGAAGAGGTATCACGGCTCCGATAGCGAAGGAGTTCTACGACCAAGGTGTGCACGGCATTACGCTCGGCAATCACACTTGGGATAACAAGGAGATCTTCGACTTTATTGATAAAGAAGAACGAATGATCCGCCCGGCCAACTTTCCGCCTGGCACTCCTGGTAAGGGCTTCACTGTCGTAAAAGGACTGACGAAGGAATTGGCCATTGTGAATATCCAAGGTCGAACATTCCTCCCGCCATTAGACTGTCCGTTCCAAACGATAGATACCATCGTAGATACACTAAGAAAGAAGAATAAATGCATCCTCGTTGATTTCCATGCCGAGGCTACTTCGGAGAAAATTGCCATGGGTTGGCACTTGGACGGCAAGGTATCGGCTGTACTTGGTACCCATACTCATGTTCAAACCCATGATGAACGCATCCTCCCTCAAGGAACAGCCTATGTGACTGACGTAGGCATGGTAGGAGGTCGCGATGGCGTGTTAGGAATGGAACGGCAAGCAGTGCTGCAGAAGTTCAAGACAGGGCTGCCTGTGCGCTTCGTAGCGGATGAAGGGAAATGGCAATTTCATGCTGTATATATAGAAATTAACGATGAGACAGGTCTTGCGAAAAAGGTCGAGTTAATTCGCCGTTTCGAGACTGAGATTGTGTGGGCTTAAGTGATACAAGTACTCTCCTATGGACAAAAGGAATGATTTCCGCCTGACTTGAATAGAGTTTTAGAAATGGAATCAATCCAACATTCCCGAGGAGGTACTTTTTCATGGATGTATTAAAAGTTTCAGCAAAGTCGAACCCTAACTCCGTTGCAGGGGCGTTAGCGGGCGTTCTTCGCGAACGCGGAGGAGCCGAGCTTCAAGCGATCGGTGCCGGCGCACTTAATCAAGCCATCAAAGCGGTGGCTATAGCAAGAGGATTCGTAGCTCCTAGCGGAGTGGATCTGATTTGTATCCCAGCCTTTACAGACATTGTTATTGACGGGGAAGACCGTACGGCAATTAAATTAATTGTAGAGCCTCGCTAAGCAGAAGCAGGTCCCTCAACTAAGCTTTGATGCCTTCCATTTCAAGTAAGGGATTGGTGATTGATTTCCACAGGCTGTGAGGCTTTACGCTCCCGCGTTTTCATATAGAATCGAAAAGACGTCGTAAAGACGTTTTTCTTTTTGCCCAAAAAGAGGGATATACAACCTTTGGCATTCATTGAACAGGAGGAATAGTCTCATGTATGTAATAGATGCGCATTGCGATGTGTTAAGCAAGCTGTTACTGGAGCCTCGGCTGGATTTTACTGTTGATACTTCGGGTTTAGATGTGACCTTGCCAAGACTTAAGAAATCTCAAGTGCTTTTGCAATGGTTTGCCATCTGGATGCCTGAGAAGTTGGAGCATCCATCGTTTAACGATGTGCTGCAATGTGTAGATCTATTCTATTCAAGGATCGTTAATCATCCAGAGATCGAAGTGGTAAGAACGGGTGGGGATATTGCCAGAATAGCGGAAGAGGGCAGGATTGGGGCTTTGCTTACACTAGAGGGGGCGGATGCATTAGCAGGTAATCTTGGTCATCTGCGTACTCTGTACAAGCTGGGTTTACGCGCGTTAGGGCTTACTTGGAATTATGCTAATTGGGCTGCTGACGGGGTTATGGAGCCTCGCCAAGGAGGTTTTACAATAAAAGGCAGGAGGCTTGTTAAAGAATGCGATAGACTGGGTATACTGGTTGATGCGTCCCATTTGACTGAACGGGGTTTCTGGGAATTATGTGAGCTAACAGACCGTGCTTTCCTAGCCTCTCACTCGAATGCGTTCCACATTTGCGAGCACCCTCGTAATCTGAAGGACGATCAAATCCGGGAGTTGGTAAGGAGGGGTGGAATGATTGGACTCAATTTCTTTTCGACGTTCCTAACCGATAACAAAGAAGCAACGATTGATCATTTGCTAGCGCACGTGGAGAAGTTCTGTGAATTAGGCGGTGCTAATCATCTAGGTCTCGGGTCAGATTTTGACGGAATAAGCCGCAAACCGCTTGGTCTCGAGCATTCAGGCTGCTTTTATCATTTATCAAATGCCTTGGCTAAACATTATAGTGCGGATCAGACAGAGAGGTTCATGTACCGTAATTGGCTGGGATATTTGGAGCGAGAGTTGCCGAAAGAGTGAGCGTCTTTATTATGTCGCAAAATTAGAATACTATAAATATAATCGTTCTGTTTTTGATATGGGTTTGATCGAAAATAACTATGTTTCATTTGTGACGATTATTCTTGCTTTTTGTCGGGGTTAGTCATAGAATTTGTTTGAATGAGACAATGTTAAGAAATTGTGACACTATCTATCAGTCGTTGAGCATTCAGTTTAAAGGAGTGGAAGTTGTGATTAGTCAATTGTCATGGAAGATCGGCGGACAACAAGGTGAGGGTGTCGAGAGTACGGACCGGATTTTTTCGACCGCACTTAACCGTTTGGGGTATTATTTGTACGGATACCGTCATTTCTCATCAAGAATCAAGGGCGGTCATACGAACAATAAGATCCGCATCAGCACTACACCAATGCGAGCCATCTCAGACGATTTGGATATTCTGGTTGCGTTTGACCAAGAGAGCATTGATTTGAACGTACACGAGCTTCGTCCAGGCGGTGTAGTTGTTGCTGACGCGAAGTTTAACCCAACAATACCTGAAGGTACGAATGCACGATTGTTCCCGGTTCCGATTACAGCAATTGCTGAAGAATTGGGTACTTCCCTAATGAAGAACATGGTTGCTTCTGGTGCATCCTGGGCATTGCTCGGATTGCCTCTGGAAGTTTTCAATAAAGCAGTAGAAGAAGAGTTCGGCCGCAAGGGTCCTGCTGTTGTAGAGAAAAATATCGAAGCAGTTTCCAAGGGCTCAAGCTTCGTGCTTGATCTTGCTGGCGGTCCTATCAAAGAACTGGAATTAGCGGCTGCAGACGGAGAGCAAAAGCTATTTATGATAGGTAATGATGCAATTGGACTTGGTGCACTTGCAGCCGGTTGCCGATTCATGCCTGCTTATCCAATTACTCCAGCATCGGAGATTATGGAATACTTAATCAAGCGTCTTCCTAAGTTTGGTGGAACCGTTATCCAAACCGAGGATGAGATCGCAGCAGTTACAATGTCTATCGGTGCTAACTATGGCGGAGTACGCACGATGACTGCTTCTGCAGGACCTGGTCTATCACTTATGATGGAAGCTATCGGCCTGGCAGGAATGACAGAAACACCTGTTGTAATCGTGAACACTCAACGCGGGGGTCCAAGTACGGGCTTGCCTACCAAGCAGGAGCAGAGTGACTTGAATGCCATGGTTTACGGTACTCACGGCGAGATTCCTAAGGTTGTTATTGCGCCTAGCACAATCGAAGAGTGTTTCTATGATATGATTGAAGCTTTCAATATCGCAGATCAATATCAAGTGCCGGTTATCGTGATGACGGATCTGCAATTGTCGCTAGGGAAGCAATCCTCCGATTTGCTGGACTATAACAAAATCGTTATTGATCGCGGCAACATTGTAACGGATCTTCCTGAGCTAGTGGATGGCAAATTGTTCAAGCGTTATGAGCTTACTGAGAACGGTGTTTCTCCACGTGTTATCCCAGGCGTTAAGGGTGGTCTGCACCACGTAACAGGCGTTGAGCATGACGAGACAGGCCGTCCTTCCGAGAGCCCGATCAACCGTAAGAACATGATGGACAAACGCCTTAAGAAACTTAATGATGTTCACACGAAGCTCACGAATCCTATTAAAGTAGACGCTCCTCATGATCAACCGGATCTGCTCATTATCGGTATGGGTTCCATCGGTGGAACAATTGATGAAGCAAGAATTCGCTTGACTAATGATGGCATTTCTACTAACCATATCACGGTTCGATTGATTCACCCGTTCCCAACCGATCTGCTTGCTCCTTATATTGAAAAGGCGAAGAAGGTAATCGTGATTGAGAACAACGCTACAGGTCAACTTGCCGATCAGATCAAGCTGCATGTAGGGCATGCTGACAAAATCAAGAACATGCTGAAATATGATGGTACTCCATTCTTGCCTTCGGAAATTCACAATGAGTGTAAGGAGCTGAAATAGAGATGGCAACATTAAAAGATTTTAGAAATAATGTTAAACCGAACTGGTGCCCAGGCTGTGGCGACTTCGCTGTCCAAGCAGCGATCCAACGTGCAGCGGCCAATGTCGGTCTTGAACCAGAGAACTTGGCTGTTATTTCCGGTATTGGTTGCTCCGGCCGAATCTCTGGATATATTAACTGCTATGGCTTCCATGGTATTCATGGTCGGTCATTGCCTATCGCTCAAGGGGTTAAGATGGCGAACCGTGAATTGACGGTAATCGCATCAGGCGGCGACGGAGATGGCTTCGCGATCGGGATGGGCCATACGGTTCATGCGATTCGCCGTAACATCGACATGTCCTACATCGTAATGGATAACCAAATCTATGGCTTGACTAAAGGACAGAACTCTCCGCGCAGTGCCAAAGGCTTCATTAACTCGAAGTATACACCGCAAGGTTCAATTGAAACTGAGCTGGCACCTTTGGAAATGGCTTTAGCGGCTGGGGCTACATTCGTAGCTCAATCGTTCTCTAGCAACCTGAAGCAAATGACTATGATCATTGAAGAAGGCATGAAGCACAAAGGCTTCTCGATGATTAACATCTTCAGCCCTTGTGTCACGTTCAACAAGTTCAACACTTACGAGTGGTTTAAAGAAAACATTGTAGATTTGGATGAAATTCCAGGGTATGATTCTTCTAACCGCGTGCAAGCGATGACCAAGTTGATGGAAACGAACGGTATGCTTACGGGGATCATTTATCAGAACAAAGAAAAATTAAGCTATGAACAGCAGGTTCCAGGATTCAGAGAGGAATCCCTATCGAAACAAAACTTGCAATTGAGCGAAGCCGATTTCGGAAAATTGGTTGCTGAGTTCAAATAAATGAAAAAGGAAAAGGCATGTGAGCTGTCTCGCATGTCTTTTTTCATACAGATAGGGTAATCCATTCATGGAGGGTTTGGGGATGCAGGAACGGAACGACGATACCAAGTCACAAGAGAGAATTGTGCCGATCGGGGTTTCAGCACGTCATATTCACTTGTGCCGCGAACATCTGGATCTACTATTCGGGCATGGCTATTCACTTAGTCCTCTGAAGCCGCTCAGTCAACCTGGCCAATATGCAGCTGCGGAGACTGTAGAAATCCATGGACCGATCGGCAGCTTTGCCAAGGTGCGGATATTAGGTCCCATCAGAAAAAGTACGCAGGTCGAACTTTCACGATCAGATGCATTCCTTTTAGGTATCAAAGCCGCAGTAAGAGAATCGGGAAGACATGATAACACACCTGGCTTACTCGTAATAGGGCCGAAAGGACAGCTTCAATTACAAAGAGGGACTATTATCGCCGCACGTCATCTGCACCTTCATACATCAGAAGCGGCAATATGGGGGATTCGTAATAAAGATAGGCTGGTTGTGCGTCTTCATGGTGATCGACCGATTATTCTAGAGGATGTAATTGCCAGGGTATCTAACAAATCCGCTCTTGATCTGCACATCGATACGGATGAAGCGAATGCTGCGGGTGTGAAGACTGGGGACAGAGCAACTATTCTTTCCATTATGAACTCACGAAACCAATTCTAGTCAGCCTTATTGTTAACCTTGTAGACATTTTATTTTGCATGGAATAATGGTATACTTTCTTGATAGATGGCCTATCTGGAAGTCTGCATGAAGGGCTGGATAGAAGGAATATGTTCTGGTTAGAAAGAAGGCTCAAACATGACCAAACCAATCAATGAACCCAAAGATTATTCCAAATACTTTGATATGTCAAATGCTAAGGTGCTGCGCGAAGATGAGCATGGTAAGCACATCCGAGTAAATGGCCGTGAAATTCACATTGTCTCTCAGCCTTCTTACAAAGAAGAGAAACGCAGAGGGAAGGAAGACATTCAGGTACTATATGAGAATGGCATCCCTGATGATATGAAGCAGATGGGAGTAGGCAAGCTATATAACATAACGACCTATGGATGCCAAATGAATGAGCATGACACGGAAGTCATGAGAGGGATGCTTGAAGGAATGGGCTATGCCTCCACGGACGACCGTCAAGAGGCGGATATCATCCTGCTTAATACATGCGCCATTCGTGAGAATGCCGAGGACAAGGTGTTCGGTGAGCTTGGTCATCTCAAGCATCTCAAGATCGAGAAGCCGTCGCTTATCCTTGGGGTATGCGGTTGTATGTCGCAGGAAGAATCGGTTGTAAGCCGGATTATGCAAAAGCATTCCTTCGTTGACTTGATCTTCGGTACCCATAACATCCATCGACTGCCATCATTGTTGAAAGAAGCTTATTTCAATAAAGAGATGGTTGTGGAGGTGTGGTCGAAGGAAGGCGATATCATCGAGAATCTTCCTAAGAAGCGTGAGGGTATGAAGGGTTGGGTCAATATTATGTACGGCTGCGATAAGTTCTGCACGTACTGTATTGTTCCTTATACACGAGGCAAGGAGCGGAGTCGACGTCCGCAGGATGTGCTGGCTGAGATTCGTGAGCTTGCAAGGCAGGGCTTCAAGGAAATTACACTGCTTGGTCAGAATGTCAACGCCTACGGGAAAGATTTCAATGATCTGACCTATACATTCGGCGATTTGATGGATGATGTCCGGAAGATTGATATTCCGCGCATCCGGTTTACAACGTCTCACCCGCGTGATTTTGACGATCAGTTGATTGAGGTGCTTGCGAAACGCGGTAATCTGGTTGAACATATTCACCTTCCAGTTCAATCAGGCAGCACGGAAGTACTGAAGAAGATGAGTCGCAAATATTCACGTGAACACTATGTGGAGCTTGTAAGGAAGATCAAACAAGCCATTCCGGATGTAGTTCTGACAACGGACATCATCGTGGGCTTCCCTGGGGAGACGGATGAACAGTTCGAAGAGACGATGTCGCTTGTCCGAGAGATTCGATACGACTCTGCCTACACCTTTATTTATTCACCAAGAGCTGGAACGCCGGCCGCGGATATGGAAGATAATGTGGCTCCAGAAGTGAAAAAAGTGAGGTTAGCTCGTCTGAATCACCTTCTGAACGAAATCGGCCGCGGGCGGAACGAAGAAATACGCGGTGAAATTGTTGAGGTGTTGGTTGAGGGGGAGAGCAAGAATAATCCGGAAATGTTGTCCGGCAGAACAAGAACGAACAAGCTTGTTCACTTCCAAGGTCATGCTGGATTGACTGCCCAATTGGTGCATGTGCGGATCCTGGAACCGCAGACTTGGGTTCTCAAGGGCGAGCTTGTATCGTCCCCTGAACAGGCTCAAGTGGTTTAAACCGTATTCGAAAGAACATAGAATAGATTTGATTAAGGAGTGAGCACATTGTCAACACATGAACATGCTGGACATTCACACAGCCACGATCACGATCATGAAGGTAATTGTAAGATGGAAAAGTTTAACGTGCGCGACTTGATCGTTCGCGATGATATTATGGTGAGAACGAAGGAACTCGCTAACCTGATCTCAACTTCAGATGAGGTAGAGTTTTACCGCAAGGCTGAGAAGCAGATCAAGGATAACAGCGAAGTGCAGGATTTGATCAAGCTGATTAAGAAACGTCAGAAGGAAGCCGTTGCCTTCGAATCATTCCGAAATCAGAAGATGGTGGACAAGATCAATAATGAAATTGAAGAGCTGCAGGATCGATTGGATGGATTTCCAGTTGTGGAACAGTTCAAACAAGCGCAAGAAGACATTAATTATTTGTTGCAGATGATCGTCTCCGTTGTTCGGGAAACCGTGTCGGATAACATTAATCTGGAAGCCGTGTCAGTGGCGGATTCCTCCAAGAACTGCAGCGATTGATCGGTTATGGGAAAGTACAATGTTTCTGTTAAGAGGTTGAACAGAAGCCTTGTACTTTTTTTGTAGATTGGCAATGGGAAGGATTGCTGAGACGTGGGGGGCCCTATATGATCAGGTATATTGTCAATCGTACATCAGGCAACGGGAAGGGAGCCATTCGATGGGCGGAGGTGGAGCGAACCTTACAGGAGGCTGGGGAAGCTTTCGATGTTCGCTATACGGAATACCGCGGGCATGCTACCCTACTTGCGACTGAACTGGCAGCATTGCCTGATACTCGAGCCATAGTCGCTATTGGTGGAGATGGAACTGTGAACGAAGTAGCATGCGGCCTTGTTGGCGGACAGATCCCTATGGGCTGTATTCCTTCAGGCTCCGGGAATGATTTTGCCCGGAGTGTCGGTATTCCGCAAGATTTGAAGAAGGCCATCGCGCGAATTATTGAGGCTCGTCCGATAAAGATTGATGCTGCACGGGTAAATGGCAAAGGTTTTATTATATCTAGCGGAGTCGGGTTTGATGGAGAAGTAGCTCGTGTCACGAACGATGCTTTCTATAAGAGATGGTTGAATCGGGTGCGACTAGGGAGCTTGTCCTATGTAATCTCGGTCCTACGGTTGTTAGTATCCTACAAACCATGCGCAGTCACCATAGAACTTGATGGGAAGACTTATTCCTATAAGGCCGTATGGTTGATCGCAATTGCGAATATGCCCTATTACGGCGGGGGGATGGAGATTTGCCCGGATGCGCGTTTCGATGATGGCCAATTCCAATTATGTGTTGTAGATGGAATTACGAGACTGGAGCTGCTGATGTTTTTCCCACGCGTATTTCGAGGCACCCACACCTCACATCCAGCGGTGCATTTATTGAATGGTTCCCACGTAAGCATTCGCTCCGAGAAGCCCCTTTCAATGCATGCAGACGGGGAATGGGCAGGGACGACACCGGCCATTCTGGATTGGGATCCAACTGGACTGTATATATTATAATTAACAAGCACAGAATCATCCGGTGTGCAGCTGCTACAAACGGGAAGCTCTGTGCTTGGTTCTTTTTGTAGGAAGGAGGAGGGGGAGGAACTTATGAACGAAGCACACATTCCAGATCATCTTCAAGCAGGGTTAAAGATTGTATTTATTGGTTACAACCCGAGCATAATGTCAAGCAAGACCGGTCATCATTATGCCAACCCTAACAATCGTTTCTGGAGAGTGCTTCATTTGGCAGGGATTACTCCAAGGCTTTTCCGATCAGACGAGAACGATGAGATGCTGAGTTTAGGGTACGGCTTCACTAACATAGTAGCTCGTCCAACACGAACGGCTGCAGAGATTACGAAAGAAGAATACATGGAGGGGCGTCTCCTGCTTCGTCAGAAGCTAATGAAATATCGGCCCCAGACAGCCTGTTATGTGGGGAAGGGGGTATATGAGCAATTCAGCGGCAATAAATCTTGTCCATGGGGGCTGCAAAGCACATCCGTTGTTGAGGGGGTAAATGATTTTGTCGCACCGTCTACAAGCGGGCTTGTCCGTATGACTCTACCCGAGTTAGTTGAGATATTCAGAAAGATTTGAACTTCATTCTCTGAATTCGGTTACTTTGTGAACACATCGATCCATATTTTAATGGCAACCACAGTGATCGCAAAAGCCATCAAACGCCTTAGATGAATGGGGTTCATATGACGCCCGAGCGCAGAGCCGATCTGAGCGCCACCTACGCCGCCAATCGCTAGCGCGAGTCCTTGAACCCATGGGAAGTCGGAACCCCATCCTTGGACCATCAGAGCCCCCAGAACTAAAGAAATACCTAATGCCAGACCTGTACCAACCGCTTGCTTAGGCTGAAGTTTGAATACCTTGAGCAAAACGGGCACATATAGAAAGCCTGCGCCTAATCCGAACATCCCCCCCAACGTTCCAATTCCCAATCCGTAGCTTGCACTTAGCAGTTTGTTATGTTTGACTTGTGTATCAATCTGCTCGGGTTTCCAGAACATGGTGAATACAGACACCAAGGAGAGAAGGGCGAATACGAATGTGAGTTCACGGTTGCCTATAATCGACGCTAAGGCTCCTCCGATTACCCCGCCTGCGAAGGATCCTATTCCCATGGAATAGGCGATAACCCGATCGAACAATTGATGCCGATAATAAGAGATCACGCCGGAGAGCATAGAGAAAATCGTATAAATGATCAGCATCCCGCTGATATCATGCATGGTATATGTATGATCGAACAGTGGCGGAATGAGGATCAACAGAAAGACAAGAATGATCCCCCCGCCCACTGACATCATTCCTGTTAATATGCCGCCTATTAGTCCGATCAAGATTAAAATGGAGAACATTTCGTTTGACATCCTTTCCGAATGGCTCATGTTGGCAAAAAAATCTCATATTCGAATTCTGATTGGTACATGATATAGAGGAGCAAGCTCTGATTATTTTGCGGAAGGGAATCCTCATGCTCGACATGATCATGCCATATTGTTTAGCTTTTCTGGTTGGCGGAGCTATTTGTGTTTGCGGGCAGTTGATAATAGATGTCGGCAGATTGCAACCTGCGCATATGACAACTACTTTGGTCGTTATCGGTGCTATTCTGGACGGGCTTGGTTATTATGAGCCGATGATCGAATTCGCAGGGGCAGGGGTGACCGTTCCCTCGATGTCTTTTGGTAATTCACTTGTTCACGGCGCGTTATCGGAGCTTGACCGTTACGGCTATATAGGCATTCTGACCGGTATGTTCGAGGTGACAAGCGGCGGTATATCGGCAGCGATTATCTTTTCATTTCTGGCTGCTTTATTCATAAAGCCTAAGGGCTGACTCTGATCTTTTGTTATCGCTATGAAACTCAGAAAGAGGGCTCTTCCTAGGGAGGGCCCTCTTTAGCGTACGGAGATTGACAAGTCACACTTTTCCCGTTGCGAATTGCACGAGTATACTAACCAGAGCGACCGTAAACCAGACGATCAATCCGAGTAGAATAGGTTTGAACCCCGTTTTGACCATTTGTCGAAAATCAGCATTCATCCCGATGGCTGTAAGCGCCATGACGATCATAAACTTGCCGATATGACTAATATAGGGCAGACTCCAGGCAGGGATAATGCCCATTGTATTGAGGAATGATGCTACAAGAAACCATAGAATGAACCAAGGGAATATTTTACTGAACTGAACATTGAGCTCCAAGCCTGCCGCATTAGCCTCCTGCTTTTTCTTATAGGCAATAAATATTGCAAAGATGAGACAAATAGGGATAATCATAGTTGTTCTAGCCAACTTCACAATCGTAGCATAAGCACCTGCATCGTTACCGAAAATATAACCCGCTGCTACGACGGACGAGGTATCGTTGATCGCGGTGCCCGCCCAAAGGCCGAAGCCGTCTTGAGATAACCCAAGCCAGTGGCCGAGTGCAGGAAAGAGCAGGACGGCAATGATATTGAACAGGAATATTGTAGAGATGGAGTAGGCAATGTCCAGCTCTTTTGCTTCAATAATGGGTGATACAGCAGCAATTGCCGATCCGCCGCATATTGCAGTTCCCACCCCGATCAGGCTTTGCAAATGGAGCGGAACACCCATTAACCGGCCGATGCCATAAGCAGCTATGAATGCTGCCATAAGGGAGATCAGCATAACAGATAGCGACTCTAACCCGGTTTTCCACACTTGGGTCAAGCTCAACCCCGCACCCAGAAATATAATCGCCCATTGCAGCACTTTTTTAGAAGAAAATAGAATCCCTTTCAGGGAGTAAGCCGGTTTCCCATACTTATAATTGATGAGGATGCCGAAAACGATCCCGAATACAGGTCCTCCGATAAGCGGGATAAGAGTCCCCAGAAAGGCTGCTATCGCAGCAGGGATAAGAACGAAAAGAAGCCCTGGGCCGTACGATCGAAACCAATTCATATGAAGTGACCCCTTAATAGATCGAATGATATGGCATTATCATAATTGTCGGTTCTCCTTTAAGTCAAATTAGAATAACTTATTATGTATATAACGTTATATTATTTTGAACAATCCTGCAATATTCGTTTACCACTACTTGTTGAACACAAAAAAACCAGGCAGTTAGCCTGGTTATTAATAGATGTGAATGTTATTTATAGTTTTTAACGTATAGGAGGGCAGCAGCGCCAAGTCCAATAACTACAGGTGCGACATGGTGAAAGGCTACCGAAAGAAGGACACCGAGTAAGATGGTTGCTGTATATTTTAACTGCCGCGGACCGGAATGGCCCCAGTAGGTGAGTGCATCGATTTGCTGTCCCGCTTGATGGAGCTCAGAACCACATTTGGCACAGGTGAAATTTTCGGGAAGAGCTTTATTATGGCATTGTGGGCATTGTTCTAACATAAGGATCACCACATTTCAAATTAATCATAGTAAGCGGGTAGGAATTGTTATATTTTTATCATAATCGGTTTTTGGGTATTTATCAAGTGTGTTTTACAAAAAAAAACCACCGAAACTTCTATTAACCGATTATCGGTACAGAAGTCGATGGTTATAGTATGCCCAAATTTATCATGATGCGATCAAGAAGACTCATATTTTCATTTCACGTATTCCATTCATCATGGATATTCCGGTCGGAATACTGATTGTAAATTCACTCGTATCTGAGCGCAAGTATATTTTTGTATGCTCTACAGGTTTATTATCAGAACCCAGTGAAGTACGGGACAAGCAAAGGATAGGCTCACCATGCTCGATCTTCAGCGTCTCTGCTTGCTCTTTGTTTGCCGGGAATGCTCGAATGGCCAACTGGGCCAGGCTCAGCTCGTAACTGGAAATTTGCGTCAACATCGTATATCCGGAATTTTGTTCGGCGATTTCCCAAGTAATGGTTTTGGCCATCTCAACGGGCAGGTACACATGGCTGAACGCATAGATGTCGTCTTGGCGCAAGTAAATTCGTTTGAAGAACAAGGTGCGATTAAAGGATTCGCCCATCTGCTGGGACAGTTCGGTTGGTGTATCAATTACCCTCATTTCAATCAACTTCGCTTCAAAGTCTTTCGCGATCATCGAATCATAGAAGCCTGCCAGATTACCTAAATCCTGATTGAGCAGGGAGTCAGCGACAAACGTTCCTTTTCCTTGCTTCCGTACAACTAACCCTTTCTCATGCAGGGAGTTGATAGCGAGCCTTGCTGTTACTCGACTTACCTGATACATCTCCATGAGTTCAACTTCTGTCGGTATTTTATTGTCAGGCTTAAGCTCACCGGACTTGATTTTATCTTCTAGCAAATTGGCAATTTGCGTATACATGCTGATTGGACTTTGCCGATCGATCAATACAATCACCCCTAGCACAATAATTCGTACGATATTTCATACATTATATAACACTTTATTATTAAAAAACAGGATTGACGGGTAATGAATATAACAATATAATACGTATTAAGATAAGAAATTCAAATTATATTATTATGAATTTAACCAATAGGTGGTGTCCAAACGGTGGGGGATGTTGTAATTAAGGTATTGCGTTATCTTCCCGATAAGGAAGAGGAAGCAAGATATGACCGATTTGTTGTAGATGCGAAGAAGAACATGACAGTCCTTGACGCGCTGTTCCTTATACTCACGGAGCAGGATCCATCTATCTCGTTCCGATGTTCCTGCAGAGTAGGGATGTGCGGATCCTGCGGCATGATTATGAATAATAAGGAAGGGCTTGCATGCCGAACCAAGATAGAGAAGCTCGGTTCGGAAATCACAGTACGGCCCTTGCGGAACATGCCGATCGTCAAAGACCTTGTTGTCAATATGGACAAATTTTTCAAGCAATGGCAGCGGATTAAGCCGTACTTTGTGCCGAGGGACGTTGAGACTGAAGACTTCGCTCAGATCGCTCCAGATTCACCTTCACGCGGGATTATATCCAAGAGCTCGGACTGTATAACATGCGGCGCTTGCTATTCGGCTTGTACGCTTGTCTCTCTGGATGACAGCTATATTGGTCCTGCTGCTTTGAATCGTGCTTATACATTAGTGCAAGACGAGCGCGATAACGCTACAAAAGAACGTTTGAATGTAGCAGCTGGGGAAGATGGTGTACTACGCTGCCATACTCTATTCAACTGCATGGAAGTATGTCCCAAAGATATCGTACCGACATGGTCCATTCAGAAACTGAAGACAAAAGCGGTAGCTTCTGCATTAAAGGGAGGCGGGGAATGATGGAACACGTAACCTGCGATATTCTTATACTCGGCAGCGGCGGTGCAGGTCTGCTTGCCGCGCATCATGCCTATGATAAGAATCCGAACTTGAACATCATAGTATCCGTCAAGGGACTTGTAGGCAAAAGCGGCTGCACGCGTATGGTGCAAGGGGGCTATAATGTTGTCCTGAATCCGAATGATTCCGTTGATATGCACTTTAAAGATACGTTGAAGGGCGGAGGAATGATCAACAATCAGGAGCTTGCCTGGACGTTGGTCAACGATGCACCCAAACGAATCCGCGAGCTTGAGCTTAAGATGGGGTGTTTCTTCGATCGGAACCCGGACGGAACCATTCACCAGAAGGCATTCGCCGGACAATCATTCGATCGAACCGTGCATAAGGGAGATTTGACTGGCATCGAGATTATCAACCGTCTGCGTGACCAGCTATATGCCAAGGAAGGTGTAACATGCTGGGATGAAGTGCGTGGAGTCGATCTTCTGTTCGACGAGAGTAAGGGACAAGTAGTCGGCTGTCTGATGGTTAATATCCGAACGGGCACGTTCATCGTTGTTGAAGCACTTGCGGTAATCATCGGAACTGGAGGCGGAGCTTCCATGTACAAAATCGCTGCACCGTCCCTGGAGAAATCCGCTGACGGGATGGCCATGGCTTACCGGATCGGGGCAGAGTTCGTTGACATGGAAATGATGCAGTTCCATCCTACCGGCCTCCTCGCTGAGAATTCCCGCATGAACGGGGGCGTATTGGAGGAAGGTCTGCGCGGAGCGGGTGGTTATCTATACAACTCTCTTGGTGAACGGTTCATGAAGAACTACGATCCAGAGCGTATGGAACGTTCTACCCGTGATCGAGTCGCAAGGGCAGCTTATCAGGAAATAATGGCTGGCCGCGGGACGGCGCTCGGCGGTGTGATGATCGACGTGTCACATCTGGGGCGGAAGAACGTGCTGCGCATGTTTCCTGGAATGGTCGACAGATGTAAAGACGTCGGTAGAGATTTGAGTGTTGAGCCCGTTGAGGTATCCCCGACAGGACATTTCCATATGGGCGGTGTTCGAATCGATAAAGACTGCTTCAGCGGAATCCCGGGGCTTTTTGTGGCGGGTGAGGATGCAGGAGGTATTCATGGTGCGAACCGGCTTGGCGGTAACGGAGTAGCAGATTCAACTGTGTTCGGCGCAAGAGCTGGAGACGCTGCAGCGGATTATGTTACACAAATTCGCAGAGGCACTGTATCTGAAGCGCAAGTGGGACACATCATGGATGACCTCAATAAGCCGTTGCGGAGGGAGCGGGGAGAGAATCCGTTCCAACTGCGGAAGGAGCTTAGCTTGATCGTATGGGAGAAGGTCGGATTGGTTCGCAACGGAGCAGACCTGAAACTCGGACTGAGCATGATTGAAGAGCTGGCGGAACGTCTGGAACGTTGCAGTGTTACGCAACCGTTACAATATAATCTCGCCTGGCAAGAGGTCCATAATGTGAAGAACATGATTCAAATCGCCAAAATGATAGCAGTTGCTGCCATCAACCGGACGGAAAGCCGAGGTTCACATTTCCGGACGGACTACGCAATTACCGACAATATAAATTGGTACAAAAACATTTTTATGAAAAAAGGCAGCGGAGACGAATTAGAACTCGACATAAAAGCGGTGGAGTTCACCCATAAGTCGCCGGAAGAAATATTGGGCGATGAGGCAAGAGCAACCGTGGCAGCAAGCTAATAAAAAGGAAGCTTCGCAATCTGGTGCGCTGTACGCTTCGAAACACTTTAAGGAGAGAATACAATGGCCGAACCGCAAATTCGTATCAAAAACGGCGAGATGCTTCAGGATATTGCCACAGATGTGGCGAAAATTGATGTGCTGCGGCGTCATTCAGTCGGCATGAAGGCATGGCTTGTTCATCGCATTACTGGGGTAGGACTGCTCCTCTATTTGCTGGCTCATATTGGCACAATGGGAACTGCCATGTTTCTGGGCGATGCTGCTTTCGAGAGAGTATTTGAGATCTTATTTCATACCAGAATTTTTCAGATCTTCGATATCCTTGTTCTTGCCGCGCTGCTGCTGCATGCACTGAACGGAATTCGCCTGATCGTGATGGATGTTGGTTTTCTTGTACGGAAGCAGAAGCTATTATTCACGATCGCTATGATCGTTTCGGCTGCACTGTTCATTTGGTTGCTATCCAGATAAGGGCGAGATGAATAGATGGAAGGGAAAGGAGGATATCCGAATGGCCAGGACCGTTTCCGCAAGAAGCGGAAGAAAAAACATTATTGCTTGGTTTTTTCAACGGGTTAGCGGCGCAGCACTTGTGTTCTTGATAGCGGTGCATGTATGGAGACTGCATTATTCCAATCCTGAGGTTGCGCCAACCTATGTGGATCTGACAGAGAGGTTGAGTACCATTGGATTCATAGCGCTTGATTTCAGTTTGCTGGCACTTACTCTGTTTCACGGTTTGAACGGGGTGCGCAGTATTGTGCTGGATTATACAGCCAAAGAAGCTGTTATCCGGCGTTGGACGATCAGCTTGACCTTTGTCGGCATCGTGGCTTCCGTGTTCGGGGGGGCGGCATTGATCAAAGTCATGACGATGGGTTGATCCAAATGAAGCCGAATTTCATATGAATAAGTAGCAGTAATAAGGAGAGGAAAATATGACCATTGGATCGGATACAGTATGGCACGTAGAGGACATGGTATATGAGCAAATCGCAGAGGCTTGCAAAGAGCTCTACATCAAATCGTTGAAGGATTTGCCTCCGGACATCCGAGTGGCTGTGCAGAATGCGTACGATAAGGAGACTTATCCAACGGGCAAGCAAATATTACAGACGATTCTAGATAACATTGACTGTGCAGATAAGGAAAGTCTTCTAATCTGTCAGGATACTGGTATTATGGTGTATTTTGTGAAAATTGGACGGGACGTACGCTTTGACGGCATCCGTCTGGAGGAAGCGATCCGCGAAGGTACTATGAGAGCAACGTTGGATCATCCGCTGCGCTCCAGTGTTTGTAATGTGTTCACACGTAAAAACACCGGAACAAGTGTAGGGAAAAAGGTTCCTGTTATTCATTGGGAATTTGTAGACGGTGCGGCTATCGAGCTGCTCGCCCTGCCAAAAGGCTCCGGCTCCGAAAACATGAGTTACCTCAAGATGTTGACACCTGCCGCAGGAATTGAAGGCGCTAAGAAATTCATCATCGATTGTGTTGTAGGATCAGGCGCGAATCCATGTCCACCAACCTTGGTTGGCATCGGGATAGGAGGGACTGCTGATTTATGCGCAGCTCTTGCTAAGAAGGCGGCTGCTCGTGAGATAGGCAAGCCGAATCCGGATCCAGAGATAGCCGCGCTCGAGCAAGAATTGCTGGAAGCGATAAACTTGACGGGAATCGGTCCCAACGGACTTGGTGGATCTGTCACTGCGCTCTCCGTTCATATTGAATCGGCCGATACACATATCACTTGTATCCCGGTTGCTGTCAATATGATGTGTTGGCCAGCTCGAAGGGCAAGAGTGACGTTCTCACAAGGAAAAGCCGGAGTGATTGGGTACTAATTCGAAATTAACGAAGGGAGGGAGCGGCTTTGGCCCATTATCGTCTTCAAACCCCGATGACGGAAGAGTCCACGAAGCAGCTGCGCGCTGGTGATCAGGTAACCGTTGATGGTCACATTTATGGAATACGCGATGCGAATCTGATTCGGATCTTTGACAAAGGAATCGATCCGCCCGATGATCTGACTCCGCAGCTCCAAGGAGCGATTTGCCTTCATACTGCACCTGGTGTACGCAAGCGGGAGGACGGGACATTCGAGAAGGTAAGCATCGGCACGACAACCAGCACCCGAATGGATCGATTCGTACCGGGCTTGTTCGAACGCTTCGGCGTTCGGGCCATAACGGGTAAAGGAGGCATGCTGCAGGAAGGAGCTCAAGCTTGTATCGATCTTGGGGGCGTCTATTTCTCGATTGTAGGCGGAGCAGCAGCATTGGAAACGACTCAAATTGAGGAGATCGAGCAGGTGTGGTGGGAAGATCTCATGCCGGAGGCGATCTGGAAGTTCCGTGTGAAAGACTTCGGTCCGCTTCTCGTGTCAGTCGATTCCCATGGCGGAAACTTGTACGAATCGGTTAAAGAGCAGGCGATCCAGAACATGGACAAAGTTTACGAAAGACTTGGAATTAAGAAGTAAGCAATGTGTCACATTTCGACAAAAGAGCTAAAAAAGGGTTGCAGGAAAAAAGAGAAGCGAGTACAATCGTGGTAAGAGGTAATACCACATACCTTTTACCAAAGTTAATCAATGGGAGGGTTTACACGATGCACAAGTTTTTGATTCATCACAAAGGGGATCATGTCGGTGTGGCTGTAACCGATATCGAAGCAGGAGAAACGGTAATAGGCGTGAACATGGATGACGAATCGCAAGTAGAAGTGGTTTCCAAGCATAATGTTCCGCTCGGTCATAAGATCGCTATCGTCGATCTTGACAATGGAGCGGGTGTCGTGAAGTACGGAATTCAGATTGGTTATTCGACTCAAACGATTAAAGTCGGCGATTATGTACATACACACAATATCAAAACGGCGAGGTGGTAGTCATGGAACAACAATTGATGGGGTATCGACGTGAGAATGGTAAGGTTGGGATTCGCAATCATGTAATTATACTGCCTGTGGACGACATTTCTAACGCGGCTTGTGAAGCTGTTGCTAAGATCATTCCTGGCACTCTGGCACTGCCGCATGCTTACGGACGTCTACAATACGGGGAAGACCTTGCGCTGCATTTCCGCACGATGATCGGAACCGGCTCCAACCCTAACGTAGCTGCTGTTATCGTAATCGGGATTGAAGAGAATTGGACTAAGGTTATTGCTGACGGGATTGCAGCCACAGGGAAACCAGTCGCTTCATTCTCCATTGAAGGCTTTGGCGATCTTGAGATTATTCGCAGAGCTTCCTGGAAGGCAAAAGAATTCGTTCAATGGGCTTCCGAGCTTCAACGTGTTCCGGTAGAATTGAAAGATTTGACTATTAGTATCAAATGCGGAGAATCAGATACGACAACTGGTCTTGGCTCTTGCCCTACGGTCTCCAAAGCGATCGATCATCTGCTGGACAATGGCGCTACCGTATTCTTCGGCGAGACATCGGAGCTAACTGGCGGCGAGCATCTCATTGCCGATCGGATGGCGACACCGCAGCTGCGTGAGCAATTCCTGGACGTCTACCAAGCTTACGTAGGTCAAATCAAATCAACGGGTGTCGATCTCCTAGGTTCACAGCCAACACAAGGCAACATCGCCGGAGGTTTGTCGACGATAGAAGAGAAAGCGCTCGGGAATATCGCTAAAACCGGTTCCAAACAGGTGGTCGGGGTCCTTAAGCCGGCAGAGACGCCAGCTAACGGAGCGGGTCTATACTTCATGGATACGTCATCTGCAGCAGCAGAGTGCATCACACTTATGGCTGCCGCTGGCGCAGTCGCGCATTTCTTCCCGACTGGTCAAGGTAATATTATAGGTAACCCGATCGAACCGGTTATCAAGGTTACAGCTAATCCGAAGACAGTCGCCACTATGAGTGAACATGTTGATGTGGATGTGAAAGGCTTGCTTTCACGCGAGATCAACCTTCAACAAGCTGGAGATTTACTATTAGAGAATTTGTATCGTACAGTTAATGGAAGACTCACCTGTGCAGAAGCGCTTGGTCATAGAGAATTTGTGATGACCAAGCTATATCCTAGCGCTTAATCATGGTTTATATCGGCCACGGCGTCCTGCCCTTTTGAATGGCGGCAGCCGTGGCTCTTTTTTATTGCAAGATTATGTTACTATATTAGGATAGCTTGCTGCAGAGGAAAACGGAGGACTTATGGAATGTTCAAATCCATTAATGAAGAAAGAAAGACGTTCTCGCGAAAAGTTGTCGATGATGTAAGGGAATTAATTGTTTCGGGTAAGCTGAAGGCGGGAGACAAGCTGCCCGCTGAACGGGAGCTGGCCGAGATGATGAATGTCAGCCGTCCGACGATTCGCGAAGCGTTCAAGATATTATCCGCGATGGGTGTACTGCATATCCGTCACGGGCAAGGTGTATTCGTAGCGGAGCGGACAGGGCCAATCGACAGCCTGGCTTCGGTTCTATTCTTACAGACCGATACGATTCACGAGCTATTCGAGGTTCGCAGGATGATCGAGACGGAGACAGCCGCATGGGCGGCAAGAAGAGGAACCGAGGCGTTCCTGGAACAAATTACAGCCGCCACCCGCCAAGTGTACAGTAGAGTTGTTGAGCATAATGAATTCCCGGATCCGGTTGGGCGTGAGGCCTTCTTGTCCGATTCTGATCAAGAATTTCATCTGATGATCGCAGAAGCAGCAGGAAATGAAGTAGTGCTGCGAATAATGAATAATTTGATCGATCTGTTCCGTGAGAGTCGGATGCAATCGCTTAAGATTCCAGGTCGTTCTGAGCAATCCCTCCAAGAGCATATGGAAATTGCTGATGCAATAGCAGCACGGAAACCGGAGCTTGCCCGCAAAAGCATGCTTAAACACTTGAAAAGCGTTGAGGCCGATCTGTTGCAGCCATATGGTCTTCCAACGGGTTCGACAAAAGCGGCCAAAAGCAAAAAGCAATCGACCCAAGAATCCTAGGGGGATTGCTTTTTGCTTTTCTTGGATTAGAAGCGGTTCTAACTAATCAGCTTTTGCAAAAAACAAGCCACACAAAAAGTAGGGATGTTGTAAGATAGGGTTAGAGAACTAACAGGGAAGGGGGTCGGAATCATGTGGAAAATAATCGACCATGTTCAAGTTAGCACGGCTATAAGAGCTCATCTGAATGAGTGGGAGATGCCCTTCCATAGTCACGAGAGTTACGAGATCTCAGCCGTGTTGGATGGAAGTGGAATGTTTCAATGCGAGGAAGAGGTATTCTCCCTGGAAGCAGGTCATATAGTATTGATTCCGCCTAGTCTGCAGCACAGATTCTGGACCAGAGGCTCTATCCGGTTCGGAGTCCTGCATGTTGGGAGCATGAGTAAAGAAAACAAACAATTGTTTCACGCCATTGCACCGACGGATCGACCACGAATCTTGCATTTATCCACATTGGATCTAGATATGTATGAATCCATGTTTCGGAACTGGCTAAGAGCTGTCTCTCAACCGCTTCGTGAACGAGAGAACGTAGTACACACATGGATTCGATTATTTTTGTTAACTTTACTGCAAACCGCGGAGTCCAAAGCCAAGCCGTTGTCCATCGCGAATGCAGCCGAATATATCCATACGAATCTCAAACAAGTACTCCCGATCCAGGAATTGGCTAAATTATCTGGATTATCGGAGTCATCGTTCCGCAGGCTGTTTCATGAAACCTATGGAGTCTCGCCTAAGCAATACTTGCAGCAATCTCGATTGACTGAAGCGAAGTGGCTGCTTCGTTCCTCGAACAAATCCATTCAGACGATCTCGGAGCAAATCGGATTCCTCAGTATCCACGCCTTTAGCTCGTGGTTTCAGAAGATAGAAGGAACTTCTCCGAACGAGTGGCGGAAGCTTCAACAAGGAGATGAATTACAGCCCTGAGCAAAAGGGCTTTTTTTGTTCTTATCCGGTCTGAGTGCATAACGGTTTTCATTAAATGTTTTGGCGCTTATGATAAATACATACAAGATTACGATGATTATAATGAGGGACATAACCAACACAATAAACTAGAAATCACCCGAGGTGAAGAGAGATGAGAGTAAATATATGTAATCGAGAAATGGAAATGGGTGGCCCGTACCTGACGGAGCTTCGCAGCTCCAATGATATTAGGAATGATATGGAGGCGCTCAGAGCCCGTATGGATGAGGACGGCTATGTGTTGATCCGCGGGTTTCACAACCGAGAGAAGGTATTGAAGGCGAGAGAGCAGGTGCTGGAGAAAATTCAAGGCATGGGCAAACTGGTGCCGGGCTCTGACCTGGATGACGGGCTTATTGCAGAGGGCCAAAAGGGTGTGATGTTCGGCGGGACGAACACTGATTTGCCCGCTTATCTTGATGTCGTCAACTCTCCAGAGGTTATGGATTTCTTCGAGCGTTTCCTGGGCGGAGCTCCACGCACGCTGGATTATAAATGGTTGCGGGCTGTGCCAACGGGCGGATTCACGGGACCTCACTACGATATCGTGTATATGGGCCGGGGGACGCAAAATCTGTATACCCTGTGGACACCGATCGGCGATACGCCAATTGAAATGGGCACGCTAGCGATCCTGTTAGGCTCTCAGAATTTCAAGAGAGTGCGTGATACGTATGGTCAGATGGATGTTGACCGTGATCAAATAGAGGGTTGGTTCTCGAGAGATCCGTTGGAGGTTGTTGAGAAGTTCGGCGGACAATGGGCTACCACTAATTTTGAAGCAGGAGATGCTATTTTCTTCGGGATGTTCTTGATGCATTCCTCTACGGAGAATAGGACCAATCGTTATCGGATCAGCTGTGATACACGGTACCAATTGGCGTCGGAGCCTATTGATGATCGATGGATCGGCGACAAACCAAAAGGGCATACGTCCAAAAGTCAGGATCAAAGAATCAATATTGAGGAAGCCCGCCAAAAATGGGGAATTGCTTAAATTACATGATTCTACCCTTGTCCAAACGTATTAAACAAACGTAGGAGTGAAAGATGCACACATCGGCTTATGAATTTAACGGTTGTTATGCGAAATATGATCAACATAAACTTGTGATTGGCAACGAGAACATCGAACGTCGATGGGATTTATCGGAAGGCGTACCACTCGCGGTATCTTTACTCAATAAAACAGATGGCGTAGAGTGGCTCCATACGGATGTGAGAGGAGGACAGCGAGTATGCGGTCTTCCTCTTTGGCATGCGGGAGCATCGATTCAATCGGTTCAGGTACAATTCGGAACGGATGACGACAGGGGTATTGCTGCCCCTCATCTCTTGACCAAGGTTATATTGTCATGGGGCATCCATGAAATGAAACTAGAGCTGCTTGTATATCCAGGCGAAGCTTGGATTCGGCAAAGGATCTGGGTGCGGAAGATAGAGCTAAGTGAGGGAGACGTACATGAGGCGTTAACTAACAGGGAAGGGTTGTCTCCTTCTGAACAAGAAGATGGCGCGCAGCCATCGGCACAGTCGTTGCAGCTGGATGATAATGCGAAGCAGCTGCTTTCCACAGAGACAGAAGACTTTCTTGACACCATTCCGCTTCGCGAGCAGCATGTTCGTTGGCAGTCGGTCGAATTGCGCGATGTTACGGATACGAATAACAATTTAATCAGCTCCGAACAAGGCATGTTATACACGAATGAGAAGCGAAAAGTGAAGGGGAATGTAATGCTGCTCGAGCAGACCCTTCAGCCTACGGGGCTGCTTCTTATTAAGGAAGGGCCCACTCCTTTTGGACATTTGCATTATCCTGGCGGGGACTTTGAGTTCACCGGACGTACGATTCAAATAACGGGGTCGGGTATCGGAGCTAGTGATCTCCGGGCTGGTGAATGGATTCCGGCATATGGATCTGCTGTAGGTGTGTGGCATGGTGGCGAGTACGAAGGTCTTCAGTTACTGGATCGGCTCCATCGCTCGATCAGGAAATACAAGCCGGAGCGCGATTACTTCCTTATGTGTAACAACTGGGGCGATCGCTCTAAGGATGGCCGTGTGAGCGAAGCGTTCGCATTAGCGGAGCTGAATCTTGCTGCTGAACTCGGGATTACGAATTATCAGATCGATGATGGTTGGCAGCATGGCAACACAACGAACTCTGTCAATCCGGCTGGTGGTCGTTGGAGCGATTACTACGCGGATGGAGACAGTTTCTGGAACATCCACCCGGATAGATTCCCTAACGGGTTCGAGCCATTGATGGAAGTAGTGGAGCGCACTGGACTCCGACTTGCGTTATGGTTCTCACCTGATTCTGCTAATGATTTCGCTAACTGGCACAAAGATGCGGCCCGGCTTCTGGAGTTGCACCACCAATACGGGGTATGTTACTTCAAGCTGGATGGGATCAAGATTAAGACCAAATACGGCGAGACGAATTTGGTTCGGATGATGCAGCAGGTTGTAAGTGAGACAGCAGGCCGCGTCTATTTCAATCTGGATGCAACGAATCAGGTAAGGCTTGGTTATTATGGTCGAACCCAATACGGAGGCTTGTTTCTAGAAAATCGTTATACGGATTTCCGCAGCTATTACCCACATTGGACGTTGCGTAATTTATGGCTCTTGTCCAAGTACGTGCCCACTCAGAAATTACAGATGGAATTTCTTAACGTGGAACGCAATCGTGATCGCTACCCGAATGATCCGTTATCACCTTGGCAAAGCGGAATTGCTTATGCTTTTGCAGTTACCATGTTTACAAATCCGCTTGTCTGGTTGGAAGTTACGGGATTGAGTGAGGAAAGCAAAGCCGTCCTGAAGCAGATGCTGCAGGTTTACAATAAACATCAAGCCTCCATCCTGAACGGTCGAGTTCTGCCAATTGGTGACATTCCGGACGGTACACGATGGACTGGTTTCCAATCCGTGACAGGTGAAGAGGAAGGTTATCTGCTCATTATCAGAGAGCTTCATTCACAATCCAACGGGGAGTTCAAGCTGTGGGGATTAGATGGTGAGAAGGATGAATGTGTCCTTGAACTGACTCCCCTCCTGAAGATGGAAGAACGCAATAAGATCCATATGGAGAACTCAGAAATATTGAAGCTTACCCCTGTGAGAGGAAACGATACGTATACATTCGAACTGCGTAATCCTTTCAGCTTTGCCTTGTACCATTATCATCTTGGAAAGAAGGTTTAATATGAACAGGATTGCAAGGATAGGGGTTTTGTTGGACCGTGAGGCATCCAATGCCCGATGGGCGCGAGGGGAGAACGTATTCGAACGCTTTGTTGGAGAGATATTGGAGCATGCCGGTATTCCTTTTCAATGGTTACACTCTGCTGAGGAGCTGGACTCTTACGAACCTGATGCTGTCCTTATTGCCCTAGAGCCTACATCCGAATCCAATGGACAAGACCTGCTATGGAACTATGTCATGAAAGGCGGATTGTTGATCTCCTTCGCTGGGCTGAACGGTTTCGCCAATCGTTTGGGTTGTAATGTAGTGAATAACACAGGGTCCGGTTATGCGTTACTGCCTGAATCACTTGGAGATCCAAGACCTTTGCGTTATTTACAAGCTTCTCCCTGGAACTGTGACAAATGTCCAACACCCGAAATTTCTGGCGATTTGGAGCTGCTCGGCATTTTGAGGGCTGTAGCGCCGGATGGTCTGACTTTAGGTGCAGCCATGCAACGATTCACAATTGGAAACGGAGCTATCCATCGCTGGTCAGCCGATTTGCCTGCCACTTGGGTAGGCCTTCAGCAAGGTACAAAGCCTGTGACGGAAGATGGGATACCTGCACCGGACGGGACGGGAGCTCTCAATGACAATTTACTTAAGGCGGATGATGGATTCGAGCTTGATTGGGTAATCGATCGAACGCAGACGGAAACCGGGTTCTCCTACTTCCCGCATCCATATTCCGACTTATGGAAGGAAGCTGTAATCGGACATTTATTAAGTGAAACGGCAAAACGCGGCCTTTTGCTACCGTTTGTGGGATATTGGCCAGATGGGATTGATCAGGTGGCGATGATTTCGCATGACAGTGATCGCAATGAAGATGTTTCCGCACTTACTACACTTGCTGTTCTGAAAGAATGCGGGCTGCAAACTACATGGTGTATGCTGGAGCCGGGCTATAACCCATCCATCTATGAGCAAGCGATTGCCGATGGCCACGAGCTGGCGTTCCATTATAACGGAATGGAAGATCAAAAGGGCGGATGGGGTGAACAAGAGTTTGTACGCCAATTCGACTGGTTGAAGCAAGCTACCGGAATCCAACAGTTCACATCCAACAAGAATCACTACACCCGATTCGAGGGATGGGGGGGAATATTCCAGTGGTGTGAACGATATGGGATACAAGCCGATCAAACTCGCGGACCAAGTAAAAAAGGTAATATAGGTTATTTGTTTGGTACTTGTCATCCATTCTTTCCTATTGCCTTCTCCGATGAGCACAACCGTATGTATGATGTACTGGAGATCGGTTTTCTCACTCAGGATCTTGATCACAATCTATTAGCTGATAGCAGCGTGATCATACCGTTTCTTGAGCAGGCTAAGCGAGTTCAAGGGGTAGCCCATTTCTTATTTCACCAATTCCATATTCACAATCAACCGAAGGTCACAGATGCGCTGCGCAAAGTTGCTCGTACAGCCAGGGAGTATGGATTTACATTCATGACTTGCAAGCAGATTAACGATTGGGAGCGGTTGAGGCGTACCATTCGTATTATTGGACTGAATGCGCAGAATCAATTAGAGCTTGCTTGCGATAGTATCGTCGATGGCCAAGAACAAGAGGCCGTCGTGTGGATCCCTGTTCTGGAAAATGAGGGGAGTCACATTCCTGATCATACGGAGATAAAATTCGGTGTACCGTGCAGGAAACAAAAGGTAGCATTGTTATCGGAGATGTGTACGGGGTAATATTCAGATGAACTCGGCAGCAAAATTGGAAACGGAGCGTATGGAGACGTACCTCACTGAACAAAAGAAGAACGAAAGAAGAACAAAAGAGGGCAGGAAGATGGAGCGGAAAAGCGTCAGCGGTCGCATTTGAACATCGTATTCTCACGACTAAAATTTATATCAAGGAATACGATTTCAAGAGCGATTGTAGCCCATCTTCCTGCCCTGCCACGCGCCTACTGAACTCAACCACCCAAGAGCTGGCTATTCTGTCAGGTTCTTATAATCTAAGAAAAAGATAAGTATGTCATGCTTATTCAAGCTTGGCTTTTTTGTGATTTGCGGTATGATGGTGGTATAGAGACAACAACGACACGCGATTCAGAAAGGTAGATCACATCTTATGAAATTCAGACCATGCATTGACCTCCACCAAGGCAAAGTGAAACAAATTGTAGGCGAGACTTTGAATCAAGACAACCGGCCTGTTGTAGAGAACTTCGTATCGGAATATGATTCGTCCCATTACGCTGAAATGTTCAAGAAAGATCGCTTAACGGGCGGTCATATTATTATGCTGGGCAAAGGGAATGAGGACGCAGCTAGACAAGCTTTGCAGGTATACCCTGGCGGACTGCAGATTGGCGGGGGAATTACTTCCGAGAATGCAACTTCCTATTTGGAGCAAGGCGCGACTCATGTTATTGTTACTTCCTATATTTTTAGAGAGGGTCGTTTAAATATAGAGCGTCTGCGAGCTTTGGTCGCTGAGGTAGGCAAGGAACGGTTAGTCATCGATTTAAGTTGTAAGCAAAAGGATGGCTCTTGGTTCGTGGTGACGAATCAGTGGAAGACGTTCAGTGATTTTGAATTAACTCCAGCGAACATCCTTGAACTTCAGCAATATTGCGACGAATATTTGATTCATGCTGTAGATGTTGAGGGTAAGCGAACCGGTATCCAGGAGCAGCTTGTTGAGCATTTAGCTGAATGCGTAACCATCCCAACAACTTATGCGGGAGGAGCCCGATCACTTGCCGACTTGGAGCGCTTCGAGACACTTTGTGCAGGCAAGCTGGATATTACCATCGGAAGTGCGCTTGATATATTCGGCGGTAAGCTGCCTTACCGTGAGGTAGTGAACTTTTGTGCTCATCGTCCGATTCAGTAGATTGGCCAACGGCCGATATTGTAACATCATTATTTACAAGCCCTTGCCAGTGCTGGCAAGGGCTTATCCATTAACTACGTGGGGATCCATGCAGCGTGTTAGCGATACGTGCGGTATTCCGCTCCCAACTCCGATTGAAACCTTGAAACACACTTGATTCCTGGATTGATCTGTAGCATCATAGGAAGATGCGTAAAAAGTGACAATGGCTGAAGGAGATAGTGACATGAATATTACCCATTTTCACAGAAAAAGTCCTATAAAAGCGGAAGCAGAGGATGCATTTGCGCTCCATCCCGCAGCTGGAATATTTGCCGTTATGGATGGTGTAACACCTCTTCATGATTATCGTAATGATCAGGGACACAACGGAGCCTACTTGGCTGCCAATTTGTTAAAGGCTTGTTTTGAACAGAGTACTCCTGACGTACCTTTGACCAACATTATTATGGAAGCCAATCGATTGCTGCGCGAACAAATGATTGCAGCCCATGTAGATTTGAGCATTCTACATGAGCTGTGGTCCACTTGTGTAGCCTCGGTTCGAATTGAGGACAACTGCATTCATTACGCCCAACTGGGTGATTCCATGCTAGTCGTAGTATATAGAAATGGACGCATAGAAGCTGTAACCGAGAACCGGGTGCTCGGCGTTACGGGACGTGCTAAGCAATATCGCAGGCGAGCAAGGAATGAAGGTGTGCTGCTTCAAGACGAGAGCTTTTATGAGATCCCGGAGAATCGGAACGCTTACAATCGCTGGCTGGCTAATGTTCCGGAAGGCTACGGTGTAATGAATGGAATGGAAGATATCGAGACTCATCTACAATTCGGTACACTTCCTCGAGCCGAGATCAAGCACGTGCTTCTCCTGACAGATGGCCTATTTCATCCTGATCTTCCATTGGAGCAGGCATGCATGCATATGATGGAGCTGGGATACGACGCCTATGCTGATGAAGTAGAAGCAGCAGAGCGGATCAAGAATGCAGCCCCAGATGACCGAACCGGGATTTGGATTTCATTCGATTAGAGGTGTTGTACGGCTATGAACTCATCTGATTTTATACAGATCAAGCTACTGGAAGGCGATTTGATTATTTATCACAAAAAGCAGGATCTCGGCTTGACGGTATCTACACAGGAGCTAGTCATTCAGAGACCCCATCTCAATTATTACTTAAAGCTTAAGGACATCATTAGCATTATTCCCTATTATTCCGAGCGCGGTCGGAGTGTAAGCTTAGTAACCAAGGATCATTCATCCAGGGAGATTTCCCGACTGAGCGGAGAATCGGGATCCTATCGTCTGTTCGTATCGAAAGCCATCATACACAGCAGAAGCGGGTTGTCGGAGATTGGAAAAATAGAGTTTGTGTTGCCGATAGCTAATGTCCTGCTTGATAAAATTGCCTTGTACGGAGCGTTCGAGCCCATTGATCCTTTATTGGAATAATACATTATTAACAACCGCAAAATTCAGAGAAGCAGTTTGAGGTGAAGGATGAGTCAGACGTCGGAAAAGGCACAAACAGAGTCAGATCCAAAGGTCCATGGGAAATGGCCAGTCATGATCAGCATCGTGATCGCCGTATTGGTATCCTCATTAGACTCCACGATTACTAACACTACAATTCCTCATATCGTTAGTGAATTGGGAGGGTTTTCGCTATATTCCTGGAGCTTTGTCTCCTATATGATTGCAGCTACAGTATTAACACCGATTGCTGGCAGGCTCTCTGATATGTATGGGCGAAAAAAAGTATTTGCCGTGGGGATTGTCCTATTCTTGATTGGTTCCTTGTTATGCGGCGCCTCACAGTCGATGGTTCAGCTTGTCATATTCAGGGCGATCCAGGGAGCTGGTGCCGGTATCTTGATTCCGTTTCCGGCTATTATTGCCGGAGATTTGTTCTCTGTAGCCAAGAGAGGAGCCATTCAAGCGTTCTTCTCCGCCATGTGGGGAATATCGGCAGTTATTGCCCCATTATTAGGATCGTTCTTCGTAGAGTTTGCAAGCTGGCGTTGGATTTTTTACGTGAACATCCCCTTATGTCTATTGTCGCTGGTTCTGCTGATCCCTTATCGGGAAGTGTACGTTCCTAAGAAGGCACCGATCGATTACGGCGGAGGACTTTTGTTCTCCGGCGGGGTTGTGCTGCTGCTCCTTTTAACCGTTGTTACGGAGGGTTACTGGATGTATGCGGTTGGAGGCGTGCTTCTGTTAGTTGCGTTCTGGTATGTAGAAAACAATCATCCATCACCGCTAATCCCGCTCTCGATGTTCCGCAACCGAGGATTATCCTGGATGATTGCCAACTCTTTTCTTGCAACTGCGGCATTGTTTGGTACGTCGAACTACATTCCTTTTTTCCTGCAGCAGCAGGGGTACTCCATGTTCATGAGCGGGCTCTCCCTACTCGGAGAAGCGACAGGCTGGATCCTGGTAGCCGTTCCTTCGGGAAGATGGATACTCAAATTCGGCTACCGACCTTTGCTCATAGCAGGTAATACTATTCTGGTTGCCAGCGGGATTCTATGTATAAGATTATCGGAGACCAGCGGGTTCTGGGATGTATTTATGCTCATGTTTCTTCAGGGAATGGCGTTCGGCCTCATTGTTACGGTATCCACGATCGGAGCCCAGCAGCTTGTTGGGGCTCATCAAAAAGGCATTTCTACTTCGTTGCAATTTTTCACACGGAATATTGGAACGGCGGTTGGCACAACAATAATGGGCGCCTTTCTTACCAAAGCTCCAGTGTTTATGGATGGGATCCATCATTTATTCGTTTATGGGAGTGCGGTTGCCGTGGTTGCCTGGCTATCTTCCTTTTTAATCAGCCCGTCACGTAATGTATCTCTTGAAGGCAGTGGTAAGATCAGTTATGATGATGGTAATAAATAGGCAACGCGCGGATTGGAGGTAGCATTTCATGAGCTTCAACATAGGCGGAGTAAATGTACCGGGCTGTGTTGTGAAAGCGATAGAAACCGGCAAGAATAAAGCGCAACAGGTCGTACAACAAGCAATTAATGACGTAATGAGCGACCCGGCAAAGAACATCAAGCAAACACAACAGCCATCGGGATTATCGTCTTTTATGGACATAAGAGTCTAAGCCTGAGAGGAATTTAAGGGATATAGACCATCAAACCCAAACCATGGAGGCTTATACGCTTCTATGGTTTGTTTCATTTGTTCGGTTTTGATAGGATAGATGAAGAGAGTGGTTGCTAATAGAAAGGGAGTTTGCAGGAATGAAATCGATAGTTTTGGCGGAAAAACCGAGTGTGGCCAAAGAAATCGCAAGAGTGCTCGGATGCAATGGCCGACAGAAGAGCTATTTTGAGGGGCCGCGATATGTGGTGACATGGGCGCTGGGTCATTTGGTTACGCTAGCGGAGCCTGAAGACTATGATGGCAAATATAAGACTTGGAATCTCGAAGATCTGCCAATCTTACCGAATAAAATGAACCTGAAGGTGATGAAAGAGACCTCTCAACAGTTCAAAGCGATAGCACAGCTCTGTAAGCGCAGCGATATTGGGGAGATGATTATTGCCACTGACGCTGGTCGAGAAGGCGAGCTTGTAGCCCGCTGGATTATGGAGCTGATTCATTGGCGCAAGCCTTTCAAGCGCCTCTGGATCTCTTCGCAGACGGACAAGGCGATCCGTGAAGGGTTCGAGCGGCTGAAGCCAGGCTCGGACTACAACGGCTTATACGCGTCTGCGGTATGCCGTGCGGAGGCCGATTGGCTGATCGGCCTCAATGTCACTCGCGCGTTGACGAGCAAGTACAACGCGCAGCTGGCAGCGGGGCGCGTGCAGACGCCGACGCTCGCTATGATGATGGAGCGGGAACGGGAGATTGCCGAGTTCCGCTCCGTGCCGTTCTGGACCGTAACGGCCGATTTCGGCACGTTGCGAGCGAAGTGGCGTCGTGGCGAGAACCACGACGGGCGGTTGTACGCCGAGGCGGAAGCAGAGGCGCTTCGCGGCAAGCTGAGCCGGGCGCAAGCAGTCGTGGAGTCGGTCAGAATGACCGACAAGCAGGAGCCGCAGCCGCTTGCGTACGACTTGACCGAGCTGCAGCGCGATGCCAACAAGAAGCTTGGCTTCTCCGCCAAGCAGACCTCGTCTGTGCTGCAGCGGTTGTATGAGCAGCACAAGCTGGTCACGTATCCGCGAACGGATTCACGTTACTTGACGCCAGACATGGCACCCACGTTCAAAAGCCGATTGGATGCTGTCGCAATCGGTCCCTATGCGCCGCTTGTAGCACCTCTTTTGCGCAAGCCGCTTAACGTGACCAAACGTATCGTAGATGAGAGCAAGGTGACAGATCACCATGCGATCATACCGACGGAGCAATACGTAAACCTGAGTGCGCTAAGTCCTGAAGAACGGAAGCTTTACGATCTCATTGTGCGCAGATTTATTGCACTGTTCTATCCCGTTTACCGCTATGCGGAGACGAGTGTTGTGATAGAGAGTAATGGCGAGCGTTTTTACGCCAAAGGCGTCGTGACGAAGGATAACGGCTGGAAAGAGGCATATGGCAGCTCTGTTCAGAATGAGGATGACGATGAAGAGACTAGAATCGCCGGAGTAAGCGGTTCCGATGCGTCCGAAGACCGGGAAACTTCCATTCAACGACTGCCCGAACTGATGAAGGGGCACAAGCTGCAGATGCGATCTGCCAGTATAGGCAATCACCGCACTTATCCGCCTGGCCGATTTACGGAAGCAGGTCTGCTTACACAGATGGAGAAACATCACCTGGGAACACCTGCGACACGTGCTGATATTATCGAGAAGCTGCTGCAGACGGATACAGTTGAGCGCAAAATGAACCGTTTATCCCCGACCGGGAAAGGGAAGCAGCTAATCGAACTTGTTTCCTCGGATCTGCGATCTCCTGATCTGACTGCAAAGTGGGAGAAGGAGCTGGAGGCAATTGCCAAAGGTAAAGGAAAAGCAGCCCCATTCATGGATGAGATACGCCGTCAGACCGTCCGTATGGTACAGCAAGTGAAAATGAGCTCGACGGAGTATAAGCCGCATAATCTTACCCATTCCAAGTGTCCGGAATGCGGCACGGCGCTGATGGAGCGCAAAGGCAAACGCGGTAAGTCGCTAGTATGTTCCAACAGAGAATGCAGCTACTCTCGCCAAGCAGAACCAGCCTTGTCGTTCAAGCGCTGTCCCCAGTGTCACAAGCGCATGGAGATCCACACAGGCAAGGCGGGGAAATACGCGCAATGCAAAGGCTGTAATGTGATCGAGATGCTGGATGAGCAAGGACCGGGAGGCGCCCGTGTGCATCGGAAGCAGCAGGCTAAGCTCATTGAACAATACAGCGACAACGAGTCGCTTGGATCAAGCCTGGGGGATGCGCTTAAGGCAGCGCTCGGTAAGAAGGACTAATACAGTTACTGGTAGAAATCCTGTTAGAAACGCACTTGCAGCGTATGGGGCAAGTGCGTTTTTGCTTTCGTCTGTGTGGAGCTGGGTCGTATCCGTATTGTAGATAGTTCATGGTATAATACTACAATAAGATTATCAACATGAAGGACGGGAGGCACTACTATGGACAGACGCACATTCATGAAGCGGGTTGGAGTTCTTCTCGTTCTAGGTGGTGCCGCAGCAGCTGGATTACGCAAATGGATGCCTTCCCTCGATGAGCTAGCTTCAGCCGATGCTTCCTTGAAGGGTGCAAGGCTGCCCTTGCAATCTGGCAAAGATTCCACAAGAACCGTCAAGGGTCAACGTGATGACCGCGCTTTGTTCTCATTCATGATTATGAGTGATCTGCACGTAAACAGCGGTTTTTCTTACCCAAGCGAACATTTGCATAAGGCGTTAAACGATATATTGAATTTTGAGACGAAGGTGGAAGCGCTGCTCTTTACGGGCGATCTCACAGAATCTGCAACGAAGGCAGATTACAGGGAGTTCCGCAAAATTATTAATACCTATACCCTTCCGCCGATTCACGCTAATATGGGCAACCATGAGTATTACAACATCTGGATTAATTCGAACGGTGCGTGGAGCAAGGAGACTGCACCTAACGGCAAGACAGATGCTGGCTCAAGAGAAATGTTCATGCAGACATTCGGGTACGAGAAACCTTATCATAGCTTCAAGATGAATAACTTCCTGATTATCATGTTATCTCAGGAAGCGTACGTGCAAGAGAAGCCTGAAGTTTCAGAAGGAGCCTGGTATTCCGATGAGCAGCTCCAATGGTTTGAGGAGACCTTGGCTCAGAGTAAACGAGACAAACCGATCTTTGTCATGATTCATCAACCGCTCCCGCCAATTGGCGAAGATGGAGGTTCCCATCAGGTTATTAGAGGCAAACAATTCCGTGAAATTTTGAAGCCTTACAAGAATGTGTTTGTGTTCTATGGCCATAATCATCAAGATTTCCGTAATGGCAAGGCTCATTACTTCAAAGAGACGTTCCATCTATTCAACAATTCAGCCGTGGGGCGCGTATTAGGCACGAATTATGATTGGAAGAATCAAGATTCTGCGCAAGGGTTGTATGTACAAGTATATGAGAACAAGGTAGTGCTACGGGGCCGTGAGTTCAGCAACAACACATGGATCGAAGAAGCGAACTGGACGGTTTCGCTTAAATAACATTGAACGTCGTATGATCTAGAGGGACCTAAGCTAATAACTTGCAGGGAGATGCTTGAGAAATCAGGCTTTTTTTGCATATAAAAAGAACGCTTCCTGTTAGCCGCAGTCCCAATCAGAGCAGCAGGGATGCGTTCTCCCAGTCGTTTTTGAATCAATCCATTTATACCTTACCTACTAAAACGATGGAAGCCCTACCTCTCAACCATCCATACGGCTCCTTGGCCGCGCCTGTCTAGAATTAGCTTGCTTTCAATCTTCCTTAACCATCATCAGCCGCTTGCAGTTGGAATTACATTGAAATGAATGAAATGAAGTGAAGTGAATGGAGTAACGAATTGAATACTTGGGGTCCATATCGGAGAAACATTCAAGAGAGTGAAGTGCGGAAATGGGACAACAATTCGTATTTCAAAAACTAATTATTAATTATACAGCAATATCTGAAGGAAGTCAATAGATGATGCAGCGAAAAATGAAAAGTGAATGTTTTTATTAACAACTTGATCATTTTGATTAAATCGGATTATTGACTCCGTTTATTCTGGGGGTTAAGCTGTTTCTATATTAATTCATACTAAACAAATCGGATTAATTATAAAAAGAAATTCATCGAGGAGGAATTTGTCCAATGAGCCGTATTCATTTTTCCTGGTTCACTCCCACAAACGGTGATGGCGCACATATTGGCCTAAAAAAACCGGAAAGGGAACCGAGTCTGGAATATATTATTAAAGTTGCTCAAACAGCTGAGAAAGTTGGCTTTGACGGAATCCTTGTTCCAGTAGGTACCCCTTATTTTGATTCTTGGATGGTCGGATCAGCGCTCGTGCACAATACATCGACCTTACGGCCGTTAATCGCAATTCGTCCGGGATTCATCGCGCCGTCATTGTCCGCTAAAATGGCCTCCACTTTAGACCAATTCAGTAAAGGCCGGATTGATATCAATATTGTAGCAGGTGGATCTTCTTTTGAGTTAGGTCAGGACGGAGATTTCCTGGATCATGATCAACGTTATGATCGAGCAAATGATTTCATGGAGGTTATGAATCGATTGTGGGAAGAAGAGAAAGTGTCCCATGAGGGACCTTTCTATACGATTAAAGACGGTACATTGGTACCGTCCAACGTACAGCGTAAAATCTCTGCATTTTTCGGAGCCTCATCAGATGCGGGAAAGGAATCAACCGCTCGTTACGGTGATGTCTATTTGCAATGGGGCGAGCCTGTTGAAGAGGTTCGTGCACAGATAGAAGATGTTCGACGCCGAGCAGCTGCTTACGGTCGTAAATTGGAATATGGAGTACGCATCCATGTGATTGTTCGTGATACCGAAGAAGAAGCTTGGGCAGAGGCAGATCGCCTGGTGTCCATTGTGGATCCGGCCGTCGAAGAGCGAATGAGACAATACTACAAAGAATCAGACTCCATTGCGCAAAGCAGAATGAGTGTGCTGCTGCAAGGGGACTACCGATTCGGAAAGTTCAAATGGGCTGGCATCGGGCGAGTAAGAAAAGGAGCCGGAACAGCTGTTGTTGGAACTCCGGAGCAAGTACGTGAAGGACTGCAGGAATATATTGACGCAGGTGTGACTCATTTTATTTTATCGGGATTCCCTCACCTGGAGGAAGCAGAGCGTGTTGGCAATACCGTGCTGCCCTTGTTTACCAACGAACGCAAAACCATGCTACAGCCCAACAAATAGACGGAGGTGCGACCATTGTCACAAACAAATGAAAAATTACAACTAAGCAATTACATTGGAGGAAAATGGGTTCAGTCCTTGACTGAGCATTATGAGATCGTGCCGAATCCTGCAACTGGAGAAACCCTTGCTCAAGTGCCGATCTCTACTAGCGAGGATCTCGATCTGGCTGTTCAAGCTGCTAGAGAAGCTTATACGGAATGGAGCCGAGTTCCGGTCCCTAAGCGTGCAAGGATTTTATTCAAATACCAGCAGCTCCTGGTGGAGCACTGGGAAGAGCTTGCAAGACTAATTACAACTGAGAATGGGAAAAGTTATTCTGAAGCTTACGGTGAGGTCCAGCGGGGCATCGAATGTGTTGAATTTGCAGCAGGAGCTCCAACGTTAATGATGGGTTTCACACTTCCGGATATTGCAGCAGGATTAGAGTCGAGCATGTATCGCTACCCAATTGGAATAGTAGGCGGGATCACGCCATTTAACTTTCCGACCATGGTCCCTTGTTGGATGTTCCCACTCGCAATAGCTTGCGGGAATACGTTTGTTTTAAAGCCTTCTGAACGAACCCCTCTATCTGCGAACAGACTTGCTGAGTTATTTACGGAAGCAGGATTGCCTGATGGTGTGCTTAATGTGGTGCATGGTGCGCATGACATTGTGAATGGTCTACTCGAGCATCAAGACGTGAGTGCAATTTCATTCGTGGGTTCACAGCCTGTTGCGGAATATGTATATCAAAAAGCAGCTTCTTACGGGAAGAGAGTTCAAGCACTAGGGGGAGCAAAGAATCACTCTATCGTTATGCCTGATGCAGATCTAACTCTTGCTGTTAAAGAAATCGTCAATGCAGCTTTCGGTTCGGCAGGAGAGAGATGCATGGCTTGTGCTGTGGTAGTGGCTGTAGGCGATGTTGCAGATCAATTGGTTGAGCAGTTAATACAAGCGGCTGAGGATATTCGGATTGGTAACGGGTTAGAAACGGATACTTTCCTTGGCCCGGTCATCAGAGATTCGCATCGTGAACGTACATTGAAATATATTGCAAGCGGTGTGGAGGAGGGTGCAACACTCGTTCGGGATGGTAGACAAGATGCTGCTGTGAAGGAGCATGGTTATTTCGTGGGCCCGACTATCTTCGACCATGCCAAGCCAGGAATGCAAATATGGCAGGATGAGATCTTTGCACCCGTACTTCAAATCGTGCGTGTCGATACCCTAGAGAATGCTATATCCGTTGCGAATCAATCTGAGTTCGCGAATGGGGGATGTATTTATACGAATAATGCTAAGTCGATTCGTCAGTTCCGAGAACAAATGGATGCCGGGATGCTTGGAGTGAATGTAGGTGTTCCAGCACCAATGGCGTTCTTCCCCTTCTCGGGGTATAAGAAATCGTTTTATGGAGATTTGCATGCGAATGGTAGAGATGGTGTTGAATTTTATACCCGCAAGAAAATGATAGTTGCTCGTTATTAAGGGTCGGCGGGGAATATGGTATAATGAGAGTGCCATATTCTTCTAGAAGGGACTGTAACTATAATGAATGACTTGACTAACCGAAGTTCCTATCCACCCGTATCAAGAAAGATATGTTTATTCCTGCTTTCAATTGTTCTCGCTTTTGTTGTCATATGGCCGATGCAGGTCGCAAAAGCTGCAGATAACTCATGGGCTCTGCATCTTCAAGCAGAGAAGTATAGAAATAACGGGCAGACGGCTCTTGCTCTCCCGATTTGGGACGAGCTTATCCGGATCTCGGTTGCTAATTCAGACTGGAATTCTGCTGCGATATATGCAGGTAATATGAATGAGTATTATGATGCAGTCTATGATTTTGAGAATGCGGTGAAATACTATGAGATGGAGAACCAATTCTGGCTGAATGACGGCAAGGATTGGGGGGCTAACAGCTTGGAGCGGGCTCACCAATTACGCACGACTGTTGAACTGTTCTCTTCCGGGAGTGCTACACAAGAGTTAGAGAAAAAGTATTTGCCTGCCAACGGCCAATTAGCCATACACGAACCTGCATATGGGATGTATATTGGACTGTATTCTGAACGGGACCCAGCGATGGGCAATTTCTTCGACAGATCGAAATCCATCTACGGCAGAGATCATTCGATGTATTTGGCATATGCGACATATGGTGAAGAGTTTCCTGCTCTTTACGCCAGGAATGCCAAAGCGGCAGGGAGTGCCTTGCAAATAGCTTGGCAGCCCTTGCAAGGGCTTGGCCCTGTGAAGGATGATGCCTATTTGCGGGAATGGGCGAGAAAAGCGAATGAGTCAGGCATTCCGATCTTCTTGCGTTTTGGAGGTGAGATGAACGGAGACTGGACTCCTTGGGCTGGAGATACGCAAGTATTTATAGACAAATTTCGAATTGTAGCAAATGTTATACATGAGTTGGCTCCAAATGTTGCCTTAGTGTGGAGTCCAGGTGATGTCCCTAGATACAACATGGCTAATTATTATCCAGGTGATGAATATGTCGATTGGGTTGGGGTTAGCATGTATACAGAGCCCTACTCTTTTGGTGAGAAACAGACAAGTATGCTCGGCTCGACCCCGATTGAGAAGCTGGATGAGATATACATGCTGTATGCTGATCGCAAACCTGTGATGCTTAGCGAAACCGCAGTATCGAACTTCACGAACACAGATGGCGTTGCGCATACACAGTATGCTTTGATGAACATGGAACGATTGTATAGAGTGATGCCGCTTAAGTATCCAAGATTGAAGGCCATTACTTATTTTAATGTGGATCTGGACTTGAAAGAATCAAAGAACAATTATAGCTTGTATAGAAACGATGAAATATTCAAATTGTATAAAGATATGATTACGGATCCGTATTATATTCAAACCGTGAAAAAAGGTGCTACACCAAATAATGCCATATTGTACCAAGATGAGACAAAGCCGATTCGTAAGCAAGCAAAGTGGATTCCCTTCGTGCGCATCCCGCAAGTTTTTATAAGTAAAGTGGAGTTTGTACTGAATGGACAAGTCATTGCTACCCGGTCGAAATATCCTTTTGAAGTTGACGTAACGGCAGGCGATATACCGGCCGGTTCTGCTCTGGAAATTCGTGTCTACGACTATACAGGGGCGAGAGTCGCTAACCGCTCCATTCCTGTATCTTCACAAGTGTCAGTATCCATTAATCAATTGGACCAAGAGTTCGAACAACCTCCAGTAATTGTAAATGGCAACACGTTGGCACCGCTTCGTGCAATATTTGAAGCAATGGGTGCACAAGTTACATGGGATTCGAATACAATGACGGCGACCGGCCGTAAGAATAGTACAGTGGTTTCCCTATCGATCGGCTCCAAGATAGCCAAGGTAAATGGAAAGAATGTCAATTTGGAAGAAGCGGCGCAGCTGGTGAATGGATTCACAATGGCTCCAGCCAGATTCATCGGAGAGGCATTCGGCGGTAAAGTGGACTGGGACGGAAGGACTAGAAGTGTACTTATTCAATATTGATAAAAAAAATTAAATGAAAATGCAACGAAAACCAATGGTCGATTGTCCTTCATATTAGGGACAACGACCTACTTGTTTGCGTTGTAATTTTTTTTGTCATTAGTCATTGGGTATATAGTCACCCTGTATGCTAGGTGTTATAATCTATTCATATATATATAAAGTCCTATTCAAACACTTTAATTTTCGGTTATGAGGTGGAATTAATATGAATGCAAGTCAAATCAATACGGTTCTGAGTAAAATCAGAGATCAACATAGCGAAGTGGAAAAGTGTGTGGACCTCATCTATGAGGTGCAGCGCACGGGTGGTCCGCTTGCTGAAGTGATCACTATTCTGAAATTCGAAAAGCCCTTGGTGCATTCCTTGCTAAAGACTCGGCTGAAGCATAATCCTGGCATCAATTTGATGCTGACGATCACAATGGATTACGATCAAGCCAAGCAGAAGTTAGCAAGTATGTAGGGCATAGATGTGAATACAGCCGATCCTTCTTTGGGTTGACGTTATCTTTGCGGTGGTGATACATTGATGGTGTTAACAATGAATCATTAAAACGCGAGAGGCGTATCCTATGCAACCCAATCCTTTGCCAATTGAGCATGTCCTAGATGATTTAAAGGGGGCGCTCGAGTCCCGTGTTCAAGCGGTACTCGTGGCGCCTCCTGGTGCTGGTAAGACTACACGGGTTCCGCTTGCCTTATTAGACCAGCCTTGGGCGGTTGGGAAGAAGCTGCTCATACTGGAACCGAGGAGGCTAGCTGCCCGCTCGGCTGCCCGTTACATGGCTGGATTACTAGGTGAGCCAGTCGGGCAAACAATCGGTTACCGCATGAGACATGATACCCGGGTTAGTAAATCAACTCGAGTTGAGGTCATTACGGAAGGTGTACTAACCCGTCTCCTGCAAGAAGATCCTGCGTTGGAAGACGTTGCGATTGTCCTATTCGATGAATTCCATGAACGCAGCTTGCACGCTGATCTTGGTCTCGCTTTGTGCCTTCAAGCGCAAAGCCTGTTGAGGCCTGATTTGCGTGTATTGGTCATGTCTGCAACCCTTGACTTCAAACGGATTGTTGAGCTTATGGACGATGCCCCAGTAGTAATTAGTGAAGGCCGCACATACCCGGTTGAAACCAGATACTTGGCGGGCAATGCCAAGAAGGATGGGGTTAGATTGGAAAGTCTCGTCTCTCGAGCTATAACGGAAGCTCTGCAGCAACAACAGGGAGATATTCTTGTATTTCTGCCAGGGGCTGGTGAAATTAGACGGACGGAGATGAAGCTCCGTGAACTAAATCTGGGTTCTGATGTAATAATTGCTCAGCTTCATGGCAGCTTAACACAGGAAGCGCAAGATAGTGCGATTGCTCCTGCCCCTCATGGGTATCGCAAGGTTGTGCTGGCCACATCAATAGCAGAGACAAGCCTGACGGTTGAGGGAGTGCGTACCGTGATCGATTGCGGACTCATGAGAGTACCGCGGTACTCTCCTCGAACAGGATTAACTCGACTCGAGACTATACCGGTGTCGCTCGCATCTGCAGAGCAGAGAAGAGGTCGAGCGGGGCGAGTTGCCCCGGGTGTAAGCTATCGGCTCTGGAGTGAGGCGGAGGAGCGCCAGCTGGCGGCGCACGGCACGCCCGAGATTGGCGAAGCCGATCTGGCGCCGCTTGCGCTAGAGCTTGCCGTGTGGGGCACGGCGGATCCAGCCGAGCTGCGCTGGCTCGATCCGCCGCCAGCGCCGGCGTACCGCGGAGCGCGCGAGCTGTTGGCGCAGCTCGGCGCACTGGACGCCGCAGGCGCGATCACGCCGCACGGGCGGCGCATGGCGGCGCTCGGGCTGCACCCGCGGCTCGCGCATATGCTGCTCATGGCCGCTCCGCTCGGCCATGGGCAGCTCGCGTGCGAGCTCGCGGCGCTGCTCGGCGAGCGCGACCCGCTGCGCGGCGCTGGCGCCGCCCCGGGAGCGGCCGCCGACGCCGACGTGCGCCTCCGCGTGGAGGCGCTGCGGCGTGCGGCGCAGCCGAGCGGCGGCTCGCCCGCGGCAGATCCGACGGTGCTCCGTCGGATCGCCGAGGAAGCTGCGCGCTGGGCGAGAGCGCTCGGCATCGCCGCCGCGCCGCCGCGCCCGCCCGCCGCGCCCGCCACGCCGCCGCGCTCGCCCGCCGCGCCCGCCGCGCCTGTCGCGCCTGCCGCACCCGCTCGCTCAGCAGGCCGCGAGCTCGACGCATGCGGCTTGCTGCTCGCTTTCGCCTACCCTGATCGCATCGCGCAGCGGAGACCAGATGGCCGCTATTTGCTGCGCAACGGCCGAGGGGCAGCCTTTGGCGCTATGCAGCCCTTGGCACAGGAAGAATATATCGTCGCAATAGAACTCGACGATCACGGAGCGGATAGCCGCATTGATCTAGCGGCTTCATTAACCCAAAGTGAGCTTGAGCTCCACAGTGAGCATCAGATAGAAGTGGAAGAAACCGTCAGTTGGGATTCGCAAACGCAATCCGTCCAATCTCGTAGAAGACATAAGCTTGGAACGCTTATTTTGAAGGATTCACCATTCTCGAATCCCGATCAGAATGCAGTATTAGCGGCATTATTTAATGGCATTAAGGAATCGGGACTTGAGCTTCTGCCATGGACCAAATCGGCTCGGCAATTGCAGCAGCGTCTATGCTTCTTGCATCGATTGGACAACAGCTGGACCGATTATTCGGACGAGGCTCTATGCTCACAGCTAACAGATTGGTTAGCTTCTCACGTTTACGGTATGAAGAATAGAATAGAGCTTCAGCGTCTGAATATGATGTCCATTATTCAAGACTCCCTGACTTGGGGCGAGCGTCGAGAATTGGATGAACAAGCTCCGACTCATTTCACCGTACCTAGCGGCTCGCGCATCCCGATAGACTATTCCGATTTGGATGCTCCTGCAGTAGCGGTAAGGCTTCAGGAGATGTTCGGGCTGTCTGAAACCCCGAGACTCGGATGGGGTCGTGTGCCCTTGACCCTTCACTTATTGTCTCCAGCTAATCGTCCGGTTCAAGTCACTCGGGATCTTTCCAGCTTTTGGAACCATACTTATTTTGAGATCAAAAAAGATCTTAAGGGTCGTTATCCAAAGCATTACTGGCCGGATGATCCGAACAGTGCGGTTGCGACCAATCGTGTTCGACCTAGAAATTGACTTGTGAGTAATGAAATATTTCATGTAAAGCCTGCAATTATCCCGAATAGGGAGGTTGGGGCTTTTTTCTGACTCATTTTTAACTCTAACCTATCTTGTCGCCTGATCAATAATGTTGTAAGCTGTTGTACATAAATATGGACAGGTTTTCAAAAGATAGAGAGGTTGAATGAAGGATGACAGATAGACCTAGTCGAACAACTTTTCACGACCGTATGGATGAGATGGTTAGTGTATTGCGAGACGACATTATTTCAGGGAAAAGGCAAGTTGGCGATTATTTGCCGTCGGAGCGTGCGCTGGGTAAACTGTTCAGGATCAGTAACAAGTCTGTTCGAGAAGCTTTGAGTACATTGCAATCCGAAGGCTTGATCGAGACAATTCCGAAGGTTGGCTCAAGAGTAGCCAGTTTACCTGATGATAAAGCAATAAAGGTACGCTTTGCTTATCATGACACTTTAGTGAATGAAGCGGATATGTCGCACCTGATCTCCATGTTCCACAAGCAACATCCTCACATTCGCATTCAACCAGTATCTCTAATGTCAAGGCATTACAATGATTTTATTCAGCTGATGGAAACTGACCTGATGGATGTTCTTTCGATCAATAGCAATGATATGCTCAAGATTATATATGAGGATAGCTTGGATTTGCTAGATTCCCTGCAGCCTAATCCGGACATTTACCCCTATTTAACTAAGGGATTTGTCATAAATGGCGAACTCAAAGCACAGCCTTTCGTTTTCTCACCCGTCATTCTGTGTTATAACAAAGATCATTTTACCGAGAGTAAAGTATTAGAGCCCGATAGCGGTTGGAGTTGGGATGATCTTCTGTCAGCGGCGCGACAGCTTACTACCCCTAACGAGCGGTTCGGATTCTACACTTTATTGCAATCGCGCAATCGCTGGCCGGTATTCCTGCTTCAGAACGGGCTTAGGTTTCCTGACGCTGGGGAGCCTCCAATTGAGGTCCAGGGGAGTCCTTGGATTGAGGCGATTAAGATTTGCAGGAATTTGATAACCCAGCAGGGGCTTATCCCTATTTTTGACCGCGAAGAGGATACGGAAGAGCTGTTCTTACAGGGAAGAGCTTCGATGATCATGACTACCTACTTCCGGTTAAATGATCTAAAGAAAGCGCCCTTTGAATACGATATTGCACCGCTACCTTATTCCATTAACTCCAAAACGTTGTTGTTATCAATCGGTCTGGCTCTGCTAAGCAGTTCGAAGCAGAAGGAAGCATCCAAGACCTTTATCGATTTCATGGTATCTTATGTGTCGCAGCATTCCATTCGAACCCGGACACTTAGTATACCTGCTATGAAGTCGGCTGCGGAGTGGAGCGGCAAAGAGACTATGTTCCGCCCGTCCAGATTCCAGTTGCATAGAGAAATAGTGCCCACATTCAGCAGATTCAGCGAATTGAATATGCCGGAAGAGCTGTCATTACAGATTCTGAAAGAGGCCAAGTACTATTGGTCGGGTCTCTTCACTGAAGATGTGTTGGGCAGCAGGTTGCAGGTTTCATTCGACGAGCAATATGAGTTACGCAACGCACAAGTTAATACAAATGCGAATAGTGAAGAGATTTCTTCAGGAACAGACGTTTAGGTCCCTTGGAGAGTCTCTTTTTTTTGACATCTCACAAGAACCTGACTCTGAATCAAGTTAGATGTGAGTCAGTTATGAAAAGTAAATAAATTGTTATTGACAAAATAGCGGTTACATAAGTAATATGATGTCATACAGAGTTAGATATGAGTCAATAAGAAGGAAGTGTAAGCCGATGACCCGAATTGCTCTCCTCGCCGACCATAATGTCGCTTCCGGCGTTTTTCAACCGAAACATTTGGAGCAGCTTCGCGAGCTTGGAACATTAGTAGTGAATACGGATGTTGTTCGTCCAACAAAAGAAAAAATTATTGAATTACTGCAGGGGGCAGAAGTAGCCATTACCTCATGGGGATGCCCTTCGATTGATGCATCTGTACTCCAGCATACTCCTAATCTTAAGCTGGTCGTACATGCAGCAGGCACAGTAAAAGGCATCGTGACACCAGAGTTAGTTGACCGCGGTATTCGCGTTAGCAGCGCGAACGATCCTCTTGGCGTAGGTGTTGCCGAAACAGCGTTAGGCTTAACCATAGCCGCTGTTAAGAGAATGTGGCCGCTATCCCAGAACACACGCAATGGGGGATGGGATCAAGGCAAGGCACAGATTCGTGAGATGTACGAACTGAAGATTGGTGTTGTGGGCGCAGGCAAAGCAGGTAGACATTATATGCGTTTACTGAAACAATTCGATGTTGAGGTGCTGCTGTACGATCCGATTATCAGCCATCAGGAAGCCCTGACTTTAGGTGCTGTGAAAGTGGAGTTAGAAGAGCTGTTGAAACATTCCGATGTTATTTCCATCCACGCTCCTTCGATTCCTGAGACAGACGATATGTTTAACGCCAAAGCGTTCTCACATATGAAAGATGATGCGATCTTGATTAACACAGCACGAGGCAGTGTAATTAATGAAGAGGATCTGATCGTTGAGCTTACGAAGGGCCGCTTCACCGCTTGCATCGATGTGACGGAGCCTGAACCTCCTGTTCTGGATCATCCATTCCGGAAGCTTGATAATGTAATTCTTATCCCGCACATTGCTGGAGCGGTTAATAACGGCAAGCACAGACTCGGCCAATACTCCGTAGATGAAGTTCGCAAATATTTGAATCGGGAGCCTCTGCTTGGTGAAGTTAACTTGAAGTCACTCCATGTAATTGCTTAATGATACTAACACTAGGAGGTGAATGAGGGCCCGCTGAGGGAATAATTGGAAGGTGCATCTCTAAAATTTGCGTGTTAGACTGAAAATCAAAATGTGGTTTAAAAAAAGGGAGGATCTCAATGAAAGCGCTTAAAGTCATTAGTTCCATATTAGTAGCCAGCGTATTGTTAGCGGCTTGTTCAACCAAAGAAGAGCCGAAACCGGCAGCATCTGGTTCACCATCGGGATCGCCTGCAGCAACTGCAGCTAAAAAAGAGAAATTATCCCTGCGTTGGTTTGTCCCAGCTCCTGCGAACTCAACTTTGCCATCTGCAGATAAAGATTTTGTTAAAAAGCTGATTGACGAGAAGTTCAATGTTGATTTGAAAATAGAATATATGGCTTGGGGAACGGATTACCAAACTAAATTGAATGTTATTATGACCGGCGGCGATGTTCCTGATATGTTCTTGGCAGACGGAGCAGCAAGTCAGAAATACGCAGTTGACGGATTGTTAGCTGATCAAAGCACTTTTGTAACTCCTACAACTATGCCGAACTACTTCAAGTGGATCAGCCAAGATGTATTGAACAATTATCAATTGCAAGGTATCAAGCATGCTCGTTCACCTGTGCCATTCCAAAAAACAACATTCGCTTCGTTCTACGTTCGCAAGGACTGGTTGACAAAATTAAATCTGCAAGCTCCGAAAACCTATGATGAATTGCTAAACGTAATGCGTGCCTTTACTAATAACGATCCGGATGGAAATGGGAAGAAAGATACTTATGGTTTCTCCGCTGCTGCTGCTGGTGGACGTATTCCGCTCGACTTCCCTCAATGGATTAACAATGGCCTTGTAGCTGACTTCATGTTGAATGGAAAAGAGTTTGTAGAAGTGCAATCGGATCCAAAAGTACAAAATGTTATTGACGGCGTCGTTCAAATGAACAAAGAGGGCATCATTGACCCAGACTGGTTCGTTAACAAGTCGCCTCAGCATCTTGATAAAGCTTCACAAGGTAAAATCGGGATCCTCTGGTCTACTGACAAAAACTTTGCATTAGATTCCGTACCGTCCAGCGTACAAGCTAAATCGAAGTTGATCGATCCGAAAGCTGACTGGCAGCCAATCTTCCCATTTGCTAACCAACCATATGGCTGGAAGCAAGGAACTGCAGGTGGAGCTGCACCATTCTTGTTCGCGAAAAACGTAGCAGATAAAAAACCTGACAACATTAAACGTTCCGTCGAGATTTTAGACTGGTTGGCAAGTGAAGAAGGTTACCTGCTGACTCACTACGGTCAAGAAGGTAAGCACTATAAGAAAGAAGGCAGCAAAATCACTCTGGATCCAGTTGCTTACGATAACGAATTTACAAAGAATGGTGACTGGTTGAATATCTACAAGTTCTTCACGAACTTGGATGAGCCATCCGTACTGAAACTTGAAGTTATCGATCCAAGAATGACAGATCGCGACCGTGCAGTTCTTAAGTTTGTTGCTGAGATTCCAAAACATGCAGGTGAGCCTGTTACCCTAGCTCCACCACAAGGTATGAACATTGGTGACTACCGTAAAGAAATGGCACGTTTGCAGAACGTTGCAATCTTCGACGATAAGAGCGGTGCTAACTGGACTAAATATCGTGAAGAGCTTATGACTAAGTACAGCGGTCAAAAGATTTTCCAAGGTTATGTTGATCAAATCAATGGTGTGCTTCCAGCAGACAAGAAATTGAATCCTTTCAAATAATATCGCTTTAGATGAATAGCCTCCAGATCCGCTGCTCTCAGTGGACTGGGGGCTTTTTCTTTTTTTTGATTCCAAGCATGATTAAAGTTATTCTCTCCGTTGATACACCTCATTCTTGCCTTTATACTAGTAGAACTGAGCGCGAGGAGGATGGAATATTAACTCATTATTTAGATGTGTATGGGATGCTGGACTGACTTTGTATCGGGTAGAACGGAGGCCCGTAATAGTGCTTCTGGTATTGGCTATTCTGAGTGTGCCGTTCGTTCCAGTAGAGCTCGGTATGATCATGTTGTTAATTGATCGGATTCAGCGATGGTCGTCAATGGACTCCATTCAGCCAATAATAATAGCAGCCTTATGGCTGACTGGTTTAATGGCAGTGAACAACATCTTGATTGGCATGCCAACGGCAATGTCTATGACGCGATTAATTGAAGTAGGTTCACTCGAGGAACAGAGGTTAATCATATGTAAGAATGCAAATTTGCCATTAGCATCTATTGAATCGCCTAAGACTAAGGATCTGCGTGACCGTGCACTGAAGGTATCTTTTTATGAAAGCTACTATTCAGGGGTTCAACTGTTGCAGACGGTTCTGCTGATGATCATGCTTATAGGAGTTATGCTTAGTTTTAAACAATGGATTCCTGTTGCAGCAGTATGTGTTTCGGCAGCCCTGCTGGTATATGTGACTGGGAGGTCGGCAACGCGATTAGAACAGGCGGATCAGAATCAGACAGCGAGTAAAAGACTGCTTCGTCATTATGCAGAGCTAATTACGAAACGTGATGCGGCTAAGGAGGTTCGGCTGTTCGGGATCGGACGGTTGTTAACAGAACGCTGGACCACCTTGTACGAGCGGCAATCGAATGACAAATGGAAAACGGTAAGGAGCACAGAACTGCAGTTGATGGGTCCGCAACTCATTGTTGCTCTGGTAAGCGGTCTAATCCTTGGATTACTTGTGTTACTGCAAGGAGTGAGCAAGCTAACCGTTGGCGCATACGCGATGTTGTTCTTGACTCTAACGAGGATGATAGCGCTTGTCCCCCAATTCGTTGTGCAAAGCGCTAGTGTACGCAGGAATATGATGCGATGGCAAGATTATCGAGCATTTATGGCTTTGGATGAAGACTGGGCAGAGCCCGTTGGCTTTGAGATGGATCACACAGTTGAAGAACTTGGCTTGCAAGTGGAGGCTCAACAATTACGATTCCGTTATCCAGGGTCAGATCGAGATGTGCTGCAAGAACTCAGCCTTACGATCCCATTTGGTTGTCGTGCAGCTGTTGTAGGCGAGAATGGCTCAGGTAAATCGACATTGGTTAAGCTTCTGACGGGATTGTATAAACCGACTGCTGGGGAAATCCGATGGGTTGACGGTTTGCACAATCGAGTTAAGGGTGACTTAGTTGGTAACCATCTATCCGCCGTGTTCCAAGACTTCGCCCAACTCTATTTAACTTTGCGGGAGAATGTGGCTCTAGGCAAACCTTCTGCTCAAGGTGAGGACGGAACCCTGCAGCAAGCATTATTTGCTGCTGGTATTAGCGGGGATAAGTATCGGGAGTTAGATATGCAACTTGGTGCAGCTTTTGGCGGGATAGAACCATCTGGAGGAGAATGGCAGAAGATTGTGACAGCCAGGGCCATCCTTAAGGAAGCCGATTTCGTGTTCTTCGACGAGCCTACGGCTGCTCTTGATCCACAAGCTGAGAAGGAGGCGGTCCAACTGTTCTTACGTGTGACTGCAGGAAGGTCTGCATTGCTCGTTACACATCGGCTCGGCGCTGCAAGGCTTGCAGATGTTATCTTCGTGTTAAAAGGCGGCAGGCTAGTCGAACAAGGCACTCATGATGAGCTTATGCAATTAAACGGAGAGTATGGCCGGATGTTTCAAATGCAGGCCGCATGGTACACCGAATGAACAATCCATCTACTTTATATAGGATACGTAATGTTGGTCAATTGTTAGGCAGATTGATTCGGAATATGCCTGTGCTTTCTATGTTGTGGATCGGTTTCCCTTTTGTAATTGGCTTGTTGGTCATCCCTAGCTTCGCAGTACAAAGAGAGCTAGTGGATCAGTTTGTTGGAGGAGTAACAGGATCTGAGGGCGAGGGATGGATAGGTGAATTCAGTGGCTTATGGCTCCCGTTACTTGTCTTCATTGGCATAGCCATGTTAACTAAAGCACTTGTTGCCTTCCAGAATATGATAGATGTCAGATTCCGTGACAAAGCATCGATGTTCGTTCAAGGGGAAGTACATCAAAGAGCGCTTGAAGTATCGCTAGAGAGAATGGATAAGGCAGACTACTATGACCGTCTGACGAGAGCTGAATCTGCTGCAGGCGCGGAGTTTGCAGGTGTGCTGCAGCAAGTATACGTGCTATTCCGTTTGCTCTTCGAAGTGATCGGACTGCTAATTGTAGGAATGCTGGCGCATCCGATTGTAGGACTCATTATGAGTGTTGTCTTTCTAGTGTCTCTCTTTATCCGATTGGAATCCGACATCGTCAAGAGGCGATTGAATCGAGATTTGACTAGGTCTGGACGTCAGTCGGACTATTTGCAACAAGTTATGACAAGACCGGAGACAGTTCGGGATATGCGGATATCCGGCTCCAATGAAGCTCTTGTACATAAATGGAGTCTGGAAATGCAGCATTCTTTAGGACTGAGAATGAATGCGAACCGCAGGGAGATTCGCCGAGGGGTATTGGTATCCATTGTTCAAGCTATTGGGTTATTTGGTGCCATACTTTGGCTGCTGCTTCAACTGAAATCGGGTCTTGTCACTGCAGGTACAGTCGTTATTGTGTTTCAGGCCATTCGTCAAGCGCATGCGCTTAGTGCAACTATGGCTTTTCCTCTCGGCAAGATCTATATTCAGAGCGGGAAGCTATGGGATCTCGTTGAATATCTGCACGAAAGACCAGACCAACTTAAAATGTCCAGCTCAGCATTGGCTCCTGGTTCAAGAGGACAGATCGAGCTTACCAATGTTTCCTATAAGTATTCAGAGTCAGCAAAGCCATCCCTACTGGACATTCAGCTTGTGTTGAACCCAGGCGAGACCGTTGCGTTAGTTGGAGAGAACGGTGCTGGGAAGTCTACTCTGGTGCGTCTTATTCTTGGTTTGTACCGACCCTCAGAAGGGCAAATAACTTGGGATGGTGTTGATTATGAGCTGCTGGATTCTGAGCTGTTGCGTGAATCCATGTCTGCGACTTTTCAAGACTTCGTTCGATACGAAACTACTGTACGTGATAATGTGAGAATGGCGGGTTCGGGAACGGGTGTCACCGATAAAACAATAACTAATGCGCTTCAACAAGCTGGAGCTCTTGAGCTGGCAAGTCTGAATGGCGGATTAGACGCCAAGGTCGGATTGCTGACGGAAGGCGGCCAACAATTAAGCGGAGGACAATGGCAAAGACTAGCTATTGCTCGAGCGGCTCACCGCGATGCTCGTCTGTTCGTGCTGGATGAACCTACCTCTGCGATTGATCCGCAGCATGAGACTGATCTTAACCGATCGTTTCGTCAGTTGGCTGAAGGTAGAACCGTCTTGTTCGTCTCCCACAGGCTTGGCTGGGCCCGATATGCAGACCGGATTATTGTACTTCGAGAAGGGCGGATAATCGAAGAAGGTACGCATGATGAGCTCATAGCACTAGGGAATGCTTACGCTGCAATGTTCCAAGCGCAAGCAGAGTGGTATAGAGGAAACGGACCCGTTTAACTGAAGAGCAACAAAATCTGCAACATTCATAACTTGTTCAAGAATTAATCGTGGTAAAGGGATTGGAATAAGGTGATTTTAACGATATAATCTATATTGACGTACGATAATAGAAATGTATAAGGAGAGTTAGGATGGAAAAAATACTTATTTTTGGGCATAAGAATCCCGATACAGACACGATTTGTTCCGCAATTGCTTATGCAGATTTGAAGACTAAGCTCGGTTTCGATGTTGAGCCCGTTCGTCTTGGGACTGTCAGCGGCGAAACGCAATTCGTGCTTGACTACTTCAAAGTAAGCGCGCCTCGTCTAGTTGAGACCGTTGCGAATGAAACGACGAGCGTTATTCTTGTCGATCATAACGAGCGCCAGCAAAGCGTCAGCGACATTGATCAAGTTCGTGTAACTGAAGTAATCGATCACCACAGAATTGCTAATTTCGAGACTAGTCATCCGCTATATTATCGGGCTGAGCCGGTAGGATGTACGGCAACGATTCTTAATAAATTGTTCAAAGAGAATAATGTAGCGATTGAAAAGTCGATTGCGGGCTTAATGGTATCGGCCATCGTCTCCGACACTCTTCTGTTGAAATCGCCAACTTGCACAGATCAGGATGTAGCTGCTGCTCGTGAATTAGCTGAAATCGCTGGAGTCAATCTTGAGAGCTACGGACTGGATATGTTGAAAGCGGGCGCTAACATGCTCGACAAGACAATTCCTCAATTGATCTCCTTAGACGCTAAGGAATTCCAAATGGGGAGCTACAAGGTTGAAATCGCACAAGTGAATGCGGTGGATACGAATGATGTGCTGGGTCGACAGGATGAGCTTGAAGCGGCGCTTAACGGGATCATCGCAGAGAAGAACTTGGACCTGTTCTTGTTCGTTGTAACAGACATTCTTAATAACGATTCAATTGGATTGGCATTAGGTCGCTCTGCGAATGTTGTGGAACAAGCGTACAATGGTACCCTGTCGAACAATACAATTACGCTGAAAGGCGTCGTTTCACGCAAATCTCAGATCGTTCCTATCTTGACGGATACGTTCAACAAACAGTAAGCAAGAATTGAGCAGTACGTTTGAAGCTACCGAATTGTTCGGTAGCTTCTTCTATTATTCCAATGACTTTTGGGAAGCCTAGTGGGTGAAGTGTGAAATGGGATTCGTCTCTTTACAAGAGCTGCGGTTTCGTCTATGCTTTGCGTGTACATAAACCTTTTTCATATGTGGAGGTAATAACATGAACAATTTGGATCAAAGTTTGAACAAATACGCTCAACTCGCAGTCCGAGTTGGGGTGAACCTGCAGCAGGGGCAAACCTTATTCGTCAATGCTCCTATTCAAGCGGCCGAACTGGTGCGAAAGGTTGCGGCTGTTGCCTATGAGGCAGGTGCTAAAAACGTAATTGTGGAATGGAACGATGATCAACTCATCAGCTTGAAGTATAAGATGGCGCCAGATGAAGCTTTTACAGAATTCCCAATGTGGAAAGCTCAGGGGCTGGAAGAGTTGAGCTTGAGCGGGGCTGCATTTTTGTCTATTCTATCTCCGAATCCTGACCTTCTTCAGCATATTGATCCTAAGCGCGTGGCAACTGCCACTAAGACTCAGGCTTCTGCAACGCAAAAGTACCGCAGCAATCTAATGAGCTATAAAGCAAGATGGTCCTTAATCAGTGTTGCCAATGAACAATGGGCAGCAAAGGTATTTCCTGATCTGCCTATTGAAGAAGCGGTGGAAAGTCTGTGGAATTTCATCTTCAAAGCTACCCGGGTGAATACGGAAGATCCTATTCAAGCTTGGGGGGATCATAATGCTCACTTACACCGGAAGATTGATGTGTTGAATGCAAAACAATATCGCACCCTTGTATACACGGCTCCAGGTACAGACTTGTCTGTGGATCTCCCATTGAATCACGTATGGTTAGGCGGATCGAAGGAAGCGCAAGACAATGTTCCATTCAATGCGAATATGCCTACTGAAGAAGTGTTCACAATGCCCCACAAGGATGGTGTGAACGGTTATGTGCGGAGTACGAAGCCATTGAATTATGGCGGAACCGTAATTAATAACTTCACCCTGACCTTTGAGAATGGGAAAGTGGTGGATATGACAGCAGAACAAGGGAGTGAGACACTCAAGCATCTTCTGGATACAGACGAAGGGGCGCGCAGACTGGGCGAGATTGCATTGGTTCCTTTCCATTCTCCCATTTCTGATTCCAATCTTATCTTCTTCAATACCTTATTCGACGAGAATGCATCTAATCATCTGGCGCTTGGTCAAGCTTATCCTACGAATATCCAAGGCGGTACGGACATGTCCAAGGAGCAATTAAGTGAAGCGGGTGTGAATTCGAGTTTGACTCATGTGGATTTCATGGTGGGCTCTGCTGAGATGGATATCGATGGTATTACGGCAGATGGCAAGCGAGAAGCGATATTCCGTAAGGGGAACTGGGCATTCTGATTGAATCTGAAGTACTGCGTAACAGGGTGACTCGGGAGGGGTTAAGCTGATGAAGTACTCGCTTTGTATAGGAGCGTACAAGAATCAAGATGTAGTTTACCATCTGGAAAAGGTGAAGGAACATGGTTTTCACGGACTGGAGTATTATGCCTGGTGGAACCTGGATCTGAAGAAGCTGGTGAGGGAGCAAGAGCGGATTGGAGTAGGCATTAGCGCAACTTGCACGAAGGAATTTAATCTTGTGGATGTTGGAAAGCGGGAGGCTTATTTGACGGGGCTGACGGAGACGTTGGAAGCTTGCAACATGCTCGGGACACAATCGATTATCTCTCAGACTGGGTCAGCTATTCCGGATTTATCCAGAGAAGCTCAGATTGGAGTGATGGTCGAGACGTTGAAGCAATGTGCTCTGTTATGCGAGAGTGCGAATGTTGTGCTTGAGCTGGAGCCGCTTAACGGACTTGTGGACCATCCAGGTCATTTCTTACAAACTTCCGATGAAGCCGTGCGAATTGTGGATGAAGTGGATAGTCCTTATGTGAGATTAGTATTTGATGTGTATCATCAGCAGGTGACGGAGGGCAACGTGATCCGGAATGCCACCGCTTATCGGGATCGCATTAATCATTTCCATATCGCTGACAATCCAGGCCGTACGGAGCCGGGCACGGGCGAGTTGAATTATCGAAATATCCTTAATGCCATTAAGGAAACTGGCTTTGATGGTTATGTTGGCTTGGAATGCCTATATACGGTAGATACAGATGTTGCCTTGCAAAGGTATAAGGAAGATATATTATCCAAGCTCGGTTAGTTGGGGGAATTTGAAGAGAAGTCAGTGTCGCGTTATTGCGGCGCTGGCTTTTTTGGTTGTTGATGAACAAATATTAACTCTCCCGTGTCACAAACTTAACCGATAAACGATTATAACAGGTATGAACAATATTACTTCAACGAAAGGACTAAGTAACAGGCAACTCTTTGGCTGCATCGTAAGGATATCGCGCAGTCCTCAAGGCATATTCGAAGGAATCCAGATCAGGCATCCGTTGATTTCTGGCAATCTGGATCGCAAGATCGATGTCATACTCTACACGTCGAAGTTGGATCGCGATATCGCGTTTGGCGATGTCCACAATCGCATAGCTGGCCCGGTTATCTCCGTCGAAGGACATGCCGATGCTGCCGCAATTCACGATCAATCGGCCGCGGCATTGTCTGACGAATGCGTGATGGATATGTCCGAAAAGTACCAGCTTGGTTTGGTCGTATTTGTGCAGTTGATCCAACTCATCGAGTGAAGCCCATGGATAAGTAATCTCGTACAATGATTTTGGAGAAGCGTGATAAAGTTCTGTCGGGACTCCTTCGAATTCACAACTAAACTCCGCAGGCAATTGAGTCAACCACTTCTGATTCTCCAAAGACAACCGGTCGCAATCGTATTCTAGGGCGCGGAGTTGGATTTCTTGTTTGTATGATTTGGGTGTCCATGCGGGCTTGAGGAATTTATCATCGTAATTCCCTCTTACTACAGTAAGGGGGTTCAGTGCTTTAACCATCTCCAGGCATTCGACGGGTTGAGGCCCTCTCATTACGATATCACCCAGGCATACGATAATATCTGGGCTCTGTTCATGTAAATCTCGAACTACGGTTTCAAAAGCAGTAGCATTCCCATGCATATCAGAGATAACGGCTATTCTCATGTAATAACTTCCTCCATATCCAATCTATATGTGGTTTATTATAGAGAACGATGCAAATTGAGACAAGCTACTTTATGGTAGGGAGTCTATATTACTACAACATGATAGTGCCAGTGTTCCTAGGATAAAGGGACACTGGCACTTCTCTTCCGTTTTACAGCGAAAGCTTCATTAATTCTATCTGTAATTCCTCACTAATTGGGGTCATAGGCAGCCGCAGAGCTCCGGATTCGATTACCCCTATGTGCTCAAGTAGCCATTTAATAGGCGCTGGATTCGGTTCGCGATAAAGCAGCTCAATAAGCGGAATTAACGGATCGAATGCTGCCTTCGCTTCCTTACATTGGCCAACTTGATTCAACTCGTACACCTGTACGAATCGGTTAGTGTGCAGGCTGGAAGAAGCCAATATCCCACCCTGCGCTCCGCAGCATAATGCCGCATAGAAGTAGAAATCTTCCCCGCATAGAATAGGTTTGTTCGTAATCATCGACAGCTCGATAAGCTGTTTAATTCCGCCTGAGCTATCTTTTAAGCCAATTACGTTGGGGATTTCCAAAATCCTGCTCAATGTATCCGTAGATAAAGCTAACCCAGTGCGGTAAGGGATGTTATAGGCGATCACTGGGACACCGACTTGTGCGGCTTGGCCGTAATGTTCCACGATCCCAGTCGGAGAGGGGCGGTTGTAATAAGGAACTACTACAAGGACAGCGTCGGCTCCAATCGAATGAGCTTGCTTTGTTCTTAGAACCGTTGAAGCTGTATCATTGGTACCCGTTCCTAGAATAACTGGAAGGGGGCAGTGCTCCTCCGATAAAAGTTGTTTCGTCCTCTCATACAGCCTCTCAACTTCTTGCCAGGATAGGGAGGGTGACTCTCCGGTCGTCCCGCCAATCACGATGCCGTGAATTCCATGCCTTATCAACTCGAGAAGATAACGGCGATATGAAGGGAGATCCAACTCACCGTTAGATAGAAATGGCGTTACAACAGGAACATAAAGGCCTTTCAACGAATCAGATGTCAGCATTTTCCTCACTCCTACAATAGATTAGCCTCACTATAGCATGGACTCGACTATCGGAGTTATCTATAATATATGATAGTAGACATCAATAATTTTGATGATTCCTTTTGGAAGCTGGTGATTGTGATGGATCTGACTTATTTTCAGACGTTTCTGGAAGTAGTGAAATGTCAGAGCTTTACCAAAGCAGCTGAAAAGCTTGGTTATGCTCAATCCAGTGTGACTACCCAAATTCAGAAGCTTGAGCAAGCGTATGGGGTGCCTTTGTTCGAGCGATTCGGCAGGGGAATACGGCTCACGCCTGCAGGTGAGGCATTGTGGGACATTGTGAAGCCCATGCTGGAGCTATATGCAGAGTCCAAGGAGACGATTGGGCAACAAGTTGCAGGAAATCTATCGATCGGCACTATTGAATCACTAGCGGCATTCTACTTACCACCCTTCCTGCAGAAGTGGCAGACACAGTATCCGAGCAAACAGATCTCCTTGCATTCTGTTAATGAAACAACATTGTTGGACAAAGTAAAAGAAGGCGAGTTCGATATTGGTATTCTGCTTGACCGGAAAGCCCAAAGTCCTCTGTTAGAGAGTATTACGATTAGGGAGGAGCCTCTAGTCCTTGTGGCCAAGCCAGATCATCCCTTAAAAGATATAGACAAGATCAACTTGTCTCATCTGGACGGTCAATCCCTCATTGTGGCGGAAGAAACTTGCTTATACCGCACTTGGTTCATTCGTCTTTTGAAGCAGAATGGAGTGGACTATCGGATTTCTTTTGAATTAGGAAGTCTGGAAGCGATCAAGCAATGTGTTCTCTATGGTCTAGGTGTCGCATTGATGCCGCTGATCGCAGTAACAGAGGAAGTGAAGAGAGGGAACCTGATCGTTCTGCCCTTTACCCATCCTGATTTGAAGTTCTACATCCAGCTTGTGTACCATCAAAAGAAATGGTTATCACAGTCGCATCTCTATTTATTGGAGCTTTTGAGGAATGGAGGTTCAGGGAAATAGTTAACCCACCTTTAACTATTAGTTAGTCGGCCTTTAGAATTAGTTAATGTGGTTAAATAATAACCCCGCGACTCGGATGAAGGACAAATTAGTTCGTTTTCATTCACTACCAGCAAAGTTTGATTTACTAATCCCAAGGAATGTACAATTCTTCGACATCTAAATCCTTAAATGGTTGATTCTTCGCGTTAGATGTCGAAATGGTCTACATCTAGTCCGAAAGGGAACAGAAAAGGGCTGGGAGGTGGAGCGGAGAAACGAAGTGGTTGCCTTTGTGGTTGGTTTCCTACCTCTAAACATCATAATCAAGGGAACCCTAGCACAACAGCAATCGTAGCCCACCTTCCAGCCCTCCCGCGCGCCAAACTGAACTCATTCGCCAAAGACCGCTAGAGTGATCTTCTCTAGCGGTTTTTCTTATATTATATCCCTGTTTATCGATTAGATAATCGATCAACCTTCGACTTCATGGAAGCCACGACTATCTTCTTGTACTGAATGGCCATGAGCATAATTTTGATTTGCTGTTTTCGAGAAAGTTGCTTCAATCTAGGTTCTTTTCTCATGAATTCGCGTAGGATCGACCAGGCTACCGGGGTTATGAGGCTAGTGTCGACGTCAGGAAAAGGATCAGACAGCCGTTTGCTGCGGAATCGAAGAAACCATGATCTGATTTGAGCTTGGGAATTGCTCTCATCGACCAAACAAGGGGCGACCAACTTTTTGGTATGGGCTCGCATGAATTCATAACGGTCGTTCCCGAGCAGGATCCTGTAACTGCCATCCTTGCTGTTTTTGCGTACAACCAACAGATGCATACAATCCCACATCCTATTGCGAAGCTCCCGAATACGTGCAGTCATAGAGGGGGTGACATCAGGTTTAATCTTGCTCAGAGGTATATATTGAACTGTAAAACGCATATACATCCTCCTTCACTTTTTGGAACTATATGATCGGAATGAATTGTCCTAGTCGCCATTTATCCATTCATGGGAATTGAAAAGGTTTTTGGTTCCATTTTAGCCTTCCTTGTAGTATTATTTATGTATAACGATATTACGTAATAACATAATATAGGAGGTGTGTTGAGATGACTAGAGATTTCGGTGCAGAAATTGACGCTATTCATATTCAACTGGCAGACATTAAGTTGTTACTTGAACAAGCGGGAGTGCGACGGCTAAGTTCTAATGAGACACAAAACCAGGGGCTAAATACTGCTCTGCGTCCAACTATGGTGGGGGAAGGATATGAAGGTTCGGTGTACTATTCTGGGCTCCTTCAAAATGATCAATCACAGAGCAGATGGGAGCCGCAGGAACGCAGCTTGGAACTATTGCTGAGCTTGAGCAGTGAGAAAACCGCCAAGATATTGGCCGCCCTCGGACATAAGCAGAGACTGGATATTCTGAAGGAAGTATGGAGTACTCCCTTGACTGGACTAGAGCTGGTTGAGCGACTGAATATGGGGACGACCGGCCAACTATACCATCATCTGAAGGCGTTGACTGGGGCTGATCTGCTCTCCCAGGAAGAAAGAGGGGGACGATACGTCATTCCTTCGAATAGGGTGCTGCCTTTAATGTTACTGCTTGCAGCGGTGTCGGACGTGATAGATACAAGTGATTACATGGATATGACTCATGCGCGCAATCATGCAGAACAATATTTGGGAGGGAGAGAACAGACAGGCTATGATGTTCACGAACTGCTCTGGGCCGTCATCGAGAATTGTGTCCTGGAGCATCAAGCCGGCTACTGTAATGAAGTCAGGGTGTATGTACATGAAGATGGAAGTATCACCGTCGCGGATAACGGGAGAGGGATTCCAGTCCGAGTACTCCCTCAATCGAAGACACCCGTGGTGCAGTCGATTCTCACAGATCTTAAGAATGCAGGAAGCGGGTATACAGCTCCAGGTGCGGAGAAAGGAATCAGCATTGCTGTCGTGAATGCTTTGTCCAAACTGTTAACCGTAGAAATTCGCAGGGAGGGTCAAATATTCAGGCAGCAATACCGTAATGGAATTCCGCAAACAGGAGTGAACATTGTTGGAGCTTCGGGCGAGACAGGAACAAGTGTCACCTTTGCTCCAGATACAGAACTATTCCAATCCAGAGTAAACATCGCTCAATTGAAACAAAGAATCGATGAAATGAAGGCAGATTATCCCTCGCTTCAATTCTATTTGGAGACGGAGAGCCATTAAGAGGAGGCTGGAAAGTTGAAATTGACCTATCGTTTACATGTGGATGAGTTTACCGCGAGCGAGGCAGGCAATAAAGCAGCCAACCTTCAATTATTGATTAAGCGAGGATATCGGGTTCCAGAAGCTATTGTGCTGTCGATTTCTTTCTTTGCCCAGAAGGACTGGCGGGAGCGGGCAAGCCGGCTTGGTGAGCATCTTCCCGATCAGCTCCCTTCGCTGTCTGGGTGGATTGTGCGTTCCTCTTCACGCAATGAGGATGGGTGTGAAATCTCGAACGCAGGAAGATTCGAATCGGTGGTGATCAGGCAATCGGAACAATTGGCGAGTGCGCTTGAACAGGTTCTAAGTTCTGGAGGAAGCTTTGCAGGCCATCTCGGGGTGATCATTCAAACGTATATCGAGTCGGAATATTCCGGAATTGTATTCTCAGTCGATCCAATAAGCGGAGTCCAACTGCCTGTTATTGAAGCGGTTAGAGGAAGAGGGGAGCTCGTAGTCGGTGGGCAAGTTAACCCTCTCATTTACCGTGAAGGTGAATGGGGTACAGTGGAAGATGTTCCGCTTCCCGATCATCTAACGAATGAAATTGCTCAAGCAGCTATTCAAATGAGGCAAGCTCTGTCCAATGAAGTGGATATGGAGTTTGGCATATATGAAGGAGTTGTTTATTGGCTGCAAATTCGTCCGGTAACCGGGATGATTGAGCAAATGGCTGGTGAATGGTTCTTGCTGGATCAATGTACAGTGCCAGTTAGTCCGCTAGATCGAACACTCGACCCAAGCGGATTGTTTCATTTCCCGTTATGGGATGTGAAGTTCGTTCATCACTATCCTTACATCCAGATGAAGCCGGTCCAACAAGCAGGACAGACGAACCAACCCGTAGACATCTGGGAAGAATGGCTGGAAATGAAAAGAAAGTACGAGCCTGTTTTTGAACAATATTTACTTGAAGACTTATCAATATACTCCATCGATGCGTTATGGCACATCATCTTGAATAGAGTAGACAGCTTCAGGAAATGCTTCGCACAATATTTGCAGAGAGAATGGCTCATAGAACGAAGAAACCTTACTAGACGGCTCAGAATTCATATTCAGAATGCTTTGGGGGAGCAGGTTCAATTCGAGACGATTTTAAGCTTGTTGGCATCTGGCCTGGATACTATAACGGCTCGCAAAACACACCTTATCCACTCCTTAATCAAAACCGCTACGGACGCTTCAGACTTCAAGGAGATTTCAGCAAATATTAACCATTATCCGAATCATCCTTGGGTGCAACAATTCAATCAATTTATAGAAGAGTTTGCTTATGAATCTCCACAGCCTGTCCTCAGTTATTTGCCGACACTTGAGGAGGCTCCAGAACAATTAATGGCATTAATTAAATCGAGTGTTACACACGGACTGCTTCCTGATTCGAACAACGCTGCACTGCAAAGAGAGCATCTCATCAGCAGAATTCATGACTCATTATCAGAGACTGACAGCATAGATTTCATAGATTGCCTTCAGCGCTTCAGACTGGCTGCAACTCGTACTGAGAATGATGACTATATGCTGCAAAAGGGTGGAGCCAGTGTGAGAAAAGCTTTGTTGGCTGTTGGGGAACGTTTGACAGACCAAGGAATTCTGGATCTGGCAGAACATATTTTCTTTTTAACAAGCGTTGAAATGGAAGAGGCAGTACAAGGGAAAGAGGTTTCTTGCAAGGAACTGATCAAACCTCGGCAAGAAGCTATCCGAAAAGCGCAGCTATACAAACCAACTCAACTGATTAGAAATGGAGCTGCAGTTAGAGGGGAGACTGGAACATTAGAAGTGGCCAAGAGCAGTAGCGATTTGGTCGGTCAAATTGCTTCCGCAGGTATCGCAAAAGGTACTGTCTTTCTAGTGAATAACCCGCTTGATCGTACCGTCTATGAACGTATTCCTCCCCATTCCATTATCGTAGCTCCTATTCTCTCACCAAGTCTGGTGTATAATCTTGTTGCGGCGGCAGCCATCGTTACTGAGACCGGAGGATTTCTATCGCATGGCGCTATATTCGCTCGTGAGAGAGGAATCCCGGCTTTGGTTGGGGTAGAGTCTGCGATAAGCTTGTTGGCCACAGGAGATCATGTCATAGTAGATGCGAACGAAGGCAAGATCTCATTTATGAGGTAGACGAATACGCATTTTGTTCCTTGGGTTCTTGCCTTCGCCCTGATCGTCTTCTTCCTGGACCGCTTCTTTCTCTTCGTGAAACTCTACGTTGGTCTGGCCCGTGATGAAATCGAACGGAGTGTATCGGCTGTCGGGTAATTGTTTGTTTTTGATGAGCTTTACGATGATGATCCCAAGTAATAGCACGATAGGCAGAGTTATGGATAACAGTGCATAGAACGATAAGTCCATCCCGATTCATCCTTTTATTGTATTATTTTGAAAGTCATATACGCATCAAATAATTTTCCGTTTCCGATAAGTGCAATTTTGTTCAAATTCATTTAGCCATTGGCATCATAGATTATGTTGGCCGAGAAAAGAACGCTCAAGAAAGGAGGAGCAACGTGAAGAGAACCAATCAGGGTGCTGCAAGTGAGAAACATTTCGTTCAAGCGAGTCGCAGTCAAGCACAGATCGATACGGAGCTTGTGGAACGGGCAAGAGATGGAGATACGGAAGCGTTTGGTGAGTTGATTCAGACTCATCGAGAACAGGCTAGGCGATGGGCGGAACGGATGACACGCGACAGCCATATGGCAGATGATGTAGTACAGGACGCGTTAATACGCGCTTTTCTGCACCTGGGGTCATTGGCGGATACGAGTCGATTCTTACCATGGCTTCATCGGATTGTCCAGAACCAGGCGAACATGCGTCTCAGGCGCGGCGGCCCTTATAAGCATGAGAAGCCCATCACCCTGATGGGATCGTCAAGAGATTCTACGAGATTAGGTAGAGTAGACTGGGATGATCTGGATAGCATTTTGAGCCACCTCACCAAGTCGGCTTCAGACGCGGCAGCCCATCAGAATGATCCAGCCGAACATTTGTTGCGCAAAGAGCTGTATGAGACGATTCATGCATTGTTACATTGTTTGAACAAGAGAGAGAAGAGCATCTTCGAGGCTTACTTCTTCCGGCAGTTAACACCTGATGAGATTGCAGAGCTATATAAGACGAGTACGGGTACCGTGTACACATATTTGCATCGGTCCCGCCAAAAGCTCCGTCAAGAACACGTTCGCGTATACCTCGGCCTTCATAAGGAACAGGAGAGAGGCGGATGGAAGATGTATAAACACAAAGTAATTCCACTTCCCTTATGGCCGGATGTTCAGAAAGTGAAAACAACGTTTGTGGACCGAATAGGTCATTTGTTGACTACACTTAATGATCCCAGACCGATTGAGGATTTGATGGGGATCTCTGGTTTTGCTTTTCGCATGAAAATATCGAACAAAACTACTTTCTCGGACGGGATCTATGTTTATGATTGGCGTCAGACGGTGCGAGACGTGATGGACAATCTAGGTTATGAGGCAACAATCCTCTGCGGGCAGCTATCCAATGCGCCAGTGCCGCTGCTTGCAGCGTCGGAGCGGTTTCCGGTTGTACTTCCGATCGAGGAAGCGGTGCTTCCTTTTATACGTCGATTCATAGATTCGGGCAAGCCGTTGCTATATTTCGATACATGGGCTAAGAAGCCGTATGTACACGAATGGGCGCTCCTATATGGTTATGACGATGAGAAGCGAGAGGTATATGTCACAGACGTCATGTGCCCAGACGGAAAATCAATTCCTTACCATGAGGTAGCTAATAATCCATTACGATTCTTAGTTGGGATCACCCCTTACCAGGAGAGCCAATCTACTAGAAATGGTTCAGCTATTGAGCAGGCAGTCGAATCCATTCAGTTTGCAGTCCATTATGCTCGGAAAGGCTGCACCTATCACCCATTAACCGTGTACCTTAACTATACCTCCGGATTGTCCGCCTATGACCGCTGGATTAGTTATTTGCGCAACCGGTTGGTAACGCCAAATCGATATGGGATGGGCCAACTGGCTGCAGTGTACGGAGAAGCCAGACGAAAGGCATCGCAATATTTGCGCAATATCCCGCTAAACGGAGAAGCCATGCGGCTGATTCTGCTAGCTTCAGAGGCTTATGAACAAGCTGCTGACGCCTTAGATGCCGTTAGTGAGTTGGTGCCGTTCATCAAGAGCGCCGAGATGCTGCAGGAGGAGACGCTTGAGAGCTGTGCGAAATTTCTCGAGCAAGCTCGAGACTTTGAAGCGGCGGGAGTAAGTTATATGGAGAAAACATTAACTTTATTGGAGCGGGGGACTTACATATGAGCAAGACTGAAATCCGGTTCGTCACACAGTTTCAACATTTACATTTTCTAATGCAAGCTAAGAAATCGTTTGAATTAGCGAATCCTGACGTACAGATTGTGATTGAGCAAGTTGCAGATAATTTCGAATCCTTGCGGGAGTTCCAGTCAGATACACCGCCCGACATTATGGATTCAGGAGGATGGGGGTTGTTGGATCAACCGAATGTGTTCATAGACTTACTACCGTTCGTCCGCGAGACCCCGGGCCTCGAAGAAGATTTGAACAAAGGGATTATGCGCGTAGCGTGCAAAAATGGTACCCTTCCTGGACTTCCTGTTGATGTCTCCCTTCCTCTAATTCTTATTAATAAACCGATGTTTGATCAGGCAGGCTTGCCCTATCCGTCCGAGGACTGGACTTGGGAGGAAATGGTGCAGCTTGCCAAACGTCTTACTATTAGGAACGAGGAAGGGATTGCTACCCAATTCGGGTTTGCGAATGGGGTTGATATTGAGAATTTCGAACCATTTGTAATGCGTAATGGAGGCCGCTACTTATCCCAGGACGGGTCAACAGCCAAGGGATATGTTGATAGTGATGCAGCCGTCGAGGCTATGCGTAAGGTCGTGGATCTGTATCGCATTCATCATGTGACCCGCAAGCCTGGAGAGCCTTCACAAGCAGGTCATTTGGCTGACGGATTCGCGATCATATTCGGCTTCACATGGTTCGTTGGAGATGTTACCGACAAGGGACGCGCAGAGCAGTTTGAGGTGTTAGGGCTCCCGCGCATGCCAGGAGGACAAGAGGCCAACATGATCTACATGGGGGGAGCGGGAATCACTACCAAATGCCCACATCCGGAACTTGCCTGGGCTTTTCTGAGCCACTATATATTAGAGCAACCAGATAACTTCCGCAAACCTTGGAATTTACCTCTAACTAAATCACTTGCTGACAAGAGCGGAATGAGCTCGCATCGAATATGGTCTCGCTATTTACAGGAGTTGGATTCCGTGCAGGCGAGTGGCTTCTACTTGAGCGACAAGTGGAACACGGCGCGTCAGCTTATCAATGAAGATCTGCATAAAATGATAATAGACGGGGCCGATGTCCGTCAATTGATGAAGTCTTGGACACGGTTTGCTTGAGAGTATTCCTACATTGACTTTCATTTGAAAATGATCCATGAGCCGTCCTGTTTCCGGACGGTTTTCGTGGTTTCATTTCGTTAGAATTTAAGTGCGTCCATTCCCTAAGCCTCTGCTATAATAGAGGGATCTAAGAAGATGGGGTGGCATACTTGATTAAACTAGCAGCATTCGATGTAGATGGGACACTTCGAGATCGGGATTATTTACCGGAATCTACGAAAGCAGCCTTGCAGAAATTAAGAGAACATGGTGTAGTCATAGCATTATGTACAGGCCGCAGCGAGCATGAGATGGCGTTGCTGCGAGAGGAACTCGGGATCGATTGGGCGATTACATGTAATGGAAGCCATGTGGGTATGAATGGTAAAACGATGTTCGGAAATGCGTTCGAACGCAGTGTTGTTCAAAAGTGGATACAAGACGCCGAACAATCCAACCACACGGTACTGTTGTATGGTTCTGAGCGAATGTATATTAATCGCGAGGACGCGCCTTACTTCGCGCAAGCTCAAAAGGAAATCGGGTTTATGCAGCCCGATCTGTTTCTCGCTAGTTTGGGTCAAGCAGAGACATTACCAGACATCTATCAGTTCATCGTTTTTTGCAATGATCAAGAGGAACAAGCTTATTTTGCGGGAGATGCGAATCCTTATTATACGCATAGGTGGCGTCCATGGGCTTTCGACATTAACCCGCAAGGAATGAATAAAGCGATCGGACTGCACCGATTAATTCAACATTTAGGCTTCCAACCAGAGGAAGTAGCTGCTTTTGGAGACGGGTTGAACGATCTTGAGATGATTGAGTCGGTTGGGATGGGGATTGCCATGGGGAATGCGATCCAAGAGTTGAAAGATAAAGCCCGATACGTGACGAAAACCTTGGATGAAGACGGGATTGCCTATGCTGTAGAGCATTACGTATTGGCCGGCCAGAAAAGAGGGAGTGAAGGATGAGTTTATCAGAGAAATGGTCCTCGGCACTAGCAGATTGTACTTGCGGAAACCACCATCCCATAACCGTTGATCCAATAGTGGTCGAACGTGGTGCACTGACTCGTGTTGCGGATTATTTGCTGGAACAACACTGCAACCAAGTAGCGATAGTAGTGGATGAGAACACCCATCAAGCAGCAGGGAAGAAGCTTCTTGCTAACTTGCATGAGGCAGGCATCGCAACTACGTTAATCGTGCTCAAGCCGGATTCCAGAGGGGATGTGGTAGCAGATGAAGCAGCGCTTGTCCAGATTCTGTTGGAGATCCCGCATCAATCCACAAATGCGATTCTAGCCGTAGGTTCAGGTACGATTCATGATCTTGTTCGTTTTGCTGCGTTTAAGATAGGGATGCCGTTTGTATCCATTCCGACCGCTCCCTCTGTAGATGGATTTACTTCCGTCGGGGCCCCGCTCATAATCAAGGGGATCAAAACTACAATTCCAGCGATCGCCCCATCTGCTATATTTGCCGATTTGAACGTGTTGCTCGAAGCTCCCCAGAGGTTAGTTTCTGCCGGTTTTGGCGATATGCTGGGTAAATTCACATCATTATTCGATTGGAGATTCTCTCACATTGCAGCGGGTGAGCCCTATTGTCCCGTATCGGCGCAAATGACAGAGGAAGCTCTGATGGACTGTATCCGTAGTGCTGATGATATTGCTGTTCGCAATGAGCAAGGTATTCGCACTCTTATGAACGCTCTTATCCAATCCGGACTTGCCATGCTGCTCTTCGGTCAATCCCATCCAGCCTCCGGCTCCGAGCATCACTTATCTCATTATTGGGAGATGGAGTACCTGAAGCTAGGGCGTAAACAACTGCTGCACGGTGCAAAAGTCGGAGTAGCATGCGCTGAAATTTCTAAGTTATATCATCACTTGGCGGAGTCTGGACATTTTCTTGAAGCACAATCAGCCGAAGGCGGTAACCCCGCTGCTTATGCGAATATCAAGGCCAGTTGGGATCACCTTGCACAATTAATCCAACAAATACCAGATCCCGATGCAATCAAACAATGGTTAGTGCAAACAGGAGGACCGAGCATGCCAGAGGAAATTGGCATTGATCCCGAGCTTCTGGCCAGAAGCTTACAGGAGGCTCATAGAGTCCGTAATCGATACACCTTGTTGAAAGCCTATAACGAATCGACTGCGATCCGTACTAGAGATACTACCGCTTCATCGACCGTATATTCGTATGGAATTATTCCGATTCTTCGGATCTTCGATGAGGTGAAGGCCAAAGATTTCTATCTTAAGTTTCTGGAGTTTCAATTAGACTGGGAGCATCGTTTTGAAGAAGGAATGCCTCTCTATATGCAAATCTCAGATGGTGAGGGTATAATGATTCATCTGTCGGAGCATCATGGAGACTGTTCTCCTGGGGCGGCAATCCGAATCGGAGTGAAAGATGTTCGACAGTTGAACGCCCGCCTACTCAATAAAGCGTACAAGTATGCTCGACCAGGCGTACAGGAAACTCCATGGAATTCTTTGGAGATGTGCATTCAGGATCCGTTCGGCAATCGTGTCATTTTTTATCAACCCAAAGGGTGAAACGAATGGAAAGGAAATGCGAATGAAACAGGCGGAGGCTGCAATACAATCACCAACACGATTACGCAGACTATGGATTGCGGCTGTTCTGGGATCCCTCTGTGCTTTTGGACCGTTATCCATCGATATGTATTTACCGGCGCTTCCTAATCTGGCTGTGGATCTCCAGACGACTACTTCACTTGCTCAGCTTAGCTTAACAGCTTGTCTGCTTGGGCTTGCGCTCGGTCAAATTGTTGTCGGACCTATAAGTGATGCTCGGGGAAGGCGCAGACCACTGCTCCTTGCTCTAATCATATATGTGTTAGCTTCGATTCTGTGCGCCCTAGCCCCTACGATTACGATATTGGTCCTATCGAGGTTCATTCAAGGAGTAGGCGGAGCGGCGGGGATTGTAATTGCCAGAGCAGTTGTACGAGATCTGTATGCGGGCACCGAATTGACCAAGTTTTTCTCCCTGCTCATGCTGGTAAATGGCGCGGCACCCATTCTTGCTCCCATTGCTGGTGGTCAACTGATGAAAGTAGTACCTTGGGAAGGCGTATTTATTGTCCTGTGTGCAATCGGGCTCGTGATGTTCTTAGTGGTATGGTTCGGATTACCCGAGACTTTGCCCATTGATCGACGTTCTACTGGGAAGTTAAAGGATACCTTGATCACATATCGCACCCTTCTTACTACACGTTCGTTCATGGGTTATGCCTGGTCCCAGGGGTTGGTCATGGCTGCCATGTTTGGATATATTGCCGGCTCTCCATTTGTGCTTCAGGAGCTGTATGGAGTTTCACCGCAAGGCTTTTCTCTCGTATTCGCAATGAATGGGGTCGGGATCATCCTTGCCGCTCAGATCACAGGCCGATTGGTTGGACGTATCTCTGAGACCAGGCTGCTTCTTACAGGGCTTACGATGGCTGCAATCGCTGGTATCACCCTGCTTGGTGCCATTGTAAGCGGAGCAGGACTAGTATTCGTCGTGATTCCACTATTCTTCGTCGTGTCCAGTGTAGGAGTCGTATCCACCACAAGCTTCTCACTCGCGATGCAGAATCAGGCATTATCTGCTGGAAGCGCCGCTGGGCTGCTGGGTCTGCTTCCTTTTATATTCGGAGCGATTGTCGCCCCGCTTGTGGGCTTGGGAGGCAGCGGCACCGCTGTTCCGATGGGAATTGTCATTGCGGCGGCCGATGTAGGAGCCATTATGTGCTATTGGCTGTTAGTCGGACGGGTGAAAGCCTGACTTTATATATCTTCCTGTCAAGCTCCGCGTCCTCTGCGGAGTTTTTTTATTCTTCTTGCAACCTGATTCAACTGACATGCATCTAAAGAATGGAGGAGAGGGGGGAGCAGGCCTGAATGTAGTCCAGAGACTTAGAGAAAAAGACGAAGAAGCGCTTAAAACAATCATGGATCAATATGGAGATGCCTTACTCCGTACCTCCTATTTATTGTTGAAAGATCGGCATGCCGCCGAGGAAGCGGTACAAGATACGTTCATCACCGCTTTTAACAAAATCGAACAACTGCAAGACCCTTCCAAATTGAAAGGTTGGCTAACTCAAATTGCAATCAATCGTTGTCGAATGAAGCAGCGTACTTGGGATTGGAAACATTTGCTTCCATTTGCTCGAATTGAATATGAACTACATGAACAAAAGGATATGCTGCCGGAAGAACATTTATTGAAAGAGTGGCGTAATCATCGACTTAGTGAAGCCGTCCATGAGCTTAATTACATATACCGGGAAACGATCATTCTTTTTTATTATAACGAGATGAGTATCCAGGAAATTGCCAGGAGTATTCGGATCAATGAGAACACAGTGAAGGCCAGACTAGCCAGAGGGCGAATGCAGCTCAGAGGCATATTAGAAAAAGGAGGCTACAAGGATGAATCCAGATGAGTACTCGGTAAAACAACAGTTAGATCAGGAGCTTATGGATTTTCATTTTAACCGGACAGCGCAAGTACTGGCACGTACACATCCAACTACTCGTTGGGAGCGAATAAGCGCCCTATGGAATAAGGAAATTGAACTTCCTTTGGTCCCCCTTGGTCTGGCCTCCGTATTACTAATCACTTGGGCGGCTATTCACGCTGTTCAGACTCTGGATGACGACATTGCTCACCATGAGGACAGACAATTAATTGAGGCGGGGGGAAACATGTATTGGAAGGATGACCTGGAGAAGGTGGTTGCGCGATATGAAGATCCGAATAAAAGTTAAACATCTGATTCTGACTCTGCTTACGTTGGGTGTAATGATTCCTGTTCTGTCCCAATTCATTATTCCCAGGGCTGAACTCTACATCGCACGAAAACAGTGGGCACAAGGTCAAACCAAAGGTAAGTCTGGGATATTGAGCGCAATCCACGCTGCAGGATCGGAACGTCAGAAATGGGAGCTTATAAAAGAGTTCATCATAGAACCAGGCGCAGATGGGATAACCAACAACTATGACGTGTATATCGGGAGACTTACTCAAATCCATCATTCTGAATCAAAGGAGCCTTTCGATTGGGAGGACAAGGCGCCTTTGTTGCAGGAGTATATTAGCGGAGCGCCAGTGGATGGCTACTTACCTCGCGCTGCTAAGCAATTAGCCAATTACCACCTGCAATCAGGTAACTATACTCACGCACAACAAGTGCTCGAGCAGACTGAACAGCGATTGAACGATGATCGCAACCGGAATCAACGGAATGAGCTCACTCTTGAACGCGCTAAGCTGTATGCCGAAGAGGAGCAGTATGAACAAGCCAGCCAAGTTATTCAGGAACTTCTGAGGAAATTAAATCCGAATGAAGTTTATATACAAGATCAATTAACGAGACTTTCGGCCCGAATAACCAATAAAATGGAAAACTCAGATTCAGATCGATTGAGCTCGACCGTAACGGGTATTGTGAAACGAAGTGACGGTACGCCTCTCGCCAATGTAGGTGTTTTCCTCAGGGATTCAAGTATAGTCAATCAGAGTATATCGGAGAGAGATCCTTACCAGACAACTACAGATAAAGAGGGCAAGTACAAGTTCAAGGATGTTGCTCCAGGCAGCTATCAGCTTAGCGTTGGGGTCAGGTTCGAACAGATTAGCGGTTGGACATGGCCGGTTGTATACGATGATTGGATAGATTTATCGGGACCTTTGAAGGTGAACAAAGATGTAATTTTCCGCCCTTTATTAGAGCTAGTCTCACCAGTGAATCATGCTTCCATTGTTAGTTCGGTCATAGATTTCCGATGGAAGCCTGTCGCTGATGCTGCGTACTACACTGTGAATGCAGGTATTCAGTATAGGAATGGGTCATCTAGTATACCTGTCCGCAATCATGTAACGGGCAACCGACTGCAGATTTCAGTAGAACAATTGTATGATGTAAAGCCAGGCTTAATGTTTGAAACGAGTGGAGATTGGTCTTCCGTTAATCCTTCTTCCATCCTGGGATTCACGAATCCGGACGGTGAGTTTTTCTGGAGTGTTGATGCCTATGATGCAGAGGGTAAGTTGTTGACGAGAAGCAGCGGGTATCGTTTAAGTGATAGATCATTAGGAAATTTACCTTTTTTCAAAATGTCCCCACATAAGCTAACCGCGGGCGATCAACTTGTTCGATCAGGCCATATACCGGAGGCATTAGAGGAGTATACTCGGGTGCATGATAGTAATCCTGATGATCTGCATGCATTACGTATGATTATTCGCCTGTTGCAATCCAAAGAAAGCATAACGGGCAAGAAAGAGAAGCCGAGTGAAGTAGTTCCTTATCTGGAGAAAATGGTGAAGCTTCAGCCTGCTGCGGAGTCCTATTTATACGATTTGGCTCATTATGCGTATGAACAGAAGGAGTGGGACACGTTTAATAAATGGTTCGAACAATATGTACGGGTATTGGGTGAGCCAATGTCTGACTATGTGCAATCCATATATGCAACAGCATTATTGAAGCAAGGGAAGGTTGCAGAGGCAGAACAACAATTCCAACAAGCCCTAGCCCAAGACAAAAGTCATCGGTTTGTCGGGAATTACCTGGCTTCTATGTTACTTAATCAACACTCGTTCGATGATGTTCTGACCGCGGCGGAGAGGTATCCAGAACGCGCTTACGGATTACGGGCAACCGCTTGGGCGCATTCCATCAAACAAATGATAAGTGAATCCAAGGGGTCAACTGCCTATTCGGAAGAGCTGCGGACCAGAATCCAAATGTATATTACGGGTAAGGAGGATCTGTTAACCCAGTGGATCCCTGCGCCGGATCACTATTACATGAAGGAATTCATTAGAGCCTTATTTAAAATAAAATAAAGGTATGACTATGATGGAACTACCCAGGCTTGATTGGAAAAAACATTGCAGAGTGATCGGTACAAGGGGTACAATAATCGGGATAACGTTACACCATCCTACTTATGAGGTGATCAAGTGAAACGCTCGACAATCGCGGCTCAGCTATACACACTAAGAGACTATGCTAAGACTGCTGAAGATTTGGCTGTAACTTTAAGAAAAGTAAAAGCTATTGGCTATGAAGCGATTCAAGTATCGGGAATAGGTCCGATCGACCCTGAGGTTGTCAAACAGTTGGCAGACGAGAATGGACTTAAGATCTGTGCAACACATGTCAGCTTTGATCGGTTGAAGAATGATTTCGATAAGTTGGTGGCGGAGCACAAGCTGTGGAACTGCTCATACATTGGACTTGGAGGTATACCTGTTGAATTCCGAGGTTCACAAGAAGGGTACTCAACATTTGCCAAGGAAGCTTCAGTAATCAGTAACAAGCTCAAAGAAGCGGGTCTTCAATTCATTTATCATAATCATAAATTCGAGTTTGAGAAATATAACGGCAAACCAGCGCTGCAAATTCTGATGGAAGAATCCGATGCTTCTTCATTCGGCTTCGAAATCGACACGTATTGGGTTCACGCTGGTGGAGCTAGTGCGAGTGACTGGATTCGTAAGGTTGCCGGCCGAATGGGCGTTGTGCATCTGAAGGATATGGCAATCGTGGACGACAAGCAAGTGTATGCAGAGATTGGGGAAGGTAATATGCCTTGGCCAGAGATCATTCAAGCTTGCCGTGATATCGGAGTAGAATGGTATGTCGTGGAGCAAGATGTATGCTTGCGCGATCCATTCGAGAGCTTGGCGATCAGCTTTAACAACCTGCTGCAGTATACTACGGAATAATTGAGTTATGTTATAAAAGGGGGCCTCGGGTGAGGCTCTTTTTCAATCGGTAATATAGAGCAAGCTAACAACTAACCTCATCGAATGGAGAGTGACTTGAAGATGCAAGCAGAACTGCTTAAGAAGCTTCGATACAAAGATGGAAAAGGATTGGTACTAAACGCGCCGAGCAGCTTCACGCATGATTTCTACAAAGAGTATAACCCGGAGGATAAGTTTGATTTCGTCCTGCTGTTCGTTAACCATTCGCAAGAAGTAAGGGATTTGGTCTCGGCAACAGTACCTGCTCTAAATGAAAATGCACTGTTCTGGCTGGCTTATCCGAAGCAATCTGGTAAAATCAAAACCGATATTAACCGTGACATTATATGGAAAATAGTAGAAGAGAATAGCGACTATCGACTTGTAAGCAATGTAGCGATTGACGACACATGGTCAGCGCTCCGATTACGCCACAAAGATAAAACAACCAAGAAATGACTTCGATGTTAGAGCTCCTCGCCCGTTTCAACCCGTTCTTCTAGGGTAAATAATAGGTATGATTGTTAGAGGAGGGGAATGTCCGTATGCAGAAAAGCTTGGAATTCGCACGTTGTTTATTTTTCCGATTTCGGGATGATGATGTCCCTGCTCTTGGAGCACAGCTAACCTACTATTTGATATTGGCGTTTTTTCCTTTTCTGATCTTCCTTGTGAGCATGATTGGATTTCTTCAGCTTGAAGGGGAAGATGTAATAAGAGAATGGATCTCTGTCTTACCTGCAGATACCGGCTCTATTCTGACTAGGAGCTTGAACGAGGTTACGGATGAAAGTAGCCAGACGCTAGTTTCAGTCGGGATGATTGCTACCATCTGGGCTGCTTCCAACGGGATTAATGCGGTTATTAAAGGCTTGAACAAAGCGTACGACGAAGAAGAGAATCGCCCTTATTGGAAAATTAGAGGGGTATCCATACTGGCTACGCTTATTCTAGCCGTAGTCATCCTGCTGTCCTTGTTCATGTTGATCTTTGGCAAGGTGATTGGGGAGTATTTGTTCGAATGGATGAGTTACCCGGCAGGGTTTGAGATTATATGGGGACTTTTGAAATTCGCTATTCCGTTATTGGCCATGATGGCTGTGTTCACGCTTCTGTACTGGGTCACTCCCAACCGGCGCTTAACGATCAAAGAAGTAATACCCGGAGCAATTTTTACTTCAGTAGGATGGGTTGTCACGTCCTTGCTCTTCTCGTTCTATGTGAATCAATTCGGGAATTATACCAAAACTTATGGCAGTCTGGGCGGTGTAATCGTCCTGCTCATTTGGTTGTACTTAAGCTCGATCATCATCCTGCTAGGCGGAGAAATCAACGCAACACTTGCCTTCAGTAAGGATGGCAAATCCAAAAAGGATTGCAAGAAATTCGGGCTGCATATTCCTTTCTTCGGCCCAAAGAAACCAACAGCATAACAGGATTATCTGTCAAAGCAAAACCTGGCGTCGATCACAGAAGATCGAACGCCAGGTTTTTTTGTTAGGGTTTCATAGCATCTATCAGCAGAGAAGCATATTGCTCTGCACCTTCGGAGGTCAGGTGAACGCCATCTTCATAAAAGTAAGAATCCTTATTGCGGCTTGCGGTGTGCCAGTCAATAATTGTGACGTTCTTATACTTGGCTCCAACCTCGGATAAAGCGGTGTTTACCTCATCTTCCCACGGACGAGGGACGCGTGTGTTGATCAATAGGATGTGCTCGATTTTCTCTAGGGAACGAAGGAGAGAATCCAACTTATTCTTAGGAAACGAGCCATTCGTTCCTAATTGTATAATTAGCCTGTTTCCTAATTTGCCATCTTCTTTTAGTTGGTTGACTATATCTGAGGCCTGTGACATTTGTCTGCCTATCTTGCAATCGATCACAATGCCAGGAAGTTGTTGTTCCAGGAAAGGTGCAGCACCCAGCATTACCGAATCACCGATCACTGTAATTCCTGTTCCATCACCAGAACCTGCATCCTCAGCAGGGGGAGGCGTACTAGTCAAGATATCTGGACTCGGAAGAGGTTCCTGCTCGGTCGTATGTTCGGACGGAGGATCAGCTGGTTGGATAGGTAGTGTATCTGTTGGCAGACCTTCGGCATCCCCTTTCCCGATCCCATCATCCTGATCGGAAGGAGTAATGGTATGGCTTGGTGGCGCTGTGCTTCCAACACTAGCCGTCGAGGATGGGAATAAATAGGTTGCGCAGCTGCTTGTAATAACCAGCACCAGCATGACGAGTGCAGAATTCATCCATAATTTTCTCGGAAGGAATTGACTTCTCCGCTCACCGATCATCCATCCCCTCCATAATTGAGTCCATACTCCCAATCGAATCGGTTCTTCTATAAAGCGATATGAGAAAGCAGCAAGACCAATGGTTAATGCAACTTGAAAGATTACTCTTGTTACATCAATTCCGTCCGAATGCACAGTAGGACTTGTCAAGACAATAACGGGAAAATGCCATAAGTAAATTCCGTAAGATCGAACACCGAGGTAACGGAAAGGCTTGCAGCCTAGAATGCGCCCTAGCAGGCTAGCAGGATGGGCAAGTACGGCAATCAGGACTGCAGCAGCAATCGATAGCAGAACCATTCCGCCCTGATACAGAAAAGGATCATATTCATTCGTTTTCCAAATCATATACCCTATTACTGATAAAGCTATGACTCCTGCTAGGTCCAAGGAAAAACGTGCTCTTGCAGATACTTGTTGGACGAGTTTTTGACTAGGCCAGACAAAGGCGAGAACCGCGCCGATGAGCAAGGAGAACGCTCTAGTATCGGTACCGTAATAGACTCGGCTAGGGTCAGTTCCAGGTTCGTACAGGATAGCCATTGCTAGAGCTGATGCGGTGACAGCAGCCAAGGTGAACCCGATTAGCTTGCCTCTCTGCGGAATATAACGCAGCCCAATTGCCAGAAGTAACGGCCATATTAAGTAGAATTGCTCTTCTACTGCTAAGGACCACAGGTTGCTGAGTGGAGATGGCGGTCCAAAGCTATCGAAGTAAGACACTTCACGGTACACATACCACCAATTCATAACATACAGGAGCGATGCTCGGATATCTCCGTGCAGTTTGTTCAGACCTGCAGATTGGAATATCGTCATCCATATGTATACACAGGTGATCATGAAGAGCATGGCAGGGAGCAATCGTCTGGCGCGTCTAATCCAGAAATCCTTCAAATCCAGTCGACCGCTGCGTCTCCATTGATCGGCAAGAATATCAGTGATGAGATATCCGGATAAGACGAAAAACACACCAACACCGAGTAGTCCTCCAGGCGCCCAACCCAGGTTAAGATGATAGGCGATTACTGCTAGAACAGCAAGGGTTCTTAATCCATCCATGCCGCCCATATAACGTCTTGTTCTTTTTGGAATGGATCCTGGTCCAAATTCTTGTTTAATTGTGCTTGCTTGCTGTTTGTCGCTCAACAATTTCATAATCGCTTACCCTTTCATTTCGTGTCTTCATGGTTCATTATAAACGTTAAAATTCTACAATTAGTTACAAAATGATTAAGAAAAATACAATAACCATATGTTGACAAGAAGATTAATTGGTTATATAGTTAATTACATGAGTAACTAACCGATTGACCTATGGTAAAAAGGTGGTGGTAAGATGGGATTTCTAATGGATGACAGTAGACCGATCTTCATGCAAATAGCGGAACGAATAGAGAACGACATTATTGAGGGACGGCTGCCAGAGGAATCACAAGTTCCTTCAACGAATCAATTCGCTGCCTTTTATCAGATAAATCCTGCAACAGCTGCCAAGGGTGTGAATCTGCTGGTGGATCAAGGCATTATTTACAAGAAGCGAGGGATCGGGATGTTCGTTGCTGCTGGAACGCGAGTTAAGTTGATGGAGAAGAGACGAGAGCAATTTTATGAAGAGTATGTGGTGACCATGGTTCGCGAAGCCCAGAAGCTCGGGATAACCGTAGATCAATTAACCGAGTTGATAAAGAGAGGAGATCAATCTTAATGAGCATAATTGTAGAAGTAAATCGATTGACGAAATCGTACGGGGATATGACAGCGGTCCATGATGTAAGCTTCAATCTTGAAGAGAACAAGATCTATGGATTGTTGGGCAGGAACGGTGCGGGCAAGACGACGATTATGCATATCCTTACTGCTCAGTTGTTCGCAACTAGCGGGGAGATGAAAGTATTCGGTGAAGCTCCCTATGAGAATCAAAAGGTGTTAAGTCAAATGTGCTTTATCAAGGAAAGCCAAAAGTACCCGTCCAATTTCCGTATTGTAGATGTGATGGAGGTAGCGGCGAGCATTTACCCGAATTGGGATAAGCAATTTGCTTACTCCTTAATCGAGGAGTTCCGTCTTCCAATTAAGAAGCGAATCAAGAAATTATCCAGAGGTATGCTCTCCTCGGTGGGGATCGTCGTAGGGCTAGCGAGCCGCGCTCCTCTTACTATATTCGACGAGCCTTATCTGGGTCTGGATGCTGTTGCCCGAGCGTTGTTCTATGATCGATTAATTGAAGACTACGCAGAAAATCCCAGGACAATCATTCTGTCCACCCATCTTATCGATGAAGTTAGTCAACTCCTTGAGCATATCCTGATCATTGATAACGGCAAAGTGATTCTTAATGAAGATGCAGAAGTCTTAAGAGGAAAAGCGCATGCAGTGATGGGGATGAATTCCGCGGTAGAAGCATTCACCGCTGGAAAAGAAGTGATCAGCCGCGAGCTTCTGGGAGGAATGTCATCGGTAACGGTTAGGGGACAACTGGATGCTTCAGAACGGAAATATGCCGCAGAGCTAGGTGTTGAAATTGCTCCGGTGTCCTTACAGCAATTAATTGTTCATTTGACTAAAGGAAAGTCGATTCGTAAGGAGGGGACATCATTATGAATCCATTCACAGGCGTAATGCGCATGCATCTAAGAGATAAGTTGTCGTGGCTCATTCTTCCGTGGTTGATCCTTGGGAGCAGCTTTATCATCAATGTGATTGTGGGTCTTTTGGTGAATGAAGAAGCAGGGATTTACTCAGGAGGAGTTGCCTCTATATTCGTTTATTATTTTGTGGTCGGAATAATGATTGTACCAGAAACCTTTGTCTTTGCACTGGGGATTAGTATAAGAAGGAAAGATTTTTTCTTAGGAACTACGGTCACCATTGTTCTTATGAGTACCCTTATCGCAGGATGTCTGCTTATCTTGACCTTACTTGAGAAAGCTACCGGAGACTGGGGTTCTAACCTACACTTCTTCCATTTGCCTTATTTGTCGGATGGTAACTTTCTTCAAACCTTATGGAATTTCTTCATCCTGATGTTGTTCAATTTGTATAGCGGTTTATTTATATCCAGCATTCACCGGAAATTTGGTAAAACGGGTCTGTTGCTCTTTTTCTTTGGGATTTCGCTCCTATTAAGTTTAATCATCATCATGTGCATCTACTACGGATGGTGGAGAACGATATGGGATTGGATATCGGGTTATTCGGTCGTCCAATATGCAACATGGATGGGACTGGCAGCAATAGGGTTCGCAGTATTATCGTATCTGTTATTGCGTAGATCTACTGTGCAATAACTCACCTAACTAACCCCAAATAAGTTGTACGCACAAAAACACCTGACGCTTTTTTCTGCGTCAGGTGTTTTTGTGTCATTTATGAGTGAGAAGCCAATCTGCCAAAGCTCCGATTTCGTTATCGGACAGCTTGCCCTTGAAGGCTGGCATAGCGCCTCGCCCATTTGACACGATCGTGACAATCTGGTCTTTGTTCATCTTTGAGCCAACCTTCTGAAGATTCGGCCCCATAGCGCCTTGAAGCTGATCCCCATGGCAGCTGATGCAGCTCTTCTTGTAGATAGCCTCTCCACTGGCAGCCGCGGTTCCGCCAGGACTCGCTGTGGGAGTTGGACTTACAGCAGGACTAGGGCTAGGACTTGTTGTCCCTGGAGTTTTCGTTCCGTCTTTTCCGCCGCAGGCCGATAGGCCGATCACAAGCAGAATGGTGAGGCAAAGAAACATTTTTTTCATTAGAGCGCTCTCCTTTATCAAACATTAATCTTTGGTTGTGATCCCTTACATGGTGTTACTGTTCCCTCGATATAGGATTTCATGCATAAATAGTATTCGCAACGTACAAAATAACGTAAATACCAATATTTACGTAAATGCCCACATTTCATCAACGAAAACCAACTGGAGGAATATTCAATGGTCGATCAGAACAAACAACAGCCTGATCACGATTCTCGTCGCCGATTCTTGAAATATTCGGGTGCAGCTATAGGCGGTGCTGTAGTCGGAGGAGTCATTGGCGGAGCGTTAACGAGACAGAATGGGAAGAATGTTGCCGATAAAGCACCAGAGCCGTCTCAAACCGCTCCCGTACCTGATTTCAATCAAGCCACCATGTTCTTTACTCAATCGCAATTACGCATTACCGAAGCAGCTGTCGAGCGGATCTTTCCCAAAGACGATATCGGACCAGGGGCGGTCGAGCTAGGTGTTGCCTTCTTTATTGATCATCAGATGGCTAGTACTTGGGGTCGGAACGGCAGGGAATACCGGATGGGGCCTTTCAATAAAGCAGAGCCTACACAGGGAGATTATCAAAGTATAGAACGGCATGAAATGTTTACAATGGGCTTGCAAGCATTACAAACTGCGAGCATGAGCAAATACAGTAAAGCCTTTTTTGATATAGCGGATGAAGAAAAGGATGCGATTCTTACCTCGATGCAGAACGGTGAGATTATGGTGGTGAACGGGATTACTGGAAAGACGTTCTTTAATCTTCTGAGAATGTTAACAATTGAAGGCGTATATTCGGATCCTCTCTATGGGGGAAACAAGAACATGCTTGGTTGGAAGATGCGCAAATATCCAGGCAATCAAATGGCCTACACAGACATTATGGAAAAAAATGAATTTGTGGTTATGGATCCGAAAAGTCTGCGTGATCATTTTGGAACGCATTAATCCAGAAATACTTGAACTAAGAATGCAATAGAAAAGAGGAGCAAATATGGCAACGGTGTTACCAAAAGTGCCGGTCGTCATTGTCGGTATGGGGTTAATGGGCGGAATAATTGCAGCCGAATTAACCAAGCAAGGAATTAAAGTAGTTGGACTAGAGCGCGGGAAGCCGCGCAGTATGGAAGATTATTTCATGGTTCATGATGAATTGCGGTACTCGCAGCGTTACGAGTTAATGCAGGATCTGTCCAAGGAAACGATCACATTCCGCAATACGGAGAAAATGGCCGCCGTGCCAATGCGGCAGTATGGATCTTTTCTGATGGGGGAAGGTCTCGGCGGTGCATCTGTGCACTGGAATGGACAAACATACCGATTCCTGCCCTATGACTTCGAGATTTATAGTAAGACGGTTGCGCGGTATGGCGCGAAGAAAATACCGGAAGGAATGCCATTGCAGGATTGGGGAGTTACATACGATCAATTGGAACCGTATTTCGACAAATTCGAGAAACTGTTCGGCATTTCTGGCGATCAAGAGCAAAATCCGCTCGTAGGGCAGCGTTCCAGTCCGTTCCCGACGAAACCAATGATCAAAACTCCTGTTCTGAAGCTGTTTGAAGAAGCTAGTAAGAAATTAGGCTATCACCCCTATATGATGCCTTCTGCCAATTTGTCCGAGACCTATACGAACCCGGATGGAATCACTCGCGCCGCATGTCAATATTGCGGATTCTGTGATCGTTACGGCTGCGAATACGGAGCTAAGGCTGATTCAGTTGTGACCGTATTACCTGTTGCGATGAAGACCGGGAATCTGGACTTACGTACCTATTCCAATGTAACCTCGATCAAGAATGACGGGAAACGGGCTTCAGGAGTCGTCTATGTGAATACCGTTACGCAAGAAGAGTTTGAGCAACCCGCAGATGTTGTAATTGTGGCCAGTTACGTATTCAACAACGTCAGATTGCTGCTGACCTCCAAGTTAGGTAAGCCGTATGATCCATCAACCGGTAGCGGTATTATTGGTAAAAATTACTGTTATCAAACCAATGGTGGTGCGGCAACTGGTTTCTTTGATGACAAGGAATTTAATTTGTATGCCGGTGCTGGCTCGCTAGGTATGGAGATTCCGGACTTTAATGGAGATAACTTCGACCACACCGACCTTAACTTTCTTCATGGAGCTGGAATTCGTATCTCGCAGACAGGGCTTCGGCCGATTGCCAATAACTCTGTTCCTGCAGGAACTCCATCATGGGGTAAGGATTTCAAGCAGAAATCGATCAAGTATGCCAACAGTGTGTTAACGGTATCTCCTCAAGGCAGCAGCTTACCTTGGAAGCATCATTACTTGGATTTGGATCCTACCTTTAAGGACAATAACGGGATTCCGTTAATTCGAATTACGTTCGATTTCGAGGAACAAGATCGTCAAATGATTAAGTTTATCGCAGGTAAGGCAGCAGGGATCATGAAAGAAATGGGTCCAACAACAATGGGCTCAGCCGACCAGTTAGCGCCTTATAATATTGTCCCGTATCAATCTACTCACAATACGGGCGGGGTGATCATGGGGGCAGATCCTGCAACCTCAGCCGTTAATTCCTATTCACAAATGTGGGATGCAGAGAATGTATTCGTGCTAGGAGCTTCTGCCTTTCCGCATAATGGGGGCTATAACCCGACAGGCACTATCGGAGCACTTGCTTACAGAGCGGTTGAAGGGATCTCCAAGTATCTGAAGCAGGGTGGAATACTGGTTTAACCTAGGAAGGAGCAACCTGTATGGATCAAGAGGATTGGATCCTTCATTTGTCTGAGATTCGTAAACGATTGCTGCTCGTGACAGTTTGGTTCATCACTACGATGTGTGCAGGTTTGTACGTGTCACCAGCCATTCTGCGTTTCATGAAATCACAACCTTCAGCTGAGCACATTGAGTGGAACGTGTTCTCCTTTACAGACGGGTTGATGATCTATATGAAATGTGCATTGCTGTTCGCCTTGTTGTTTACACTGCCCCTTCTTCTTTATCAGCTGTGGGCGTTCGTTCGGCCGGGACTTACCGAACAGGAGGCGAAAGGAACGTTGCCTTACATCCCGGCCGCTTTTGGATTGTTCCTTGCAGGGCTTAGCTTCAGTTATCTCGTCGTGTTCCCTATGATGATCGGATTCATGAAGAAAATGAATCAATCCATCGGTGCTGTCGAAACCTACGGGATTGACCGTTACTTCTCCTTCTTGTTCGATATCGTGATGCCTATGGCTATCGCTTTCGAGCTGCCTGTAGTCATGCTGTTCCTGACTCGAATCGGGTTATTAAATCCACAACGTATAAAAGCGACCCGGAAGTACGCTTATGTTGGTCTTGCGATTACAGGGTCTTGTATTTCCCCGCCGGATATGATTTCCCATCTGTCCGTCACCATCCCATTGATTCTGTTATTCGAGATCAGTGTGTACATCTCTTCCAGACAGTGGGGAACCGTTCGACAAAGTGCTACGAACAATTAATGCCGTTAAATAAACTGAAAGGAGGAAAAAGAATGTTTAACAATATCGGCGTTTCAGGACTGGCGATTATTCTGGTCATAGCGTTAATTGTGTTTGGTCCCGCTAAGCTCCCGCAATTAGGGCGTGCTTTCGGTGATACGCTACGGGAATTTCGCAACTCTACCCGTAATATTGTGGAAGACATTGAAGTAACGGATCCAAAGGACGTAAAGAAATAAGCAGCAAATGAGCTTTAATCGTAATAGGATTCGCCTCGCAGCCACCTGACTCCTTTACCGGATCAGGTGGTTGCTGTATGATGTGATTGTCCGATTTCTTATCAGGATTCTTCAAATTGCGACATACCAGGAAGGTGGGAGCTTACATAATGAATTCCAGATACATTGCAGGGATCTCATTGGCCATAATGGCAATCGGTTTTATAGGAACATTATTTCTTCCCGAGAGCACCGCTATATTTCTAATTAAAGGCGGTTTTGAAGCTGGTCTGGTAGGCGGTATTGCCGATTGGTTCGCTGTAACTGCCCTGTTCAGGCATCCATTGGGCATTCCAATTCCTCACACCTCACTTTTGCTTAAGAACAGGAATAAGATTGTACAATCATTAATTTCTGCAATGGAGAACGAGTTGTTGAACAAACAGAGCATTGAGAGCAAGCTTCGCAAGCTCAATATTCTCCAGACTGCTACTTCGTTTCTTACAAGGCTACTTAGTAAGAGAAAGACCAGGACAAGCATCTTGGAGTTTTTGATGGATGCAGTTCGCCGTATTTCATTCGAGAGAATGATTCCCGTAATCCAAAAGCTGCTGGCCTCCTACATCCGAAATATAGACATGAAATCGTCAGCCGATAAGATCTTGTCGTACACGATCCAGGCAGGTTATGATGAGAAGGCGCTAGATTATGTGCTTGTAGAAGCCTCCAAATGGGCTGCAAAACCAGACACCCAAATCATGTTAGGCAAACTGGCCAATGAGAAGCTGGCGGAAGTGAAGATGGGCGGATTGATGGGGTTTGCTTTCCAGGCATTCGTTGGATTTATGGATGAAGAGAAGCTGGGAGCCTTATTGCACAATCTGATCAGTTCGAGTATTCGAGATCTTCAAGATAAGGACAATGCACATCGCGCCGATTTGCTGCGTGAGATTAGAGTCCAGCTATTCCAATGGGCGGATGATGAGGCTCGAATGGCTCGAGGACAGGAATGGTTAACCAATCTTGTAACAGGTGAGGAAAGCGGTTCCTTCCTGATGAAACAACTGGAAGAAGTAAGGGTACTTATTCTTAACAAGCTAGAAGCCGAACGGGTGCAAGGTGGGCGTGTAGTATTCACTGTTTACCGTTCAGTCGTAAGACACCTGAATGAAGATCCAGATAAGATTGAGGTCTGGGAGAACCACTTGTTGTCCTATATTCTTAAGGTAGTCGAATCCAATCACTTCAGGATCGGAAGATTGGTGAAAGAGAATTTGGATCAGATGGATGATGCCGCTCTCGTGAGTATGCTGGAAGAGAAAGTAGGCAAAGACCTTCAATGGATTCGAGTAAATGGAGCGCTATGCGGATTCGTCGTAGGGATTATCCTTTCCTTGGTCCAATTGTAATCTCGTATGCATTCAAGCTGTCTGTCCTAGTTACAATATTGTGAAGGGAGCACTCAAGATGGATGGGAATCGTGATCATTTGAAGCCAGAGGTACAAGCTTATTTGAATCGTATTGGGTATAGCGGTCCACTAGATGGGAGTGCTGCAGCATTAGCGGGGCTGCAAGATTGTCATCTTCACAGTGTGCCGTATGAGAATCTTGATATACTGAACGGGATTCCGCTTTCACTGGATATCCCGCGGCTGCTAGACAAAATTGTGGATCGCAAGCGGGGCGGTTATTGCTTCGAGCTTAATGCTCTCTTCGGATGGCTGCTTCGTGAGCTGGGGTATTCCGTAACCGACCTGTTAGCACGGTTCTGGCGGGATGAGATCAATACTCCACCGATGAGGCGTCATCAAGTGTTGCGAGTTGAGGTGGAGGGAGTGCCTTACTTATGCGATGTTGGAGTAGGAGGGATCGTACCCCGTCAGCCAGTCAAGCTGATTGAAGGACTGGAGCAGCAGCAGGGAGATGAGCTGTATCGTCTGGACTTCGACACCTACTTCGGATGGGTGTTATGCGAATGGAAGCATGATCAATGGAAACGCATTTACTCGTTTACGAATGAGCCGCAGCTGCCTAGAGACTATTTGATGATTTCATATTGGTGCGAGTATTCGCCGGATTCGATATTCACCGCCAACCCAATGGTTGCGATTCGCACAAGAGAGGGCCGCAATACGATAGCGGGCAAAGAGTTTCGGATTTTCACCTCAGCGGGAGTGAATAGCTTTACCCCAGAGACAAAGGAACAGTATAATGAGGCATTGCGCACTTATTTTGGTATAAATCTTGAATAAATCTTGGATAGAGCATAGAAGAAGTCCGCAGCGTTGTTAGCTTGCGGACTTCTTCTGTGCTGAAATATATTCCATTCAAATATTCAAGTAACTTCTAATCTTAGGGAAATGGACAACGGCTTCTGTAAAGGATCCTTCTTCGGAGCTAATTGATAGATCATGTCCGAGCTTATGGGCAAGCCGCTTGGCGAGATACAGTCCGATTCCAGTCGATTTGGAGTAGAGACGTCCGTTGGAGCCGGTGAATCCTTTTTCGAATACGCGATTGATATCTTCAGGCTTGATTCCGATTCCAGTATCATGAATAATGAGACGTTTCTCTTTGGAATCCTCCTCATAACGCACCGCTATTTGGCCGCCTTCACCTGTGTATTTGAGGGCATTGGCGAGTAACTGATCTACGATAAATGCGAGCCATTTGCTATCGCTATGCACATTCTTAAACATCTCATCATCCATGTTGAAGCGAATGCGTTTGTTGATAAACAGCTTCGCGTACTTCTTGACACTTGCTTTTATTATGGAGCTAAGGGATATATCTGCGATAAAATAGTCTTTGGAAAATGAATCAATCCTTGAATAATAAAGGGCTTGCTCAACGCCGTGATCAATTTTGTCGATCTCGTCCTCTAGCTTGTCCACCAGGAAATCAACCGTTTTATCCGTGCTGTTCTCCATGAGCAGACGGCTAGCGGCTATCGGGAGCTTTACCTCATGGATCCACGACAGGATATAATCCTGGTGATCGCGTTTCTCATCCTGCAGCTTGTTCAATTGTCGATGATGTAATTCATTCCACTGCTTAATTAGGCTCAAATACAGCTCCTGCTCGACGTTCTGCGGCTCCGGCAACGAAGCCGTGTGAAGGTCGGCGCCGCTCTCTATTAACGCCTTCAACTCTTTGTAGAAAGCTTTCTTGTAATAGAATCCAATGATTAAATATAAGGCAACGAAGAAAGCGCAGCTCACATTCGTGTATAGGATGTTGCCCGTTACATTGTCCTGGTTAGGGTTCACCAGCATGATGGCCGAAACGAATATCATTAAGATGAAGTAAAGGGCTAGGAAGAAACGTTTCACTTTGAGGTATTCCATGAATCTCATTGCGTTATTTAACCTGTCCTTTCATTAATCGGATCGCAATAATAGGAGCTTGGCTCCTTCACCATCATACGAGAACGACTGCTCTTCTGACAAGTTTCTGCTATAATAGTTCTGGATGAATAACTACTTGCAATGAGGAGAGGGTGAAAGCATGAAGACAATAGGCTTCATTGATTATTTCTTGGATGAGTGGCATGCGAATAAATACCCGGATTGGATTCATACCGCTTCAAACGGCAGGATGAAAGTTACATATGCATACGGTAAAGTGGATTCACCTACTGGTCTTAGCAATGCGGAATGGTGCGAGCAAAAGGGGATTCAGTTGCTTGATTCCATCGAAGAGGTAGTAGCGAAGAGTGATTATATAATCGTTCTATCCCCGGATTATCCGGAATTCCATGAAGAGCTGTCCTTGTTACCTTTGCAATCGGGGAAGCCTACTTATGTCGATAAAACATTTGCACCGGATCGTGCGACGGCATTGCGACTTTTTGAAATGGCTGAGCGTCATGGCACACCTGTCTATTCTTCATCAGCATTGCGGTTTGCCAGTGAATATACGGATACGGACAAACAAGGGATTGAAACGATCCTTAGCATAGGTCCAGGTAAATATAACAATTATTCGGTCCATCAAGTGGAACCGATCATTGCCTTAATGGGCAGTAACGCCACTCGGGTTATGTTTACCGGTACATCACACACGCCATCCTTGTTAATAGGGTTCGCCGATGGGCGCCAAGCAACGATCAATCATTTCGGCGGTGACTGTCCGTTCAGCATGTTTCTTAATTATGAGTCAGGCAATGCCAAAGTGATCAAGGTTGAATCGAATTTCTTCAATCTGTTTATACAGAATATGGTCGAGTTCTTCGAGAACGGCAAGACGGTTGTAGATAAGCAGGAGACAATCACGATCATGTCGGTTATTGAATATGGTGCGATTGCAGCAACGACACCTCATCAGTGGGTCGATCTACCAACAGGATAGAAAGTTAGCTCAACCAAAGTCCAAGGACGTCACTAGCGATGAAGCGAGTGGCGTCTTTGTCTTCCTTATTGAATACCTCCGGGGCGGCCCAAGCGAAGTACGTTTCGACCGTTAATTGTTTTCGTCAACAGCAACGCCGCCAAAAATACGAATATCGCGATACTGATTGAGCTCAGCAAGCTCCACAGCGGCTGCATGCCGAGATGCTGTACATACGAGTAGGCGTACTGTCCGGCGAAAGCCATCGCCGCCATACAGAGAGCCACTTTCACGAACTTTCTGAGATCCAAATAAAAACCGATCAGTCCCGAAATCGAGAAGAAGTTGAGCAGTGTGATGAAGCAGATGCCGAAGTTCATTCCGAGCACGACTCCGGTAATGCCGAACTGGCTGCCGAGAAAGTAAATCGCCGCAGCCTTCATGATCGTCATCGCAACATAGTTCCACATCACTGTACCCGCTTTGCCGAGCCCTAGAAGGACGGCGTGAAGAGGTGCCTCAAAGTAATGCAAGAAAAATACCGGCGCAAGCAGTTTAAGCATCGGACCCGCCTCGGGCGCGTTATAGAGCAGCGTCGTCAAAGGCGTAGCCCATATGTACAAAATGACGGTGGCGGGTGCCCCCACAAATAGCGCAATCCGCATCGCCTGATCCATTCGCAGGTGCACGTCCATCCCATTGCGGTTCGCCGCTGCTTCGCTGACGGCCGGGATGAGCGCCGTCGATAACGAATGAGTAATGAAGCTCGGGAAGACGAGCAGAGGGAAGGCGTAGCCGACGAGCAGCCCGTACTGCTTGGTCGCCATTGCGGTGCCGAGTCCGAACAAGGCCAGGCTTTTCGTGATCAGCATCGGCTGGAATGCGCTGTAGATCGAATGGACGAAACCGAGGCCGGTCGTAGGCAAGCCCATCCGCATCAGCTCAGCGAAGGTGCTCTTCCCGTGACGCAATTGCATGGAAGCTTTGAGGGGCAATCCGTCGATCTTCTGATTACTCTTGTACTTCGTAAACAAATAGATTAGCCCGACCCCTTCTCCTACGACAGCGCCGACCATTGCACCCGCCGCAGCATATTCGATTCCGTATGGAAGCAAAAGCTGCACTAGCGCGAGCATGCATGCAATGTGGGCGATGTGCTCGAAGACGTCGGACAGCGCAATCGACTTCATATGCTGTTTGCCGCGGAAGTAGCCTTTCAGCACGGCCGATATGGCGACGATCGGCGCGATTGGCGTAATGGCCAGCATCGCATAGTAGGCTCTCTGGTCGGTCAGGAACAGGGCTGCTATATGCTTCGAGCCGAGCAGGGCGAGCAGGGTCAAGATGACGCTTAACGTTCCCGTGATGGCGAGGGAAACGGCGAGAATCCGCTTCTCCTTTAGCTTGTCTCCCTTGACGTCAGCTTCGGCCACCATCTTCGATATGGCAACCGGCAGTCCCAATTCAGTTAAAGTAATGACGAGCGGTACGAGCGGATGGGCCATCATCAATAGTCCGATGCCTTCCGCTCCCAAGGAACGGGCCAGAAAAATGCCACTGACGAATCCGAGTATTCTCGTTGTCAAGGACGACACCGTCAAAATAAACGTCCCCCGCACAAATGATTTTTTTTGCATGAGACGCCTCTTTTACTTGGAATAAGTTTCTTCTCCTATATATATTCGGATAGGCAGAATACATGCGAACAAGCTAACCCGGACAGGTCCCAAAAACAAGGATTTTGGCTTCAGGGGAGGTAGTGTGATATATGGTAAATAAATATGTTTTGGGTGATAAGGAAAAAACCTTTCTCCTCGAATGGTCAGATATTCGAAAAAAGGTAAGGCTAGATATATACTCACTAGAGGCAGTCTATTCGGCCTTATCATTTTTAATTTTTGGGTCGTAGTAACAATTGTCGAGTTAAATATGTCGGATTACAAATTGGCACTTTATACATGGGAATCATTTCTAAAAAGTTGTACCATCTGGTTTACACTTGAATTTCTGTTGGGCTTTGTAATAGCAATTTGGTGTTGGAAAGGAAGAGAAGAAAAGTATCATCATTATATTTTCGGACACCTCTCACTTTTAGAAATGTTAGAGCTTAGGTCTGCTAAAATGAAATGATAATTCAATGCGCCACGAGGCGGCTGTCGTACTTTGGCAAAGCATCTGGCTATGCACATGAATATCCAGAGAAACAAAATTACTTCGATAATGATAGTTCAAACAGCAGCAGGCCACCGACTTTGATCGGTGGCCTGCTGCGCTAATTATAGGCTCCTTCGTTTAAGTCCATTTGGCCGCCCACAGCTTCATCGCTTTAATAATCGTATGCAAATCTTGTCCCTTAACCGTCAGCGTATATTCAACCGTAACCGGAACAGTTGGAAAGACACAGCGTTCGAGAACGCCCTGATCCTCCAGATGACGCAGCGTGTTAGTCAAAGCTGTAGGACTAATATTCTTGATCGCTCTCTGCAATTCTCCAAACCGTCTCGTTCCGCAGAACAGCTCCCGAAGCACCAGAAATGACCATTTGCCGCCGACGACATCCAACGTTTTTTCAATTGAACATTCAATATGCACCGGGGTTTGAGAAGTTTCCTGCAAAGGCGCGGTTCCACTTACAACCTCATTATTATTAATCAAGAATATAACATCTCCCATCTATAGTTGCTATATTATTTATACTAGATACACCTAGAGTAATTATATCAAAATAAATTCACTACTTTCAATAGAAAACCAACTCTATTTATAATAGAAATGTAATCAACTACGACTTTTGGAGGCGACAAAGACATGAAATATCGTAAATTAGGAAACTCGGGCTTGAAGGTAAGCGAAATCAGTCTGGGCAGCTGGCTTACATACGGTGGGTATGTAGAGCGAGAGCAGGCCGTGAAATCGATTCATACCGCTTATGAGCTGGACATTAACTTTTTCGATACAGCCAATGTTTACGAACGCGGTCAAGCGGAAATCATAGTCGGGGAAACTTTGAAGTCGTATAAACGTGATTCCTACGTTCTGGCAACCAAAGTATTCGGTCAGATGGGAGACGGTCCCAACGATCGCGGACTATCGCGCAAACATATTATGGAGCAGTGCCATGCCAGCTTGAAACGGCTCGGAACGGATTACATCGATCTATATTATTGCCACCGTTATGATCCGGAGACTCCTTTGGACGAGACGCTGCGGGCATTGGACGATTTGGTGACGCAAGGCAAAGTGCTGTATGTCGGTGTCAGCGAATGGACGGCGGCCCAAATGCAAAATGCGCTGGGGCTAGCCGACAAATGGCTAATGGACCGGATCATCGCTAACCAACCGGTATACAACTTGATCAATCGTTATATTGAGAAGGAAGTGATTCCGCTTGGAGAGAAAGAAGGCATCGGCCAAGTCGTGTTCTCTCCACTAGCCCAGGGATTGTTGACCGGCAAATACAAGTCCGCATCCGATATTCCGCAAGACAGCCGTGCCGCAAGACAAGAACACGCCCGCAAAGGAATTACGGAGGAAAATATCCTGAAGGTGGAGAAGCTGGGCCTGATTGCACAAGAGATGGGGGTTACTGTAGGTCAATTGGCGCTTGCCTGGATTCTGCGTCAGCCTAATGTCTCAAGCGCATTGGTCGGTGCGAGCCGTCCATCACAAGTTGAAGAGAATATCCAGTCGTCAGGCTTGACTTTATCTGAAGAAATACTAACGAGAATTGAAGAAATATTATAAATTATCCTATCGTAGTAGCTGAATAAAGTTCATGCAGCCTGTGCACCATACAGGCTGCATTTTGCTAGCTGTAGCGGATTCTGCTTGAGGACATTGGTTTCTCAGCTATTGTTGGGTTAATGATATTTAGGAGGCTGATACAATGATAGAACGTAAAATGGGTAGGTTGGATTACAATACCTCTGTCGTAATGTTCGGTGCCGCTAAGCTGGGCTCCGTTTCGCAAGAGGAAGCCGACGCATCGATCCGATTCGCTCTGGATAACGGCGTTCATCATTTTGATACCGCTGCCAGTTATGGCGATGCCGAAGTGCGCATGGGTCCGTGGATGCCGAAAGTTCGGGGTCAAATCTTTCTGGCCACCAAAACGGGGGAACGCTCGAAAGAAAAGGCAAAAGAACAGATACATCGTTCCTTGGAGAGACTGCAGGTCGATTCATTGGATCTGATTCAACTGCATGCTGTGGGGGACATCGATAACTTGAACTTGTGTACGAAAAAAGGCGGGGCATTGGAAGCGCTTCTTGAAGCAAAAGATGAGGGGATCGTTAAGGCAATCGGAATTACCGGACATGGCCATGCCGCACCTGCAACACATCTTGAGGCATTACGCAGGTATCCTTTTGACACAGTGCTGCTGCCGCTCAATTACTACTTGTATTCCATCCCGCAGTACCGAGTAGATTTCGATAAGTTTATGGAGGAAGCAGGAAAGCAGAACGCTGCAGTCAGAGTCATCAAAGCGATTGCGAAAGGTCCGTGGGGAGAAGGGCAGCAGCGTAATTATGCGACATGGTATGAGCCGTTTGATCAGCAGCAAATTATCGACGCTTGCGTCCATTTTGTGATGTCGTTCCCTGCGATAACCGCTTTCGCAAGCGCAGGTGATGTTCATCTGTTTCCAAAAATAGTGGACGCGACCAACCGGTTCGGCTCTATGAAGGACGAAGACGCTAACCGCATTCTGCAGGCGATCCCTGAATATGCATCTCCATTCGGAGCGCCTACATCGCTTGCCTAGAATGTTCAATAACTGAGGCTGTCAGTATGGATTGGCAGCCTTCTCATCGAACAGGAGGATAGTTGTAGAAAATCGATAACGACCATTTAGCCAACAGTCAAAATGTTAAGATACAACGCAAGGACTAGACATTATACAATAATGTATCCGAGACCTTTTTTCGTCGTAATAAAATTTTCCTTGCCTAACTCAGCAAGCTTCTTCCTGAGCCGTGTAATGTTCACCGTTAAAGTGTTATCATCCACAAAGCTCTCATCGGCCCACAGACTGCGCATCATTTTTTCCCGGCTAATAATTGTGCCCTTGTGTTTCATCAGAATGCTCAGGATCTTGAATTCATTCTTAGTCAGCTCCGCCTTCATATCCCCGCAGAACATTTCCCCATCCTTCAGGTTCAACACAATGCCGTCATGCTCCATCACATTCGTACTGATCTCAATGTAAGAATAGGTTCGACGAAGCAGCGCATTCATCTTGGCCATCAGCACATCCGTATGAAACGGCTTCTGGATGAAATCATCCCCGCCCATATTCATTGCCATAATCATGTCCATTGGAGTAGTACGCGACGAAAGGAAGACCATAGGCACCTTTGATATTTCCCTAATCTTGTTGCACCAGTAGAATCCGTCGAAATAAGGTAAGTTAATATCCATCAGCACTAGATGAGGCTTCTCTCTCAGGAACAATTGCAGTACCTGGTCGAACTCCTCGACTTTGACGGTTTCGAAGCCCCATTTACCTATTGTTTCTCCAACCATATCTGCTATCGTGGGATCATCTTCTACGATCATAATTTTCATAGCCCAACCACCTTATTAATTCACTTAGTTCTGCTTCTAACATCCTACTTGTATTGTAAACGATTTTATTAAACTTGAAGTGACATTATTGTAAGGTTGCAAGGTGAAGTTGAAAGCTAGTTCGATGGAAATATGGCCAGACACCTTGTAGGATATAGATAGGAAGGATGAGGAATTGGAACGGAATAGAGGGCGGTGGGGTATGTTAATTAATGTGGTTAAGAAAAATATTAAAGGGAATTTCAAAAATTATTTGATGTATTTCATCTCCATGATTATCAGCGTGGTCATCTACTACACCTTTGTCGCACTTCAGTATAGAGACGAGATCCGAGCCAATACAGAATCATGGGAACTGATGCGTTCGATTATGGTGCAAGCTTCCATTATTTTGATCTTATTTGTTGCCATCTTCATCTGGTACTCGAATGCATTTTTCACCAGGAAACGCAAGAAGGAAGTTGGCTTGCTCTCTCTACTAGGAGTGAGGAAGAAGACAATCTGTCGAATGCTATTTTACGAGAATATGATTATGGGCATAATTGCATTAGGAATCGGCATTGTGTTAGGCGCTTTGTTATCAAAGCTGTTCACGATGATCCTGCTCCATCTATTGGGGGCTGCCATTGAGGTTCGCTTTAATATCTCTCTGAGTGCTGTCATCAATACAATCATCGTCTTCGTCAGCATTCTGCTTCTTACCTCGTTTCAATCGTATCGATTGATCTATCGCTTCCGATTGATTGAGTTATTCCAGGCAGACAAAGAAGGGGAAAAGGCTCCCAAGACTTCAGTGATCACGGCTTCAATTGGGATGGTGTTGCTTGTATTCAGCTACTGGATTCTATATCAGGATACAAGTGTATTCCATGCCTTATTCATCCTTACTCTTTTCTTATTTAGTCTTGTTATCGGCACGTATTTATTATTTCGTTCCATAATCGTATATCTGCTCAGGGTCATGCAGCGCAACAAATCCCATTTCTACAAGGGAACTAATCTCATAAGTACTTCACAGCTCCTGTACAGAATGAAAGGCAACGCGCGAATTCTTACCATGGTTGCTCTGCTTAGTGCCTTAACCTTATGCGCAGTGAGTGTCGGTTACAGCTCTTACTATGGCGTGGAGAAGAGTGCTGCGAACTACGCGCCTTTCAGTTACACACATAGGTTGCTAGATGACTCATTTAATGAACAAGTGAGAGGCATTATTGCTGATGATAAAGAACATCGAATCCAATCGGAACAGATCATACAAGTACTTAAGATAAAAGGTGACTTGTCGGATACTTCGTTCGTTCCTTATGGGTTTACTGCTAATGATGTTCCTGTGAAAATTATAGCTGCCAGCACGTACAATAAGCTAACTTCCACTCTTAAGAGAGACAATACCCTACAGCTGACAGGTAATCAAATGGTTGGAATTCGATCGATCTCTGACCCCGGAACATCGGACAATGCGGGAAGGCAGTTAGTGCTGACTACTTCTCAAGGGCAACAAAAGTTGACTTATGTGACTATGCTCGAAGATCGAATCATGAGCTGGGTTTCGCCGGATATGTATATGATCGTGAGTGATGCGATGTACGATAGCTTGGCCGAACAATCTACTAAGCTTCGCTATGCTATCTATAAAGTGGAGGATCAACAGCGGACCCAAACGACAGCCCTCCAACTCAATAAGCTGCAAGGGGCGGAGCAAGCGGAGCTAACAAGTTACTACCTGGAGTATAGTAAAAGATTGGAAGCAGCGGGGCTTGATATATTCCTGTTAGGATTTTTGGGGCTTGTATTCTTGGCTGCAACAGGAAGTATTATTTATTTCAAGCAGCTTACCGAAGCGCATACTGATAAAGGCCGGTATGAAACGTTACGTAAACTGGGTGTCAGTAAAAGGGACGTAATGAGCACAGTAGCGAAGCAATTATTGTTCGTGTTCCTTCTGCCCCTCATTGTTGGGATTGCTCACAGTATAATGATCCTGAAGGGCATATTCCAGATTAGTTTGTTCGACGAATCTCTAGCCATTCCAATCCTTACCTCTATGATTGCATATGTTGTGCTCTATCTAGGCTATTATGTATTAACGCTTCATTCTTCTAATTACCTTGTGAATAAATAGCCTAGACTGAGAGTAAGTATACTAATCAAGAAAGCTGTAATCTGGATACACATAAGGGGTCTTGGATGCGCTGATCTTTTCAATGTTCGTGGCAGAGACCTTCATAATCTCACTCCCGTTATACGTGGTCGCTCCCAAGGTTCCTGTAAGCTTAACCCAGCTGTCTACAGCATGGGATTGCGCATTCGTTGACTCTATGAATAAGCCGAACGGCGAGGCGTCAGCAGAACAGCATTGCATCGCTAATCGAGCTACGACAAATTGATTGGCTTTCATAGTATCTTCCCGATAAACGAACCCGCTGATCTCAACCTTTTTGCCGATAAAATGTTCCATAAACATCTCGAGGGTAGTCATGGTCTCCATGAAGCCCTCTTCTTTAATTTGAATCACATCCTGTTTGTATAGCTTCATCGCATGTAAAGAGTATGCTTCATTGAAGTATTCCGTCTTGAACATGGTGTACAGCTTGGCGTCCTCGATTGACATAGCCGATAATTTCGGATTTGGAGCAGCTGTAGCGGTTGGCGCAGCGGATGAAATCGGAGCAGTGGCAGCAGGACTCGTTAGCTCAAGTGGCGGTATAACTTCCTTGCCCAGAACAGCTCTAGATCCTGTGCCCGCTGAGCTTTCCGATGGAGCGGCTTGTTTGGTGATCACACCGCTAGATAGATTCATTCCTTTGATGGAGGCTATGTTGCTGCCCATAAGTTGATCGGGAAGCAAGAAACCAAGCATTAGCGGAATCAGAAACAATCCATAGATTAGCCCGTTAGCAAGTAAAGAGCGGGGAGGCTCATGGTCACAATTACATGCAGCCTCGTTATTCCGATCAAATATTGACTGAAAGGCTAGATAGATTTGATGCAGAGCCACACAGAACAGAGCAATTGCTGCCAGTTTCACATAGAGCTGCATACGAGGTGCAATGTAATAGATTAGATGCTCAGATCGCACGAGATATACGATATAGAAGGCAAAGCCTAGCATAATGGCTGCTCGAAGCAAATAATGTCCTGTTAACGAACGTTCCTCTGCCATTTCCATAGTTGATACCACCTTTTTACGAGAATAGGATCAAGATTTTACCAGACAATAGTTTCTACTAAGATGGACCCTAAGAAAACGCAGCCTATGATTAACAACGATAAGATAAGAACGAATTTGGCGCGAAATACGGATAATAGCATGATCGTAGTTTTGAGGTCCAGCATCGGCCCGAACACCAGGAAGGTCAAGAGCGAACCCATGGAGAACGTACTTACAAAGGATGAGGCAACAAAGGCATCGGCTGTTGAACAAAGTGACAGCAGATAAGCCAATCCCATCATGAAGAAATGCGATGACACATCCCCTTGGCCGATCTCCATAAGCTCACTTCTAGGTACAAACGTCTGAATAGCTGCGGCCACCAATGAGCCGAAGATTAAAAATCGCCCCATATCAAAAAATTCACTGGCCGCATGTTCGAGCATGGCAGAAATCTTGTTTCTAGGACGGTGAATGTGGTAGCTCGTGCTTACATCGGGTGTTTGAGTATATAGGGTAGTGACGCTATTCTTCAACGGATTGTTGCGAATGAATCGGTATATGATCAGACCAATGACCGCACCAACCAATAAAGCAAGTCCCATTCGGGAGTAGACCATCTCCGGTTTGTTGCGAAAGGCCATATAAGTTGCACTGAACACAATTGGATTCACAATGGGACCTACCAGGATGAACACCACGGCAATGTAGAGCGGCATACCTTTCTTAAGCAATTGGCGAATGACAGGAATTAACCCGCACTCACAGATCGGGAACAGGATCCCTAACCCGCAAGCGAACATAATCCCTAGTATAGGGTTCTTAGGAGTAAACCGTTTGATCATATCTACGGAAATGAAAATTTGCATAAAAGCAGATACCAGCACACCTAGCAAAATAAAAGGAAATGCTTCCAGTATAATACTGATAAACATAGTCTTGAACGATTGCAGATCCTCATAATAGATGGACGGAATACTTGTTACAAGCTGAGGATTCATAGCAACTACAATGATCGTTCCGATCAAGGCGATGAAGAAAAGGTTAATAGCTAGATTTATGAGAGTATTAGAGCGCAATTCACTAGCCTCCAAGATTGCAAATATTATACTAACAACATCTGTTCCCAGTCCATTTGGATTGTATCTGTATCTAACTCGAGTCCAATCAAGACCAAGTAGTTGTCTCCCGTGTAGGTCGTTGGCAGCCAACCGATCCGATTGCCTGCAAGCTGAACGAGATGTGCTCGCGAGTCATCCCCGTGGAGCTTCAAATAACCCTTGGCTCTTAATAATCTGGAACCTAGGTCTTTTATGAAACGCTCCACATGCTTAGGATTCACCTGAGTCTTACTTGGAAGCGTAATGGTAACAAGTCGTGAGTAGGAGCGATTCTCAGTTGTAGAGGGATGAGTATGATTATTTCCGCTGCGAGGCTGACCCTTGCTCATAGAGAATGGGCTGCTCTTGGTAGTGCTTTCGTTTCGATTCGGTGTTATATCACTTAACAAGCGTTCCATATTCATTTGACTTTGAGTCGTATTGAATATAGGCGCTGCAGCATTTTGCTTACGGATAGCTTTCTCTATCTTCACCAGGCGAGAGCTGGACACCAGGTCCGTTTTATTCACGAGGAGGATGTCGGCAACCTCTATTTGGCGGCGTAATGTATGCACTAACGAACGGTCTGATGAGAATATACTGTTGTAATCTAGCACCAATTCAGCATCAAGGACCGTTACGATTTGCTTCAATTTCACCCGATTCAATAACATCGGAGCCGTCAGACAGTCTGCAATTTCTTCTGGATTGGCTACCCCAGTGAGTTCGATGAGGACCAGATCAGGAGCAGGCCGAATCAATTGTTCGATAGAGGCGGCTACTTCGCTTTTTTTATCACAGCATATGCAACCATCCAATAGCTTCTCGAGCGAGAGGCCATTTAAGGTGTCTTGAAGGATATGACCGTCTATGTCCATTTGACCAAGCTCATTCATTAGAACGGCAGTACGAAGACCCCTCATCTGAGCCTCGTGTATAAGTCGGAGTAATAAGGTTGTTTTTCCGCTGCCGAGAAATCCGCTCAGTATAATTACAGGTATAGCTGTCATAGTGACCTCCGGAATAGGAAATATAGAAGTTTAGTATAGCTCAAGGGTAGCATAACTTGATCAATAAAACATCATGTATTGGATCAACTGTATGCAAGAAAGTAGAAAATAAGAATCTTCTCATATTAGTAATGATTACTATTTACAAATCGTAATTATTACGATATAATCACAAATTATACAAAGACTAATAGTAATTATTACGTTATGGAGATGATATTCTTGCATACAATTGAACCCAAATCAACTCGAATTCCTGTAACCGTGCTTAGCGGATACTTGGGCTCTGGAAAGACATCATTACTGAATCATGTACTAAACAATCGACAAGGGCTGAAAGTAGCCGTAATCGTGAACGACTTAAGTGAAGTTAATATTGATGCTAACCTGATCCAGACAGGAGGCGGGCTATCTAGAACAGATGAGAAGCTGGTTGAGATGTCGAATGGCTGTATCTGCTGCACATTACGAGAGGACTTGCTCCGAGAAGTGAAACGGTTGGCGCTTGAGAACCGGTTCGACTACATACTGATTGAATCCACCGGTGTTGGTGAGCCGGTTCCAGTTGCGCAGACGTTCACTTATATCGATGAGGAACAAGGGATTGACTTGTCCCAATTATGCAGGCTGGATTGTATGGTTACGGTTGTAGATGCTTATCGATTCTGGCATGATTTCTCATCTGGAGAATCGCTGATAGAACGGCGAGAGGCGATAGGTGAGGATGATACCCGTGATGTTGTTGATTTGTTGATCAACCAGATAGAGTTCTGTGACGTGCTGGTTCTGAATAAATGCGACATGGTAGAAGTGGATGAGCTGAATAAGCTAGAACGAGTGCTGCGTGCATTGCAGCCGAGAGCGAAGATTATTCGGTCTCAATATGGTGTTGTTCAGCCGGAACAGGTGTTGAACACAGGTTTATTCAATTTCGATGAAGCAAGTGTATCTGCAGGTTGGCGGCAAGAGCTTCTTAATGAAAAACATACACCTGAGACGGAGGAGTACGGGATCTCATCGTTCGTCTATGAGCGGCAGCGACCTTTTCATCCAGAGCGTATTACAGATTGGATGTGTGAGTGGCCGCCTGAGATCGTGCGCGCGAAAGGTACAGTATGGCTAGCCTCACGTGATACAATGGCGCAGAGTCTCAGTCAAGCAGGACCTTCCATCCAGTTCGGCCCTGCAGGATATTGGGTCGCTGCACTGCCCCCAGTGCAGAGAGCGCAGGCTCTTGAGGAGGATGGTGAGCTAGAGGCCAAATGGCATGCCGTGTATGGCGACCGCATCAATCAGGTCGTATTTATCGGCATCGACCTACAGCCTAAGGAGCTAATTGCTTCCTTAGACGAATGTTTGTTGACTGATAGTGAGATGCAACAGGACTGGAGTACTTTTACTGACAAGCTCCCCAATGCAAGACCCGAAGAACTGGAAATGTTCAATTAAGAGAATAGTTGTAAAGGGATATCGAGCCTGTACGCAGGTAATAAAGGACCTCAGGAGTAGAGGAACTCTTTGGAGGTCTCTTTTTATGATGGAAAACGTCTAGACTTACAAAGTAGTTAATGACATTAATCATAGCATCAAATACGGGCGGATTCTTATCGATCTGCTCTTTCCGATGTCCTATTGTGTCCCTAAATAGTTCGTGTTAATGTATGAAAGAGAGGCGACCGACGGATCAGGAGGCTATATGAACATCCCGTACAACGATTTTCTGCTAAACTTACTCCTAGTCTTCTTTCCGCTTACGTTTTACCCTTATGTGCTTAAAGCAGGTCGCATCGACCTGCGCAGCCAAATCGTTACTTATATCATCTTTTCACTTACGCTTGTGTTAACGATGTCATTTCCACTTATTCTTAATAATTCCACTTATGATTTTCGTGCTGTACCACTCGCTATTGGCTCTTTATATGGCGGTGTATATGTATCTTTCTTTTTGTATGCCACGTTACTCATTTATCGCTTCATTATGGGAAACGCCAATCAATTCGAATACATACTTGCCATTTTTCCTACGTTTATAGCCATCATTTGGTTCATCAAGAAATTCCCATACTCATCTTTATGGCGCAAAATCATTTATTCCTTTTTAGTCTATTTAATTGTCCGTTTTGTGACTCTAATTTTATATTTATCTTTCACGAGCAACCTCAGTACCATGTTCACTCCAAGATTCGTCCATATGCTAGAAACTATGATCTTCCAATGTATTATAGCCGGAGTCTCGGTGTACATACTTGAGTTCTTCAGAAGAAACTCTATGATGCGAGAAGAAATTATCAAGAGTGAGAAGATCAAGATTGTCAGTGAAATTGCTGCCTCTGTAGCTCATGAAGTAAGGAATCCGCTAACCTCTGTTAGAGGGTTTATTCAGTTAATGGGCAACCAGGATGTTAGTATGGAGAACAGACGGTATTATCAGAAAATATGTCTGGAAGAGCTCGACCGCGCCCAGCAAATCATCTCAGACTATTTGACTCTAGCCAAACCCGAACCTGAGAAAATCGAAGAAATGGATATTCAAGTTGAGATTGACTATGTGTGTAATGTTCTTTTGTCGTACGCCAATTATCAAAACGTGCAAATCGAAAAGCATATTCCAGATTATCGTCTGTTTGTACTTGGAGATCGTTACAAATTTCATCAAGCGGTTATCAATATCGGGAAGAACAGTATAGAAGCTATGCCTGACGGAGGGGTATTGAAATTTATCGTTCAAAAAGTAAATAATTCCGTAGTGATCTCTATTATTGATACTGGAATTGGCATGACGCCTGAGCAAATTAATAGATTAGGGACGCCCTATTATTCAACCAAGGATAAAGGTACTGGGTTAGGATCCATGGTAACTTTTAGTATTATTAAGAAGATGCAGGGTAAGATCGAAATAAAAAGTGAAAAAGGAAAAGGAACAACCCATATCATTACGCTTCAACTGATGCAATAAAATGCATACCTGGACGTTCACCTATCCATTACGCAAAGAATACAGTGTATTAATACTACTATTGCGAAATCGTGGACTGAAGGAGTGAAAAACAAAAGATGTATCCGTATTCAATGCCTGTCTTCCAGTATAACCCAAATCAAAATCATAATTACTGGTATAGCCGAGGAGGCTACGCTCCCTCATGTATAAGTAAAGCAGAGGATGAATTAAAAAGTCATATGCGTCTATTGTGGGAGCAGCATGTAGAGTGGACAAGAATGGCGATATTAAGCCTTGTATTCCATCTCCCTGACGTTGAACCTGTCGTGAACCGGCTTCTCAGGAATGCTCCCGATATGGGAAATTCACTGCGTCCCTTTTATGGCGACCAGATTGCAGAGATGTACAGCAGATTGATCAAGGAACACCTGGTGATTGCACTCGATCTGGTTAAAGCAGCCATTGCCGGAAATCAAAAAGAGGCACTTGAGGCTGAAGCGAAATGGTATAAGAATGCGGACGAGATTATTGATTTCCTAACACGCATAAATCCGTTTATTGACAAAGACCTGTTCAAGAAGATGTTCTATCGTCATCTGGAATTAACGAAGCAAGAAGCTGTCTCGATGATTAGCAAAGAATATAAGAAGAGTGTTGACCTATATGAGATCGTTGAAAAGGAAGCGCTAATGATGGCGGATGTACTAACAGAAGCCCTTGTTAAGCAGTTCCCAGCGATGTTTATATAAGTACCGTCCTAAACATGACTTTACATGAAGCCGCCGTCAAGGCGGCTTTTACATCAGCTTGATAGATTATTGGTGCCTCGGGCATCAGTAAGATAAGGAGGGATGAATATGAATATTGCTTCTCCTGTTGAAGATATGCAGTATATGCCGAATTCCGATAAGAATAACCGTGAACGCGAGTTGGTGGTTCGGGCAAGCTCAGGTGATCAGGAAGCATTCGGTGAGCTTGTGCGCAGACATCGTGCTAAGGCGCTTGGTTTGGCTGGATCCTTAACAAAGGATATGTTCCTGGCAGAGGATGTTGTTCAAGAAGCGTTGATCCGTGCCTTTCTACATTTGGGAACACTCACGGATGCGGATCGATTCATGCCATGGTTGAATCGCATTGTTCGTAATCAGGCGTATATGAAGCTTCGAAGGGGTGGGCCGTTCGGCAAGGAACAACCATTTGCCGGATTCATGCGTCAATCTGAATCAGCTAATCATGCTGGTAGTTCAAATGGAGATGTCGATTGGGGTGATATTGACAGCATTATATTTCATTTGACGGATGCAACCGCTGAGAATGCGAGGAGTATGCAAGATCCTGAAGCATGTCTAGTGCGAAAAGAAACGCTTCAGAGCATCCATATGCTCATTCGTTGTTTGAATAAACGAGAACGTGGAATATTCGAAGCTCGATTCTTCGGAGAGCTTCCCCCAGCCGAGATTGCAGCTTTATTCAACATGACAACCGCGAACGTGTATAACATCCTCAAGAGATCCAGAGTTAAGCTTGAGAAGGAACGGGTTCGCATAACGATTCAAATCTATGTACATAAGAGGGCAGAGCAAGGAATGTCCAGGCGGAGAATTCTGGCTCCGCCTCAGCTCTAGCCATGCAGGAGGCGAGAAGAGTAGCACATGACTATTCTAAAGGAAAAAGATTGGACAAACACATGGACATCAGCGGCTGGAGCGATACACGGAGCAGTTAAATACACTGACAAGAAGAATCTTTCTCTTACCGATGTGATGGGATTAACAGGTCATGCCTTCAGAATGAATATAGATCCGGAGAAAATAAATGTCGCCGGTCCGACCTCGTTTCCTGGCGGCTATATTCTGCGTCGTAACCTATGTAACCTTGGGTTTACAAGTTGTTTGGCTGATGCAGAGGCACCAATTGCCCAAGAGAAGATAGAAAGGACGATCGCACTCATTCAGCAATCCATTGATCAAGGTGTTCCTGCGATCTGTTTTGATTTATTTACTCCCGAATTTGGTCTGATCTACGGATATGATGATGATCTGCAGGTGTTCTATGCCAAGGATGTGTCAAAGGATGGGACACTGACTTATGCTGAATTCGCAGATCCGAAAATTAATCTTCTATTCGTAACCACGATAAGCGAGAGCCTACCCCATTCCAAATACGAGATGCTGCGTATGTGTCTCGATATGGTTGTAGAGCATTCACGTGGTCGGGAGTGGACCCATGTATTCAAGGATCGGTTCGCTCAAGGACTTGCAGGATACGATGCATGGATTGCAGTTATGGAGAGACGCAGTGCCGATGAACAAGGGAATGCTTACAATACGGCTGTTATTGCGGATGCCCGTGAATTCGCCGCTCGATTCCTGCAGGATATGGTGTTTCAATGGAACGGTACGAATGTAGTGGAACGGACGGTACGCAGGCGAGCCTCAGAAGCAGCCGTCCATTATGCAACGGTCGCCAGGGCTTTTGGGGAGCTGCGGGACTTATTCCCTTTTCCAGAAGGGGGAGAGCCAGGTAAACCCAGTACGGCTAATCGCGCTGTGGAGCTGCTCATGACAGCTAAGGAGGCAGAGTCTAAGGGAATAGAGGAACTGGAGAAACTGCTCTCTTTCATGAAAGCGTATCATTCGGAGAATTGGGTTAATTAACATGAAGTATCCAAAGAAGGGATGAAGAGAAAATGAAGTTAACTGATAAGACAATGATTGATCGAAAAGGTGGATTCGAGCTGCAGGATCTGCGGGACGAGAAGCTCCATATGGTTTGTCTGAAGGGGGCCGAGTTGCATGGAGTCGATGCCAGGGATACATCACTAGAACATGTGAATTTCGTCAATTCCAAGTGGAATCATATTTTCTTCTCTAATCTACATATGAAACATGCACAATTGGGTGGTACGATATTCGAGAATATCAGCAGACCTAACGTGCAGGAGAGCCAGCTGGAGGAAGAGCCTGGCACAGACGGTTGGTTGAATGTCGAGCCTGTTCAGTTTCGTCATAGTGATCTAAGCACGGCTATATTCGAAGACTGTAATCTGGGAAAGATTAAAGTCAATAATGCCAATCTTGGGAGCAGTCATTTTAATAATATTTGCTTCATAGGCGCCAAGATAACAGATGCGAACATGTCCGATTTCGAAATTGATGGCGCTCAGCTGGGCGGGGCTTATATTCATCACATCGGGATGCCGCCTGAGGATCACCCGTTGTATAGCCCAGATCAACAAGAGCAAAGACCGGTAAGATTCGAAGATTGCAATTTCAAAGGAAGTACAGTTACGAACTGTGATCTGAGAAATGTTCAGTTAAATGGATGTAACATAGAGGGACTTACGATTGATGGGATTAATGTACTAGATTTGGTGAACAAACATAAACAAGCGAACAGCTAGAATCATATAGACTATCGAACCTAGTTCGATAGTCTGTTTTTCTACGGGAATCGAAGACAACTTAGAGGAAACCCCAATTGAAGCTTTTCTTATAGTTCGGATGTATAATAAATGGATAACAGCAGTTCATGTAAGGAGTGACACATCTTCTATGTCTCAACCAATCCGAGATAAAGTAGTAGAGAGAAAAATACGTTATGATCAATCGATTGTAGAATATAACTGTAATTTACTTGAACGGCATAAGGATTCAATCATTCTACTGTATAGGGTGGCCAAAACCTTTACGATTCCAGCTAGCTCAACAGAGCTAGTTGTTCCCAAAGGCTGCTACACGATAGCTTATTATTGGAAGAATAGACCTTATAACGTATACATATTGAGAAATGAAGCAGGCGGGTTTCTTGGAGCCTATTTCAATATTGTGCGAAACACGCTCATTACAGAAATGATGGTATCGTTCGAGGATTTAATTATCGACGTTCTAGTGCTGCCGGATGGACGCACGTTTATCCTTGATGAAGAAGAACTGCCTGAGAGTCTGGAACAATTCGAGTATGGGCAGGTTAATCGGGATCTTCGTTCGTTGCTGGATACTATGGAGGATCTATTGCCAAATATAGTTAATGAAACGGAAATGTTATTCCGGCATGATGAACTTGGAGAAACCTAGTGAAAGGAGTTTCAAATGATTAATTCCAATAAGGAATCTGTATTACAAACCGTAAGAAGGGTATTGTCGGCCAATCAGGCTTGTGACGAGAGTGATTTCAACAATGAGAGTATTTCCTTTCATACGTCAGAGATTAGGATGGGCAGATTCCGGTTTCCTTATCGAGAAAAGTCACTTAGCATCGTTACCATGGGCAATGGAACTGTTGTTACTGCAGATGCGGGGAGAATAGATTGGCTTAAAGAGCAGTTTCAGTCGCTAAATCGCGGACAAGTATTCAGTGCTGCCAACTTGGCTCGAATAGTAGAATATGTACATATAGACAAGCAGTTCATTGCCGGTCCAGACCAGAAATACGTATGCTCCCTCCAAGATTTGAGAGCATTTGCCATTCCGCATGGAGTAACGATTACTACTTTTTACAGAGATCAGGTTCATGCCTTGTATGGGCATAAAGAGTTCCAACACGCTCTTTCTTTCCGAGTAGACAGTGAACGTCCAGATCGTGTTGCAACGATTGCTGAGTACGAGGGAACCGTGATCGGCATTGCGGGAGCATCTGAAGATTGCTCCGACATGTGGCAGATCGGTGTTGATGTCAGGCGAGAATATCAGGGACGAGGGGTAGGTAAGGCGCTGGTAGGCACACTCTCGCAAGCCGTTCTGAATGAAGGAATAATCCCTTATTATTCGACGGAGGTAAGTAATCTGCATAGCAGACAATTGGCCATAAGCCTTGGCTATTGGCCTGCATGGATAGAGCTATATGCTCGAGATCTAGTTTAGGTAACGGATTGTGACTATTAAAATTAAGAATTGAAGGGAAGGGTGCTCACGGAATGACAAGAACCAGGCTAATTCATGACCACGAGCTTGAAGATCTATTGACACTTTATAAGTTTTTACAGCCAGACGACCCTGAGTTAATAAGAAATGATCAGCTGCAGGAGCATTGGCAAGAGATGCTGCGGGATCCCGCTATGCGAATTATTGTTTTGGAACATGAGAATATGATTGTATCTACTTGCGTATTAGTTCTTGTCAAGAATCTTACTAGAAGCGCGAGACCTTATGCATGGATAGAGAATGTGGTTACTCATGAAGAACACAGGAAGAAAGGGTACGGCCAAATGGTTCTTAATGCTGCGGTAGATATGGCTAAGGAAGTCAATTGTTATAAAATCATGCTGATGACAGGGTCAAAGCGAGAAGAAATCCATCGATTCTATGAACAGTCTGGTTTCCTGAAAGGTAAGAAAACTGGCTTTGTAATGAACTTATAAGAATCAGTAGATGAAGAAAAGTATCGATTTTCAGATTTGGTTGTACCCGCTAATTTTGTGGTAGGAAAACAACCAACAAACAATTGTTTATGAAGCGAAGAATAACAAACGAATTAAGACTACTTAAACGGGAACATTAGTGCAGGAGTTGCTTATCAGCAGCTCCTTTTTCGACTACTGAAGTAACGGTCAGCATTCTTCAACAAGCATTGCTACTGGGGAAAATGGAGAGTTATGCCGCTCAGCTATAGGAAAAATGTACCATGTATTACATTTGTTATAATGTTAGAATTAAGATGGATTATTAACTAACTTAAATGGTAGGGAAGGATTGTATGGAAAAAAAATAAGCGTTCAGGCATCTTAAAGAATCATGAAAATGATTGTTACAGTATTTGTTTTTATCTTTTACAGTGTGAAAAGTTGGCTTGTGAAGCTGCTGAAAACGCTTTGTATAACTTGTTTATTTGTGATATTTACTTTGTTTCTAATTCACACACTCAAAGCAATTTATTGCGTAAAGAATCAATGAAGTCTGCCCTACAAACTAAGAAGAAATCAAATGTATCGGTCGCCGCTATCTAGTTCAGGAGGTTTGTTTGTTTACAATAGAAATGGGAATTGCTGAACTCCCATGGAAGAACGGAATTACTTTCATATGGTGCTGCCTGAGGCATGGATGGCTAACGGTAGGATAATTCGACTAGTGGTAGCCTACAATTATGGCTGCTCCTTTTTGGTTTAAACAAAAGGAGCATCTCGAAAGCCAAACTTTTTTGTAAGTATAGCAATTTTTACATAGATCGGGAAGTACTGCTTTGAGGGTAATATTTTTCTTTGCGAAACAAATTCTGGAAACAAAGCGTATATATAATCACTTAACTAATGATTCAGGAGTGAGATTTTCATTGAAGTTACGAATTCTACTAGCTTGTGTTGCTGCTTGTTTACTTTTTATTGTCTTACTTTTTACTACTCAAAAAGTCGACAATGTAGATATCTTGTATTTGGTTGGAAATGATACCTTTGATACATCCGCACTAAATAACCTACAGCAAAGCTTAGAGGCTAATATAATGGTGACCGAGAAAAAATTGTCCGAGACAAAGTATTCTCAGCTTCATAAATATGATGCTATATATTTAGACATTAATCTTACACAAACTACGGAGCTAAAAGAAGGTACGGATAATTTGATTCGTTACGTTCACACGGGTGGACATCTTTATTTAGAAAATGTATTTAATCAAGACTTCCCTAAAGAGTTCCTCGGAGCTTCTCAAATTGTTGAAGTTCCCACAAATACTATTAATTTTACATATCCTATGGTGGATGAAAACTTAAAAGGTATTCAGAATGTATATCAATTATTTACTGATAACTTCAATAAACACATTGGATTGGAAAATCTCCCTGGTTTTTCGTTGGGCAAAGGAATAATTCCTTCAACAGCAGAAAGCATCGTTACTCTTAATGGAATTTCGCTGATGACACTTAATCGAATTGAAAAAGGTTCCGTCTTGTTCAACAGTAAATTCCTCCCTAATAGATATTTTATTACTGGCTTTGATTTAGATAGTGGAATGGATGCTAGCCAAGGATTCCAAGAACGTATCTCCATGAATCATTCAGATCCATCTTATGAAACTGGAACTACCTATTTCAATCGATATAAATTATCGGATGAGCCATATTTTCAATTTGGCTTTGCTTCCGCCAACCACCAACTACGTTCAGCCTATTTAGCTTTTTTGAGCAAAGAAAAATATGGTTATAGTATCACAAAAGTTCTCGGCCCTTATGGACGTCCTGCCATGGCATATCAACATCATTATGAGGCATTATCTGGTATAAAGGATCATGATGCAGAGAGATGGGCAGAATTTTTAAAAAGTTATAATCAAATTCCTTCTTATTCACTTGTTCGGGGTTCATATGATTGGGGTCAATGGTTTGAAACGGTGAGCGTTCATTTAAACAAAGGGTCAAATGAAAAGCCCTTATTTGTTGGAGAATATGATAACTCCTTCTATAGTTCCGGGACGCATATTATAAGTGGCGGAAAAAAACTGACAATCAATAAGTACCCCATCTATACAGATTTGTCTAATGAAATTGAACTTCCTTATCGTGCATTTCCCGCATTCGTAGATAGAAATAATGATGGACGATCTGATCTCATCGTAGGAAGCACAGATGGTTATATGTACGGATTCATGAACCAAGGAACCAGTAACGGAGAATATAATAATAATAATATTCCCGACGGACTTAACTTACCTGATGTGTTTGGAAAACCTGAAAAGATCTTACTTCCATCTGGTGAGCCACTCTTATCACTGGGATACACGAGTATTTCCACAACTGATTTCAACGAAGATGGAGCACTTGATTTACTAATTGGTGATAAAAATGGTAGTGTTATGTACTCTTTGAATTTAGGAAATGAAAAATTTTCTGGATTTAATTCTTTATCTTCCGAAGATCATGTTTTATCTGTCGTATCATTCTCAGTTCCAACCCGGGGGGATATTGATGGCGATGGACTACCAGATTTGGTAGTCGGGGATGGGACAGGTGTTGTTTCTTTCTTTCGTGGACAGTCTGAATCACCTTATCACTACGAAAGTCCACAAGAGCTTGTCCAGAGCCATGGGAAGTTCGCTGCACCAGCTATTCGCGATATGAATGATGATAGTCTGAATGACTTGCTAATCGGTAACAACTGGGGAGATATAGAAGTTTATGTGCAAAAAAACGATACCTGGATAAGCAACGGTGTAATTAATGGGGAGACGTTTAACCCTTCTGGAAGTAATGCCCTTGTTGGCGGACATAACTCTGTCCCGCTATGGTTCGATATCAATCATGATGGAATGGATGATTTAATAGTAGGTCAGCTTGAGTTTGGTAACCCAATGTCGATTGATGACCCCCAATTCCCATATCTGGAAGACCTCAAAGCATTCATTCAATACACGAGAGACAATTACTTGGAACTATATCCCCATTTGTTATTTCACAGTTACATGTCAAATCCACAAGAAAACCGGGAGATTGAACTTCATAAGCAAGCTTTTCGAAAACTCGGGATTCCTTGGAATCAAATTGGAACAAATCAACATACTTGGCGGATTAATAATAATGATCGATTACAATCATTACGAAACGAAAGCTCGCATGGAATATGGTTTAATTTTGGATTCAGGCCTTCAAATACTCCAACAGATCCCAGAGCCTACACAGACTACATGTGGAGTATTCCTTTTTTACTTGAAGATCCTGCATTAAAAGAAAGTCCTATGGTGTTATTCTCTCCTCTTCCTCTATTTAATGAGGAGGAAGAGTATGCGACCACTGACATCTATCACTCAATGGCTTCCCAAAGTCTACCAATGATTTATATGGAGCACATTGAATATCTAGACAAAAACATCGATCAGTTTAAAAATTTTGTACAGTATTTTGATACTTTAAGAACGGAATGGGATTATAACTTTATGACGGAGCCGCAAGCAGCACGTTCATTTTTAACTACTTTGACTGCCAAAGTCACGATAAGCCAATCTTGGGGAAATTATTTTTGGTGTAGGATAAAAGATAAGTTAGGAAGAGGAAAACATTTAAAACTAACACTCAAAGCGGATTTACATAGTGTACCAGCACAAGCTGATAACTATAAAAACACACTGGGGGTCTCCATAAAACCAGGTAAGTATTACTTACATGATCCTCTTGAAGTTAATTCAGATATTTTTATGGAGGGGAAAATCGGTGAACTGTTTACTGCACTTCAAAAGAGTACAACCCTTCAAATAAAATGGAAAAAGAAGAGTATGCATATTGTTCGTTCCAATGTTCCCGTTTCGATCAAGAAAAGCAATGAGCACTGGACGATTGATTTACTTGAGCAAGGGATGCAGCAAATCGAGATTTTTAGTATAGATCCGATCAATATTATCGGCAATGAGTTGAAAGTAGATTATCGTCATGATGACCATATTTACACAGTGACTCATTTTGGAGACAAGACAAGTATTGTTCTTCAAAAGCTTACTAGTACTCCATAAAATCCCGTTAATCATAATTGTATGATACAGAAATGGTGCTAAATTGATTATGATAAAACGGGTTCTCATTGCGGCAATCTCCATCTGTGTCTTGAAGAGATTAGTAAACACTTGACAATTAGGGCATGATGTAATAAATTGGACCATACATGAATTTCCATAATTAATAGCTTTGACCGAGGACATGAGATTCAGGGAAATGGTTCCAGAGAAGAGACCCTTAGGCTGTAAGGTTTCTAGCCATGACTGAGTGCTTCCTACCTTGCGAGCTGTATCGGTGAGCTTATTGGGAACCGTTACCGGAATCTGTCCGTTATGCGTTTAAGAATCGTCCTATTAACTAGGACGGTTACAATAGGGTGGTACCACGACACATTCGTCCCTGACGAATGTGTCTTTTTGTCTTTTACTTATTCCAGGAGGTGTCCATTATGCGACAAAGCAACTTATTCTTACCAACATTGCGCGAAGCGCCAGCTGAAGCCGAAGTAGTTAGTCATCAACTCATGCTGCGAGCCGGGTTCATCCGGCAACTGGCTGCAGGTATTTATTCCTATCTGCCATTAGGTTGGCGGGTGCTCCACAAAGTGGAGCAGATTATTAGAGAAGAGATGGATATGGCAGGCGCGCAGCAATTGTTAATGCCTGCGTTGCAGCCAACTGAATTATGGCAGGAGTCAGGACGATATTCCGTATATGGTCCTGAGTTAATTCGGCTGCAGGATCGCCATGCACGTGAATTTGCGCTTGGTCCGACTCATGAAGAAGTCATAACGGCAATCGTTCGAAATGAGATAAGTTCCTACAGAAAGCTGCCCGTTATTTTGTACCAGATCCAAACGAAATTTCGGGATGAGCGAAGACCTCGGTATGGGCTGCTCCGGGGCAGGGAGTTTCTGATGAAGGATGCCTATTCCTTTGACACAGACTGGGCAAGTCTGGATCGCTCCTATTGGAAAATGTACGATGCTTATAAACGAATCTTTCAACGGCTTGAGCTGAATTATCGTGCTGTTGAAGCAGATGCTGGTGCAATTGGCGGCGAAGGGGAAACCCATGAATTCATGGCACTTGCCGACATTGGAGAAGATACAATTGCCTCTTGTTCTTCCTGCGAATATGCTGCTAATCTGGAAAAGGCCGCAACAGGTATTGTACATAGTCCGAATGAGGATGACGGTGCTGATGCGTTAGAGAAAATTCATACTCCAGCTGTGCGTACCATTGCTCAGCTTGTGGAGTTTCTACAGATCGAGGCACAGGAGCTCATCAAAACGTTGATCTACCTCGTTGATGGTAAATCTGTTGTCGTGCTAGTCAGAGGGGACCATGATGTCAATGAGATTAAGGTGAAAAATCACTTTGGCGCTGAGGATATCGCATTAGCGGATTCAGATACGGCGATCAGGGTGACTGGAGCTCCTGTTGGTTTTGCAGGTCCAATCGGGCTAGAGGTTCCAATAGTAGCCGATACAGCTGTAGCTGCAATGACAAGCGGGATAACAGGGGCAAACGAACAGGATTACCACATCCGGAATGTACGTCCTGGACGGGATTTCGAGCTTACCTATGTTGGGGATTTCCGTAATGTGGTCGAAGGGGACCCATGTCCTCAGTGTACAGATGGAACCTTACAATTTTCTCGTGGGATTGAGGTAGGTCACGTATTCAAACTTGGAACGAAATATAGTGAGAAGCTGGGAGCCCGATATTTGGATTCTAACGGCAGGGAACAGGTCATGATTATGGGGTGTTACGGTATTGGAGTCTCTAGAATATTGTCCGCTATTGTGGAACAGAACCATGACTCGAACGGCATGATCTGGCCGAATGCAATTGCTCCTTTCCATGTTCATATTATTCCAGTTTCCGTTAAAGATCAGACGCAGATGAGTCTGGCTGAACAATTGTATCAACGTTTGCGCGACTCTCGGGTTGAGGTATTGCTCGATGATCGGGATGAAAGGCCAGGTATCAAATTCAAGGATTCTGACTTGATTGGTATCCCCTATCGAATTGTAGTAGGCAAGCAAGCGGATCAAGGAGTTGTTGAATTCAAGGAGCGCAGAAATACGGATCAAAGCTCAATGGCGATCGAAGAGGTTCTATCTCAGATTATTGGAAGCTTGAAGGTTTAAACGAGGACTAACAAAGTGACCTAACTCCATATTAGACAAATACCGAAGACAGCACTCGATAGGAAGGCTGTCTTCGGTTTGTTTAATATTTATTTCAGATTGAGGAGGGCTTCATGATCACTAAGAAAATACATATTATTGGTTCGACAGGTAGTGGAAAAAGCTACCTGGCCAGACACTTGTCTGACAAATACAACATTCCTTACTATGAACTGGACAATGTGATGTGGAGAGGAACGGAAGAAAATACGGGCAAGAACCCGCCAGAAACAAGAGATGCTCTGTTGGATGGGATCATACAGCGAGAGGCTTGGATCGTAGAAGGGGTTTATTACAAATGGGTTATGCCAAGCTTTGAATTGGCCGACATCATCATCTTTATAAGCCCACCTGTATGGAAGCGCGATTGCAATGTAATTCTGCGATTTATCAAACAAAGAAACGGGCTGGAAAGAGCTAACTATAAGCAAAGCTTGAGCGGTTTAATCGATATGCTCCGATGGAATCACAAGTTCGAAAAAGTTCATAAGCTTGCAATTATGGAATTTATTAGTTCATTTCGTGAGAAAACTGTAATCATTAGAAGTAATAAAGATATTATTCAGAACAAAAGCGAAACGATCAGGTAGTCACAACTTTCAGCTGCCATTCAGCCTACTCTCATGACAAACTCAGTTGTGTACCCCATAATATAACTATTAACAGTTAAGGGGGCGTTAGTATGATACACATTGATCAGTTATTAAGCAAAGCAGGCAAGATCATGACACGGCGCAAGTTTCTGGCAACTAGTCTAATCGTGACATCATCGGCTGTATTAGCCGCATGCGGGATCAACCTGGGGAATAAGGACGCGGCATCAGATGCAACAGGAACTAGTACTGGAAGTCCTTCTCCTGCCACACCGAGCTCAGCCATACCACAAGCAACAATTCTGGAACCGACTGCGGCATGCGGAGAAGTGGAGGCAGCTACTGTCGCTGTAACCGAAGGCCCATACTACACACCGAACTCTCCTGAGCGTAGTTCTTTGCTTGAAAAAGGCGTCTCAGGAACTGCACTAACAATAACAGGATATGTTCTGTCAACGAGCTGCCAACCGGTCAAAAATGCTCTTGTGGACTTCTGGCAAGCCAATGATAAGGGCGAGTACGATAATTCGGGGTATACACTACGCGGTCATCAATACACGAACGATAAAGGTCAGTTTACATTAGAAACGATTGTTCCTGGACTATACCCAGGTCGGACAAGGCACCTGCACGTCAAGGTTCAAGCACCTAACAAAGGAATCCTTACCACTCAACTATTTTTCCCCAAGGAAGCAGGCAATACAAAAGATAGTATCTATAAGGAATCCCTTGTCATGAACATGAAGGATAACGCCAACAACAGTAAGTCCGCAACCTTTAATTTTGTTCTAAAAGTTTAACCTACATCTTCCATTCGACCAGGTCGATTCTCCAACCGTTATTGGTCTGAATGAGCGTGATTTTCTCTTCGTGAGCTTCAGAGAGACCACCTTCGAGGTTGTTTGTAATTACTATTTTATCACCAGTTTGCTCCAATTTGGTTTTATCCGTAAAGTTAGTCTCATAGTAGGAACCTTCTATCAACTCTGAATTGGGGTGAGCTAACGTCCACTTATCGCCGACCTGTTTCATGTTTTTTAGTATGATTTTATCTACATAGTTATTGGTGTAGTAGGGTGCAAAGTAGGCATATAACTCGCTTTTGGTATAAGACTTCTCATCATACACATCTTTTAATTCGCTCGCTTTTTCTAATAACTCAAAGGCTGCTTTTCGGTCAAGGGTCGCAGCGGCTTTAGGTGTTGATGATGGTGAAGTTGTCGGTGCTGCGGTTGGTTTTGTAGTTGCACTAGATGTAGGTGTTGATGAAGAAGAAGCTGAAGGTGTAGGTGAAGCAGTAGCTGTTGCCGTAGTTGTTGGCTTTGGGGTTGGCGACTCCGATGTCTGAACTTGAGGGCTTGGTTGCACGGAAGCAGGCGATTTCTCTCCGCATCCAGATAAAGCTATTAAACCGGCCATTAATAGTAGAGTTGAAACAGATTTCATGTCATACACTCCTTTTGTAGTTAAGTGAAACTAATTGACCCTCAATGACCTGATACGACTCTATCGTAGGGGTCATTCTTATTTCAAAAGTCATGTTCCTATATTGTTCGTACTTCTCATGAGCTTTTAGACGGGTCATTGCCAAAAAATTACCACCTTCCAGTTTCCAGCACCTTACGGGGCTTAAATCTCAATTAAGAGCGGAAAAATAATGGAAGAAAAAGGATAATAATGAGAGGGGTCGAATAACATAGAGTAATGGTGAAAAACAAACAATGGAGTGGGGGGAACTTATGAAAATCCCGGTTATTGAAGGGAATATTAAGAGAAGAATATTAATTAATTATCAGGTTGAGCCGCAATTAATAGCAGGTTGCCTGCCACCTATGTTCAAGCCAAAGGAGGTACTTGGAAAAGCAATTATTGGAGTATGTCTGATACGATTAGAAAATATTCATCCGAAAAGGCTTCCAAAGAAACTGGGCGTATCTAGCGAGAATGCTGCCCATCGTATAGCAGTAGAGTGGAAAGACAATACAGGAAAGCAACGTGAGGGGGTCTATATTTTCCGGAGAGATACGAATTCTCGAATAAATCATTGGCTTGGTGGACGATTATTTCCAGGAGAACATCATCCAGCTGAGTTCCATGTGAAGGATAACAATGATAAGATTCAGTTCCAGCTTATGTCTAATGATTTACAAGTGAAGATTGAATTTGATGCCCAACCAACCAATCAATTACCATCAGGTTCTGTCTTCAAGTCCGTAGATGAATTGTCGAGGTTTTTCCAATCTGGAGCAGATGGTTACTCCGCAGTAACGGGGAAAAATCGCTATCATGGCATGTGTCTTATCCCGCATGATTGGAATATGTGCCCTTTAGAATGCGGCAATGTGGAGTTAAGCTACTTCCATACTGCGTTAGGAATCGCTAAGGAAGATTTGAGCTATGATTCGATGGTCATTATGAGAGATATCCCTCATGAGTGGCAAAGCTTGAAAACGATGACATGTTAATACTGATATCTAATGTAAATCGCCGTCATCGAGAGAGTAGAGTAGAAACTCCATAAACCGCTTAGCGATTAACGATGGCGACCTGCCACGCCGTGTGGCTAGACCGACAGATCGTGAAGGGAACGGTTCAAGTAAGGACAGCTCCGTGAGCTTTCCTTCCTCCAGCTCGTTCTTTACGAAAGAACGTGTCACAAAAGCAGCGCCATAACCGCGTCCAGCTAACTCTATCAACATATCCATACTATTGAGTTCAATATCCGCTTCTATTCGTATCCCTTGTGAAGAGAACCACTGTTCGACAAATTGTCGAGTGCTGCTTCCCTGGGTCAATAATAGGAGCGGTATTTTTGCAATTTCATCTGCTGCAATCGGGTGTCTGGCTAATGATTCATAAGCCGGGCCAACGACAAAGCAATCTTGAATGCTCACGATCTGGTTCAATTCCAATTCCGGATCGGATAACGGCAGATGAACAAACCCCAGATCGATGTGACCTTCTAACAATAGTTTTCTGATTTCAGCCGTTTTCCCTTGGATAAGGCGAATTCTGACTTCTGGATGAGAAGCATGAAGCTGATCTAAGGGGGCTAATAACAAATGCTTTATTATTGGACCGCTCGCACCAATTCGAAGCTCCCCTGCCGAGAGGTCTTTGAGTGACTTTAACTTGAGCTCCCCAAGCTGGAGCAGACTAAATGATTGTTCCACATATTGCAGCAGTTCTGCTCCTTCCGGTGTTAGTCGAACCCCTTTGGAGAGTCGATCAAAGAGCTTCACACCTAAGCTGGCTTCCAGTTGCTTGATTGCATAGCTAACGGAGGGCTGTGTAATATGGAGCAGCTGTGCCGCTTTCGTTAAGTTCCCAGACTGGGCTGTGTGTAGAAAAATACGATACCATTCGGTATTCATAATCATTGTGATATTAATCCTCTCTATGACGAAGTGCGATTTATACAATTTCATTTATTTCAATATCAAAATTATAATGGAATGAGAACCTACACGTCAAAATTTCACGGGGGAGAAACATATGGCAGGAAGCACATTCGGTACCATTCTAAAAATCTCAACGTTCGGTGAATCACATGGGGCAGCAGTTGGCGTCATTGTAGATGGTGTAACTCCTGGAGTGGAAATTGATGAGCCGTATATCCAAATCCAGATGGATCGAAGGAAACCGGGTCAATCGTCTGTAACCTCACCTAGAAAAGAATATGATACCATTCGTATTATGTCCGGTGTTTTTGAAGGGAAGACAACCGGAACTCCGCTATTCATAATGCTGAATAATACAGATATGCGCCCAGAGGCGTATGACGATATTAGTCAAGCTTTTCGACCTGGACATGCCGATTATACGTATCTTCAAAAATACGGTATTCGAGATCATCGCGGCAGTGGGAGAGCTTCTGGAAGAGAGACTGCGGGAAGAGTGGCTGCCGGCGCCGTCGCGCGGAAGCTGTTGGAGCACCGAGGGGTAAGTATTATCGCTTACACAAAGGAGGTTGGCGGGATCCAATGTGAGACATTCGACGAGGGAGAGATCGAACTCAATGCGGTTAGGGCTTGTGATTCTTCAGCGGCGGTTCGTATGATTGAGAAAATTCATCATTTGTCGGCGAAGGGCGATAGCTGCGGCGGAATTGTAGAGTGTAGAATCAGAGGGGTAAGCGCTGGTATTGGTGAACCCGTATTCGATAAGCTTGATGCAGAGTTGGCCAAAGCGATGTTATCGATCGGCTCGATCAAAGGGATCGAATTCGGAGCTGGATTCAGCGCTTCCCACATGCTTGGCAGTGAGCATAATGATCAAATGAATGCTGCCGGATTTATGAGCAATCATTCAGGCGGTATCATTGGAGGCATAAGTACAGGTGAGGAGATTGTGTTTCGTGTTGCCGTTAAGCCTACATCGTCGATATCATCTCCGCAAAAAACATTAAATGTACACGGGGATGAGCAATGGATCGTTACTGAGGGCAGACATGATCCTTGTATTTGTCCAAGAGTCGTACCCGTTGTAGAAGCGATGGCTTGTCTTGTTATTGAAGATTTATATAAACGGCAGGCTGCCCTGCATGATAGGTAGCTCTCAGATAGGCTCTCAGAGAGAGTCTGTCTTTTCTAATTCTCAAATGGTGCTTAATCAGGTTATAATGGAAGCTGATAGATGTCATTGTTTGAAAATGTGGGAGGACTACAAGTGACTTTACGTAAATCTCGCCAAGGGCAGCGTTCCTCATTGCGGATGAGAAAATTCAAGCTAATTGTTGGATTATTACTGGTAATAGCCTGTGTTGGAGCAATGGTATACGGTCTGCGGCCCTGGACTACTACAGCAGATGAGCAGCTTGTGGCTCTGACCCCTACACCGACACCTTCTCCAACACCGCCGCCTAGGGAAGTGTTAGGGTTTCAAATGGTTAATTTCGATACTGGCTGGATCAAATATTCAGACGGAGTCACCGTAACCTCAGATGGGGGTGTTGAGTGGCTGAAGTCAGTGGATATTGTTCCAGCAGAACCGCCTGCTGAAGACGCAGGTCTGTCTTCACTTTGGAATAAGGACCCGAACAGAGCAGTGACTTCCTTAACTTTTGGGACGAAAAGTTACCCTGTGAAACAATCCCAATTCCTTACGGATCGGATTGGATGGGCACTCGTAGACTTGAGTAAAGACATGCCGTTTCCGTTATTAGTTACTATCGATGGAGGAATAACCTGGAATACAGCAGTATCCCCTGAGATCAAACAAGCGATGCAGGATGAAAAGGACCGGATCGCCCGTATTCGTAAGGAAGCTTCCTTGTACATGGATATTGAAACGGCAAAGGTTAAGATGCAATCCAAATGGTTATTACAACCGAGTACGGCTTCCATTGGGGACTTGGTTATGGTGCGTCACGATGAGCCAGGCCAGATTAACTGGCAAGGGAAATCATATACCCTGCAACCGTTCGGGGCTGGTTACTTCACTTACTTGCCCGTCTCCACGTCAGTCAAAGCAGGAACTTATCCAATTGGGGATCAGATCTTAACGATCAAAGGAAAAAAGTTTGATACTCAGTATCTACAGGTCACCGAACAGATGGAAAGCATGCGTCAGGATACGCAGCGGATTGCAGCAGACCAGAAAAAAATTGATTTGGCACGAAGTAAGTCAGAGCCTGAGTTTTTGTTCTCTTCCCCTTTTGTCCAGCCTGTTGAGGGAAGATTGACTACACCCTATGGGTATACTCGATATGTGAATAATAAGTATGACAGCTCCCACCTGGCCATAGATCTGGCTGCTAAGGAGGGAACCCCTATCATGGCGACCAATGATGGTATCGTAGTGCTTGCAGAGACCTTGTATCTAACTGGCAACGCCATCTATCTGGATCATGGGATGGGCTTATTCTCCCAATACGCACATATGTCAGAGCTCAAAGTAAAAAAGGGTGACCGCGTGAAAAAAGGTGATATTATTGGACTTGTAGGAACTACCGGTTTCTCGACAGGACCTCATTTGCACTTCACCTTCTGGGCGCACAATGTGCAAGCTAATCCTAATTTATTCTTTAATACATCGCCATTCCAATGGGTTCAGCCCCAATAATTGAATCGGTTGACCGGTTGGCATCATCTACCAAAGCATTCAGCTAGAAGTCAAAGAAATAAGGAGTAATTTTTTCATGATGAATACGAATGCTTATAAGTTACATGTTGCCTCCGTTCTTGGAGGGATGTTAGTTGCAGCAACGATTACAGCTGGGTGCAGTGAGGGGACTGATCTGTCAGTTGGAGGATCCGTTATTCCTACTCCAGCTGTGCAAGTGTCGATGACACCGTCAGTAAGCACAGCTCCCAGTTCACCATCAGCATCAGCTATGCCTTCCGAGACACCGAGCGTTACACCAGTTCCAACTCCATTTGTTAGGCTAACTCCATATCCATTTCCGAGTCCTACACCAGTTCCCAATCCGATGAATAGTTCTACTCCAACACCAAGTCCTGCGAGTACTTCGTCATCCGATGGTTCGTTGAGTCCGAATATACCCAATGTAACTTCCCCCTCCCCAACGGGAGCAGTGAATCAAATTCCTAATGCAGACATTTCGGTTAAAGCGTTACTGCAGGAAATGCGAGAAGGGCTCGGGATCATTAAGAAGACCAATGGTGCTCCATTTACTCCTCCTAGTAACATTAGTGATTGGTTAAACAAGCTAGCGATCAAGTACGATAGTAAATATGGAATATTCAATGTGCACACCATACAAGTGGACAAAAATGGCGGACTTCCAACCTGGGCGACCGTTCTTTATGTGGAAGCGGCAGCTTCTGAGGGAAACAAGGGCGCGCAGCCATCTAGACAATCTATTGGAGTAATCGTTACCCAAACATTGGGAGGATATGTACTAGGAACAGTAGATTTTCCTATGGATGTTACGGGAACTTCCAAAGTGGAGATTCCTGGTGATTTGACTGGAGACGGAAACAAGGAAATTGTCTGGAGTTGGGTAGTAAATGGGGCACATACAAGTACTACAGGGTATGTAGTATCCCAGTGGGAAACGAATAAATGGTCCATGATACCAGGTGAGATCGTCGTGAAATCCGTTAACTCCCTACAACTTATCAATGGGTCTTTAGTTATAAAAGGTGGGTTGATTGGTTCAGCAGGTGCCGGACCATGGCAGAGGGAATCTACGGAAACTTATAAGTACAAGGATGGTTCGATGAAGCTAGTGGAATCCATTAAGGTCAATGGGACAACAGCTTACCACAGTCTGGAAGATGCACTTACTAGTGAATCTTTAGGTTATTGGGAGCGTGCTGCACAGCAATTCGGTGCAGCCGTCAATAAGAAGGAGGAGTTATATCAAGGTCTTCGTCTGCAATACCATGACAAACTTGTCGAAGGAAATACCAACCTGGAACTGGAAAGCCAATTCCGTGATGCGGTAAATACTTTTGCGAGACTTAGATTACAGCTTCTTGAATTTGATCACAACATAGCTGGGAAATACTCTTCGCTTCTGGGTCCTGACAAAGGTAGCTTTGCCGGATTATCGGAAGTCATGAGCCATGTAAAGAACCGAGAAGAAGCGGTCAAGGCAGTTCAGGAGTGGAGTCATACCCATCCGAATTGGTTGGAGCTGCTCAATGCTCCTTTTGGCTATGCCAATCAAAGATGGGACAAGGATATGATATTCAAGTTAGTTAATGTCATTAAGGAATTGTGAATGAATGACCATACATATAGCTCCAAAAGGGAGGTCTACTAATGCATACAACGATTTATATGGTGAGACATGCCGAGTCGCCTTTTGTATTTGGTCAAGAACAATCGAGAGGGCTCTCCGAAGAGGGCTTTGCCGATGCCCAAAGAGTAGCTGATGTACTAGCTGATGTGGAAGTGCATTACATGGTGTCCAGTTCCTACACAAGAGCAGTACAGACTATTCAAGTTTTGGCTGAACGTAAGGGGCTGCCGATAGAAGAACTCGAGGAACTAAAAGAGAGACCCATTAAAGGGTTAGAATACAAAGCATCTTGGGATGTGTTACTGACAGCTATTGAACAATCATTTGCAGACCCGGAGTATGCACTTGAGGGTGGGGAATCGACAAGAACAGCGCAGCAAAGGGCCGTACCAGTCATAGAGAAGCTGCTTGCAGAACATTGCGGAGAAACCATAGTTATTGGAACACATGGCAATATTATGACGATCATTATGAATTATTACGATACAAGCTATGGCTACGATTTTTGGAACAGCACTTCGAAGCCTGATATTTACAAGTTGACTTTCGAAAAGAATCAGTTAGTAAAAGTAGAAAGAGTTTGGGAAGCATAATTCTGTTTGTTGAAATGAGAAGCCCACCTGATGGTTTCAGGGAACCGGAGGTGGGCTTCTCATTTCGATGTAGTCGTTATTCATTTAGACATTTGCTCCGTATAATACTGTTGCAGCTCTGTCAGTTTCCTGGGATCCGTGATCGTATTCTTATCTTTGAAATAATGTTCTACGATTAACTCCCATTGAGGAATGATTTTTTGGGAAGTCATAGCCTTAATGGCGTTCTTGACCAATCTTCGTTCCTTGGCATTAGAGTACACATCTTTAAACTGCTGAATACGATTGAAATCGAGTTTGTCGAATACAGCCTTGAATACTTCACCCGTCATTCGTGCGTCATCCAGTGCTCGGTGCGCTGAGCCTTCAGGTGTAAGTCCAAGTGAGAGCAGAGCTGCCTCGACGCTTACGTCATTCGATACATTTACTACACGTAAATAGCCTTTCAATAAATCTAGGTAATTTGCAGCCATCCAATAAGCGTCATCCATGTAGTGCATGCGTGTATCGAACACGATGCGCTTCAAATCTTCTCCACCCCAAGTAACGAGCAGGAAGGCTTCGCTTCGATTCAACCAATTCATAAAGTCTTTAATCACTTTGCTGAAACCGTAGGCGATATCGATCTCCTCTTGGGGGATACCGGTCTTTCCCTTAATAAAGCTGTTTAACTTCGAGAAGTAGACAGGTTTGATCAATGAGGAGAATTCGTCAACCGATTGTAAGGCGGAATTCAACCTAACCGCTCCAATCTCAATTACCTCCATCGGATGTTCACTGGCGAACTTACGGCCATTAAATTCTATATCCAGAATAATGTAATCCACAATACAAGCCTCCGTTATTTCACATGTGCTTTTCATTCTAACAGAATGTTTAAGATGGGGAAAATGAAATTATTTCAAATCGTACATGAGATGGCTGGAGTTGTGGATTAAGGAAAATAAAGGATATGAAAAGGTTCTCGCGAATATGAACTACTGATGTAAGTTATTATGGGAGGGATTCACATGGCAAACTTATTCAGCGGAATACTGGGTAACTATTCGGAAGTTTCTGTACAAGAACTGACTAATCTGTATGGTGGTTACCTCATGCCTGGCGAGATAATCCAGATGGGCTTCAAGCTGGTGAGAGATACATTTATCGTTACCGAGGATCGGCTCCTATTCATTGACCACCAAGGAGTAACAGGGAAAAAGACGAGAGTAGCTTATATTCACTTGGACTCCATCTATGAAGTCGTAATGGAGACCGGGGGAACAGGGTTCGATGATAGTGAATTGACGATCCATTACATCAAGTCTCCTTATTATAAGACCAATAACCTGCAAGTATCCTCTTATAAGTTTGAGTTTGGCAAAAAATTCAATCTTCAACCGTTTTACACGGTATTAATTACGTTGGCGCATAATAATAACAAAAGATTGAACAGTTAAGTACGCCGGAGGTTCATTATGCGAAAAATACAAATCAACGATAGAAGAGCCTTCTTGGCCTTCTATCGTTGATTTGTATGCAAACTTATAGAGAAGTTAAGACTTGGTCAATAATCCCATACGTTTTGGCTTCTTCAGAGGACATGAAATAGTCTCGATCCATGTCTTTGGCGACTTTCTCGATCGCTTGACCTGTACGATCTGAAGTGATCTGGTTCAGCTGTTCCCTGATACGTAAAATCCGCTGGGCGCTAATCGCGATATCACTGGCTTGCCCTTGAACGCCTCCGTGCGGTTGGTGGATCATGATCTCGCTGTTCGGGAGAGCGAACCTTTTGCCTTTGGCTCCTGACAAGAGCAGGATGGCAGCAAAGGATGCAGCCAAACCCGTGCAGATCGTGTGTACGGGAGGTTTAATGAACTGCATCGTATCGAAGATCGCAAAGCCTGCCGAAGTCGAACCCCCAGGACTATTGATATACATGTTAATCTCCTTCTCCGGGTCTTCCGCAGCGAGGAGCAATAATTGGGCAATTACACTGTTGGCCAGGTTATCATCAATTGCAGAACCCAGGAATACGATCCGGTCTTTTAACAAGCGAGAGTATATATCGTAAGACCTTTCACCTCTCCCGGTTTGTTCGACTACATATGGAACGTAATGACTCATTTTGTTTCCTCCCTGATCTTAGAATTCGTTCGCTTTCTACCTGTAAACGAACGGAAGCTGTGATAAGATACGGGAAAGTGCTTTTATTATTTCTAATCATTTTTATCCCAATTTGCGTATCTTTCTTACGGTCTTATTCGTTTACTAATTAAATGACACGGCTATGCCGTTACACGGGACGAACTGCATCGTCAAAGGAGAGTGCTGTATGATCTTAGTCAACAAATCCCCAGAAACCATCAGAATATTGCATAACGGACATAATCCGCAGCAGCTGCAGGAAGTATTGAACCGATATTGCTTGTCCATTACGGGATCGACATGGGATGCAGAGGATCTGGCACAGGAGACATGGCTCAAAGCAATAAGCAAATGCATTGACGTCGGACATTCCAATCCAGAAGCCTTGCTCCTGAGAATTGCTAAGAATACATGGATCGATCATCTAAGAAGAAAAGCCTATATTGCTCGCATGCTCAAACAAGAAGAGTCTAGGGTTGGATTGCTTGATGAAGGAAGCTTCGGAATCGAGCTAGCCTTTCAAGCCTTAGTGAAGCATTTGTCCCCCTTGCAAAGAACGGTGTTCCTGCTTAGAGACGTGTTGAGCTATTCGATTACAGAAACAGCGGAGCTGCTTGAAACATCAGAAGGGGCTATCAAAGCTGCCCTTCATCGGGCGCGTCAATCGTTAAAAGCAGTGAAGGATGATTTGGAGAAGGGGACACTGCCAGCTCCGAAGGAGGATGGACTGAAGTCTTTTCTGCGCGCACTTGCTAACGCTTATCGAATCGGGGACTTAACAACACTTATCGAGCTTGCGCAGAGGGATGAGATTGAACCAGTGGCAGCAATCGGCATCGTTCAACGCGAGATTAGAGCTCGCACCTCTATGATGCAATCTGATTTCCAATCTAGATCTTACTGGGCGGTTATGATGTCTGCCTAATTGGTATTGCCATTACGAAATGATTTACATGCGAACAAATATTCGCTATTATTAATAGTGTGGTTAATAATACCAATTATGGAGGCGGAATATGGGCAGAGTCGTTTTATTTGACATTAGCAGTCAAGACCCGGAACGCACAGCTAACTTCTATTCATCGGTATTCGGGTGGAAGGTTGCGGAGCCTAACTGGGGCTATCATCCTGTTACAACCGGAGAGAAGGACAAGGAAGGAATCAATGGAGGGATCTCGCTAGGGCCGACTGACTTCCCTCATGGGGTAAGGCTGCAGATTGAAGTGGATAACATTGATGATGCTATTCAGAGATCGGTCGAGAGCGGCGGCCAAGTCGTTAGGGGCAAGATGGAATTCGACGGATTTTATCTAGCCTATCTTATTGATCCAGTAGGAATTGCGTTCGGATTAATACAGAACAAGTAAGTCAAGAGAAGGTAGCAATTTAACTGCCATTCGCATGAAAGAAGCCCTCTGGAGCGATCGCTCCAGAGGGCCTATTTACGTTATTGAAGCACGACTGTATCCCCGCTTTGCAAACCTTCCAATACCTCTGTTTGATCAGCAGTTTCCAATCCTACCTTGATATTGCGCTTTTGAATCCCTTGCTCCGTCTCGAGCATGACATAATAGCTGTCCTTATCTCGTTGCACGGCAAGTGTCGGTACGGTCAATACATTCTTCTTCGTCTCGATCTGGATCGATGCAGTCAAGCTCAATCCCGCAATCAACTGATCATGCGTATCTAGTGAGATGACGATCTCGAATTGGGTAGTTCCAGTCGCGTTTCCTGCGGCCTTAGGGAACTTCGACACTTTCTCAACCTTGCCAGTAAGCTTCGTTTGCTTGAGGGCATCGATCGTTACCATTGCAGCCATCCCGGGTTGGATACGGAATACATCATACTCTCCGACGGATGTCGTCATCTGCAGCTTGGAGACATCAACGATTCTGCCAAGAGCTTCACCTTCTCTTACAGTTTGAGGCTGTAAACCATCCTTCAGCAGGAATATACCAGCAGTTGGCGCTCTCTGATCGGCTTTATCCAGTAACGCCCGTTTTTTCTCAAGCTCAGTTGCTGCTAGAGAACGATTCAGCCGTTCCAGTTCAGCTTGCACTTCCTTGGAAGCTTGCTGGGCGTGATGCTGAAGGGCTTCCGACTCGTTAGAAGCAAGTGTATTAGTAACTTTGGCAGCCGAAACTTGCTCCGCTGACTTAAGCTTATTCTCTAATTCTTGCCGGCGAATGGTTGCTGTCTGCAGATCGATATCATTCCGAATTTGTTTGTCATCGAGCTTGAACAAAGGATCATTCTTATCGATCGAAGCGCCATCATTCGCGCTCCATAAGGCAACATCTGCAGAAAAAGGGGCGTATATGATCGATTCCTGCACATAGGAGGATTTGCCTTTGACCTCCACATGACTGGACAAATCAGCATTCGCCGCTTTGAATTGGATCGTGTTACCAAGAGCCGCATTCGTCCCGGGAGAAGGGGCTCCTGGATGGCTTTTTATGTATAATACACTGCTTACGGCAACGAATACTATGCCTAGTGAGAGATATAACCACATTTTCTTTTTACGCATCCCTGTTACTCCTTTGCTATTCTCGTTTGATCGCGGTTAACGCATCGGTTCTGGAAGCTTTTATTGCAGGAATGATGCCTGACAACACACCAGTTAATAAAGCGAATAATAAACCGACAGGTAAAATCCAGAAGCTGATAAATAAGATTTCGGGGTTCTGACCGGGGCGTGTTCCCGAGAAGTTAATGACAATGATATTAATCCCCCAGATCACCCAGTAGGAAAGGCATATTCCAGCCACTCCCCCAACAAGCCCTAATAAAGTCGATTCCACTACAAACATATTGCGGATTTGTTTCAGATTGGCGCCTAACACTTTCATAATCCCTATCTGACGTTTACGCTGGTGTGTAGACATAGTCATAGCTACTACGATCGAGATCGAGGCAACGAAGAGGATGAACATCCCTGCGCCGCCGAATATAATTCGTACTATAACAAATTCTTTATTCATACTTGCCTGTTGGTTCAGATTCGTCATGGTTCGGAGCTTCAGGGATTGGATCTGTTTATCCGTTTCAGCCACAGCGTCGACGGAATCCACCTTTACTTTAACCTCTTGGTAACTTTCCATTGCATATGTATGGGCAGATTGTGCAGATAGAGCAGCAACAGCTCCTTTGATCTGCTTACCGAGTCCAGGGCTTATGTAGCCTGTCTTCTGAGAGTAACGCAACGAATCATCAGACATATTCTCCGCTCGTTTCTCGATAGCAACTACCCGGACAGGGAACTCGATCGTTCTAACATTACCGTCCACCATTGGAACCGATTGCTTCAGAATAATCTGCTTCCTGTATAAAGGGTAGGAAATAGGAGGCGAGATCATTTCTTTGTTGCGAGCAATCGCAGACTCATCCAACTGCTGACGCTGCGAAGCTTCCATCTGGCTTAATCGCGCATCACGCAGACCCACTGTAGCAGGATAGTTAAGCACGATGGTATTATCCAGGTCCAGTAAAGCTCCTTGCTGAAATTCCATTCCGAACTCCTCAAGAGTAGCTAACTCAGTGGCGATAATATTAAGTCTCCCCGTTTTACTGTTATCCACAATAAATTCCATACTGTTCAGATTGTCAAAACTGGCGACAGATTGAACATGGGGGAGCGTCCGAATCAGATTCAGCTTCTGCTGAGTAATGCCGTATTCATTCAAGGATGGTTCGAGACCATTATCCATCCTAGGAGACTGGTTCATGATGCTTATTTCATCTGTCTTGAAGTAATGACTCATCTGCTGCTTACTGTAGTGAGCGATTGATTCTCCGAACGCAAGAGAAACAACGATGGAAGCGGAGCCGATTCCGATCCCCATGACACATAGCAGAGTGACAACTTTACGCCGTCTAAGCTGATCCCAACCTAATACTAGATAATCACGTATTCTCATGAGTGGGTCCCTACCTGATCCTCCGATTGAACAAGCCGGCCATCCCTCAATTGTATGATTCGTTTGGTTCGTCGAGCAACTTCATGTTCGTGGGTTACGATGATGAAAGTAATCCCTTGATTCCGATTCAACTCGATCAGAAGATCAATAATCTCTGCTTCCGTGGTGGTATCCAAATTACCAGTAGGTTCATCAGCGAACACAACAGCCGGCTCCGTAATCAGGGATCGGGCTATACTAACGCGCTGCTGTTGGCCGCCAGACAGTTGTGAGGGGAATAACTCCCCCTTATCCGCTATACCCACCCGGGATAGAAGCAGCTGTGCTCGTTCTTGTCTTGCTTTAGCCTTTACTCCCTGAAATATAAGCGGCAATTCGATGTTCTCTCTTACTGTTAAGTGGGGAATTAGCTCATAGGATTGAAAGATGAACCCAATGTGATTCCTGCGGAATACGGCAAGCTGGTTCTCATTCATAGCTTCGATTGGTTGTCCTGCAATGAGGATGCTGCCTTTAGTCGGTTTCATTAATCCAGCCATTAAATTGAGCAGGGTGGATTTGCCGGAGCCGGAACTGCCGAGTAAAGCAACCATCTCCCCCCGCGAGACTTGGAAATCGATTTGATCCAGCACCATCGTCGGTTCTGTTCCGTTCAGGAACGAATGGGAAAGCTGTTGGACGACTAGCACATAATCCCTCCGTAAATTGTTATTAATGTAATATACTAACATGAAAATTTCATCTTATGGAAGCCATTCCATCATTATATAGGGACAAGCTTAAAATATAAGATGGGAAAATATAAAGAATTTCTTAAGTAACGATTCCGGGTAGAGGACGGGAATTAGTTGCAAGGACTAAAGGGTGTGCTACTATAATGGAGTAGGCATAGAAGACTAGCGGAAATGGAGGTTTCATAAATGACTGGAAGCGTCAGAATCAAACCGTTAAAGCTGGAGATGAATGCGGGCGGTAAGCCATTCGTTGTTCATGCTACACTAATATGCGACGAGCAGGATGTAATTCTGTTCGATACAGGGATCCCTGGCCAAGTAGAAGTCATTCATCTAGCACTGGCTTTGGAATCCGTATCTTTTGAGAAGCTAAGCAGAATAATAATCACCCATCAAGATATGGACCACATTGGCAGCTTGCCTGAGCTCATCGAGGTAACAGAAGGCAGAGTAGAGGTTATCGCTCACGAGTTAGGGAAACCTTATTTAACAGGGGAAGTGCCTTTAACGAAGAGGGGAACCTACGCTACCCCTGCCAAAGTGGATGTTACCGTTCAAGATGGCGACATACTCCCATATTGCGGGGGAATTCAAGTCATTTTCACTCCAGGTCATACACCAGATCATACTAGTTATTACCATATTCCAAGTAAAACGCTGATATCAGGTGATGCACTAATTTCACTTGATGGCAAGCTGCTTCCCCCGAATCCTGCATTTACACCTGATTACAAGACAGCATTAGAATCCGTTGGTAAACTTCTCGATTATGACATTGAGACTGTCATTACGTATCATGGAGGATTGTGCAGCAAACAGATCAAGGAGCGGCTAAAGGACATTTCAGAGGGAAGAGAGTAAGACTGGTGGTGAAATAGAGGGATAAGAATACATAAGAACCGCCAGATGAGCTGACGGTTCTTCTTGTGTCCAAATTCGTTACAACTATAAGCCTAGAAGGGTCAGAGAAATAGCTGAGGACGTGTTCGAATTACTAGGTGAACGTTGCAGGAGGGGGCGATCAGTGGATGGTTCTTCTGCATATCCGGTAATTATCTCCATATTTCTCCCTTAGCATTTGCACTTGATCGACCATGAACCAATACATTTCTTGGCGCCTTTGATTTAGCGGTTGTAAGGTTAGTTTAATTTCACCATCTACAATGACATCAAATACGACCATTTTTACGCCTCCGAATTATCGCATTAGGCAAGTTTGCTTATCTACTAGTTTCTATTGGAGTTTGAAGGATTAATTACTACTTCGTCGGCCAATTCGCGATCTTCTTCATAATAAATATTCATATTTCCACCTCCTTCACATGATGGGTTGACTTTATTGTAGAGCATGTTCATTAAGTCCATATAAAACTATTGTATGATTAATGTAAAAAAATAGAACTAGTAGCTTAGCAAACTTGCAAAGATGCCTGGTGCTATCGCTTAAAACCACTGAAAGATGTATAAACCTCAGAATTGGATTTGAAACAAACATCAAACAAAACTACCAGAAACAGAAATATAACCATCTACATTGGATTCCTATCCGCCATTATAATAAATACTATGAAGCAACTATATGAAGTGATTCATTATGAGGAGGTTTTTCATTTGAGACAGCTAGGACAATCCACGATCAAGCTCACTACGGAGCTTCCTATATCGTATACTCCTGACGTGGTCGTCGTTGGCGGCGGTGCATCAGGTGTAGCCGCTGCTATCGCCGCAGCCCGCAATGGAGCCGATACACTGCTGATTGAACAGCGAGGTTATTTGGGAGGGATGGGTACGGCTGCGCTAGTACCTGCATTTTGCCCCTATACCGACGGGGAAAAGCCAATCATCCGAGGAATAGGGTTGGAATTGTTGGACAAGATGAAATATGCCGCTGGAGAAGCATTTTACAGCCGGAACAAGGAAAAATTGGATTGGGTACCGATTGATGTAGAAACCCTGAAACGAGTTTATGATACGGAAGTGCTAGATAGCGGGGCCAAGATTCTGTTTCATACTTTTGCAGATCAAATTGTGCTGGATGGTGACCGCATTGAAGGTCTTGTCATTAGCAATAAATCAGGTCGTTCCGTTATCCAAGCGCAGCTATATATAGACGCAACGGGAGATGCAGACTTAGCAGCCTTAGCGGGCGTTCCTTTCCAGACAGGTGGAGAGCACGGAGAACTTCAGCCCGGTACAATGTGTTATATCGTATCTGGAGCGGACAAAGATCGCTTCAATGCTTTTCTTATTGAGTCTGGGCAATCCGGACAGCTTGAGAAAAGTGTAGTAGAGGCACAGCAGAATGGCGATTTGCCGGATGGACGCAAAAGAGTGTCCGGTATTGCCTGGATCACCGATTCAGTGGCTGGCTTTAATTTCGGTCATATATTCGGCGTTAATGGAACCAAAGCGGAAGATTTGACCAGAGCTGCAATTGATGGCAGGCAGCTGATTGATCGGCAAATCAAGTTTCTGCGTAAATACGTGCCGGGCTTCGAGAACATTCACCTCGTCCATTCGGGAGACCAGATTGGCATACGGGAAACCCGTCGAATTGCTGGTGATTATACGTTGGTGGTTGAAGATTTCTTGTCGATGCGGACTTTTGAGGATGATATTGCGAGGAATGCGTATTTTATCGACATTCATTTGGCCAATGCAACCAGTACCATGACTATCAAACATTTGCCGAAAGGCGAATCACATGGCGTCCCATATCGCTGCATGCTGCCGCAAGGAAAATCCAATCTTATCGTAGCCGGACGCTCCGTCTCATCCGATCGTCCTGTTCAAGGCTCACTTCGTGTCATGCCGAACTGCTTTGCTATGGGTCAGGCTGCAGGCACAGCAGCGGCTATGGCAAGTGTAACGGGAGTCGGCTTCCGTGAGGTTTCGATTCCAAACTTGCAAGCAAAGCTTATTGAACAAGGTGCATGGTTAGGTGAGCGGCCAGGATATGCGAATGACGGTCAAGTAACTGTTCCTGCACAGATCAAATTTGATGATGAATGTTAATAGCAGGATAGCAGGATACCCTTGACATAATAGCTTACACCCGCCCATAATCATCGCCCTTTTGCTCGACAGCAAGCAGGCGATCTTTATGGGTTTTAATGATAGGAGGTCGGGCAACCAATGTATCGATTAATTATTGTGGATGATGAGCCTACAGTCCGTTTTGGGTTAAGCAATTATTTCAACTGGAGCCAATACGGCATTGAAGTGATCGATGAAGCAGATGACGGGGATATCGCCCTGGAATTGATTGAACGCTTAACACCTGATATTGTGCTTACGGACGTTAGAATGCCGAATATGGATGGAATCCGTCTGGCTAATGAAATTAAAGCACGATTCCCTGCAACAAAGATCGTGTTCGTGAGCGGTCTTGATGACGCGGATTATCTCAAATCAGCTTTGAAGGTTAATGCAGTGGATTACATTTTCAAACCGGTGAACATGCATGAGCTAGGTGCTGTTGTTGAGCGCATTGTCGAAGAGCTGGAAGAGGAGACCCGAGAACGAAAACATATTGAGGACATGCAAGGAAAGCTCATGCAGAGTATGCCCCTATTGCGTGAGAAGTTCTTGATGTCGCTAATTCGTGATGGCGTATCTCCATCGTCCCGAATCCAGGATCGAATCGAATTCTTGGGACTGGATCTGCCAGATACAGCAGAGTATTGGACGATCGTGGTGAACATTGATGATAGTGCGGATACGGTAGCAACACGTTCTGAGAGAGATCAGCAGCTCCTGTTCTATTCCGTTGTTAATATTGTTCAGGAATTGATTGAGAAGGTTATGCGAGGTTATGTATTCGAGAATCGGAACGGAGAATTCGTAGGGATTCTGAGGATGGGGGACGATGAGAGTCAAGAAGAGCAGCTATTCGCTCTTGCCGAGGATATTCGGGATAATCTTCAACGCTACCTCAAAATTAGTGTTACCATAGGCGTTGGGGAGCGAATTTATAACTTGATCTCCTTGCCGCAATCCTACAATCAAGCTAGGGAAGCTGCAGATCAGAGATGGTATCTAGGTAAGAATCATATCCTTTCCATCGATAATCTGGAGCAGCATCGGGATAACCATTACCGCTTCGACATCGCACAGGGAGAGCGCCTAATGTCTGTCTTGAAGGCGGGCGATCAAGAGAAGCTGCTGTCTGAATTGGCCGAAGTGTACGAGCACCTTGCCAGGAGACGCAGGGATGGGCTCACACAAGGCCGCAATGTAAGTCTGCAATTGATTTTGTTAGCGAGCCGCCTTATGTTAGAGTTCAATATGTTCAGTCAAGATATGGGAGACAGGGAATCCGAATTATGGACCTTGGTGTTCAAACAAGATACCATTCATGATCTTAGGAAGCTCGTAGAGCTTCATTTGAGCGATGTATGCAGTAGAATCCGCGAGAAACGAAGCGGTAAACCGCGGAATGTCATCGAAAGAATTCACGTGCTCATCAATGAACGCTTTGCAGAAAATCTACAGGTTAGCGAGATCGCACAGGAAGTGTTTTTATCCCCAACCTATCTGTGCTTATTGTTCAAGCAGGAGACTGGCGAGACGATCAATGAATATTTGACACAGGTCAGGATCGAGAAGGCCAAAGAACTGCTCAAGGACCCCCGCAACAAGTTCTATGAAGTTTGTTATTCCGTAGGCTACTCGGATCCGAGTTACTTCAGCAAGCTGTTCAAGAAACAAACTGGATTCACTCCTAGCTCCTATCGCGATCAATTGACATAAGAAGGACGGTGAAGACTGATGAGGCGGCTCCTGAGGAGAGGTTGGAACTATTGCTTGCTGCTCTTAAAAGGAGTGATGACGGCCAGACTGTGGCTGCTCGCCTACGTTGTATTCGTGCTAGTCCCCGTGTCGATCCTCCTGTATACGTACAATCAGAAATCTTCAAAGATTCTGGAAGAAGAAGTGACGCATACGATGCTGCAGACGTTGAAGCAAGCAAGTATTAACTTAGACTATCAATTCAACTCGGTGAGAGACACGTCGAATATTATATTTATGAACCCGAAGCTGCAAGAATACCTGAGTACTACTGCAACGATAGCCCAGCAATTAGATTCACTCAAAGAGCTTAGATATTTGGTGGATAATGCACAGACGAACTCCAACGTGGAGCGGGTTCGTTTGTTTGTCGATAGCAGTAAAATGTTCTCGGGGGAACGAGTGAATTTCTTCACAGTTGACTCGATAACAAACCGCCCTTGGTACGGTCGGGTTATGGAGGCAAGAGGGTCCATTATATGGACAGGCGCTTATCTGGAATCGTATATTGATCGGGATAATCCTCTTTATGTTTTCTCAGGTGCCAGGATTCTTCGGGATCCGAATGTATACGATCAAATATCGGGTGTGTTATTGATTGATGTGGCGCAGAAGACGGTCAACGATATTCTGAACCGAATCGAATTGACCCAAGATGCGAACATCTACCTTGCCGCTCCCGACGGTACGTTGGTTTCCCACAGTGAACCGTCCTTACTAGGCACACGCATGCAAGCCGATGAGGTGTTAAAAGCGTTCAATCAAGAAGAGGAGAATATTATCCCTCTTACGATTAACAAGGCTCCGCATTATGCTATATTTACAACGGTACACTCCACAGGTTGGAAGCTAATAGCAGAAGTGCCTAAAGTGGAGATAACCTCGCGCGCGGTTGCCTTGAACCAGTTCTCCAGCGTGGCTACTGTGTCCGGTGTTACGATTCTTTTTCTTTTACTGGTGTTCATCTTACTTGCTGTAATCGTACGGGGGATGAATCGCAGAATGCAGACCGTAATCCGGATGATCCGACGAGGAGGCATACAAAGCCTGGAGGAACGAGTGAGCCATGCAGAGGGAGATCCGAATCTGCTGGAACAAAGTGTCGATCATCTGATTCATCGGGTTAACGAACTGATGCAGGAAACGTATCAGTCCAAGGTCCAAGAGCGAGAAGCTCAGCTCCGCGCCCTGCAAGCGCAGATCAATCCTCATTTCTTATACAATACTTTGGACACGATAAACTGGATTGCTATCGGACATAATGTTCCAGACATTAGCCAGATGATAGGAGGATTAGCTCAATATTTCCGATTAAGCCTGAATAAAGGGAGAGATCTGGTAAGTGTGAGCGATGAGCTTATGCTGGCAAAAGTATATTTGGAGATTCAGCAGACACGATTCCCGAAGAGCTTCTCCTTCGAATTTGATGTAGAGGATGGACTCGAGCAATTCGAAATTCCCAAGCTGACACTGCAGCCAATTGTGGAGAATGCCTTGCTCCATGGGATCCGCAAATCCAAGTGGAAGACAGGCACGATCCGCATTCAAGCCAAGATGGTGGACGCGGATATTGTGCTATCTGTTACAGATGATGGTATAGGAATGGAGCAAGAGACTGCTCAAAGCTTGCTAACGGAACCAAGACCTGCTGCAGGACATTCTGATGGTGTTGGAAGTTCTTATGGGTTGTACAACGTCAATGAGCGAATCAAGCTTTTTACCGATAATAAATACGGATTGGAAATTCAATCTCATCCTGGTGAGGGAACTACAGTTACAGTAAGATATCAACCTATAGCAATAGCTTAAGCATTGCCTCCTCTTCCCATGGTGAAGAGGAGGCTTTTTTCTTATATTCAAACACCATAAGAAAGCACCAGAAACACAAATCCTACCATCTACAACGAGTGTTGGCATCCACCTATAATACGAATATAACAACTCGGAGGTGAGCTTACACATGAATGTCACACAATCGGAGCCTGAATATCGATCAGCTCAGCCTAAGAAGAAACGTAACCCCAATACCCGTTGGAAACTTTTCCGAAGCAATTATGATATGTATTTACTGCTTGTACCTGGACTGGCTTTCTTGCTTTTGTTCAAATACGCTCCCATGTACGGCATCATTATTGCTTTTCAGGATTTCAATATTTTCGATGGATTTATGGGAAGCAAATGGGTTGGACTGGATCAATTCGAGAAGCTTATTCATTCGGACGAGTTCTACCAAGTGTTCTATAACACCTTGTTAATCAGCTTTTACAAGATCGTCATTCTGTTTCCGATTCCGATCGTGATCGCTTTATTCTTGAATGAAGTACGGAAGATTATGTTCAAGAAGACTATTCAGACGATTATCTTTCTCCCGCATTTTTTGTCCTGGGTTATTATCTCCGGCCTCTTCATTAACATCCTTTCTCCATCAGGCGGTTTGGTGAACAACGTGATCCAGTTTTTCGGCGGGGAGCCCATCTCCTTCTTTCTGGATAACGACTACTTTCGAAGTGTGCTGGTCTTCACTGCAGGGTGGAAGGAAGCGGGTTGGAACGCCATTATATTCATCGCCGCTATAGCAGCCATCGAGCAAGAGCAATATGAAGCAGCCTCTATTGATGGAGCGGGCAGAATTAGACAGATGATTCACATTACATTGCCTGGCATTCTGCCAACGATTATTCTGATCTTCATCCTGCGGCTCGGTTACTTGCTGGAGGCGGGTACAGAGCAAATCCTCACCATGTATAACTCCGTTGTATATGAATCCGGTGATGTCATAGGCACTTACGTATATCGAAAAGGGCTTGGCCAGCAAGATTACAGCTTCAGTACCGCTGTCGGATTATTCAATTCCTTGGTTGGTTTGATTCTGATCGTATTCGGCAATGAACTAAGCAAAAAATTAATGAAACGCAGTATCTGGTAGGAGGGGTGTATCGTGCATAGAAAAACAATCGGTGACAGAGTCTTAGATCTACTCATCTACAGCTTTCTCATAGTGATCGGATTGGCAACCTTGCTTCCTCTGGCCAATGTGCTATCCAAGGCCTTGAGTGAAGAGACGGCTGTAGTATCCGGAAAAGTAGGTGTGTTCCCTGTAGGCTTCCAGCTAGAGACGATGAGATATGTCATTTCTTCAGGTCAATTCATCCAATCTATTGGAATATCCACTCTCGTTGTCGTGATTGGCACTTTTCTTGCAATCGCGCTCACGGCAATAACTGCCTATCCTTTGTCCAAACGTCATTTGCCGGGAATCTCGTTCATCATGCTGCTCTTCGTGTTCACTATGCTGTTCAACGGGGGGATCATTCCCAATTATCTGCTGATGAAGGAGCTTCATCTAATCAATAGCTTATGGTCGTTAATTCTGCCCGCGCTCATCAGTGTGTTCAATATGTTAGTGATCAAAAGCTATTTCGAATCGCTGCCGGAAGCATTAGAAGAGTCAGCCAAAATGGATGGTGCTCGCAACATAACAATTCTGTTCCGAATTGTCTTGCCATTAAGCGGTCCAGTTCTAGCTACGATTGCTTTGTTCTATGCGGTGTACTTCTGGAACGATTACTTTCACCCGATGCTGTACATTAACGATCCAGGCTTGAAGCCTCTACAGCTTTATCTTCGGGATATTGTAATGGATGCAGACAGCTCTTCGGCTATGAATAAAAGTGTGGACGATATGATGAATATCTCTCCGGAGGGGGTCCGTTCAGCAACCGTAATTGCTTCGATCATTCCAATGCTGCTTGTGTACCCATACTTACAGAAGCATTTTGTCAAAGGCGTGTTGATCGGATCCGTAAAAGGGTAAAGGGTGCTGGCTTACATTATTACCCAGGATGCTTTCATCCAGGGTTTAATGATATATTACAAATAGAATAGGGAGGTTTCACATGTTGAAGAAATACAAAAAAGTCATACTGCTTACACTAGCAGGAAGCTTGTCCGTCACGTCGATTGTTGCTTGCTCCTCCAAAGAAGCAGACCAAGGAGGCGCCAGCACTCCATCAACCCAAGCATCAGCAGCACCCTCGGCCGGACCGAAGCCAGAATTGAAATCGCTTCAAATTTGGCAAAAAGACGATTACAACACTTATCCGGTTGCTAAGTTTTTGGAGACCCGTACAGGTTACAAGGTTCAATATGACATGCTCCCGCAAGATAAACCGCAAGATAAGTTAAACATTCTGATTGCTTCGGGTGAACCCTATGATGCCATAACTACACTGGGAAGCACGGACTTCAAAGCGCTGTACTCGGATTATGCCAAAAAAGGCGCATTAGTCGACTTAGGTCCGCTCATTGACAAATATGGCCCTAATATCAAAGCAAGCATTGATCCCGAAGCCCTCGAGGCCGCCAAAGTAGATGGCAAATTGTATGCGATTCCAACGAAGAGTATATCCAATGTTTTTGAGAGCTTGTACATTCGCCAGGATTGGCTGGAAAAGGTTAATCTGAAAGCCCCGACAACACTGGATGAACTGGTAGCCGTGCTCAAAGCATTCAAAGACAAAGACCCCGGCGGCAATGGCGACAAGAATATTCCCTTAACCGTTAAGGGAGATGCACATTTCATTAGTAATATTGCTGGCGCTTTCGGATTAGCGAATTTTTGGAATGACGTGAATGGGAAGATGACACCTCGGATATTGGATCCGGCTTACAAGGATTATGTGAATTTTGTTACTGAACTATTTAAGCAAGGCTTGCTCGATAAAGAGTATGCGGCTAATAAGGATGCAACCTCCAAAGAGAAATTTACAAGCGGGAAAGCCGGTATGATCGCACTTAACTGGGCGGATGTACCCACAATTGCTGATGCATTAAACAAAAACTTTCCTACTGCCAAGGCGGTCTATATCCCGGCGCTCAAAGGTAAGGATGGAAAAGCAGGTCTCTCAGCTACACGAGGGTTCGATCGGCTTACTTATATCCCTAAGGCATCGAAGCATCCGGAGGATGCAATCAAGTGGATCAATGCGAAGCTTGAGAAAGAGACCTTCAAAACGATGGCGATCGGGGAAGAGAACAAGCATTATACGTTCAAGGACGGCACTTATACTCCAATTCAACCTGTTTTCACAGATGAGCGGAATGCTGCGAACAACTACTTGATGGGCTCCGACGACAAGAACTATCCGACTTACTGGCAGGCAAGGGTCCGTAAAGATATGCGTTTGTTTGATGCATGGAACTTCATGAACAGGACGGAGCCGGAGAACACTAGAATTGCGGACCCGTTAGGCTTCGCACCTTATTTACCTGAATTCTCGAAGAACTTCCAACAGTTAAATACGATGGTGGGGGATTATACGATTAAGCTAGTGTTTGGGGCTGAACAGATAGCAGGACTAGAAGCCTTCCAACAGAAATTCAAAACATCCGGCGGGGATGCCAGCTTCAAAGAAGTAAACGACTGGTACTCAACTGTAAAGAAATAATGTTCAAAACTCAAGCCATGGAGCCGTTTTCCGTGGCTTTTTTTGTTTTACGACAACGAATGAGATCATGTACAATGAGATTAGCAGGGCAAGGTATATAAAGCTAGATTGGAGAGAATGAATGTTCAGGAAACTTGCAATTGCCTTTTCATACATAGGAATAGCTGTTGTCATCTACTTATATGGGGAGTTAATATTAGCCTGGTTTCATCAAACAACAAATGGGGTTATTGTAGCACTTCTGGCAACGATTCTGGCTTTATTCCCCATCATACCTTATCCCGTTGTTGGCGGTGTGCTTGGAGCAGCATTTGGCCCAGTATGGGGAGGATTTCTAACCTGGTTCGGTTCGTTTGCAGCATCTATCCTCATGTTCCTTATTGTTCGTTACGGGTATCAAGAATGGGGTATCAAGATATTACAGAAATATGATCGGATCGGGCGAATCAATGTGATGTTCGAGCGTAATGCTTTCCTGACCATCCTGTTCGCTAGATTAGCTCTAATCATCCCTTCGATTGTTATCAATATTTATGCGGCGCTAAGTCGAGTTTCCTTTCTGTCTTATGCAATCGCTTCTGCAGCGGGCAAAATACCTGCGATGCTGCTAGTGGCTATGATCGGGGATAATCTCCTTACCGAGCCTAGAAATATTGTGATTTCCGTAGGAGTCTACGGCGGATTCCTTGTGGTGACCTTAATACTATATCGGATATGGAAAAAAAAGCAGATAAAGTGATATAATTTAATAGGCTGTAACTATCACATTGTTCAAATATGAGAAGGGGACGTGGCTTTATGGGAGTGTTGCTTTATCTGTTTTTCGTAATAATCGGTTATCTTTTCTTATATGTGGTGGTTAAGGCGGCCATTGATCATTCCATCATGAACCGGTTTACATCTGAGATCACTGCCTTGCGAAATCAGAAAAATCAAGAAATTGATATATTGAACAGACAATTAGAGGAGCTTAAGAAGCTTATGATCGAGCAGAATGAGCTGACTAAAGAGCAACTTATGAGATAATTAGAATCAGGTTAGAGTTTGAATACATATTGAAGTGTTGGTTGTATGTTGGCAAAAGTAATACATATTGAATCGTTACAGGGAGCCTTGAATATAATTCGAGGTTCCTTTTTGTTTTGTTATTGACAACGCTTCCAGAACTCAAATATAATTTATATGAACAATATATATACAATTAAGATAATGAAAGGAGAGTAATTAAGTTTCTAGGGAGTTTGTCTGCATCAATATTGAAAAACATGGAGGAGGTTAGTAAAATTATGCGAACTTTATTACATAAAATCTTAAGTTGTCTGTTAATTGTATGTTTGCTCATGGTAAGCGGCATCATATCACCGGTTGACAAAACGCATGCCACGTTAGATCAATATGATGAATTGCGTATCAAGTGGTATAACTATTTGACAGCCGCTAATCTGTATTCGACCCCAGTAACAGACACTGATATTCAATTTAGAATCGATAGTATTACCAGTGTAGCGCAAACCAATTGGGATAATCTGAATACAGCCCCTGGAAGGACTTATCTGTGGTCAGATGTCAACAATACAACTCACATTGAGTCCCGTTATATTTATGAGAATTATAATCGGTTATACAGTATGGCTCTGGCTTATCATACTAAAGGGTCGACACTGGAAGGCGACAGTGACTTGCTGCTAGTCCTGGTGGAGGCCTTGGATTGGATGTATGACAATCAATATAATGAGTCCATGACTCGGCAGACCAGCTATCATCTGTGGGAAATATCCGTACCGACTACGTTGACCAATATTGTCGTGCTCCTGTACAACGAGCTGACTTCTACACAAATAACCAACTATATGAATGCTGTTCATGAGTTTGCCAATGATCCGACTAACTATGCGGACAGTTCAACGATCTCTTATGGCGCTAATCGATTGTGGGAGTCCCTTCCCATTGCTCTGCGTGGGATTATTGTGAAAGATGGAAGCCGTCTGACCCTGGTAAGGGATCGATTAGGGGACTTTGAAGCCGCTATCTATCCCTACGTAGATACATTGAACGGTTGGTATCAGGACGGATCCTTCATCTCGCATGATCGACATCCCTACAATGGCGCTTACGGATTAGGGCATTTCCAGACTTTTATTGTGTTGCAATATTTGCTTGACGGCTCCGCCTGGGAGATTACCGATCCAAGAGCGGTGAACGTATATAGCTGGGCAAGAGACGGTTATACTCCACTTATTCATAAAGGTCGAATGATGGACATGGTCAAAGGCAGGACGATTGCGAGAAATAGCTCAAGCGATCATGCTCAAGGTAGAGTTGCTATTTCGTCCTTACTTTTATTAACGGAGACTTCGGGAATGGAGCAGGCGGACTATCTCAAAAGTGCGATCAAAGCATCCGTACAAGGAGATACCTATGAGAACTACTTGGAAAAATCATCATTGTGGTACATCATCAAATCTAAAGCAATCTTACAAGATACGAATGTTAACCCTCTCGAACAGTCTGTCTATCGACAGTATTCCGGAATGGATAGGGCTGTACAGCAAAGACCGGATTATGCATTCGGAATCAGTATGTTCTCTAAGAGAATCTATGATTTTGAAGCAATCGGAAGTGTCGCTAATAATAATGTAGAGAACAAGAAGGCTTGGTATACTTCATCCGGCATGACCTATCTGTATGATAATGACCTAGGTCAATACAACGATAATTACTGGGCTACGGTTAATATGAAAAGACTTTCCGGCACAACGGTAGATGCAGGTCATACACGTCCGGATGGAGACGACAGTAAGCTCGGAAGGAGCAGTTGGACCGGCGGTGTAGAGATTGACGGGCAATATGGAGCATCCGGAATGGAGCTGACTGCCTATGCGAATACATTAACTGCTAAGAAATCCTGGTTCGCCTTTGACGATGAGATTGTTGCTATAGGATCTGATATCGACAGTACCGACAACAGGACGATTGAGACTATTATTGACAATCGGAAGTTGAATGCTGCTGGTGATAATGAACTTAAGGTAAATGGAAGCAGCAAGTCCTCAACACTAGGCTGGAGTGAAACAATGAATGCAGTTGAATGGATTCATCTGGAAGGCAATGAATCTGGCGCAGATGTCGGTTATGTATTCCCAGCAGGCGCAACCGTTAAGGGTATTCGGGAATCACGATCCGGATCTTGGACCGATATCTCGGATATTGAAATTGATTCTACCTCATACACGAATCGTTATATGAATCTATGGTTTGATCATGGTACGAATCCCGTGAATGGTCAATATTCTTATGTAATGCTTCCTGGAAAAACTTCGACACAAGTGGCGAGTTACGAATCAAGTCCACAAATTACAATTCTTGAACAATCTGAGCAAGTTCATGCCGTTAAAGAAAATACGTTAAATATAGTTGCAGCTAATTTTTGGGAAGATGTTACACGAAAAGTCGATATTATAACCTCTAATAAAAAGGCTTCTATTGCCGTGCAGGAAACGGCCGATGAGTTGGAGATCGCGGTTGCAGATCCGACTCAGGAGAACCAAGGGATTATTGAAGTAGAAGTGGATAAGAGTGCAGCGAGCGTATTATCGGCGGATCCTGCTATCAAGGTATTAAGTATATCTCCGACCGTTAAGCTCGCCGTCCAAACTGCAGGAAGCGGAGGGATGACTAAGAAAATCGTGCTCCACAAGACAAATTCGACTCTCCAATCCGTTGTAGTGCTTAACCCTGCAGCGGATGCATCAACGCATGGGGGGGCTCAGGCTACAACGAATTACGGCAGTTCCACTTCTGTTTCCGTTATTGATGCAGTGGACGCTACTGATCGCCGGACTGGATTCCTGAAGTTCGGTTTAAACGGAGTCACTACTGTTAATAAAGCCATCTTGAGATTGGCTGCATTCACTTTATCAGGGGCTGAGGCTACACTTGCAGTTATAGGCGGCACTGATGGATGGACGGAATCGGGCATTAACCGGAGCAATGAGCCATCCAATGCTACAGAGACACTGGATACTGTGCAGATCAATGGAATGGAAAAGTATTATGAATTCGATGTAACGGAATTCGTTGCTGCGCAAGCTTCGGGGGATGATGCAGCTACATTCATTCTGAATGGGGCTAACTATGAGAATGTGAATATCGCAATCAATAGCCGCGAGCACTCATTGCTTAACCCGCAGCTTGTATTGACGGGAACTTTCAGCGGACTAACCCCAATTACACCGGATGCTCCTGAGTATGAAGGGATAGACAACTTGGCTGTAGAGGAATCCTTTGATAGCACTGGATTAGGTATTACCCCTAGCGGCTGGACATTATTCGCTTCCGGCGGTCAAGCAGTCGCGGCTGAGCTTCCAGGTGCTTTGAATGATCGTGACTTGAAGCTGTCTGTGTCCAGTGGTGGCGGCTCTGTGAAGGTGATCAAGGATCATCCATCGCGGTCCGGAATTGTTGCAGCGGAATTCCGGATAAGAGCAGATCAATCTACTGCACCTTATACCATCTTGCTTGCAGAGGATGCGGCTTCTCCTGCTGCTGTTTCGCTAAGATTCGATACCGCATCCAGAATATCAGTCTCGGACGGAGAAGGATCTGCTTATTTGCAGCCCTTTGTTCCAAAACAATGGTACAAAGTGAAGATGATTATCGACACAAGTGTAGATAAGTATGATTTGTATATCGATGAAGTTAGAAAGGCTCGCCGACTTTCTTTAGTGCAAGCAGTCGATGGGATTGGAGCCATTACAGCTTCACTTAGCTCATCAGGGGTAAGTGAAGCTTACCTCGATGATATCTCGATCGGGTTAGTCGACCAGATGGAAGCAGTACCATCCAGCACAGATATCAGCAATATGGATACTGCCAGTGACATACAAATGCCGCAATACTCGGTGAATGATCATTTTAATGCTTCGGGCTCGAGTCTCCCAGTTGGCTGGACAGCCCAAACTTCCGGTGGAACGGTTGCGCCTGATAACACACCGAATAGTACGAATCATAGTCTTAAGCTGCAAGATACAAGCTCAACTCTTGTAACAGAGGCGGTAAGAGATTTTGCGTCATTGTCCGGTACGATAATTGTTGATTACTGGGTTATGGCCGGGCAAAATAATGTGAGCTTTGGAGCGCCATACATCTATGACGGGGGGACGAATGACACAGGTGTAATCGTCTTTTCCTCTGATGGTAATATGAAGGCGTACAACGGTAATACAGCACTGAGTTTAGGCGCGTATCAAGTGAATACGTGGTATCATATGGAGCTTGTATTGAACACGGATACGGACAAATATGATGTATATATCGATGGGGAGCTGAAGGCGAATCAGTACGATTTCCGCAAAAAAGTAGTCCGCATCAATAAGCTGAAATATTTCTTCTCTGGCGCAGCGACAGGGACTATGAGAGTCGATAATGTAAGAGTCGTGCATGCCAAACACGCTTTTGTTCATCCGAACATCGCCCAGGAGGCTAACTTAACGTTAGATGCACCAGTTTACGCCTTCTCCGAGGAGACCTTTCAGACCTCTTTGATGCTGAAGCCCGCTGGTAGGTCGGTATATCCTGAGAGAGCGTTGATCCGTTTCGACTCTTCAAAATTTGATTTTGACCGAGCGGAGCTAGGGAGTGTGACCGGACTCACTTATACGGTAACGGCCGTGGGACAGGATTATTTGAAACTTACATTTGCGGATACGGGGGCTCTCACATCAGATGTGAGTTTATTAAATCTCTTCTTCACAGTGAAAAATGTTGATCGGGTTGATGAGGGTACGATAAGCTTGGTGTCGGGAGACATATACCTGAGTACGGAAGCGGAATCGCTGCAAACCGTTCAACATGACAAGACCATAACCGTTTCTCCAGATTATATGGTTTATGATACTTTTAATGAGCCCGGATCAACATTGTCTTCAGGATGGAGCACTGTAACGGCAGGAGGGTCGGTGGACAAGGTGAATACGCCTACTAGTGCAGACCGCAGTCTACGGATCGAGGATACGAGCAGTACGCTTACAGCTGAAGCAACTCAAACCTTTGCTGCCCTGTCCGGTACTGTGGTAGTCGAATACAAGCTAATGCCGGGTCAGAATAATGTGAGCCTAGGCGGACCCTATGTCTTCGATACAGGTACGAATGATGCTGGAGTTGTCGTCTTCTCCTCAGACGGGAATATAAAGGCCTACAATGGTGCTACTGCTGCGAGCCTGCAACCTTATAGTGCGGGCGTATGGTATGATATCAAGCTTGTTCTTAATACGACGACCGATAAATATGACGTATATATAAATGGGATTATGAAGGGGAATCAATATAATTTCAGAAAAGCGGTAAGCTCGGTATCCAAGCTAAAATACTTCTTCGGCACAACGGCTACCGGTATGATGCATATTGACGACGTTCGAGTTTACGTAGATTAAATGGAATTCCTTGTTTAGAAATGGACTGCCAGCATAAGCTGAGCAGTCTTTATTTTTGCATCGGGGCTAATAACGATGTTGGTGAGGTGGCGTGTGGAAGGGTAATGCATCAAGCTCCGCCTCGGATAATCGCACGAAATTGGATTCCTGCTTATTAGATGGTATATTGGAGCTAAATACATAGCTGAAGTGAGGGACCCTATCATGATTGATCATATTGTTCTCGTTAAATTCGCAGATTCGACCACGCAAGAACAGCTTGCAGAAGTAGTGACCATGTTCAAGGCATTACGTGAGCATCTGACTGGTATCGTTGATTTACAAGCAGGCATTAACTTTTCCACGAAAAACCAAGGGTATCAGATTGTCCTGTCTGTTCGGTTCGAAGATCGAGCTTCTCTGGAAGCCTATGGTCCTAATCCGAAACACCAAGCGGTCGCTGCCTTCATTCGTGAGGTCGGCAGAGTGGATAGCATAGTAGTTGATATTGAGATATAAAGTGATTCTCGGGTAAATAATACGTTTACAATACTAATGAGTAATTAAGGAGTGATATCTGGTATGGAACTGAAACCGCTCAAAGGCCAACATCATGTATCTGCCATTACCGCAAATGCTAAGAAAAATTACGAATTTTACACCCAGACACTTGGCCTTCGCCTCGTAAAGAAATCCGTTAATCAGGATGATACTTCTGTTTATCACTTGTTTTACGCTGATGAGCGAGGGAATCCGGGCACGGATTTAACTTTCTTCGAAATTCCACATGCGGGTGCTACCCAATACGGGACGAACAGTATTTCCACAACCTCATTGCGTGTTCCGAATGATGCTGCCCTCCAATACTGGCAAAAGCGGCTGCAGGAGCATGGAATTGATCATGATGAAATATCGGAAGCTGCAGGACGAGCAGTACTAGCCTTCCGTGATTTTGAAGGTCAGCGTCTGCTTCTCGTTTCTGATGAGCATAATGTTGGTGTTGCTGGTGGGAAGCCTTGGGACAAAAGTCCCGTCCTCCAAGAGCATGCTATTGTCGGACTTGGACCTGTTACACTCACGGTTACTAGTCCTGATCTTACTGCTCGTGTGTTAACGGAAGTGATGGGTTATCGGGAGAAAAGCGGTTATTCTCGAGCTAACGGCAAGGAAACGAATGCAATTCGCGTCTTTGAGACAGGGGAAGGCGGGACAGGTGCAGAAGTGCATCTGGAAGAACGTGCCGATCTACCAAGAGAGAGACCGGGTAGAGGAAGTGTCCATCATGTCGCTTATCGAGTCGAGAATGAAGAGGAACTGAATAAATGGGTGGAGTGGATTTCGCGTTCGGGGCTGCCCAATTCAGGCTTCGTTGAGCGTTATTACTTCCGTTCCCTATACTTCCGTGAGCCGAACGGGATCCTGTTCGAGTTAGCAACAGACGGCCCTGGCTTCGAAGGGGATGAAGATTTTGAGCATCTGGGTGAACGATTGGCATTACCGCCGTACTTCGAGAATCAAAGAGCTAACATTGAGGCGAAATTAAAACCGCTCAAAACATCGATATAAGCTTATATCATCAATAATAAGGAGGTGTTAGCTTTGAAGCACATTTACTTGGAGGGATTAAGAAAAGAACTACCAACACTCCTGCTTCTTCATGGAACCGGAGGGGATGAGCAGGATCTGGTGCCGTTAGCTGAAGTTATCGCACCGGATGCCTCTATTCTTGGTGTAAAAGGGAATGTCTTGGAGAACGGAATGCCCCGTTTCTTCCGCCGACTTGCAGAAGGAGTATTCGATGAGGAAGATCTGATCGAACGCACAGAGGAATTGAACAATTTCATTACCGAGTGCTCCGTCCAATATGGATTTGATCGAGATCATGTTGTAGCAATTGGTTATTCGAACGGTGCCAATATAGCGGCCAGTCTGTTGTATCATCACGAGAAATCGCTCAAGGGTGCTATATTGTTCCACGCCATGGTACCTAGACACGGAGTCCAATTACCGGTTCTTGACCATGTCCCCGTCTTTATTGGAGCCGGAAAGCGTGATGCCTTGATCAGCCCGACCCAGACCATGGAGCTGGTGAACCATTTGCGTAATGCGGGTGCCACTGTGGCGGATGTATGGACAGACGGCGGTCATCAATTGACTCAGGAAGAGCTCGAAGCAGCCAAAGAGTGGTTTATGAATTACTTTGGGCGAGTGTAGACCGGGGATTGACTCACCGAAATTAGGGATTAGACACTAGACAGCTACTCGTTATGGGGGCTGTCTTCTTTTTCATCCCGGTCCTTTCTAGAGAATTCCTTTATCGAAGTAAAGTAGAAGTCGATGATTTATACACAGACAGTCTGTTTTCGTGTGTTTCCCCAGATGATAAGGCAAGAAGATCCTGAAATTTATAAAGGGAAATTGAATATGAAATCGAATTAGTATTTGAGGAAGATAATGGTTATAAAGGAACCAATATAATAAAAAAGGAGATGTAGTATGAGCAGCCAAATCATTAAAAAAGGATTTAAAGCGGTTGCTGTCAAGCATACCTGCTTATTCAAAGATTATCCGATTGTAATCCCTCAAGCTTTTGAATCTTTCAGAAGTAGAATGAGTGAAATTCATAAAGCCACAAGTGTAACCGCTGCCCTATATGCAACCGGAGATACTGCTCCTCAGAGGGAATCTCTGCAAACATTCTACGTTGGGGTAATTGTGGATCATGCCACTTTCATTCCCGAAGGCATGGAATTGGTAATGATTCCTGACAGGGAGTTTGCGAAGATAACCCATGTAGGTCCTGTTTCGAACATTGGCAATTCCTATATGGTTCTTGAATCCTGGATATCCAGTCAAGGCTACAAACAGGTATCGGATTGGGTAGTTGAGTTATATGATGAGCGATTTAATCCAGTAGCAAGTGATAGTGAAATGGAGATTTATACCCCCGTAAAGTCATCGGTTCCACTTGGAGGTTAGAATTGGTTATTTCCATTAGAAGGAGATTATTCGTGGCAGAAACCAAATTTCACTATAAGAATAGCCATGCTCCAACACCGAATCGACCTGCTAATATTGGTGTTGTGGCCATTATAGCGATGGCTGATAAGATCCTGCTTGAAAAAAGAACGGACAGCAAAAGATGGGCAATAATAGGTGGATCTATCCATGATGATGAATCATTCCTTGATGGACTTTACCGAGAAGTAGCTGAAGAAACAGGACTTAAGATTTCAACTTATGAACTATTCGGAACTTTCTCTGACCCATCCAGAATCATTGAATATCCAGATGGGAATGTGAACCGAACCATTACGATCGCCTATCGAGTTGAAGTGGAGCCTTTTATAGATTTGGTGTGCAGCGACGAGTCACTCGAACTGAAGTTCTTCGATACAGCAGAGCTTGAGAAGATCACGATTGCAGAAACGCATACCCAAATTATCGATCAATATAAGAGAATCAATAGCGGGATCGTTTACGATTAATGAATCTGAGAGGTGAGCCCATGTTAAAACCAATTGAAAGATTCCCTGAAGACAAAAGAATAGCAGGGGTTCACAGTATTCCAATAACGGATGACGGTTCGATCATTATGGTCTGGGATCGGAATGAGCAGGGATTAACTACTGTCGGAGGCAGGCTGGAGGATGGCGAGGATCTTGATACTGCGCTTAATCGGGAAACCGTCGAAGAGGCGGGGCTGATACTAGAACCGAATAGAATTCCAATCGCTTCCTGGCACTGGACGAATACGGATACGTACACGGTTTTTGTTATGGCAAAGGTTCATAAGTATGTAGATCAGCCTGATGGCTTCGAAACTACTGGTACCGTAGTAATGAACTTTGAAACAGCCAAGCAGATGATCACGAGATTAGAAGGAGCAGGCCTGCGAACAGAGGTATTGGATTTAGCTGAAAAAGCCTATAGAAAACATTTTCAAACTGGCAAAGAGGATAGGGAGTAATCGATGGAGCTTGTACAACAAATGGAAATCAATCTTAAGCTGGAGAATCATGAAGTTCCAGAACTCCGGCAGGCAGTCGGTTGGGATCGGAGAGAGGAAGACTATCCAGCTTTATTCAACCTTTGCTTGTTCTGGGCAGGCTTGAGAAATGATCATAATACTCTGATCGCCTTTGGTTATATTGCGGGTCCAGGAATTGAGCATGGCTATATGGAAGACATCATGGTTCATCCAGCCTATCAGAAGCAAGGAATCGGTAAAGCTTTGGTTCAGGCATTGCTTCAAGAAGCAAAGAATCGGAAGATCGCGATGGTTACTGTCACTTATCAGGAAAAACACAGTCTTTTTTATCAGGATTCCGGCTTCACTCCTTGCCCAGGCGGGATATGGAGACCAGAGTAGTGTACAACAGGAGGACATGATATTGAGCCTGCAATTGAGAGACGATTTACCTGAACACCACGGTCTTTCATCGAAAGCGCCAGAAGGGTGTGGTAGAAGATGCGCTTAGGAATGCCTTCCCTTATTGAGTTCCCAACAATAGAACAAAATGTTCGATTGTGCTGTGAGCTTCAGTTAGATTTTATTGAGTTGAATATGAACCTGCCCATTTTTACACCGGAGAGATTGGACTACAACGAATTAACAAAGATTCAACGAGAATACGGGATACAATTCACCATTCATCTACCCGAGGAATTGGATCTTACCTCTTTTCAACCATCTATTAGACATGGGCATATACATCGATGTGTGGAAGCGATAGAATGGGCTGGTTTAGCGGGAATAAGAACGATGAATATGCATCTGAATCCGGGGATCTACTTCACGTTACCTGATCAAAAAGTATGGATTAACGAACGATATGAAGCAGATTTTCTGAATCTCTTACATCAATCTTATACTAGACTGTATGCTGCTGCTGAATCATTTGGTGTTAACTTGTGCATTGAGAACACATGCAATTTCCATGTTCCATTCATAACATCAGCACTAAATAGATTACAGGCTTTTGAGCAATTCAGCTTGACTTGGGATGTTGGTCATGATGCAAAATCGGATTATCGCGAACAACCTATATTGATGCATTACAAGGATCGTATCAAGCATATGCATCTTCATGATTGCATGGGTAAATCCGATCATAAGACTCTATTTACGGGTGATGTGCCGATCAATGAGAGGATACATTTCGCCTATCAGAAAGACCTGTCCGTTGTGATCGAAGTCAAAACGAGTGAAGCGCTGAAAGAATCTGTCTTAAAGCTTCGTGCCCATTTGCATGCTCTGCATGAACAGACAGGTGAATAACGACAAAATGAATAGACTGAAACTTTGTCTGTTTTTCCTCACAATTGTTACCTTTAGCACAGCAGTCGTGTACTTCATGCCGAATATAAAACAATCGTTGCCTCTTGCAGAAGTGGAAGTACCGAGCCTGGTTGGAATGGACTTGGAGAAAGCCAAATCGACGATTAGGGAATTGCAACTTAGTTATAGACAGCCTCAATACACATGTAATAATCAATATGATAACAATGTTATTTTTGCACAACAGCCTCTGGGTATGAAGTGACTGATTTGTTTCTGACAGATGAGCTATAAAAAGTTTAGAAAGGGAGGACATTCCATTTGGAGGAGCGACTGAGACAATACTTGTATGAGCATGGTCAGTTGATGAACGATTTGAGGATGGTAAGAGAGCTAGGCTTGCCGCAATGTTACATTTCAGCGGGGTACATTCGGAATTATGTATGGGATCGATTGCATGGATTCCAAGACCGCGCTAAGCATAACGATATTGATGTTGTTTTTTATGATCCACTGGATCTATCGGAAGCCCGGGACCGCATATTGGAAAAAGCTCTAATCGAGCAGACGGGCAATGACAAGTGGTCGGTAAAAAACCAAGCTAGGATGCATATTAGAAATGGTGAAGCCCCTTATTTGTCAACAGAAGATGCTTTGCGCAGATGGCCTGAGACGGTAACTGCATTAGGTGTCAGCTTGGATGAAGAAGATCGAATGGAGCTATGTTCGCCTTATGGACTAAAGGATTTGTTCGATATGATCGTTAGACAGAGTCCTTTGTTTACAGATAGGGAGCGTTACTTGGAGAGAGTGGTTAAGAAGAAGTGGAAGGAACAATGGCCTCTTATTACAATCAAAGTCTAGGACAACATGCTCAATGGAGTAATCCAAAATGACTTTAGAACATAAGTTTGGTATTATCAGACCATTATATTCCAATTAAGGGGCTGAAAGCATGCAGGGACACGCACCCAAATCATTAGTGAATACCAACTCAATCAGCTATTTTATTTATGTAAGGGATCTCAAACAAGCTATCACAATGTACAGTCAACTTTTTGGCTTGCCTATTAAGGAAGAGGAGATCCTGTTTGGCCATTTGTACTTTATGCCGAACGGGGTCATATTAGATTCACATGAGATGGAAGGCAGACCCATACCCGAATGGCTGCCCGTTTCTCTGAAACTTGCGACAACCAATATTGATCAAACCAGAGATTATGTCCAGGAGCTCGGGTTTGAAATATCGCAAGAGATTAATAGAGGTCCGCAAGTTTCGTGGTTTCTTTTTAAAGATCCGGACGGCAACACATTAATGATGTGTCATGATCACATATAAAGTGAAAAAGGCATTAACTTCAAAGGAGATACGCTGACTTGGAAGCCAAGTATGTGAGATTCGATGAATTCGGCAGTCCGCAAACCGTATTAAAAGTAGACAACATAACAATTCAACGCCCTAAGACTGGGGAAGTTCTTGTTCGAATGATCAGTCGTCCTATAAACCCATCTGATCTAATACCAATAAGAGGGGGATATTCACATCGAATTTCGTTACCTTCTGTTCCTGGTTATGAGGGGATCGGTATTGTTGAAGAGATTGGTCCCTCTGTGTCTTATGAGCTTCTGGGGAGACGTGTTCTGCCCTTACGAGGTGAGGGGACTTGGCAACAATATGTGCGAACATCGGCTGATTGGGCAGTTCCAATCCCAGAAGGTATGGATGATTATATAGCGGCTCAATTATATATTAATCCGATCACGGCCTGGCTTACATGCACTCAAGTGCTAAATCTGAGCTCTGAAGATGTGCTATTGGTTAATGCTTGCGGCTCCTCGATCGGGCGCATTTACTGTCAACTGGCTCGAATAATTGGGTTTAAGCTAATTGCCGTTATAAGAAATAACACATATACGGAAGAGTTGCTTCAACTTGGTGCTTCAAAGGTTATCGATTCAACAGACACCCCTTTACGTGAAATGGTTATGGAATTTACAAACGGACTCGGAGCAAGCGCTGCTATTGATTCAGTAGGTGGGACTTCAGGTTCAGAATTAGCCTTTTGTATGAGACCTGATGCTGTCTTATTATCAATAGGTCTTTTATCGGGACTACCCTTACATTGGGCTGAGCTAGCATCGAATTCGAAAGTGATTGTTAAGCAGTTTCATTTGCGGCATTGGAATCAACATGTATCCGTACAAACGTGGCAAGAAACCTTTGATACCTTGAAGGTTTTAGTCATGGGCAAGAGATTGGGTATCCTGAAGCCAGATTCTCAGTATGCTCTTACAGATGTGCTGGAGGCTGTTCGTATTGCTGAAACATCTAGAAGGAATACGGGGAAAATCTTTTTAACGGGGTAGAGGAGAGAGAATCATATGGCCATAATTGATATTCTTAACAGTGAGCAACTGCACGTTAGTGCAGATGATGTTAGACATCACGTACAGATTGAAGTTTCGAGCACTGGATATCGGCCGAAGTACGTATCTTTGTTTGTTGAGAACTTAAGTGAGCTGGATGAAATCATTTCAGCACTGACTCGAGCAAGGGAATTTCTTGTTAAGTGAATGAAGTGAGGTCCCTTCATATCAATACTAGTGGTCTTAATAACTGGATCCAGCCAATTTGTTGTAAATGATATAAATCTTTTAAAGATTATATTTGAGCTATCCAGTTTTGAATTATTGGTAGTAATAACCTCTCTTTTGACGTGTAGTTTGATAATTGGAATTGTATCCTGGTTTGAGAATGAGAAGAGATTCAAATCTATTAATCAATTACCAATTGAAAGGGGAAAGGGAAGCTGATAATGAAACAAGTTATTATATATCAAAGCAAAGTCTTAAGCGGGTTTTCCAAAAGGCATGCTCGAAAAAATGATTGAAAATTGTCTTTATGAGGGAGGCCGTGACAGTGGATATTATTCAGTCTGTCGAAGCTATACAAAATAAAAATGTGCATTCACCATGCATGGAGACGGGAATTACTCTTGTTCCATGGACATTGTCGACTATACCAGAAACACCACATTGGCATGATGAATTGGAAATATGCTGCTGTCTTTCGGGAAAGGGAGTTTTTTATTTCAAAGACCGACAATACGACATAAGCGCCGGCGATCTGATTATCGTAAACCATGTCGAGCGTCACACTTCAAAATCGTATAGAGGTCATACTTGCTCGAATTTGTTTTTATTTTTCAATGCTTCGACAATAGAGCAGTTGGATTTCAATTTACTCCGCCCGTTTATTTTCGATCGCGACCGGTTTACACATAAAATACCGGCTCATCTTCCGGTCGCACAGGAAATTGGGAAGTACATTTTGCAAATTCGGGAGGAACTTCTAGAAAAACGCCCGGCTTACGCCCCTCTAATTAAAAGCTTGCTGACTTACATTTGTTCGTTATTACTGCGCCATTACCATGCCGAAACGGGAAGTGTTTGGCACGATTGTTATAACAAATACACAACTCTCCGTACAGGTCTTTCCTATATTCAATCCCACTATCACGAAAATATAAAGCTTGATGATGTCGCCAAAGCGATGTCACTTAGCTCATCACGCGCACGCCATCTGTTTGTTGAAGTAATGGGAGAAGGGTTCAAAAAGTACTTGATTCATCACCGAGTTCAAGCAGCGAAGCGACTACTCGTCCAAACGGAGCTGTCAATCAAGGAAATATATGAGCATTGCGGGTTTCAAAGCCCTTCTGCTTTTTACTTTGAGTTTAATAAATTAGTTAATGAGACACCCCTGTCGTACAAAAATCGGTTAAGCTCTTTTGGAACAAACCAGCCTTAAGACCTCAAGCGTAAAGCCACCAGTTCGTTGCTTGTTATTCGACTGGTGGCTTTTGTGTTCCATTTTACTGGAGCAGCCCTAATTACAAATTGCGGATTCCAGCCTTAATAATTAGCCGTTTTTAGGAATAAATCGGTCGGTATTGTTATTGTTTGGGCTAAGGTTAAAATTTATGATTAGGTTATCTCAAAAAGAAATGAGGGTCTGTCCTTGACAACCAGTTCGATACCAAAATACCGTTTTGAATTCAGCCCGGACGAAGTGGAAGCCATTGTAAGATGCAACAAGCAGCACGGATTTGCGATTGTAAAAGGGATGCTACCTATGGGTATGGTTGAGATGCTGAAAGCGGAAGTCCGCCGTGTTCTAGAACCTATTGTGCAGTCATCGGGTGTCGTAACGTTCACGCATAATCATTTTATCGAATGTTCACCCGTTTATGCTTCTCTAATGACATATGAGCCTTATATGCGCATTGCCCGTGCATTGTGTGATGACGAACTGATTACATTAAACCGCTCAGCAGCTATCTATAAAAAACCGGGATGCGGCCCGATGGGATGGCATACGGACTGGGGCGCACTTGCACATCCGTATGATACGAACGCCGTATTGAACAATTCGGGTGCCTCCTCTATGTGGTTTTATTTGAACGGGATCGATGATGTCCGAGGAGGATTGGCCATAATACCCGATTCCCATACTGAGGATTGGCCTGCTCCCGATGGTTTCGAATTTATTGCACATAAAAAATCATTTTACAAAAAGGGCGGTAAGTCTGGTGGCCATACTTTGATGCATGATGTGCCTGGGGCTATGCCGGTCATTGCTGAGCAGGGCGATTTGATCGTATTTTCGGAACGAACCTACCATGGGGTATATCCGCATAACGGGTCGGAAACGAGATTGAGTTGCGGAATGAGCTTTCGCAAGCAAAGCTACAAGCCGGAGGAAGTGTGGCCATTATCCGAATCGGCTAAGCAGTTCATCGACTTTTGTCCTACATCAATGAAACCACTAGTCGAAGGATATTGGGGGATGGGCGGAGACTGGAGAAGCACTCACTGATAAGTAAACACTCGTATCCACTAGCGGTGGAGGTTGATAAGTGTAGTTATTTGATAAAATAATTGAAAGATATGCAAATGCGACGAAGAGAAGAGTAAATAAAGGAATGGTTTCACAGAGAGGCATACCAAGACGGGGACGCCTGTTATTTCCAATAATTCAGCTCACCGCTGGACGCCTGACATCCCAATGGTCATTCCAGAAATCAATCCAGGGCATATTGATGTAATTGCTGCACAAAGAAAACGGCTCGGAACCTCGACTGGATTTATTGCCGTTAAGCCCAATTGTTCCATCCAGAGCTATGTGCCAGCGCTACATGCATTGTTAGGTTTCAAACTAACGCAAGCTATTAATTGATGATGGTTATAAATTTTGCAGCTTATACACGGATTTATCCAATCCTACCTCAAATCACATTTATTCCGACATTGGATACCGTCCAGTCCAAGATTCCATCATGTACAAGTTTAGATAAGATGCAGAATTCATACCCAGGACGCATGAAAACCGGAATGGTTGATCATGTTAAGACTGGGAGGTGACAATCATGACAGGAAGAAACAACAAACCGAAGAATAACGGACCCGCCTCTTCCCCTTCCAGACTTGATCAATTCGGAGAGAAGATGGCCGAGGATTCAGATTCGAAGGATATGAAGCAGAACAAATCCAATGGGAAATGCTAGTTTTGCTTCAAGCTGGATAGTACCTTAACGAGTTTGTAGTTCAAATACCGCCCCTAGTTAATCCACTTAGGGCGGTATTTTTATTTGTCTTTATCAAAGTATAGGGAGAAGAATGTGTGAATAAGAGCTGAGGCGGTTAATACTAATGGAGAAAAGTATCTTCTCGTTAAAAAAATATTAGAAGGGTGATGCTAGATGGACAAGAAGACAATTGTTATTACCGGTGCGGCGGGTAAGGTTGGGAACTGCATTACAGAGGGACTGAGGGAGTCAGGCCGGTATGATATTATTGCAGGCGGTTTGCACCCCGATGAAAGCTCTGGTGTTGTTGCCCTTGACGTTACAGACCCTGAACAGCTTGAACAAATCTCAAAAGGTGCGGATACTATTATTCATTGTGCCTGGGCTCCGGATGAAGAAGATTTTCTGGGAAAAGTACTTCCCTTGAACGTAACGGCTGCCTATCATCTGTATGAAGCGGCTCGAAAAAATGATGTCAGGAGGGTCATTTTCGCCAGCTCTAATCATGCTACAGGCTTCTATAGGGTAGGTGAAGAGGTAGAGGTGACGGATCCTTACAGACCGGATAGCTTCTATGGCTTGAGCAAATGTTATATTGAGCTGCTTGGACGTCTATATGCAGACAAGCACGGGATCTCATCCTTTAACATTCGAATCGGGAATTTCCCTGGCGATGACCGTCCAGGCTCTGAACGTTCTGCTCACATCTGGATCTCAGAGAGAGACATGGTTCAACTTGCCGAGCGATGTATTGAAGCAGACGATTCGATGAAATTTCTCTGTCTGTACGGAACTTCTGCCAATACGGACAATTACTATGATATAGCTTACTTGGAAGAGCTGATTGGCTACGTTCCACAAGACGATGCGGCTGAGCTGCTGGAGCAATCGAAGAAGCGCCATGAGAAGATCCCTCAGGATGAAACGACTTTTCAAGGCGGCGGTTACGTTGAACTAGAAGGGGTAGGGGAGAAGTGACAAGCTAATGGAAGAGGCTCCAACCGGGTGTTGGAGTGTTCCCCCATATTTGCGGTTGATTGCTCCATCTTCTTGCTTGGAACGCCAAGAATAGGATATGTATCACCGCCTAGAAGAGTAACTGTCCTATAAGTTTGATCGTTTCGATTTACATAAATTATATACGAAATAGTCTAGATTGAAAAAGAAATATCAAACCGTGGTTTATTATGTGATGCTCAGAAGGGCATGTATGGGAAATGTCGAATTGTTGTTACAGGTCAAAAATTATGATTTGTCAAAAAGGAGCGCCTAGTTAATGACCAGTAAGAACCTAACAAGAGTTAGACCAACAGGGGTATTAATTGAAAATGGTCAGCTTCTAATCGTGAAACAAGACGTATCCCCCACTAGGAAATGGTCACTACCAGGAGGAAAGATGGAGCCGGGCGAATCCTTAGAGGAGACTGTGTTAAGAGAAGTATTCGAAGAAACAGGCTTGACCACACAAGTTGTTAAATTGTTGTATATCACTGAGAAGGCGGAATTGAATCCAGGGTTAATCCATATTGCTTTTCTGCTGGAACGTGTCTCTGGTGAGATCCGACTGCCCACTAATGAATATGATTCGTTACCAATCAGTGATGTTAGATTTGTCCCCTTAGAAGACTTAACGAAATACGATTTCTCTGACAAATTCATGGAATTAGCTCGTGCAGGGTTCCCGGACTCAGGTAGTTACAAAGGAGATAAAAGCAATATCGGATTGTAGGTAGTTAATGACATTAATTATAAGGGAAGAGTGAGGTTCGTTGATAAAAGGATATTCAGTAGTGTTCGTTCCATCAAGAAATATTGAAGAATCAAAGCAATGGTATGAAAAGCATCTCGGCCTGGAATGGGACCAGTGGATTATGAAAGTACCGAATGGGGCGCCAATCTTCTTCGTTGAGTCTAATGACACATGGAATTTCACTTCTACTGACGGTGATGATTGTGCTGTACTTTCACTGATTGTTAAAGACGCCGAGGCCTTATTCAAGCAGCTTCGAGAAGCTGAGGTAATAACTGAACAATCCATACGAACTATTGGAGGAATTGGGCGGGAATTCTGGTTCCTGGATTGCAGCGGGAATAGACTTCTTGTGACCGAACAGGAATAAATAGAAGATAGGAGAGATTATGGTGCGTCTTAAAGTTGTTTCATTTAACATTTGTCATGGGCTAGGGATTGACGGTATTCAGGATTTGAACAGGACGATCAGTGTGATCCGCGAAAGTAAAGCCGATCTGGTTGGTTTGCAGGAAGTTGATCGTCACTTCGGCGAACGGAGCGGATGGCTGGATCAGCCGGCTGTACTGGCAGAACAGCTTGGAATGTATGTGGTCTATGGACCTAATTTGGAATTAGACCCTGTCAATAGTAACAGTGATATTAGAAGACAATACGGTAACGCAATTTTAAGTCGCTATCCAATCGACTATTATCATAATCATCCCTTGCCGCAAGTGAATGTACCAGGTGCCTGGAATGAACGGAGAGGTTTGTTAGAGGCTCATGTGCAAATTGCAGGCAAAACACTTAGATTTTTCAATACGCATTTGGGACTCTCGAAAGAGGAACGCTCTGTACAGTTGAACACAGTGCTGGATATCCTACAGACAAATGAAGCCGATTGTATCCTTACAGGGGATTTCAATACGGAGCCTGAACATGCAGAATTAGATATTCTGTTTGGGAGTCTGCAGGATACATATGCGGTTGCTAACAAAGGGGTGCATACCGGTACATTTATGGTTGCAGACAGTGATAAGACAGGAATACCAGTCAAATGTATTGATTATATTTTCTGCTCTCCAGAGATTGATGTGGCAGCTGCTGAAGTGCACCGAACCTTTGTATCGGACCATCTGCCGCTTATTGCTGAGTTGGAGATAGGTTAATTGTTATAGAAAGCGAATAGATTAACGATGGAGGAAAATTCAATGCTCTTCATTATCAAAGGACCTTATTTGCAATGGCCGACGGTGAATTCCATGACATTCATGTGGGAGACTTCAGAAGAAGCGAACTCTAGGGTTGAAGTATATAAGGCGGAAAGAATTCACAGTGGAATGAAAGGTAATTATTTACCACCGATTCATTTATTGAAGTCCGTGTCGGGTCAAGCAACATCCACTATTCATCAACTTACAGTTAACAATCTGGAAGCCGGTACGGTGTATTTCTATAAGATCTTCTCGATGAATGAACGCAGGGAAGAAGTTGAATCTGGCCTGCATCCATTTAAGACAGCAATCGGAGAGGGAGAGACGTTCTCCTTCACGGTGACTAGCGAGACTGGAGGATATAGTGGTTTTGATCAGTCCAATGGTCTTATCAATGATAATATATTCAAACAGATGCAGAGATTCAGACCGGATATTTCGTTATTTGTCGGCGATATTGTGAATGACGGTACACGTTATGAAGACTGGGAACAATATTTTTTCGGACCCGGAAAACAATTTCTAACTACTACTCCCGCTTATGTTTGTCCAGGAAATCATGAAAATAACGCCGATTGGTACAAGGAATGGTTCGCTTTTCCTATTCCGAACACTTACTACTCATTCGATTATGGCGATGTTCATTTCATTTCCTTGGATGCTACAGATTTTGTGAAAAAAAGCGATTATCCGAACAGCGCTGGAGAGATGAGTCCCGGTAATGCTCAATTCGATTTCTTGATTCAGGATCTACAATCGACATCAGCCAAATGGAAGATCGTATTCTTTCACTACCCGCCCTATATCTCAGGGGGTTATCAGGTCGAAGCTATGCGTCAACTCTGTCCAATACTGGAGCAATACGGAGTGGATGTGGTATTCAACTCACACACCATTGTGTATGAGCGCAGTCACCCGCTTACTGCTGGGAAGATCGATTTCAATAACGGAATTGTATATATTGTAGCAGGCGGGGCTGGTGCAATGCCCGAATGGCTGCTGCCCAAAAGAGAATGGCATACCTCACAATCTTTGGCAGTTCCCCATTTTGTGCAAGCCGTAGTAACTTCGGACAACTTAGAATTCCGTGCTATAGATCACGAAGGTCATTTATTCGATGTGTTCAAGATTAGAAAAAGTTGTGACGGGACAAAAGCTTTTCTGTAAACAAGTCCTCTATGATAGGAGTTATCTGAATTATCGGACGTAACGACAGCTGGTGCTGAGATTGGTGATAACAACAGCAGGAAAGCCAGGAAGAATGAGGATAGCAGTGAGGTGCGATAAACTTAACCATCAGGAGGTCATAAATGAACACAAGGCCAGGAGTAGATGAGTATTTACCAGCAGCAGAACAATATATCAGCTTAGTGCCAGAAGGGAATCTGTTCAATATTCTGCAAGACCAACACCGCAAGACGCTTGAATTCCTGCAGAAACTAACGGAAGAAAAAGCTGGCTATCGATATGCGGAAGGGAAGTGGAGTGTTAAATCTATAATAGGGCATGTAGCAGATGTAGAGCGGTTATGGAATTATCGGTTACTGAGAATTGCACGCGGGGACGCAAGAGAGTTCGCAGGGTACGACCGTGACCTCTTTGTTATGAATGCTTGCTGTGATGAACTTACTATGGCGGAGGTACTAAACGATTATTCTGCTGTCCGCCAAGCAACCTTGTCATTATTAGCTAATCTCAAGGGTCCAGCTTTCACCCGTCGTGGACAGTTCAATGGGCACCCTTTGTCAGCGAGGGCAGCAGCTTTTATTATTGCGGGTCATGAAACACACCATATTAACGTCATCAAATCTAAATATTTTACATCATAAGGTGGTGAAGCATGTTAAAGGAGAAAATAGTTAACAAGCAGGCCGGTATTTTGACGTATGGCATTACTCCTCCAAAAACGAATCATACCGCAGACAAGATTGCAGAGATTGCTCAGAAACAGGTTGACAGAATGAAGGACCTCCCCATCGATGGCTTAATACTCTATGATGTTCAGGAGGAAGCAGATCGCATTGATGAGGAAAGACCGTTTCCATACATCTCAACGATTGATCCAACCCTATACAGCAAGAAGTACCTTAGTCAACTTCAAGTGCCGAAGATTATTTATCGTTGTGTCGGCAAGCATACGGAAGATCAAATGTGTGATTGGATGTTGTCCGATACAGAAGAAGACAGATTCTCGGTGTTTGTTGGAGCCTCCTCTAGTAAACAAGAGGTCAAGTTGCGACTATCAGACGCTTACCAATTAAGTAATAGGTTGAATGGGAACCTGCTACTAGGCGGCGTCGTTATACCTGAAAGACACATGAAAAATAACGATGAGCATATCCGTGTTGCGAATAAAGTAAGCAATGGTTGTAAATTTTTTATTTCCCAAGCTACTTTCAATGTTGAGGCAGCCAAAAACTTCTTATCCGACTATTATTACTACTGTCTGGATCAACAAATGGAAATGGTGCCTATCCTAATAAATCTGGCGCCTTGCGGTTCACCGAAAACCTTAGAATTCATGAAATGGCTCGGTATAAGTATCCCAAGATGGCTTGAAAATGATCTTAAGTATTCCGTTGATATCCTGGATAAGTCTGTAAACCTGTGCCAACAAATATTCGAGGAATTATTAGATTATGGAATAGAAAAAGGGATACCGGTTGGTTGCAGCGTGGAGAGTGTATCAACGCGAAAAGTAGAGATTGAAGCGTCTATCCAACTTGTCCATAACATAAAAGTAATGATCGATAAGAAACTATAACGATTATGGCGGAGCAGCAGGCTTGAACCTGCTGCTCCGCCTGGCATGACGGGAGCATTAGCAGAGCGATCAGGCTTTGGATTCTCTTAAATGAAGCTCCTCTAACTTCCGGTGAGCGCGTGAGGTAGAGAATCGGAAGGAGAAGGTGGCGGTTAGGGCTGCAATCATAACTCCTGCCGCACCGATCCAACTGATGGAGGAGAGTGAGGTTTGTTCCACCACAACGCCGCCAATCCCGGCACCTGCTGCCATTGCCAGCTGAATTACGGAACTATTCAGGCTTAACATAATCCCTGAGGCACCTGGTGTAAGGGTTATTAAGTGGTACTGTTGGGTTGGACCTGATGACCAGGCAGCAAACGCCCATATCATTAACAATCCGAACACAACAATTGAGGACTGTGCCGTTAGTGATAACACAATCAGCGCAGCTGCGTGAAGCAGCATTCCGCTAATTAATGTTCTGGGAGCTCCCCAGCGGTCCGTACTATATCCGCCGACCTTCGAACCGATCAGACTCGCAATCCCAAAAGCGAACAAGCCTGCACTCACTGCCTTCTCACTCATACCTGTAACGTCTAGAAGGAATGGGGAAATATATGTGTAAGCGATGGAATATCCGCCGATCCAGAAGAAGGTAACGGACAGCGCCAATGCTATCTTCGGTTGTTTGAGCAGAGCCAATTGCTTGACGAGAGGCACGGGTTCCTCGCCGTCAGTTTTTGGAATCGAGAGGGCAATAATCAGTATAGCGAACAGTCCCAGAATTCCGATTCCTCCAAAAATCATTTTCCAGTCATAAGCCGCAGCGACAACTCTGCCTAAAGGCACTCCTACAATGAGGGAGGTACTGAAGCCCATTACTAGCGTAGCGATTGCGCTTCCCTGTCTGTCAGGAGGAGCCAGCTTGGATGCAACTGTCAATGCGGTTACTACGAAAACTCCGGTGCTCAGAGCTAAGATGATCCTGGAAACAACAAGAAAATTAAAACCTGGTAATGAAACTGCGATTCCATTCCCAATTACAAATACAATAAGGGAGTAGAGAAGCAGCTTACGACGCTCCGCACGCGCTGTTAGGGCCATAAGTATCGGTGTTCCAAAAGCATAAGTAAGCGAGAAGACCGTAATTAATTGCCCTGCTGCAGCTACTGAGACCCCAATGTCTATAGCAACCTTATCCAATATGCCCGCAATAATAAACTCCGATGTACCAACCAGGAAGCTTACGGCTGCAAGCATATAAATTTTCCAAGTGTTTGACATGATGTTGCTCCTTTCGTATTTACGATAAATTTATATTTCTAAAAATATAGAAACAGTGCCGAAAAAAAATTACATCAACAAATAAGGCGCATATTTCTGCGCTATTTGGCGATTCACGCTGTAGTATATATAGGTTCCATCCTTTCGGAGGTCTAACAGTCCACAGTCCGTTAATTGCTTCAGATGATGAGAAAGGGTTGAGCCGGCCACGGATTCCAGCTTGCTTCCGATGTCGGAGCAGCATAGATTCCTCTCTTCGGTAAGCAGCATGGCGATTTTGAGACGTGTCGGTTCACCAAGTGCTTTATATACTTTGACAGCTTGACGAACTTCCATGTTATCTTCGACCATCGTTACCACTCCCTCTGTTTATTTCGTTATTTCTATAGGTATGGAAATTAAGATAACATACCGCTACTGAAAAGTAAATAGGTAGGAAACCGCCAATTTCTCACGAATACATAAGAGATGCCGTTTTTCGAAAAGGAGCATATTAGGTATGAAAGACCATAAACTAGGTGTCTCGGGAAGCACCATTTTATCCAATTCGGATCATTTGATGGAGTTATTCTGGGAAGACATTGACTATATTGAAATCGGTGAGTTCTCGGATGAGGAGGCATTACATACTTTTCTGGAGCTAAGTAAGCAGCAGCAAATTCCTTTCGGAGTGCATGCGCCTTTGTTCCGAGGGGGAAGTAAAAATGATCTGATCCACCCAGTCAAATATGATCCAGACACGGCATGGGCGCAGTTGGAAAAAGAAGCAGCGCAATGTTCGGCTGTAGGGGCCGACTATATACTGGTTCACTTTCCGTTTTTTAAAGAAAAGGTTGAGAATGCCAATGAGTTGATAGAAGAGGGTCTTCAGAAATTAAGCCATCTTCAACAGCAATATGGAATCCCGTTTATCTGTGAGCCTAAGCTAGGAATAGGACGCAGTCCTCTCGGGATTCAATATCTGCATGAGTTCCCGCTGGAAGTATGGGAGAAATATGAGCTGAAACTATGTATCGATATTGGAGATTACTTATTGGCTGTTCAGGATCAAACACTTGCTAATCTGAAGAAATGGGAGCGTTACATTAAAACGGTCCACCTGCACAATGTGCACATAGAGGGAAATGACTATTTTTGGATTCCTGTTCACCCTTCTCACGAAGAGAACGGCATTCAATATAAGATCCAACCTATTATTGAGTTCTTTTCCCATATGAAGGACATTATTTATGTGTTCGAGCATACCCCGCACTGCAGGCCTAGCAAGCAATTTGTTGATGAAGGGTACCGTTGGATAAGGAGTTTGTTAAAAATCGATTAGACGGAGCAGAACCATGTTGTGACACTATATACAAATCGAGGTGATCGAAATTGCTTTCGATATACGATCTGTCTATTGAGGAACGCGATCAATGGATGAATAATTTAAACCCCGACCAACAACTATTCCTGAATGAGTCGATGAAACGGGGAAGAAGAACTGTATTTGCGCGTGTCATGGCAAGTCAGAAAGGATCCAACATTCCGGATGATGCTACTTTTGAAGAAATTGAGCGGCTTGTAGATGACTGGATTTATGTAAATTATATAGACGCAGGAGCTGTCTCGGACGAGTTGAAATGCGAATGCGGCCGCTCTTTACGTTATCAGCATGCGGTTCAGAACAAAACTACAGGAGTAACTCATAAGTTCGGAATTACACATCTTGAGCTGCACACCGGTATAGACGCCAAAGTTGTGAGTCAAATCTTGAATGGGTTTCAATCAATTGATTTTGAGCTTAATGAGATTCTTCACAAAATGAATCATAACTGGAATGTGGAAAATGCAATCGGATATATGCCGGAACTATTCAAGTTTCCGGATGATGCTCAATGTCATCTGGACTTAAAGCTGCCATTACTGGATCGACAAATTAACCGAGTGAGAAGGTTGATCCGCATACATCAATATGGAGTATCTCCTGCATCGGCTAAACTCGGCAAGAATAAAGATTCTAACTCTAGTGATGTAGTCTTTGAAGGGAATCAGGCTGTCTTGAATTTGTTCGAAGAGGTTACACCTTCTATTAGTCCGACTAACCACTCTTCAGTTGTCTATAGAGTAGATTCGCTGGAGCTTTCTCAGGCATTCAAGAACCATGTATTGCATTATTTGAAGACTGGTGTCAGCAGTTCACTGGTCATTTGCGAGATGCTTATCAAAGAGCAGGGGACATCAGACAAGCGCTTTAGCACGGGAAAACCGGATATATATGCACCTGTCTGTATCTACTTGGATGAGCTTGTAGCGGACGGAACCTGTCAATTGGTAGACAAAGATCCTTATGACCGTACATATCGGTTGTTGTAAGATGAATTTAACAGGAGGCTTCTAATGTAATCTCACTGATTTCCATAATATGATCCTCCCATCAGTGACTTATTATTATTATAATGAAAGCTATTAGGTTATGATGAAAGTAGACCCGATGCCAATTACACGGAGGGAACCAAACTGGAGCCATTTGCATGTCTGTATGTTGTTCGGGGGGAGCCATTTCGACCAGGAACTTGCCTGAATCTATCATTGAAAGAAACACGGATAGGAAGAACATCGGCCGATTATTCACCAGATATTGCTTTTACGAACGCATTTATATCACGTAAACATTTTGAGATTCGCCAAGAGAATAATCAAGCCGTCTTATATGATTTGGGAAGTCGACACGGCACAGAGATCAATGGGATGTTGGCGGTACCGCATCAGCCTTATCCCTTGCAATCCTTTGATATTATCAAGCTCGCCAAAGGGATGACAGTGATTCATTTCTCTCATTTATTCGTCGATCAAACCTTGGAATTCGATCCCGCAAGCATCTCCCAGCATTCAAAAGAGACGCCAGGTTACATTACGATAGATTGGGATAAACGTGAGTGCTTGGTGAACGGGAATCGAATAGTCATGTCGGAAAAAGAATATTTGCTTATCAAGCTGCTCCACGATCACTCCAACCGCATGGTATCCATTCAGGAGATCAAACAAACGGTTTGGGCAGATCGGATCTTCGGAGCGAACGGGCAGCCCGATGTTCACAAGGATGAACTGAATGCGCTCATTTATCGGATCCGCAAGAAGTACGGGAAGGACACTTTCCTGATCAGTGCAATACGCGGTATTGGATATGTCCTTGAGACGGATTTATACAATGAACAAGGAAAGTAGGCTAACCTTATATGCGTTATATAAAAGTGGAGCAAACTAGCGCTCTTCGTGGTTCTGTACAAATTTCCGGTTCGAAAAACAGCTCTCTTGCTCTTCTGGCCGCTTCATGTCTCGCTGATGATATCGTTAGACTTGAGGGTATTCCGGATATTGAAGATGTAAAAGTAATTAGTCAAATAGGCCGAGATATCGGGCTTGAGATTCGAAGGAATAGTGATGGTGCTATTGAATTAGACCCGCGATTCATACATAGCGCAGTAATTGATCCTGGGAAAGCTTCATCCTATAGAGCTTCCTATTATTTTGCGGGAGCATTGTTGGCTAAATTCGGAAGAGTGTCTATTGGATTCCCGGGAGGGGATGATTTCAAATCCCGTCCAATTGATCAACATATAAAAGCTTTTCAGGCGCTGGGTGCCAAAGTGTACATCCAAGATGACTATTACACGGTGGAGGCGAATGAGCTTAAAGGGACAGACATCTTTTTTGATACGATTACTTGCGGAGCAACGATCAACGCCATGCTGGCAGCCGTCCGAGCCAAAGGGCGAACGAATCTGCACCAGGCAGCATTGGACCCGGAAGTAGTGGATACGGCCTCGCTGCTTAATCAACTTGGGGCAAGAATATATGGTGCTGGCACTAGCTGTATCCGAATTGAGGGCGTACCGTATTTGAACGGGGGGACTCACATGGTGATCCCTGACCGTCTGGTTGCTGGATCCTTTCTAATGGCAGCTGGAATAACTGGAGGTCAGGTAACCGTTGAGAATGTGATTCCGGAGCACTTGAGATCTTGCATTGCAAAGCTCAAAGAAGTTGGATTAGGGATTGAAACAGGGGAGAACAGCATAACCGCTTACGGAGCGGATACTGTCAAAGCGACCAGAATTCGTACATCGATGTATCCTGGTTTTGCGACCGATCTGCAGCAACCGATGACTGCGTTATTACTTATGGCCAAAGGGAAAAGTATAGTTACGGAAAAGGTATATCCTGACCGCTTCAGCCATATCCCGCAGCTGCGTCGCATGGGTGCAGAAATCGAGCTGAGGAAGGGTAGTGCTTTTATTAGAGGCGGTCGCCCGCTAACAGGGAACTGGGTGCATACTACTGATGTGCGCGCAGGAACTTGTCTCGTCCTTGCCGGGTTGGTAGCGGAAGGGGCCACATTCATTACCGGTGTGGAGCATCTGGAACGCGGGTATGACAATATTATTGGTAACTTACGCTCGTTAGGAGCAGCCATCCGACTAATTGAATCAGACATGGAACCCCAAGGGATCAGGGAGAGTTTGATCTAGGGAATACTGCTTACCAAATACGTAACACAATGATGGAAAGTAGCACAAAAAGGGCTTGGGGATGGAGTGGAGAAACGAAGTGGTTGCCTTTGTGGTTGGGTTCCTACCAATAAAAATATTATCAAAGGAACCCGAACACAACAGCAATCGTAATCCATCCGCATGCCCTCTCACGTGCTAACTGAACTCAACCGCAAAGAACTGCTGGAGTGATCTCCTGCGGTTTTTTCTGATTAAAGAGAACTATAAATGTTCATTAATTTTTGGGCCGTAGCATTCCAACTGAATTTCTTTAGTACATCTTGTCGAGCTCGAATAGCTAGTTTGTTAGCCAGACTTGGATTCCTTGCAAGGCGAATGATTGGACTGGCAAATGCAGCCGGACTTCTATAATTGGCTACTAGCAGCCCGTTGTGTTGATGCCGGATGATCTCTGGTATCCCGCCAACTCTTGAAGCGATAGCAGGTATCCCGGATGCCATAGCCTCCACGTTGACAAGACCGAACGCTTCAAGACCTTGGGAAGGGCACACGAAACAATCGCCTGATCGGTAGAAGGAAGGCATTTTGGCTCTGGATACATTTCCCTTGAATGTGACAGGAACGTAAGAGGATGCCGCTAGATGTTTCAGGTGCCTTTTATAGCTGCGTTTGCCGACCCCGCCCGCGATCGATAATCTGGCAGATGGAATCGTTCTTCTTACAATTGAAGCAGCTTTGATGAGCACAGGGATGCCCTTGGTTGGAATGAGGCGTCCTGCAAAAAGGATAACAAAGGGGTCATGCTTCCCGCGCTTTTTACGGAATGTGTTAAGGGGGCGGAATTTTTGTAAATCTACCCCAAGATGGACAAAACGCACCTTATGGCTATGACGGGGGAATGTTTGGATTAAATGGGCTTGCAACTTTCGGCTATTCCCAACAATTAGATCTGCGCCGGTAAAGTCTTTATCAACCTTTCTTATCGATGTTATCGGCGGTGAAATAAACGTTGTCGAATGTAAAAAAACAGAAAGTGGAGTATTAGGAAACGATGCTCTGACTGTGTGAACAAAACTAGGACGATTATCGATCTGGATCACATCAAAATGAAGTCCTTTAACTGCTTTTAGCACGTTCGAGAGATAGTCTTTTTTACTCCTACCCGCTACCCGAATAATCTTTACATGACCCATTTCGCTTCTTTTGGGGTATTTCGGACGCCATCGGCTTACAATCGTAACGGAATGTTGAGCGGGTATTTTTAGAGCAATCTGAAAAATGCAATGTTCCACAGAACCCCCAGTAGGAGGGGGAACAGGTATTTGTTCAGGGGCAATGATTAGAATTCGCAATGTTCTCACCTCGTGGAAGCCTATGTTTTCCGTACAGTATATTCCTGAGTAGCCATTAGGTCTCTGAACTTGCCTCTTGCACACAGCCTAAATATATAATCCGATACTGGGCTTTTGTTGTGTATCTAAATGACTGTGGAGAATAAATTGTGTTATTGATAATTATATAAAGAAGGTTGAATGGATGGAACAAAGGGTTGGAATATTATTAGATCACGATATATACAAAGGAATTCAAAGAAACAAAACAGGTTATGAGCATATTAAGCTGTACAACAAAGCAGCCAAAGAGCTTCAGTTACAACCTTTTTATATGTCCTTGCTTCAAATGAGTAATAAGTCTGCCCTTGGAATGACGTACGACGGAAAACGTTATCGGCTAGCAAGGTTAAAATTTCCGAAAGTAACTCATAATCGCGCCATAACTTTGAAACCATCCCTAATTTCTAAGCTAAAAGGGCTTTCTGCCTCCAGTCATGTTTTTAATCGCTTGAACCGATTCAGCAAACATCGAATTCATAATATCCTTGCAGCTAACTCCAGCTTCCGATCCTACCTCCCAAGAACGGTCAAATACTCAAAAGCCAACTTGATACAAGCTATGAAGGTCTACTCTTCTATGTTTATTAAACCGACTAGCGGAAGTGTAGGTACTGGGATTATTAAGCTTAGCAGAGGCAATGACAGCAGCTGGAATTTATTTGTCCGGAAAGGGAAACCCCTTCAGAAGGGGCTCAAGAGCGCGCAAACCTTTATACATCATTTTATCAACGGGAAAGGCTACATTATTCAGGAAGCGATTCCGCTTGCTACTTATAACGGGAAACCTTATGACTTGCGAGTATCTGTTCAAAGGGGAGAGAGAGGGGAGTGGCAGGTCACTGGGATTGTGGGGAAGATTGCAGCCAAAGGACGTCAGGTGACGAATGTAGCGAAGGGTGGCACCGTGAGAAGATGCGAGGATTTATTCCAGGCGAGTGGGTTTCCCGTAACGGAGACCAAACAAACGATTCGGAAGGTGGCCTTACAGCTTGCCCGATATTTGGGTAATAAGCTCCCACATCTTGCGGATATTGGGTTTGATATGGGAATCGACAAGGACGGATACCTCAAATTAATCGAGATGAATGGAAGAGACCAACGAATCACGTTTAAAAAGGCAAAGCTTTCCAAAACGTTCTATCGAACATATTTAACGCCCCTTCAGTATGCAAAGTATTTGCTGGTTAACAGACAGAATCGGGCTACTGTATCACGATAACTTCGACCATAGGTTGCCAACTAAAAGCAATCTCAGCTTATCAAGGAGAATAGTACACAATTTAGACCATTGAGTGATCTTCTCAGTGGTCTTTTTGGGCTCTATTGGACGGATCCTTATAGATGAAGACCTTTGGCTGCTTGTCTACAAGTGAACCCCAATAGGATCATCGACAAAATACTGAATAAACTGATCAAGACGGTCAAAGTAATAACTATTTCTGGTGAAAGGTTGATGGAGAAGGGCATATATACTAAGAGAGCACCAGATGTGAGGTTGAAAAACGAACGGCGGCTATTTGCATTTGCGGCAAGGTAATAGGCAGAAGCATCGGATGCATGTCTGGAAATCTCGATAAAAAAGAAATTCATCATGACCAAGGTTAACAGCATAGTGAAACTGCCATAAGCGAGCATGGGTATAGATTCACCGATCTTCAAGCCAGGTTGCCCTAATAGGGGAACAATTTCTACAAGAGACAGCAAGGTAAGAAGGATTACATAAGGCTTAGCTCTCATGTACCCGCTCCGCTCACGCCCTAATGTATCGATAGCCGTCCACATGAGAATAAAGCCGATGAAATCAGGGAGTACGTCCAGAAATCCGATACGGAAATCGATCAGGATAAAAAATATACCCCAGAAGTACCGGAGGAAAGCTTCTCTCATCGTTACTTACCTCCTTTTCTCAATCGCAAGTAGCGGTTAAGGTCATTCTCGTACAAGTGGGGCTGTTCATTAACGTGTTGCAGGGGGACATTATTTCCGCTTGCGTCATCATAACTGATCCTGATTTGGTAGGCATGGAACCGACGTTCATCGCCCTTAGGGAATTTCAGTTGATAGCTCAAGGATGCATAATCTCTAGCTCGAAGGAGTAGTGGAAATGCATCAACGTCAGTTGCTTTCTTTCCCTGAAACTCGATTTCAAGAGAATCGGAGAGAAGTGAGGGGAAACTGTGCGAAATCGATTTGATCGAGACATCGGACTCGACGTTATAGCCAGCTTTTCCGGTTCCGTCCGATGAGCCTCCTGCAAAATTCATTTTGAGAGATGTCTCATGCGCCTTAAGGTTGGGGTGAATAATGATTTCTCCGATCGGCACTGTATCTACGAATCCATCCCGGTAATACACGGCTACCTGCTCGAACTTTACTGGTCCCGTTAACGAATCAAATGCATTCTTCTGGGGAGACACCACAACTTCAAACAGCTGTAATCGGCCTCGCTTGTCTCTTATATTGCTGTGTTCGACATTCAAGTCAGTCCCATCCGGAAGTAAGAATCTAAATGGGGCTCGAGTTGAGTCGCTGTTCGAAATATAGTACAGTGTCATGTGTGTAGCTAAGGAAGCTGGAATCTCATAATAGTGCTGGAGGAAAATCGGTTTCTCTAGCTTCTGGGAGTTGTAATACCACAAGTTTCCGCTCCACGCACCCGCAACAGCCAAGAGAAATAACCACAAAGTATATTTCTTCACAGATCCTCCGATCAATGGTATCCATCATTATTAAGGATATCCAATATATAGTAGACGCTGGCCGTTTCATATTAGTTGCGGTGCCAAAAACTTAGCTTTGAGTTGAGCGGAGTAGTCTAAAAGTTGATCTTCCCTGATTGATTGGTTTAAGCTTCGGTTAATTACATGTGTGGGTACCCTATCAGGGAAATCAAGCGAATAGGAGGCAACACTTATGCAGACGATTTGGAAAGGCGCCGTAAGCTTCGGACTCGTGAATGTACCGGTCAAAATGTACACAGCCACTCAGGATATTGATATTCCTATGAAAATGCTGCATAAAGAATTCAATGTTCCCATCCAATATCACAGGACCTGTCCGAAATGTAGCGATGAAGTAAGCTGGAGTGATATAGTAAAAGGATATGAATATGAGCCCGGCCACTTTGTGGTCTTCGATAAAAAGGAACTGGAGCAACTAGCCTCCGAGACTTCAAGAGAAATTCGTATTCTTGATTTTGTAGATCTCGAAGGAATTGATCCCATCTTTTTCCAGAAAACATACTACTTGGCTCCTGATAATACGGGTGTTCATGCTTATAATCTGCTTGTGAGAGCTCTATTGGATACGAATAAAATCGGAGTGGCCAAAGTAAGCATTCGATCTAAGAGCAGCTTGGCGGCAATCCGCATCGTGGACGGCGTATTATCCATGTCGACGATGTATTATGCAGAGGAAATCCGCTCCAAAGAAAAAATTCCGAATTTGCCGAAGGAAGTAAAGGTGGATGATCGGGAGCTGGAGATGGCAAGAATGCTGATTAATCAGTTATCCTCGACTTTTGATCCAGATAAATACGAGGATGATTATCGCGAGCGACTGATGAATGCGATTGAGGATAAAGTGGAGGGGAAAGAAGTCAAGCTGGCACCAGAGGCTAAGAAAACGAATGTCATCGATCTTATGGACGCGCTGAAAGCGAGCCTGCAGCAATCCAAGGGCGAATCAACTACAAAAAAAGCGAGCAAAGAACCGGATAAAAACAAAGTCCAATCGAAGACAACTGCAAAACGGACTTCTACTTCGAAAGCGAAGTCTTCTGCACAGACAACAGCCAAACCTTCGAAGGGGACAACCAAAACACGTCGAAAGAAAACAGGTGCTTAAGTATGATGGATATAACCTTGATGTCGCCCATCCTTCAAAACAAAATACCAACTGGAGATAAGTGGATCCACCAGCTTAAGTGGGACGGATATCGGATCGCTGCGTGGGTAGATAACGGGCATGTCGAGCTCTACTCCAAAAATGGGTTACTCAAGAATAGGAACTTTCCAGATCTGGTGGAAGCTCTTTCTCAGAAGAAGGGGAAGTTCCTCCTTGATGGAGAAGCGGTAATTCTTGATGCGAACACCGGTCGCCCTAGCTTCCAGCTCATGCAGCGGCGAGATAAACTGGCTGACCCTGGAATGATCCGTCGCGCTTCAATTCAACAGCCAGTTCAATACATTATATTTGATCTGCTGCAGATTGGAGATGAGGATCTTCGAGGAACTGAATACGCAGAACGATGCAAGAAGTTGAATGACCTGACGTCGGAATGGGGGGCTCCCTTTTTTCCGGCGGATGTGTTCGAAGATGGAGAGGCATTGTGGAGCTGGGTAGTTACGAACGGTTGGGAGGGCATTGTCAGTAAGCGGCTTTCGAGCTTATATAGGGAAGGCAAAAACCACAATGACTGGTACAAACGAAAGACCGTGCTCTATTTCGATGTAGAGATCGTCGGTATTATCTGGAAGGAAGGGCGTGTGTCCAGCCTGGTGATGAGTAGAAACGGTCGTTACTTCGGACGTGTATCCTCAGGCTTGAACGGGCACGCCAAAGGTCAGCTGCAGCTGCATCAAGCAGAAGCCAAGCAGGAGAACTATTTCTCAAAACTTCCTGACGGCTTGAGAGGTTCGGACATTCGCTGGTTGAACATCCCGCTCCCAGCTCGTGTAACAGGCCTGGAAACGACCGACGTTGGGATATTGCGGCATCCGAAGGTGATCGAATTGGGAGGAATACCGCTATGAGCGCAAAGTCACCCAATAGTTAGAGTTAGTTTATATGTCTCAGCAAAGGACTGTCCGCGAACAGTCTTTTTTTGTTGTGGAAATTAGAGGAAAAGGGTTTCTTAATGTGTAGATGTTACATAATCTTTATAATTTTATGGAATGATAGGTACATCCTTACATCTGTATAGAAATGAACTCGACTCGTTGGAGCGGACTAGAAGATGCATCTATTTGTAGCCTTATGGGCATTGATTTCAGCTTGGAAATGGGGCGATTGGAGAAACTGGGAGAAATATCATCCGACTCTCATGTATTTTGCTATGGGGAATCTCCTATATAACTTCCTTACGGCCAATCATTTTCTCTGGAAGCTGGAACCTGATTTTTTACCCAATCATAGCATGACCGAGATGGTATATTCCTTCATTACATTCCCAGCAACGGCATTACTTTTTTTGTCCAACTATCCAAAAGAACCGCGCAAAATATTCCTGCATTACTTGAAATGGATTTTCATCTTTGTTGCGGTGGAATGGGTGTTCTCCAGATCAGGACGTATCCTGTATCAATATGGGTGGAGTTTTGGGTGGTCGGTTATATTCGACTTTACCATGTTTCCAATGTTATGGCTTTTCTATAGAAAACCTTTGATCGCGTACGGAATATCTGCGATCATGTGCGTATTCTGGGTCTGGTTGTTTGATGTCCCTGTTCATGTTCCTATTGAATTGAGGAAATAAAACTAACGTAATCTAAATCAATGCAGGAGGCTAACATCATGAATGAATTACACAACGCACGTCTGACCTCAGCCGAAATCGCTAGTCTTTGGACATCTTATGTTATGGACTCTATGACGGTATGCGGGCTTAAGTATTTTAAAGAAAAGGCGGAGGATCCGCAGACTCGACCTATTCTTGAGTTCGGTTTACAGTTAGCAGAGACCCAAATGAAGAAAGTAAAACAAATTTTTATTAATGAGAACATTCCTATTCCACATGGCTTTACGGATGCGGATGTCGATCCAACAGCTCCCCGGCTGTTCTCTGATTCATTTGCGCTGCAATACGTAGTACACATGGCAAAATTCGTAATTAGCGGATACAGCATCACTTTGTCAAGTTCGGTGAGATCGGATGTGACTGGATTTTACTCGAATTGTCTGATTAACGCTATGGAGCTGCTCAGCAGATCCAGGAACGTAGCATTAGAAAAAGGTCTCTATGTTAGACCTCCTTCAATCCCTTATCCTGACAAGGTAGATTTTGTGCACAAACAAAGCTTTTTGGGAAACTGGTTTGGCGACCAACGTCCATTATTAGCTATTGAAATAGGAAATCTTGATTTCAATATCAAACGCAACACAATAGGAAAAGCATTGATCATTGGATTTAGCCAAGTTGCGGCGGATAAAGAGGTGCGAAAATATATGGAGAAGGGGAGGGACATTGCAGTAGATCACATCGAAGCATTTGGTGCATTGTTAACCAAAGAACATTTACCTGTCCCGATGACCTGGGACGCGGAGGTATCAGCCTCCAAGGTTTCGCCATTCTCCGATAGACTGATCATGTTCCATATTACTACTCTTATTGCTTCTGGAATTGGAGAATATGGAGCAGCTATTTCAGTAAGCCCTAGATTAGATATTGCTTCCTTATATGTTCGCTTAACGGCGGAGATTATGAAATACGCGGATGATGGAGCCAAGATCATGATCAATAATGGGTGGATGGAACAACCTCCTCAAGCCGTTGATCGTGAAGCTCTAGCCAAGGCTTAATCGTATGGGAATCACCCAAACCTTACTTAACATATTCAACCGTGAGCGATCAAGGTCAGGGGATGACAACCAAGAAACAGATAAAGCACAGGAGCAGCTTCACTTGGATCTGGAGACCGTCTTTAAGAATATTAACGATGCTTTCGGCAATAGTGTTGATGTTGTCACAAGTGAAATAGATATGGATTCGACCTGTAGATTGAAAGTCGGTTTTGTATATCTGGAGGGCTTGGCTGACACTGCCATTGTTCAAGAACAGATCAAGGGAGCCCTTCTCAATAATAGTAGAGGGATTCAACATCAATTGGACGATGGCGCAAGGGATCCTTTTGTTTTGATAAAGAATAGTATCCCAGCAATCGGCGAGACAAAGCTGATTCACCATTATTTTGCGCTATATAACTCCATTTTGTCTGGTGAAACTGTAATTCTGCTTGAAGGTCATCCCTATGGTTTGGCTGCTAATACCACGGGGGGGAATAAACGCGCAGTAGAGGAACCGACGTCTCAATCCGTAGTTAGAGGACCGCGGGAGGGATTTACGGAATCCATAAGCACGAATATTTCCTTAATACGAAGAAGGATCAAGACCCCTAATCTATGGCTGGAAACGATGACGATTGGTGAAGTAACTAACACCACCGTAGGGATCATGTACATCAAAGGCATTGTTAATGACAAGATTGTTGATGAAGCAAGGTTGCGGCTTGCAAGAATAGAGATTGATGGAATTCTGGAAAGCGGCAACATTGAAGAGCTGATCCAGGACGAGACCTTTACCCCATTTCCCACTTTGTATAATACTGAGCGTCCCGATGTGGTGGCTTCCGGATTACTGGAAGGGAGGTTTGCGGTACTTGTGGATGGTACTCCGTTTGTCCTTTTAGCCCCCGTCTTGTTTGTACAATTCTACCAATCAGCAGAAGATTATTACCAACGAGCAGAATTCGCAACCTTGATCCGGATATTAAGATATGCCGGGTTCTTTATATCCTTGCTAGCACCCTCTATGTATATTGCGATTACTACATTCCATCAGGAGCTGCTGCCTAGTTCGTTATTGATTAGTTTGGCTGCTCAAAGGGAAGGAATTCCTTTTCCGGCATTTATCGAGGCGCTTTTAATGGAAGTGACCTTTGAGATCTTGCGTGAAGCTGGAGTGAGACTGCCCAAGACGGTAGGACAAGCTGTATCTATAGTAGGTGCATTGGTTATAGGACAAGCTGCAGTAGAGGCTGGATTAGTGTCGCCCGCTATGGTTATTATCGTAGCGATTACGGCCATTGCTAACTTCATCATTCCATCCTTTAACATGGGCATTTCAGTCCGTATTCTCCGATTTATTCTGATGATCTTTGCGGCAACCTTCGGATTATTCGGTATTACGGTAGGGTTGATCGGTATGGTACAGCATCTATGCAGCTTGCGTTCATTCGGTGTCCCGTATATGTCACCCATGGCTCCTTTCAATCTTGCGGATCAAAAGGATACCATTTTCCGTTTACCACAATGGGGATTGTTCTCACGGCCTCGATTCATCAGTAAGAACAATAACATCCGGGAGAACAATGCTCCCACTGCCAAACCGAATCAGCGAAGATCCAAAAGGAGCTAAGCATTATGGGACGAAGAAGCCGTGTAAATGTTATCTATCTTCTGATCATTGTTACCATTGGTCTTACTGGCTGCTGGGATCGGCGAGAAATGAATGATCTTGCTATAGCAGTCGGAATGGGATTGGATAAGGATGGAAACCTTATACAAGTGACCTCCCAAATCGTGAATCCAAGTGAAGTCACAACCAGAAGAGGGGGCGGAGGATACACCTCTCCTGTTACTATTCTAAGTGCGGCTCAGCCAACCACCATAGAAGCCCTCGCTAAGCTTTCAACTGTCTCACCTAGAAAAATATATTCCTCCCATCTCCGCGTATTGGTGATCGGAGAAGAATTGGCTCGACAAGGAATTGAGAAAATATTGGATGGGGTATCCAGGAATCATGAGTTCCGGTCCGATTTTTATTTGATCATCGCTAGGAAGACAAGTGCCAAGAAAGTACTCGAAATATTAACACCTATTGAAAAAATCCCATCTAATAAATTGTTCAGTATGTTAGAAATGTCTGAAAAATCATGGGCGCCCACTGTAAAAATGCAATTAGACAAGTTTATATCGGATTTATCTAACCCTACGAAAGATACTGTACTTACCGGCGTTAAGATTTTCGGGGATCAAGAAGAAGGGCAGAACAGAAGCAATGTGACCAAATCAGAACCGTATGCAAATCTGCAATATATGGGGTTAGCACTATTCAAACAGGATAAACTGGTAGATTGGCTCAATGAAGAGGAGAGCAAAGGGTACAACTACATTATGGGCAATGTGAAAAAAACAATTGGTCATATAACTTGTCCTCAAGGAGGAACTTTGGCAGTAGAAGTTTCGCGTACCAAATCAAAGATCAAAGGTAAGGTTGTTAACGGAGAACCTCATATCTCCATCAAACTGTTTGTTGAACAAAATATTGGAGAAGTCCAATGCAAAATTGACATTACTCAATCCGAGACCATAGCACAATTGGAGAAAATATCGAGAGAAAAATTAACGGAAATCATGAAATCCTCCATATCAAAAGCTCAAAAGAACAAGACAGACATATTCGGATTCGGAGAATCAATTGAAGACAACGACCCTAAAGCTTGGATGGAGATGAAGAAAGATTGGGATCAATATTTCGCGAAATTGAATGTAACCGTTGATGTGGATGTACAGATTAGACGCCTAGGTACGATAAGTAATTCTTTTCTTGATAGAAAGGACTGACTACTATCATGTGGGCCATTTCAGGCATATTAGCCGCAGGAGGTATTATAGCTTTCTTGGAAGCTCCTTATCTATTAAGGAAAAAAATGATCAAGGAATTTTACTTCTTCTTCGTCTTATTGGTGACAGGGGTTACTATCAGTGTCTTACATGTTGTAAGAATTCCTTTACCGAACCCGCTAGACTGGATTACTTATATTATCAAGCCAATAAGTGATTACATATTCGGAATGCTGAAATAGGGGTGAGACGAGTGTCGATTGAGAAAGGAAGAATTGGTGTTCATCAATTTACGATATTAACGATTCTTTTTACCATCGGCAGTTCAATTCTTATTGCTCCATCCGGGCTTGCGCTAGAAGCCAGACAAGATGCCTGGATTGCTTCAGCAGTCGGATTATTAGGCGGAATTGTTATGGTTATCCTTTACAACTGTATCACCTTCCGATTTCCTAGGACGACTCTTGTGAAATATAGTCAGGATGTCCTTGGCAAATGGCTGGGAAGCGTGGTCGCTTTCCTTTACTTCGGCTACTTCTTCGTCTTATCTGCTCTTGTTCTCCGTAATATTGGCGACTTCATGACGACTCAAGTGTTGCCGAACACCCCGATCCAGTATATCCATATCGTTTTTCTGGGCGTAATAATAATGGGGCTTCGCAATGGACTTGAGACGTTCACCCGCACCGCAGAAATATTTTTACCTTGGGTTATATTCTTTTTCCTGATCATGGTCGTACTTCTTCCTCCCAAGTTCCAGGTTGGCCATCTATTACCGATATTTGGTTCTGGTATCAAACCGATTGTTCGTGCATCGATCCCAGTTTTCAGCACCCCTTACATGGAACTTGTAGTTTTTCTGGTATTTTTCCCCTACGTTAATAATTCACCAAAAGCTCGGAAGGCCTTTTTAGTAGGTACTTTTATAGGTGGAGTTATGTTAATCACGATATCCCTTTTATCTATTTTAGTATTAGGTGCTGATATAACAGCCAGGCATATGTATCCCAGTTATAGCTTAGCCAAAAAAATCAGTATCGGGTCATTTCTGGAGAGATTGGAAGTCATTATGGCAGGTATTTGGTTTATTACAATTTACTTCAAGCTTGCCATATGCTTTTACGCTTCCACGATGACCTTTGCAGAATTGTTTAAGCTAAAGGAGTCCAGATCCTTATATTTACCTTTCGGAATAATATTAATTGTCTTATCTATAATCGCTTATCCGGATGCAGCTTTTTACATCTACTTTGGATCGAAAATTGATTTTCCTTATTCGTTGCCCTATGCAATCCTTGTTCCCTTATTAATTCTCGTAGTGGCCGTAATTAGAAAGAAGAAAGAATCCCAGTGAATGCCAAGCTGTTCTCGAGGAGTATGGTCCATGATCCCAACCATTTATGTCATATTCAATCTCGCCGCTGTCTTGCTTTTCTTCAAATACGGGCGACAAAATCTTCATACGCTAGAGGTTTTTACTTACTGGCTGATTGGTTCTCTTCTAGCACAAAACTACTCGGCTTTTACGAACCTGAACTTCAAGCTATTTGAGATACCGGATATCTTAAGTTTGGAGATGACCCATTTTCTCAATCGAATCGTGTTGGTTCCCGTCGTCTTCGTCTGGTTCTTGAATTCCTATGTGACCGGATCATCCTTTATTAAAAAGTTGGGCTCGGTGTCGGGTACGGTTTGTGTGTTAGTCGGTCTGGAGTGGCTTGAAGATGGGTTAGGTGTGCTCATTCATAACAACTGGAGATTGTGGTGGTCTTTTGCGGCATGGTCAACATTCAGCTTGGTAACCATCGGATTTATGAAGATCTTCCGAAAGAAACTCATTAGAGAGGTACCGCCAACATGAATTGGACGTTTGACTGGAATGAATGGTTTATGATCCTTTCCACTGTTGTATTTCTGATCCCGCTTTTCTTTATCCTTAGACACTTTACTTGGATTACTACGATTATGATCTGGATCTATAGTGTCGTGTATGTGGAATCGATTGATTACTTCCTTGTAGGCACGCCATTCAAACTGTACTATTTCTCAGATAATGAGACCTATGAACCTTCGGCGGTATTAATCCATTTAACCCAATACCCATGCTCTTCTTTAATATTTCTTTACTTTTATGATCGATGGAAGTTGAGAGGGTACAAACTCATTGGGTATATTGCGGTATGGACTGGGGTCGCTGTCGTCTATGAATGGTTATGTCTAATCAACAAGGTCCTTACCTATACAGGTTGGAAGTTGATCTACTCGATTCCTACCTATCCGATATCCTCTTTCCTCTTAATCGGTGTATATCATTTCATTCACAACCATCTGAAGGATCCACTTCCGCACACGGAAACACAACAAAAAGGCTAGAGAATAAACAAGCTTGATGCATTGGATTGATTGAATTTAAGACTTGATGCTTGCATCAGGTCTTCTTTTACATAATGTGATGTATACTAGATCACGAAATCTTGATGTTTTTGGTTATAATATCCATCTTGGGTTCAAACTAGCGTATGAGGGGGAATTAACATTGGGTTTTGATTTTTGTAGGCATGCAAGAAAGAAGGAGGAATTATTCCATGATGTTAAATTTTCCGTTAACGGCAGCTTTTATCTATTATTTTGGCTCAACTAATTAAGGTCCCCCTTAATCTCATATCGAATCGGTCATGGAACTCTATGCTTGCTTTTAGTACTGGAGGGATGCCTAGTTCTCATTCCGCAGCTGTAAGCTCCCTAACAACGGCTATTGGAATCCAGGAGGGAGTCTCATCACCTGTATTTGCAATTGCTGTAGTTGTAAGTCTTATAACTATGTTTGACGCCCAGGGTATTCGGCGACATGCTGGCGTCCATGCAACTTTTATTAATCGACTGGTCGAAGCTACTCCTATAATAGTTAAGGAAGGGAATACGAACAAAACATTAAAGGAATTGTTAGGACACAGGCCGATCGAGGTCGTGGTTGGAGCCTTATTCGGAATAGGGATTAGTATATTGCTATATGTGTTCTTTTAGGATTCCCACTGTGATCCAACGCGAAGGACCGTCCGGAGATGACCGGACGGCTTTTTTTTAGCCAATCAATGAGCGTGCTTGGGTGCCTGAATACTTCCCCCAGTTAAATGTTGTTCGAACATGTCGATGATAAAAAGAAATCGTTCAGCCTCACGGAATACATGATCTGCCAATAGCGGGTGAATAATACTCTTTATCTTACATGCATTAATTAAGTCTCTCGCGGTCTGTTTGAAGTCACGCAATGATTTTACCGATACGCGATTTTGATCCAAGAACTGGTCCAGCAACGGAACGGTTTGCGATTGCGGACGCATGGAATCCAGATCCTTAGCCTGAAATAACAGTTGATCAAAATCCTGACTAAAGCCGCGCGCCTGATCAACCAATAGCCTCTCGGAAGGGTCTAGTAAATGACCTATAAATTTGGCGTGGTCCGCCATGATACGCAGGAAAAAGACATTCTCATCGATAATAGCGTCGGGTAATGGTTCAAGCTTTCCTTCATTCAATTCCTCCAAACGATTCCTGAAGTAATTGGCTTCTCTGCTTGTATGATCCACTAATAATGGAAAGTTATTGGCCCCTGGCAGCTGACATCTCAGGATTAATCCCAGTACCTTTCGTTTGAATGCCCAAATGTGGGAGGCAGCTGTATGAACCTCCATATTAAATCGTTTGATGACTTGGGGATCTGTGTCTAAAGGAAGGGTATGGGATTTATTCTCAATGGCTTCAAAAACAGTGTAAAAATGATTAGCCTCATTAATTAATTGCGTATCTTCACATCTAAACCCTAACTTCAGAAATAAAGAGTGTTCCTTCATAATCCGAGACCAGAACCGCACTTCATCCAAAGACCTTACTACAAAAGCATCAGGCATAACTAGTTTACCTCCTGTGTTAGATTTCATTATTTATAAGCATATGCAGTAATTTTTTTAATATTTTTTGTCCTATCCGTTAACACCTAATCTTTTTTGACTCTGTCATTGTCGTCACAGTCACTAAGAACCAATTTGTTAGGATAGCCTAGCCCTGTTGAAGAAACTGGAGGTGTATATTATAGATCAGCTGCAATGCAAAAGTAGGAATGGGCAACGTGGAAATGTTATGCTAAGGAAAGGCGCGAGAGGAGCTGAACGCTATGTACATAATTGCGATGATTACAATGCTGATCGATCATATTGGAGTAGTCTTTGCTCCGGAGCAGCAGACGTGGAGAATAATAGGTAGAATGGCTATGCCTATCTATGCTTATTGCCTCGTTGCAGGGTATCGGCATACACGTAGCATATCGAGATATTTCAAACGACTGGTACTGATCGCGGTAGTTTCAGAAATCCCTTTCCTACTCGCAATGCAGAGTATTAAAGTCAATATAGTTGGCACTTTCCTTGTATGCTTCATCGCACTATTGGCGATAGAACGCATTAAGAACAAATTCGCTGTATCTGTTATTCTGGGGTTGAGCATTCTGCTGCTCGAAGCGGTGCCTTTTGATTACGGGGCATATGCGCTACTACTTGTTCTGGCTTATTACTATTTGAACTCTCATACACTAGTCGTCACCCACTTAATTCTTAATCTGGCCTATCTTATCCACAAAGGATGGCTGCTGCAATTATATAGTATCCTCCCGACGATGCTCTTAGTATATTGGCCTACAGTATTCGATCAGTTGGACAGGTTCAAGGTGAAGCGTTGGATTTGGAGAAGCTTTTATCCTGTACATTTGGCTGTACTTGGTATTATAGTCATATTAGTAGAAGGATGGTGAACCGTTTTGGCTGGCTGCATGACATTAGCGCAAGAGGATAAGAGGATACATACAAATAACCAGTCTAGGGGGCTAGTGAAGTGAGCAAAGGAAGAGTATGGAACAAAGGAAAACACAATGGCGGGCCTCCAAAAGGCAGCAAGAGCATAGCTCCAGCAAAGGCGATTGACGGTTTAAGAACAAATAATGAATCTGATGCAGGAGTTGGCGCACCTGGAGGCAACGACGGAGGAACTAGTCATCGGGTAGATCTCGTCAAGAGGATGAATCGTGATAATTGGGTGGAGAGGCAGACACGAGCGAGCCGAGATACTCCTAAATAATGTAGGCTACGACTACGAGGACATGTCCTCTCACAAATACGGTTATTCGCTTTGCGGATAGCCGTATTTGTGCGTTTTCATGGTAAATAAAGGATTATTAGTCGTCATTACAGAATTCAGTAACACTAGGAATTTCAAATAGAACCTAATAGCTGTATCCAATTTTATGAGTGAGGGTCATAGAGTGGAGGTGCTTAATGATAAGAAATGGGTTATTCCTATTCTCGCTTATCCTACTATTCACCTGGGCATTTAGCGGGGGAGTGTATGAGGTTGTTAGAGTAAAACCTGAAAGTACACACTGGTCAGAAGTAAAGAAAGGCAAATACGTGGCGAAACTTGAAGCAAGCAAACAATCTTATAGAACGGATGAACCCATTAAAGTCTGGTCCACGATAACCTATAACGGGTATAAGCCATTTAAACTAATCTATCATGCCGCTTCCATTTTTCATATGAACGTGTATGGCGTAGACCATGATTATTACAGTGACATTCATATGAAGATGCCGCGCATTACGACAGTGTTGTATAGAAATGTTTCACGCAGAAATGAATTTAATGTCATTAATAAATTAAAGCTCCCACCTGGCAAATATCGAATTGAATCTGTAGCTGACTTTTCTACCAAAGTTGAAGGTTTAAACAGGGAAGTAAAGATTCCAACACAACTAATAATTGAAATTACAGAGTAAATTTGTTTCATACATATATGAAAAACGAGTTAACATGGAAAGGAGAAGAAATGAAAATTAAGTTGAAGTTGGCATTCATTTTAATATTATTCTTATCGAGCGTTAGCATAATTAAGCCTGAACAGGTTTTTGCATGCAGCTGCATGGATTCACCCGTTGAGAAGAAGTACGAGATGGCAAGTGTGATCTTTCTAGGTACAGTGGTTGAGAAGGACAAAGAAGGTGGAAATGTATTTGAAATAGAGCGGACATGGAAAGGGGAGTTACCGAATAACTATGTTTTCGGCGGTTTTTTTGGAATGTGTGGAATTGAATTTGAGCTTGGAGTTAAGTACTTAATCTATTCAGAAAACCTAAAGGGTAAAGAAACAACGAGTATATGCAGCGGAAACTTGTTGGCATCCGAAGCTCAAAAGGATATTAAGATTCTAGATGGTATTGTTAATCCCAGAGGGAATCTATATTTATCAATTGGTATCCTAGCTGCATTGGGTTTTCTTGTGGTCATGATGTGGAAGGTCAAACTTAAGGGTAAGATCAAGTAGATCACTCCGGGGGTAAGCGTAATGATAAGAACATTAGTAATAGGAATTATTATTATACTGTTCCTGTCTTCATGCAGGGCCTATACTTTGCAGGATGCACAAACGAATGGAGATATTATTATAGGTTCAGACGCACTCCTGAATACTGAGAAAATAATGACATTTATGACTGCAGTAGAAACGAATGAGGTCAGTAAGCTGAGGATAACGGGTTATACAGAAGAAGGAGATCCGATAATTAGTGACTTGCAATATGAGGACAAAAGGATTCAATACACTTATGATAACTCACGAGATAAACATGGGGGGAAAAGAAAGGGTAAGTCAAAAACTACGTGTGATAAGATCGAGAGCAGAGATGAGATTCGTTCGGACCATTCTAAGGGAAAGCAATATATTCTAACAGGTTGTGATCAAATAATCGGGATACATGACTCGGACAATGAAGAAATCCATTTGTTGTTCATTGAACAGCAATGAGTAGTATCGCAGTAGGTGGTCCATCCGTGCATCGCCAAATATGTTTCAAATGTTCGGAGAAGGGTAATATAGAGTAAGTGGGAAGTGGTATTTGATCAAACAGCGCAAGGATTACAGATTTGTTGTGATCCCGAAAGGTTGTTGATTCACCATGAACTCTCTAAAAAGGAAAATAAGATCGAAGCTTCGTCGATACTTTTCAGGTAAGGCACCCTAGCGGTTGGAAAATAGCTTAACCATTAAGTTAATAACACTTCCCACATAAAAAAGACTCCACGAAAATTATCGTGGGGTCTTTGCTTATGGTTCAACAAAGAAGACTGTTGACCAATATTATCTTGGAAATTATGATTGTATACAACAACATGAATTGAGGTTTAGGTATTAGACTCCGAAGGAGATGTTGAGATGACGCACGCAAGACCTCCCTGCTAAGACTTAGAATCATATGGTTCACGTGCTCCTCCATGATTGGATTGTTATTCCTTGCAATCTTAGATGGAGAGGAGCATATCGATGAACTATAAGACGAACATATGGATATTGTATGTAAATCGTTTCTTTAGCAGCCTGATACCTGCCTATGTAATCGAGAGACTGTTCTGGGAACAAAGAGGCATGACCATACAGATGGTAGTATACACGGAGATAATATATGCCATCACTATTATTTTACTTGAAGTTCCCACTGGCATACTCGCCGATAAGTGGAGCCGGAAGAACATGATCGTGATAAGCGCAATTCTGGGGTGTTCGGAATTTCTAATCTTGTTGTTTGCTACGGAATTCTGGCATTTTGCTTTAGTTGTTATTCTTGCGGGGATCTCCCGAACCGCATCGAGTGGCTCTGAAAATGCCTTGCTTTATGATTCGTTACAGATGGCTGGGAAAGAACAGTCATTCGAGAAAGTTCTCGGGCGTATGAATGTATGTGATTACACATCCATCATAATTGCAGCCTTGAGCGGGAGTTTTCTGGCTAACCAGTTTGGGTTTGAGTTGAATTATTGGATATCCTTGGCAGGAACGCTAGTATCTTTGGGTGTAACCCTAATGCTGGTGGACCCTGCAGTAATCAGGCACTCCGATGCATCAATTGGAATCAAACATTATATAAAAGCCTCAGTGCTCTTTTTCAGGACAAATCTTGGAGTATGCCTTGTAGTGCTGTCGGGAATGGTTACTGGCGCAGCTCTGAATTTCATCGACGAATTTTGGCAGCTTTATCTGGATAGACTTGGGATTTCTGTCGTGTACTTTGGGTTATTCTCAGCAGGCTTCATGCTCTTAAAACTTCCTGGAAATATTTTTGCGCATATTTTGAAGAGCTGGTTTAGTTATAGGACTTTGTTGTCTGGGGTGACCGCTGTACTTGCTGCTGGATTTCTATATATATCGGTGGTACAAGACTATACGGGCTTGATTGCGATGTCCCTGATTTGTTTGTTTTCAGGTGTTATAGAACCGATTACAACTGGATATTTGCATCACAGAATGGATTCATCCATGAGAGCTACCATTGATTCGTTTCAATCTCTAGGGCTAAATGCGGTACTTATGATATCAGGGTTAGGCTTTGGCTATTTCTCATCCAGATGGGATATATTCGGAGGATATGGGTTCCTTTCCATCATTTGCAGCATGTTCTTTGTATATTTTGCAATCGTTTCGAGAACAAAAGTGGATTAGAATTTGTAATAGTATTGAAATGTTATATTCATCTGTCCTTAATGAAACAAGATTATAATAGAACTCGACCCCCTTTTTATAATATAAACCTTTAGACCCGCGGCCCGTTGCTGTGGGTCTCTTTTTATCCAAACTGCAATCTACAAAATAGTGGTATCTTGTTGTCGACGGTCCCTACCGCGGCAATAGTTGCGAATCCTTTAAAGAACTGTAGTCAATCATTCGAGTACATCACAGCACTAGGAAGGAAGAATGCAAATGATGAAGGTCACCGAAAAGCGAATCACCGTATCCTTAGAGCCTCCAACGGAATCGAAATATATTGAGCTCTTGAACGATTATTTTGCTGCCTCCGAGCGAAACAGCAGAGCTTCCTCCATTCAAGAGAAAAAACAAATTATGGCCATAAAAGATAACATGGCGATCTTGTGCAACAAGAACCCGCTAAAGCTGCAAGTCTTGAAGACGATCATCAAGGAGGTTGATGATGCAAGGGAGAAACTGCTTGTTCTTTCCAAATCAAACGCCGTCGCGGCTGAAATATATAAAGAACTTGCTGTTGACGAGGAAATAAGAGGGGTCCTGCTGCTTACAACTGAGCTTTCTATCCATCAGATTAATCAAAAGCTCGATCGGTTCAACAAAAGCTCGGGTTCCACCGTTCTGATTGTTACTGACGCGATCAATACGGGACTGGATCTCACAGCAGCTAACCATATGGTCCATTATGATTATCCAGGCAGATACTCTGAGATTCTTCAGCGCCACCACCGAATTATGAAACAAACTTCATACCATAGCAACGCAACCGTGTATTATCTGGTAACGAAGGATAGAATCGACGAGTTCGACTATCGCGAATGCCTAAATGAAAGAGAAGCGATAGAAAGAACGAGCTTGAACGTTAATTAAGATTCAATGAGTTTATGACCGACTTGCAGCTGAACAACTTTTCTGAAATCCCCTGTTTACTATTAAGGAGATAATGCCACAATGGTGAGAAGGGGGATCGGAGATGCTTTTTACACCCATTAAGCCAATGATTGTAAGTATCGGACAAGAGCCATTCGATCATGATGAGTATTTATTTGAACCGAAATGGGATGGATGGCGTATACTTCTGCACAAACAAGGCGATCGAATTGAAGCCTATACGCGAAATGGAAATAACGTAACGGCCAAGTTTCCAGAGTTGCAAGAAGCGAAATCGGCTATTAAAGTTCATACTGGTATTTTTGATTGTGAAGGGATTGTATTACGAGGAGGCAGGCCAGTTTTTGATGATTTCTCATATCGCGGCCGTATAAGCACCTTTGCGAAGATCCAATCTGCCAGACTAACCCATCCAGCAACTTTTGTTGTGTTCGATGTTCTATATACAGATCGGGAGCATCTCAATGAACCTTTGGTACAAAGGAAACAACGAATCAGTGATTGTATTGAAGGAACGTCCTGTATTACGCCTACTCTGTATCTCGATGGACAAGGGAAGGCATTATTCGAGCTTACCAAAGAACGAGATATGGAAGGCATTGTAGCCAAGCGCAAACTTTCGAGATACTATATCGACACCAAAAGCCCCGATTGGCTGAAGATCAAACATTTCAAAACAATAGATGTGATGATCTTGGGTTATAGAACGAGTCCATTCGGATTAGTGATCGGATTGAATTTCAGAACGGTGAAGAATAAGCCTGTAGGTGTTGTGGAGTTTGGATTCAAGCTTGCAGATAAACATTTGTTTCTGGAGATGGCAGATCAACTGTGTACGCATAAGGATGAGAAAACACAGTGGATTGAACCTCGCCTATGCTGCCGGATTGAATATTTGGAACGAACGGATACCCATCATCTAAGAACGACCTTGTTCAGAGGATTCTTATTCGATAAGAAACCGGAAGAGTGTATATGGAGAAGTTAGGGTGAATATCGACCCTTTTATCCAGACATAAAAACGCAAACCAGCCTGTACGGACTGGTTTGCGTTTTTTATTTCTCACGAGAATAGTAATCTGTTATCTGCGTCTTCTGAATATTTCAGCGAAGTTGTTCGGAGCAGAGCCTCGATTCTGGATTCGATTGATTTGCTGGGTAGTCAACCTACGGCGGGACATGACAAAGGATGAGGTCACATCATTAAAACCGCTTAAGAAGGAAACGTCAAAAGGTCCCCGGAACACACGCCGATTACCTTGGTAGTTAGCATCTGAGAATAACACCAAAGTAATGTTAGCATTTCCAACAAAGGAGAAGCTGGACAGAACATCATTAAAGTTAAATTCCACTAGATTGCGCACACCCAAATTTCCGCGAAAAACCAAACGTCTTCCCGAGAAATTAGCATCACTCCAGATCGTCAATCGAGGGAGGAGCTGCTTAGTAATCACTTTTCGTTTGGCAGAGCTCATTACACGACGTCTCATATGATCACCTCCTTGTGAGAGTAATATATGAGACTGGTGCTCTGCTTGGTTGTACACATTCCCTACATTACTAATTATTAATAGAAAAAGGCGTATGTTAATAGACTGCTATATTCATAGTTGCGATAGGGTTGATTATTTCTGAACCCGATTGTAATATCAATAATTGGAACGTATATTCGATTGTTCCCTTAATCCATCAGACAGGAGGAGCGTCTTCCATGTCTTTCTTGTTCCAGGCCAATGAGTATCCGGAGAGTCCCGGCTGTTATCTGATGAAGGATACCGTTGGAGAGATTCTGTATATCGGGAAATCCAAAAATTTGCGCAGTCGTCTGCGATCCTATTTCCAACAAGAACACTCTCGCAAAAAGATCAGGCTCCTGGTTAGTCAGATTGCTACGATTGAAGTGATTCTAGTCAATAATGAAGCGGAGAGCTTACTGCTAGAGAACAATCTGATTAAAATCCACAAACCGGCCTATAACCGGGCATTAAAGAAAGAAAATAGCGGGTATGCTTACTTACAGCTGACGGAGGAGCGGTTTCCGCGTCTCTACGTTTACTACCGTAATCGTACAGAGACCTCATCCATGACCCAGCAGCAAGAGGATTTATCGAACGGACATCGTTTAGGGCCTTTCAGTAGCAGGTATTTCCGCGACGCTTTACTGGAATTCGTGACTGATCATTTCGGATTACGTACGTGCAGCACTATGCCCAAGCGGGTGTGTCTGTTGTATCACATTAAGAAGTGCTGCGGTATTTGTGAAGGGATGATTTCGGAGGAGGAGTACATAGAACGTGTGAAGCAAGCAGCAGCGCTGCTTACGAATCGCGGTGAGAAGCTTATTGAAGCTATGTATACCAAGATGCAGGTCTACTCGGAGCAGCTTGAATTCGAGAGAGCGGCGAATATGCTTCAACATATCCGTAATTTGGAAAAGGTTCCTGATAAGCAGATTGTTGACAGGGAAGGAAATCTTAATCAGGATGTGTTGTATTTTGGCGAGGATGGACGGGTGATGCTCGCTAAGGTACAGGAGGGGATGCTGAGGGATTTTCAGATGTTCGAGCTGGAGCGTGCATATGCGGAGATGGCATGTGATCATTTCATAGTGAAGCACTATGTTGGAGAAAGACCGGATGAGCTAATTGTGAACAAGATTGCCAACTTGAAGAAGGTGACAGCTCTCCTAAGAGTAAAAGGGGCTAAACCGCTTCTGATTACACAACCCAAGAGAGGGTTAAAGTATGATTTGTTGCAGCTTTGCAAAAACAACTATGAATATCGTACAATACGGAGTGTTATCCATTCTGACCTGGAAGGATAAGGTTTACTTTATAGGCGGATGGTAAATAATTATGGCATATGAGAAGGAAAATGATCCAAATGAAGGGAGGATGGGGCAATGTCTCTTCCTGAGAATGCAGACAAACAACTCGATGTTTTAACGAATATTATGCAAAATGCCTTATCGATGGAACTGAGAGTGAAATCTTCTGAAGTCGATGCTATCATCAATAGCATGGAGGAATATGGGTTCAAGTTCAAGAATTCATGGCCATCTATGGAGTTAAGAGATTATACCGTAATAGATTTTTGGAAAAAAGAACTAATCAAGATTTCAACATCATCGGAGTAAAAATACAGGAGCTGCTATTAAGCAAGCTCAACACAAAAGGTCGCGTAACCCGCGCCCTTTATTTGATTTTCTCTCGATCCGCAGTTTGTTGTGTCTTATCGTTTGTTCATGATATAAATGTAGAATAGCATTCTTAGGGGAGGCGATTATGTGAGCAGTGTAGTGAAAATCGAACAATTAGTATCGGTCGATGAACATAGGGATCAGCTCTCTGAACTTTTGATAAATGTAGTAGAGGATGGTGCATCGATTGGGTTCTTACCTCCATTGGACCTTACAGAAGCAGGAGTCTATTGGGACAATGTAATTAATCCTGAAGTGGTTCTATATATTGCAAAAGTCAACAACCAGATTGTCGGAAGTATCCAGTTACATCTGTGCGGGAAGCAGAACGGTGCACATAGAGCGGAAATTGCCAAATTAATGACACATCCTGATTTCCGGCGAAAAGGGATCGCCACTTCGCTCATGAATGAGGCGGAGCAAAGAGCACAGCAGGAGGGAAGGTCCCTGTTAGTTCTAGATACCAGAGAAGGGGATCCTTCTAATTCACTCTATATCTCAAGAGGTTTTGTTCTAGCTGGACGTATACCTGCTTATGCGAAATCAGCAGATGGCGAGCTGCATGCAACAATTTTTTATTATAAAATCGATGGTTGTGATCAATAAAGTAAAAAAGCAAACGTAAAGGGAGGTCAATCCAGTGGAAGAAGTCATCATAGTGGGCGCCGGTCCCTGTGGATTATCAGCGGCGGTCGAACTGGAGAAAATCGGGATACGACCGCTGCTGCTTGAGAAAAATTGTGTTGTACATTCGATCTATCAGTACCCGGTGAACCTGCAATTTTTCAGTACACCCGAGCTGCTAGAAATAGGCGGCATTCCGTTTGCGACACCGAATGAGAAACCAATGCGCCAGGAGGCGCTTACTTATTACCGCAAAGTGGCGCAGCATTTCGATCTTCGGATCCAATCCTACGAGGCCGTGACAACGATCTCTAAGGCGAATGGGACATTCCTGCTGCACACGTCCGATAGGTTCGGCCGGACTTATGAATACGAGGCGCGCTATGTCATAATGGCCACAGGTTACTTCGATCATCCGAATATGATTGGAATCCCAGGAGAGGACCTGTCCAAGGTGAGTCATTATTACCGTGAAGCTCACCCATACTCAGGTATGAAGGTGGCGATTATTGGAGGCAATAATTCTGCAGTAGACGCTGCTATGGAGCTGCAACGCGTCGGTGCAGAGGTCACCGTCATCTACCGTCAGGATACGTACTCATCCAACGTCAAACCTTGGGTACAGCCGATATTTGAAAGTATGGTGAACAAGGGCCGCATCCGAATGTTATTCCGATCAAGCGTCATCCGAATCGATACGCATTCGATCACCATAAGGGCTGAGGGTGAGGAACAGGTGCTTGATAATGACTTTGTGTTGGCGTTGACTGGGTTCCGGCCAGATCGGTCGTTCTTGCAAGCGATCGGCGTGCAGCTTCAGGGAGACTACGGGATTCCTGTCCATGATCCAGCAACTATGGAGACGGATGTAGAGGGGCTGTACATTGCTGGTGTTATCGCTTCTGGGGCGAACGCCAACGAGATATTCATCGAGACAGGACGGAAGCACGGAAAGTGGATTGCTGAGCATATCGCAGAGAAGAAGCGAGAGTACTAAGGAATCTAGTAATTGTTTATTGAGGGCTGCCGATTCATATCTGGCAGCTTTTTTCTGTATAACCCAGCTGCTGAGATATTTTTAATGCGGCCATTTTTACTTTCTCCGCTACCATTGGAATGGATTGTATAGACAGATCCGCTCTCAAGGAAGTGATACTAATTGCGGCGACTAACTTTCCATCATGGCTAAATATAGGAGAACCGATGCAGCGAATCCCATACTCTCCTTCTTCATCCTCAACAGCGTAACCTAAACTCCTCGATGCCTCCATCCCTAGTTTAAACTCCTGTGGCGACGTTATCGTGTTTTCGGTTTTAACAGGCAGTCCGACAATTTTTATCCATTCATCAAGCTGGGCTTCGGAAAATTGACTGGCTAATGCTTTCCCGACTCCAGAAGCATGAAGCGGCAGCCGCTGACCGATATAAGTGGAAAATTTCACGAAAGACTGATTTTCTACTTTCTCTACATACATAGCCTCGTACTTGTCCAATACGGCGAGATGAACAGTAAAGCCTGTTTCCTTGAGAAGGTCCTCCATATACGGCTTTGCCACTTTCCGAAGATCCAATTTATTCAAGACATTTAGACCGATATTGATGAACTTATTGCCTAATCTATATTTTCCATCACTTGTTTTGGTGATGTATTCGTGCTGATCTAAGGTATTCAGAATAAAGAACACACTAGTTTTAGGAATATCCACCCGTTTACAAAGCTCACTCACTCCAATCGGTTCATTCTCAATAGATAAAGTTTCAATGATGGAGAGGGCCTTTTCGAGAGCGGGCACATTATATTTATTCGATTTGTCCTTGGTTTGAGTCACTATTCCACTTCCTCTTTATTAGAATTCTCCTAACCATTCCTTCGAAGCCGCATCTCTTGTGTAGGGTAGCCATAATCGAGTCGTTGTGTTCATAAACACTGTTTTAAATCAGTTTGGAGTTATTATATTAAGCCAGGTCTCCCATTTATACTACAAAACAAAAATCGGTATGTTTTTTAAAAATAAAGCATATTTGGACAGGGCCTTATTATAAATTATTAAGAGTTTAAACAGAGTTTAACAAAAGGGAAGACGTATAAGCTCGGACGGTTGGAATAAGTATGCGCGATGAGAACCGTTAACCCTAATCAAGGAGGAGAAGCCAGATGTTACAAGCGGGTGCTTCCAAGAGAAATATTAATCCTTATTTGTCAGTTCCTCATGCAGGCTGGGGAGCCCAGATTCATGTTTTTGCCAAAGGTGTTGAGGCTGATTTCTTCACGACCGTGCTGAGCATATCCGATGGACAAAAGGATTGTCTGATTATCGATATCGACACTCCCTTGACTTCTATGGAGCAAACGGGGGTCATTCGTAGAGCTGTTTCAGATGCCACAGGAATTCCCGTATCCTCGATTCGTCTCTCCATTACTCACACTCATGCCGGTCCAGTTATTTGGAGCAATTATTATGAAGAAGGGAAAGAAGCCGTCTCCCATTATGTCAAGTACATAGAGAAACAGACCGTTGCTGCCGCAATTGAAGCTCGACAAGAGATGAAGCAGGTTAGAATTGGAGCGGGTACAGGGGTCTGTGATATTGGCAAGAATCGAAGACAATGGTTAGAAAGCGGCAGAATGGTGGTTGGGTATAACCCCGATGGTATTACGGATCCTACGGTCGGTGTCATTCGTTTTGAAGATGAGACAGGTGTGTTAGTGGCCAATATTGTTATGTATTCCTGCCATCCGACCACATTAGGGTTCTCGAATCAATTGCACAGTCCTGAATATCCAGGTGTGATGAAACAATTCGTGGAGCGCAATATTGGGGGAACGTGCCTCTTCATGCTGGCATGCTCCGGGAACATTGGACCGGGACCCGAAGGATTCAAGAATAATGTTGCAGCGATGAGGCGAATGGGGACAACACTAGGAGCAGAGGCTGTAAAGGTGTCAACTTCGATTGAAGCGGCCTTGTTCGAGCATAAGTTCGAGGAGGTTGTGGAATCCGGTGCTTCACTGGCACTATGGGATTCCAGGAAGAAGGACCAGAATTTAGACATAGAAATCCATACTGCTGCTATTCGACTTCCCATCCAATTGAAGATGACATTGGAGGAAGCGCAGACAACGTATGAGCAGTATGAAAGGGAGCTCTCCCGATTGATACAGGGAAAAGCTCCAAATGAACAGATCCACGAATTAACCTATAAAGCCAAACGGGCGAATATCGCACTAGATGTGACGAAGAAGAACTTCGGGAAGACGGAAAGAGCAATAGAGGCTCAGTTTATTCGCCTGGGTGATGTCGTACTGATCGGCGTGCCCTTGGAGCCCTTTGTTGAAATCGGCATGAAGATTCGCGAGCTTTCTCCATTTTCCTTTACTTTTTTTACAGGCTACACGAACGGTTGGGACGGATATTTGCCGAACGAAGCTGATTATCCATTTGGTGGGTATGAGGTAGAGAACTATCCTTTCGCGCCGGAATCTGCCGAATATTTGATCCAGGAAGTAGTGAACATCTTGAATACCCTCAAGAAAGGGATTTGATTAATTGGCACTTGTTCATAGAGGAACAGTGCCTTTGGCTTTTGGGGCATCACTCTATAGGAGGAAATGAACTTGGAGCGAGATTATTTGAGCGAGATATTCAGCCTGCAAGGACAGGTTGCTATTGTTACAGGAGCAAGCAGAGGGCTTGGACAATCAATGGCTATAGCACTTGGAAGGGCAGGGGCCAGTGTCTGCATAGTAGGACGCCAGCCTAATATGGATCAGACCAGACAACTGCTGCAGCAATACGAAATCGATCATTTAGAGGTGATCTGTGAGCTGACTTCCTCCCAAGGGATCCATACGATTATGGACTCGACAATGAATCGGTGGGGAAAGCTTGATATTCTGATTAACAACGCCGGCACCTTCCTCCGTAAACCTTCTACGGATTGGACTATGGAAGAGTGGGATTCAGTTGTCGACCTTAACTTAAGATCGGTATTCGAGCTCTCGCAAGCAGCTGGCAAGCTTATGCTGCAGCGTAATTCAGGCAAAATCATCAATATTGCTTCGGTCCTTTCTTTTCAAGGAGGGTATACCGTTCCGGCCTATGCCGCTAGCCGTCATGGAGTGCTTGGATTAACAAAGGCTTTGGCTAACGAATGGGCTAGTCAAGGCATCAACGTGAACGCAATTGCACCAGGATATATGGATACCGATCAGAATATAGACTTGTTCCATGATCCAATACGTTCCAAACAACTATTTGCACGAATTCCTGCACAAAGATGGGGCCTTAGAAATGAAATCGATGGTGCATGTCTATTTCTTGCCTCATCCGCCTCCAACTATGTGCACGGTCAAGCTCTTATTGTGGATGGAGGCTGGATGAGCCGATGAATCCAAATGATCCTCATTTGTTCTCGACGCCTTACGGAGCGCCGTTAGTTCCTCAATTCCCCATCCAGTTTCGGAATACTGCTATTTTAACTATCGTTTATAGAACTCGACTTCCTGCTGTAGAACGCCTAATACCTAAGCCCCTTATTCCAGGCAGTGATATAGTCATGGCGCATTTTTACCATATGAAAGATCCGGACTTTTTTGGTCCTCATTATGAATTCGCTGTTCAAGTCGATGCGGTCTTGCCGAATAGCGATATTCGCGGAGCTTACTCTCCGTTTCTTATGGTAACTACGGAGGGCGGCCTTGCGACTGGAAGAGAAATCTACGGGCAGCCGAAAAAGATGGGAATCCCATCGGTTGAAATGAATGGCGATCTAATTGTCGGTCGGGCAAATCGAAATGGGATTGACATTGCAATCGGTACTTTGCCCTATAAACAAACCAAGGCAGAGGTTAAGGAGATTACAGATTATTTTCCGTTTACTACCAACATTAATTATAAATGCATCCCGCATATAACAGGTATACCTGCTATTCGACAATTAACGGCTCGGAAATTCCAAGACGTGCATGTCTATGAGTGTTGGAAGGGAGCAGGCACGATAGAAATTCATCCCAATGCACAATTCCCGCTCTATCAGTTACCTGTTTGTGAGATGTTGGAAGGCTTCTATTGGACTGTGGATCTGACACTTCCATTCGGCGCAATCATTCATGACTACCTTTTAGAGAAGGAGAGTTGATGTATCGTGAAGATCAAGGAGGTCCGATCCTATACACTCAATCTCCCATTAGAGAAACCTATCTATACGAGCAATCTGATGATTAACCAGAGAGACTATGTTTTTGTAGAAATTGAAACGAATAGCGGGTTGAAGGGTCATGGCTACGGATTCGCTAGAGACGGTCTAATCCGGGATTGCATCATCCACAATTTGAGACCTATCCTGCTTGGGCAGGATGCTTATCTCACAGAGAAGCTGTGGGATGAGATGTATATGAAGACACGTTACCTGGGGCGAAAAGGAATGATGATGCGAGCCATAAGCGCCGTTGATATCGCATTGTGGGATCTGAAAGGAAAAGCAGCGAAACTTCCAGTATGGAAGATGATAGGCGGTTATGGGAATGAGGTAAAAGCTTACGCAGCCGGAGGCTACTATAGAAAAGATCAGACGATGGATGAGCTAAAGAGTGAGTTTCTAAACTACCAGAAGCAACAATTTCTAGGAGCCAAGATGAACGTCGGGGGTCTTCCGATGAAGGCGGATCTGGAACGGATCGAGGCTGTTCGATCTGTGATTGGCGATGAAATGGACCTGATGATTGATTTTAACGGATCGTTAGCTTCAGCTAAATACGCCGCATTATTCGCCCAGCAGGCAGAACCTTTCCGGCTTCATTTTATCGAAGAGCCGTTTCTTATTGACAATATTCCCGCTATGCGTGAGCTTCGCACAAGGACACACATTCCAATTGCAGTTGGTGAAGACGAAAGCGGCCGATGGTCGTTCAAAGAACTGATCACCCAAGGTTGCTTGGATATAATCAGACACGACGCCACATTGGTCGGGGGGATTTCCGAGTGGATTAAAGTAGCACATTTGGCCCAAGCATTTCAGATTCCAATTTTCCCTCACTGGTTTCCCGAGATTCACATCCATCTTGCAGCTGCGTTCCCGAATTGCATGGGGGTGGAATTAATTACACCAGAGAGCGGTGTTATGAACTTTCACCAACTGATCCATAATCCGATTCAACAACAAAATGGTCGTGCCTATGCACCTGAGGAACCGGGTCTCGGATTGGATTGGAATTGGGAACGCTTAACTCAAGCCATACAGTAAAGGGGGGGCTCACATGTATACTCTGCAAGGTAAAACAGCTCTTGTTACCGGGGCGGCTCAGGGAATTGGATATTCGATAGCCTTGAGGTTGGCTCAGGCAGGCGCGAATGTATCGCTTTCTGATATACGGCTCGATGCACTGGAGCAAGCTGCAACAAGGATTAGCGACATTACGGGAAAAGCGATAGGTGATGAAATTCACTATTCTCAAGTGGATGTAAGCCGGTCTGATCAAATTAGCGGCTGGATCCGTAAGGCCGTGGAGAAATGGTCGCGCGTCGATATTCTGATCAATAATGCCGGCATTCAGTTAAATCGTGCCTCTGTGGAGCTTACAGATGAAGAGTGGCGTCAAGTCATGGGCATTAATTTGGACGGAGTCTTTTATTGTGCAAGAGAAGCAGGCAAGGTTATGGTTCAGCAAGGGAACGGATGTATCATTAATCTGTCATCGGTGGCGGAGAAATTCGGGCTGCCGCGAAGGCTCGCATATGGGGTGGCCAAAGCCGGTGTCTCCTCCATGACCCGAGTGTTGGCATCAGAGTGGGCAGAACACGGGGTACGAGTGAATGCAATAGCCCCCGGTTATGTACGCACTGAGCTTGTCTCTCACGCATTGGAGCAGGGTCATATCAATCTTCCCGAAATTGTGTCCAAAATACCGATGAAAAATCTGACCGAGCCTTCTCAAATCGCGGAAATGGCGTTATTCCTGGCCTCGGACAGCTCAGCTTATATTACGGGTCAAGTCATGTTTGTGGATGGCGGATACTCGATAAGCAAATAAAGGGGGCTTAAGAATTGGATCCCAATTGTAAGCAGGAAGTTAGAACAGCAAGCGCACTGCATTCAGGGGCTTATTATTCACAGGCCATTGTGACAGATAATCTGGTGTTTGTCGCCGGGCAAGTACCGATTCATCCGCAAACCAAAGCAGTTGAAGGTGAGTCGGTAGCCGAGCAATCCCGAGCCGTCCTAGGTTATATCCAAGCGATACTGGCCGAGGTTGGTTGCACGATGAACGATATAGTCAAGATGAATTGTTATCTAACCGATCTAACGAAATTTCATGAAATGAATGATGTATTTATTGAATTTTTCGACCCTCCATATCCTGCAAGAGTGACAGTTGGGATTCAATTGATAGGATTCCAGGTGGAAATGGACTGCATAGCGCGATTAAGGAGGGAGCAGGGTGAGTTATAAGATTGTCGTAACCGACCACGGATTTCCGGATCTTAGAATGGAGAGGGAAGTTCTCGCTGACTTGCCTGTGGAAATCCTGGAATACCAATGTAAAACGCCGGAAGAGGTTATTCGTGCAGCCCGAGAGGCAGATGTGATATTAACGCAGTGGGCGCCTATTAATGCAGACGTGATCCGAACTCTTGAACAATGCAAAGCGATTGTACGATACGGCATTGGTGTCGATAATGTAGATCTCAAAGCTGCTGGAGCAAGAGGGATTCCCGTCATTAATGTTCCAGATTATGCCCTGGATGAAGTAGCTGATCATACCCTGTCTCTGCTCCTGTCGAGTGTAAGAAAGATTCCCCAAATTATGAACCGGATTCGAAGCGGCATATGGGAAACTAACCCTTGCCGACCCATGTATAGCCTGAGAGGCAGGGTTCTTGGCTTAGCAGGATTCGGCAACATCGCAAGAAAAGTAGCCATGCGCGCACAAGCTTTTGGATTAAAGGTAATCGCCTATGATCCTTATGTGCCTGAGGAACATTTTACGGCTTGTCATGTGCACCGAACGGATTGGAACTCGTTGTTAAATCAGAGCGATCTGATTTCCTTGCATTTACCGCTTACCACAGAAACCTATCATTTATTCCATGCAGAGACGTTTCAGCAGATGAAACAAGGTGCCTACTTGATCAATACAGCGAGAGGAGGATTGATCCATACCGAACAACTGATTCCGTATTTGGAGAATGGTTATTTATCGGGCGCGGCATTGGATGTATTAGAGGAAGAGCCGATTGCTGCGGGATCCAAGATCTTGAATCTTCCATCTGTTGTGTTAACCAGTCATTGCGCCTGGTATACCGAAGATAGCTTACTCCGGCTAAAGGAATTTGCTGCCCAAGAAATCGCTCGCGTGTTACACGGTGAGCCCCCTAAACATATAGCAAATCGTGAGTTTTTGTAAAGCAGAGGGCATACGGATCATTCGAATTAAAGGAGGTGAGAGGGTCTTATTGCAGGTTCATCACAAGCGTTTTCCAAGGGGACAATGAACGCATTAATCAAGGGAGGTATTCCGATGGTATATCGAAGAATGATTGGAATTTTATTGGGCTTGGTTCTGATTATCGGGGTCATTGCGGGTTGTTCGAGTAACGGCTCCAGTTCAACGTCCGGCAATTCCGGAGGGACTTTGAAGGTGGCTCTAGCAGCGGAACCTACAGCTTTCAATCCGTACACATGGGCTCAAGCCTCAGATCGGCATGTCTTTTTGCAAATCTTCAACAGCTTGATGGAGTACGATCCCAAAACCTTTGAAGTATTGCCAGGGATTATTAAGAAAGCGGATGTTAGCGCCAACGGGTTGACTTATACGTTGAATCTCCAAGAAGGGGTCGTCTTCCATAATGGCAAGAAGTTGACAGGTGACGATGTTAAAGCTTCCATTGAAAAAGCTATGGCAGCGGATGCTCCCAGAACGAATAGCCTGCTTAAATCGATCAAGGAAATCAAAGTAAATAATGAGACTCAAGTGACGGTTACCTTAAGCGAAGCGAATAGCTTGCTGCTCGACTCCTTTATCGAAGTCTATGTTACGCCTAACGATCCGAGTGTTGACCTCAAGACAAACCCGATCGGAACAGGTCCTTATAAATTCGTAAGCTGGGAGCGTAATGTTAAAGTCGTCTTGAAGAAAAATGACGCATACTGGAAAAAAGGACTGCCTAAGCTGGACGGCATCGATTTCGTCACTGTTCCAGACGGTGAAGTGAAGATGCTCCAGTTCATGAACGGACAGGTAGACTTTGTGGATTCCGTACCTACGAACAAGCTGGAACAAATCAAGGCAAACGCTAATCTTACTGTGGCACCACTGCCTTTAGCCGCAGCGATCGGCGATCATTTTATGCTGTTAAATAATTCAAAGGCACCCATGAATAACGTCAAATTCCGTCAAGCCATCAACTACGCGATTGATCGGGAAAAGATTGAGAAAGCGTTATTCGGAAACTTTACAAGTCGTACCACTGCGATACCGGAAGGACATGAGTTCTATAACAAAGATAATGTGAAATACACAAAAGATATTAATAAAGCCAAAGATTTATTGAAACAAAGCGGATATGACGGGAAGGCGTTGGAATTTGTATATATCAAAGCCGATTCGATGTATTCGATCATTGCCCAAATTGTGGAGCAATCGATGAAGGAAATTGGGATAAATGTTACCTCCAAGGAAATGGAAGTTGCTCAATGGGTCGATAAGGTTACGACTAAGAAAGAGTTTGATATTGCCTCCACAGGTATCGTGCCCAAACCGAATCCTGTCGACATGTTGAACCATGCTTATGGGAAGCAAAATGGCTCAGCGATTCAATGGGAGAACAAACAATGGTTGGATAAGCTGCTAGCAGCACAATCTCTGCCTCCTGCCGATTATAAGAAAGCATTAATGGAGCTACAGAAGGAAGTGCAAGAAGCAACCCCTGCGATCATCATCGGCGGACTAGTAAGCACACCGGGATTATCGAAGAAAGTAGAGGGCTTCATAGCCAATCCGCAAGGAAAGCTGAACTTCGAGCCTGTTTCCAAAAAGTAAAGGGATTGGATGATGTCCGTATAGGTTGAAACAGAGGTGTAGGGGATGCAACTATTCATTACACCTCTTTTGCAGAAAGGAAGGTTTTTATGCTCCAACTGATTACTAGGAAGCTCATAGAGATCTTGTCCGTGTTGTTCTTTGTATCTTTAATCGTTTTTTTCACATTCCGATTGCTGCCTGGTGACGCTGCGCAGATGAGATTAGGCTTAGAAGCGACCGATGAGTCCATTGCCGCATTGAAGATGGAAATGGGGCTGGATAAACCCATTATTGTCCAATATTTCATATGGATCGGGCAAGTGAGCATCGGAGATCTCGGCAAATCATCTTTGGATGGGAAGAGTGCAGTTTCCCTGCTCATGCAAAAGCTTCCAAATACGTTTGAGCTCGCATTCTTGGGGATGCTGTTGTCCATTGTGTTAGCCATACCCGCTGGGATTATTGCTTCCATTTACAAATATTCTGCTCTCGACCGAATATTAAGGGCCGTTTCACTATTCGGATTCAGCATACCGGCCTACTGGCTAGCGATACTATTCATGCTTCTATTTGCCTATTGGTTTAATTGGCTACCGGCTGGCGGATACGTTTCATGGTCAGAAGATCCTTGGTTACATATCAAATGTCTGGTTCTGCCTGTATGCACGGTTGGCGTCATTAATGCTGCCGTTATATTCCGCTATCTGCGTTCGGGAATGCTCGAAGTGATCGAGCAAGACTATATTCGTACAGCCCGATCTAAAGGCATTTCCGAGCGACTGGTCATTGCTAAGCATGTTGGCCGGAATGCTGTACCCAGTTTGATTACCGTAATCGCTCTAAATTTCAGCCTGCTGTTAAGCGGGATGGTCGTTACCGAACAAATATTTGCTTGGCCGGGTATCGGTTGGCTAATGATCCAATCCATCCTGTTCCGGGATTATGATGTCGTTCAAGCAGCCGTGTTAGTCTCAGCGTTGATTATCGTCATTATCAACCTGATCGGTGATCTGATTAATGCTGTATTAGATCCTAGAATTAAACGTCAAGTTTAGTTAAGAGAGGACTCGCTATGAAGAGAATATTAAAGGATCCCGCTGCTGTCCTTAGTATAGCTACTTTCCTGATCATACTCGTTCTCGCATTAATGGCTCCTTTCCTGACTCCTTACAGCTATGAGAAAATTGTGGACGCTCCTCTGTTGAAGCCTTCGGCGACTTATCTCTTGGGTACGGATGAAATTGGCAGAGACATCTTTACTCGCTTGATCTACGCAGGGAGAGTATCCCTGATAGTAGGGGTAATCTCTACTACAATTGCAATGGCAGTTGGGATTAGTCTTGGATTAATTAGCGGGTATTACGGCGGGAGAATCGATACACTCATTAGTCGTTTCCTGGATGGCTTATTAGCGTTTCCTTCCATCATTCTGGCATTGGCCGTAATGGTTGTTCTTGGTCCAGATATATACAATGCCATGCTGGCAATAGGGATCGTATCCGCACCGATCTTCGCCAGAATCACGAGAGTGAATGTGATGAGCATCAAGACCAAAGAATTTGTTGAGGCTTCGCGTTCGATGGGGGCCGGTGATCTTCGTATCATGCTTCGCGAAATATTGCCGAACTCCTTGTCTCCAATACTCGTGCAATTCAGTTTGACTTTCGCAGGAGCCGTGCTAATAGAAGCGGCCCTTAGCTTTATAGGTCTTGGAGTTCAGCCTCCTACCCCGTCTTGGGGATCTATGCTCAATTCAGGGCGTGGTTATCTTACGCAAGCCCCTCAGTATTCAATATTAGCTGGCTTCGCAGTTTTCTTGACCGTTCTATGCTTGAATCTGCTAGGAGACAGTTTACGCGATTTATTCGATCCTAGAACAGTAAAGAAACGTTAGGTGGTAGAAATAATGAGCGATACTCTAATTGAAGTCAACGATTTATGTGTTGGTTATATGGACAACCGTGAGCGGATTGAAATTTTGAAAAATATAGGTTTCCATGTCAAGCAGGGAGAGACACTCGGTATCGTAGGGGAAAGCGGTTGCGGCAAAAGTCTGACCTCCCTATCTATTTTAGGCCTGCTTTCCGAGCCTCTCAAGGTTTTCGGAGGTGCCATTCATTTCGAAGGAACAAATTTAATCCCATTAAGTAAAAAAGAAGTGAATCATTACCGGGGCAAGAAAATAGCCATGATATTCCAGGAACCGATGACTTCGCTAAACCCCGTTTTTACGATCGGTAATCAGATAGGGGAGTCCCTGAGAGCTCATATGGATATTCCCAAAAATGAGCTTGATCAACATATCATCCGACTATTGAAGTTAGTTAAAATCCCATCTCCAGAAACGAGAATGAAGGAGTACCCTCATCAATTGTCGGGCGGGATGCGACAAAGGGCGATGATTGCCATAGCACTAGCCTGTAATCCAAGACTTCTAATCGCTGATGAGCCTACTACTGCTCTGGATGTAACGATTCAATCACAGATCCTGGACTTATTGATTGAGATCCGACAAAAAAACGAGATGTCGATGATATTCATTACTCATGACCTTGGGGTATTATCCAAGGTGGCTGATCGGATTATTGTCATGTACGGAGGTCGGATTGTGGAGTCGGCCAATATCCATGATTTGTATCAAAAGCCGCTTCATCCCTATACGCAAGGATTATGGAAAGCGATTCCGAGCAAGTCTAACTTGAAGCAAAGACTTTACAATATTCCAGGCACCGTTCCTAATCCGCGTGATAAGATGCAGGGTTGCCGTTTCGCCTCACGATGCATGCATGTCCATGAGCGATGCAGGCTCAGCGAGCCGGCATTAGTAAAAGTCAATCCCGCTCATCAGGTTGCCTGCTTCTTATATGATTTATCGCCGGGAGGTGAGGCTGATGAAAGACATTCTATTGAAGACGGAAAACTTGACTAAGCATTTTCCGGTTAGGGGCAGCAGCTTTCTGCAAAAAAGCAAACAAAAAGTCCACGCACTTGATGGAATCAATCTCACGGTCTATCGCAAGGAAGTTCTTGGCGTTGTTGGAGAGAGCGGGTGTGGGAAATCAACATTGGCCCGAGTCCTGCTTCGACTGTTAGAACCTACTGACGGAATAATCGAATTCGAAGGCGAGCGTATGAATAATATAAAAGCCAAGAAGCTCCGTGAGCTGCGACAACATATGCAAATCATTTTTCAGGATCCGTTCTCTTCCCTAAATCCGCGTAAAAAAGTGCGGCAGATTATTTCTGAGCCATTGGATATTCATCGAATCGGCACCAAGCAAGAACGATTGAATCGTGTAACGGAAGTGCTGGAAGTGGTCGGTCTGAGTAAGGAGTATGCGGAACGTTATCCACACCAGTTCAGCGGAGGGCAGCGGCAGCGGATCGGTATCGCAAGAGCACTCGTTCTAAATCCGAAATTAATAATATGCGATGAACCTGTATCTGCTCTGGATGTGTCTGTTCAAGCACAGATTCTCAACTTGCTGAAGGATTTGCAGGACCAATTCGGTCTGACTTATATATTCATTGCGCATGGACTTGATGTCATAAGACATATTAGTGATCGGATTGCTGTGATGTATTTAGGGAAAGTAGTCGAAATTGGTGATTGCGAGGCTGTGTTCGAACGTCCCCTACATCCTTATACCCAGGCTCTAATATCAGCGATACCGGTTCCAGATCCATCATATCGCCAGGAGAGCATTCATCTGGTAGGAGAAATTCCTTCACCCTTATCACCTCCGACCGGCTGCAGATTCCATACACGATGTCCGTTTGCAGAAGCACGCTGTCTCTCTGAAGAGCCTGAGCTTAAACCAAGCTCGGATGGGCGTGCTGTTGCCTGTCACTTGGTGGATTAATAATCTAGTTAACTTACTTTAAACGTTGAGGAGATGAAGTCCATGTTGCAAGCAGGGATTGGAAGAGCTTGTATTACTCCGCCATTAGATATTCCAAATGGATTATGGGTAGCTCAAAAGCATATATTGCCGGATGGGTTACACCAGGATTTATGGGTAACGGCACTTGCTTTAACAGATGGTAATGAACAAATCTTGATGCTCGATTTCGATCTTGTAATGCTTTCGGATGCGCAAACAGACGCAGTTCGGAATGCTGTTGCACAAGCTGCAGGGATTAGCCGCCGCCAAGTGTTCCCTTTCTGCACGCATAATCATGCGGGGCCGATTACGCAAGAATTCTACAATGGAGAAGGGGTAGAACGCGTTCAGAGCTATATTCAGTCCCTGCCCGGTCTGGCTGCAGGCGCAGCAAGACATGCCATGCTGAATAGGACCCCAATACGGATAGCGGCCGGGAAGGGGCATTCGGAAATTGGGATTAATCGCGATCTTCCATTGGAGAGCGGAAGAATTGTTGCAGGTCCCAACCCGTTAGGCTCCAGTGACCAAGAAGTAGGCGTGATCCGTCTTGATCGCACCGATGGCAGTCCATTCGTATGCATCCTCAATTATGCCTGCCATCCGACGGTACTGGGACCAGCTAATAAATTAATCAGTCCCGATTATCCTGGAAGCGCGAAGCGAATCGTGGAGCAAGTTACAGGTGCCATTTGCTTCTTTTTGCAAGGAGCTTCCGGTGACATGGGTCCGATCGAAGGGTTCGTTGGCGAAGCTTCTGTAGCAGAGAAACTGGGCACCATACTCGGCCTTGAGGCAGCCAAGGTATTTCTATCCATAAGCACTAGCCCGACGCGTAAAAAATTGGATTCTATTATCGAATCAGGCGCTCCATTAACTCAATATGTCGATGAGCCGATTGATCAGGCTCCAGTTGCGATCCGAGTGGTTAGCCGTCCTGTTTCCTTACCTATCCGTAATCCTCTTCCAGATCTATATGAAAAAGCAGACGAACGTCTTGCTAACTGGCAAGCTGAATATCAGAAGCAACTGGATAATGGACAACCGGACGATATATTAGCGCTGCTTCATCAAAAGATTGAGCGTGAAAAATTGCGAATCGATCGCAAAAATCAGTATAAGGAATTGACCCACAGAGAAGTCGAGATGCACGCGATTGCAATAGGAGATATTGCAGTATTAGCCATGTGGGGTGAGCCTTATTGTGAGATCGGTATCGAAGTAAAACAATCTTCACCCTTTCCCCAAACGTTATTCGCTGCTTATCTAGGGGGAGATCCAATCTATATCGGTTCCCCTCAAATGTACTTGCCTCAACCGCCATTTGAAATTGAGAATAGCCCATTTGCTCCCGAAGCGGCCCAAGTTACGGTCCAATCAGCCTTAAGGCTTCTAAATGAACTGAAAGCTTTATAAATGGGCTACCCGTCAATTTCTGGCGGAGGTAGAAGGGAGGCCGATCATGATTATTACGGATATCAAGGCGGTTATAGTAAACGCTAAAATGCGCAATTGGGTTTTTATCAAAGTGGAGACGAATGAAGGGATTATCGGATGGGGAGAAGCCTCCTTAGAATGGAAGACGCGTGCGGTGGCAGGCTGTATCGAAGATTTCAAACCTTTTATCATAGGGTTAGACCCTACCAATATTGAACATCTTTATCAAGTCATGACACGTCAGCCATTTTTTCGATCCGGTGTCGAAGGGATGAGTGCTTTGAGCGGGATAGAGATGGCTTGCTGGGATATATACGGGAAATCGCTTGGACTCCCGGTGTATAAACTGTTAGGCGGAAAGGTAAGAAATAAAATTCGAATGTACGACCATTTGGGCGGCGGAGATATGGATAGCCTGTACCAATCACTTGATGATGCTCGGGTCATGGCCGAAAAAGCCAGACAGTCTGTAGATGAGGGATACACCGCATTGAAAGTATTAGTCGTTCCGCGAACGGAACCACTGGAGGGTCTGCGAGTATTAAAGCACGCTGCTTCTCTGATGGAAGCGATCCGACAGGCGGTGGGGGATGATATAGATATTATGGTCGATTTTCATGGGCGCACTACACCAGACATGGCCATCCAGTATGCAAAGGCATTAGCCCCATACCGACCATTTTTTATTGAAGAGCCTTGTTTACCTGAGAATGTTCTAGGAATGGTAAAAGTAGCAAATGCCGTAGATACGCCGATTGCAACTGGAGAAAGATTAGTGTCCCGCTATCAGTTTCGGGAGCTTTTGGAAAAAGGCGCATGCGCTGTAATTCAGCCGGATCTGTGTCACTGTGGCGGACTTTGGGAGGCTCGTAAAATAGCAGCGATGGCCGAAACCTATTACGTTGGCGTGGCTCCCCATAATCCCTTAGGCCCTATTGCAACAGCCGCATCGATCCAGTTCGCAACATGCACACCCAACTGGCTGATCCAAGAGTCGATCCGCAATGATGTGCCGTGGCGCAATGATGTGGTGAACGATCCTGTCCTCGTTCAGAACGGGTACGTTGTTCCAAGCGAACGCCCAGGGCTTGGAGTAGAGGTCAATGAACGCGAGGCAGCCAAATACCCGTTCCAACAGGAACTGCTTGTCCGATATTGGCACGAGGATGGCTCTGTTGCTGACTGGTAGACTGAAGTTGATTAGATAGATCTACAGATCACATTGAGGATGGGATCAATAAACTTGGAGCTAATCGATGGATTACATAAATGGGACCTTATCCTGGTGGCGGCCGTTTCATTGCAAGTATTGGCGGTCGCCTATCTATATGATCCGAAATGGAAAGCCCTGATGCTAAGTCTGCCATTCCCATTTACATTTGCAACATTATCCTTAGGAGAGCAGGTTCATGTAGTCAATGTAATTTCAATGGTCTTCATGTTCTTATTTATGCAAGCTGTAAGAATTCTTTATAATCAAATGCGTGTTCCCATTCTCATATCCATAATCTGTGCCGCTACAGGATACTGTCTGCTTGGGTGGTTGACCGCTCTAATCGTCCCGGTCCGCGAAGGTTTGTTCTGGTCTTGTGTGATCATCGTTTTTATATTAGCTGTTGTGCTGTTTCGATTGTTACCCTCAAAGTTAGAACCTGGCGATCGAACCCCACTGGCGATCTGGGCCAAATTTCTTTTGACAGTGGGGCTGGTTTTCTTTCTCGTCCTATTCAAGCAGCAGCTTGGCGGAGCCATTACATTTTTCCCGATGGTTGGAGTGTTCGTCGCGTACGAAGCACGCAAAAGCTTGTGGACGATGGGCAGACAAAATACTATTGTTATGATGACAATGACTCCCATGGTCGCCGCGACTCATCTGCTTTACCCCTATTTAGGACTTGGCTACTCGCTTCTGTTAGGTTGGGTGTTATTCCTCCTATGTTTTGGTACCTTTAAACTACTATCCAGTAGGCATATTTTTAATAAACATAAGAGACATGAACTTAATTATTGACACTTGGGACGCCTGGTATATGGGGTCTTTTTTTCTGCATTTTCAGCTAATTTTAAGCTTAAAATCATCTTAGTTTCAGATTAATAGACGATAATACAATCATCCCTCAAACAGAAAGGATCCATAACGAGTATGAGAACGGCAATCGGGTCGAATCGCAAGTGGATGATTGTTTCCATGGTATTATTGGTAGGATTTATTGTGTATGTGATCTTATATCCTCCCTTTACAAAGGGGGATACGGAAGTGGCTGTGGCGAAAGTTAACGGGGTTACGATCGAAAAGGAACGGCTATATCAAGCATTGCTATTAAGCGACAGCGAACAGTCAGCGCTGCAAAATTTGATTACTATGGAACTGATTCGTCAGGAGGCTGATAAGGGGGGGATTGTCATCACCGACGCAGACTTAGAGAAGGAAATGAGCACCATAAAGGCAAACTTCCCCTCAGAGGAAGAGTTCTTACAAGCTATTGCATCGTATGGGATGACGTTAGACGCTCTGAAGAAGGATATGGAGCCTCAGATCAAGCTTCGCAAGTTACTTGAACCCCAAGTGAATATCGCAAATGCCGACATCCAGACTTATTACGACACCAATCTTGAGAAATTGAAAGAGCCGGAACAGGTGAAAGCTTCCCATATATTAGTACAGACAAAAGAGGAAGCGGAGTCCATATTGGCGGAGTTGAAAAACGGAGGCGATTTCGTAAAACTCGCCAAGGAAAAGTCGCTTGACACTCAGTCCAAAGAGAGCGGGGGAGATCTTGGTTTTTTCCCGAAAGGGGTGATGGAGGAAGCCTTTGATAATGCAGCCTTTACATTACAAATCAACACCTTGAGTGACTTGGTTCAAACAACGCACGGGTACCACATTGTAAAAGTTGCAGAACGTAAAGAGGCGAGAACTCCTACTTTAGATGAGAAGAAGGAAGAAATCCGCGAGACTTTAATAAACGAACAGTTGTCGACATTGTCTTCCTCTTGGATGCAGGAGAAGATGTCTGGAGCAACGATTGAAACCTTCCTGTAGATACGGGACTGCCTTTCCCTAAACAAAAAATCAAGAGGACTCAATGAGCCCTCTTGATTTTTGTATTTCACTCCATTTTGTATAACTTAAAATAGAGATACAAGTGCTACAGCCACACTCCTGGAGGATTGGGGATTTTGACCGGTGACCAAATTGCCGTCCACTTCCACATGATCCTGACCATTTGGGCTTGCAATAAATTCTGCTTGCAGCTCTCTCATCTTGGTCTCTAGAAGAAAAGGCATGAATGATTCAAGCTTGGTCTCCGATTCTTCCGCATCCGTGAATGCCGTTACTCTTTTACCCTCAATTAATGGATTTCCTGTATCAAGCCGCGCTCCAATCAATCCTGCGGGGCCGTGACAGACCGCGCCAATCGGTTTGTTGGCTTTGGAGAAGTCCGTAAGCAGATTCTGAAGATGCAGATTATTCGGGAGATCGAACATGGCTCCATGTCCACCAGGAAGGAATATCCCCGCATAGTCTGCGGCTGTTATATCGGATAAAGGTTTGGTATCATTCAACAGGTGCTTATATTCATTCCAACTCTCGGGAATTCCATTGGCTACGCTGTTAGGATCAACCTGAGAGACTCCGCCCTCCGGACTTGCGATCGTAATTTCGTATCCCGCTTCGATAAAAACCTCATAAGGCTCAACGAATTCAGACAGCCATATCCCCGCAAGCTTTCCATTATCCATCACATGACCGTTCGTTACGACGATTAATAGTTTCGGATCCTTCATCTCAATCACTCCTTATAATGGTTCCTACTTCATATATACCCTTCAAGGAGAGAAGACAATCTTCCTATATTTCACTTATGAACGGGAGAATCTGAATTTCCATAGTCCTCCACTGATTTCCAAGCGTCGTTGTCATCCAAACGATTCTGCTCGGTTAGGCTGTTAGGGCTCGTTGCTCCCCGGCCAGGCTCCATAATCTCTTCCTCGACAGGACGATAGTCCGAGACGGTTTGATGCGGCACATGCTCGATACAATAGGCCGTGTACGGAATGGCCTGCAGCCGTTCATACGGAATCGACTTGCCGCACTCTTGGCACACCCCGTAATCACCGCTATCGATCCGCGACAAGGCATCATTGACCTCATATAACTGATGCTTCAAATTCTCATCGATTGCTTGATCCCGACTCCTTTCGAATACTTCTGTAGCCACATCGGCCGGATGATTATCTACAGCGGACAATTCGCCAGTAGAGACAAGCAGCGAATCATCTTCATCAGCATCTCTATTAAAGTGGTTGTCCAATACGCCTTTCTCCTCTAGGAGCATATCCTTCAAAATTCGAATTTGTTTCTTAGTTACATGGCTCATGGATCACACGTCCTTTCTTGTATAGAAGAAAATAGATTAGTTGAGTAAAGAGGTATAATTTATACTTACCCTTTTTGTCGGCAATCGAAGCAATGGGGTACTGCACTATTCCGTGCTCTCCTTCAAATTGCTCACCAGGAAGGGTGGAGTTGCTTAATTAGTTAATATAGTTAATAATTAAATGAAGGGATACAAACTCGGCTGAAAAGGAGATTTTAATAATGAATACAAATGAAGAAAACAAGGTTCGTGATATTTATAAACAGCTATTAGAGGGTTGGAACAACCGTGATGCAGAAGCCATGTGCGAACCTTTTGCTGAAGATGGTGAACTCATAGGCTTTGATGGGAGTCAGGTTAGCGGGAAAATGGAGATCGTCTTACATCTTCAACCCATCTTTGCACATCACCCAACTGGAGCGTTTGTAGCAAAACCAAAAGAAATACGCTTTTTGGCTCCAGATGTTGCGGTATTAAGAGCAATTGCAGGCATGGTGCCGTCCGGTCAATCTGACCTCCGTCCAGAGGTTAATACACACCATACACTTGTGGCTGCGAAGCGTGATGATAAATGGCGCATTATTCTCTTTCAGAACACACCCGCTCAGTTTCACGGTCGTCCGCATTTGGTCCAGGAAATGACAGATGAGCTCCGTGAGTGGATGAATGAATCCTAGAACAAACTGCCCCCTAGAATGACTATTCTAAGGGGCTTCACAAGCGAGCACTTTTGAATGCTCGTCGTCATATTGGTCAACGTTCAGCTGTTTGTTCGAACAGTTGGATGATCTCCAGTATTGTGTTCGTGGCTTTCTCCATGTTATCTATGGAGATGTATTCGAAGCGGCCGTGATAGTTCTCGCCTCCGGTGAATATGTTCGGGGTAGGCAAGCCCATATACGATAGTTGAGAGCCGTCCGTTCCGCCTCTTATTGGGCGAACGATCGGTTCAATACCCAGGTTTGTCATCGCCTTGTGAGCGATGTCTACAATATGACGAACGGGTTCGATTTTCTCCCTCATATTGTAATACTGATCTTTGATCTCGAGCGTGATCCTTGATTCACCGTAAATCGCCTTCAACTCTTCTACAATCCTCGTTAGTGTAGCCTTTCTTGCGTTGAAGTTGTCTTTATCGAAATCACGAATGAGGTAATGCAGCTTCGTTTCTTCCACATCTCCCTGCATGGAGATCAGGTGATAAAAGCCCTCGTAGCCTTCAGTATGCTCTGGGGCCTCCTTAACGGGCAACCTCTGATTGATCTCCATCGCTATTTTAGCAGAGTTAATCATTTTTCCCTTCGCGGTACCTGGATGAACGATTTTGCCATGACATGTAATCAGCACTCGGGCCGCATTGAAGCTTTCGTATTGCAGCTCGCCGAGAGGTCCTCCGTCCATTGTATAGGCGTAAGAAGCGTCAAAGGCAGCAACATCGAAACGATGAGGGCCGCGGCCTATCTCTTCATCTGGAGTGAAGGCAACCCGCACCTTGCCGTGTTTGATCTCTGGGTGACGGATTAGCGTATCCATTGCGGTCATAATCTCGGCGATCCCTGCCTTGTTGTCGGCGCCAAGTAACGTCGTACCGTCTGTTGTCATTATGGTGTGGCCTGCATACTGCGCAAGCTCAGGAAAGTCCCGAGGAGACAGCACGACCTGCAAGCTTTCGTTCAAGACAATGTCCGTACTGTCATAGTTCTCAATGATTCGCGGTTTCACTCCAGCACCCGTGAAATCTGTTGCAGTATCCAGATGCGACATGAATCCGATTGTCGGTACTTGCTTGTCCGTATTGGCAGGCAGGGTAGCCATTACATAGCCATTAGCATCTATGGTTACTTCTTGCATGCCGATACGCTGCAGTTCGTCCACGAGCATTCGAGCGAGAGTCAGCTGTCCTATTGTGGTAGGACAGGTGTTGCTGCTGTCGTCGGACTGTGTATCAACTTGGACATATGTAGTTAACCGTTGGATAAGGTCATTTTTCATCTTGGCATTCATCTCCTTTAGCTATATTATAAAACAAATCCAAGCGGAGACAAATTCAAGACATGAAAAGGATTTATACCCAAAAGAGGAATTGGCAGATTTCTTTCGAATATACAAATAATTCAATATATGAGCAATGCCGCATAGTTTCTGGTCTTAACTACATATTTTGATAGTGACATCTCCAGATGTTGGGAGTAAAATAAAGAAGAACAGTTGTTCTGGTAGAAAGGAGGCTAAGATGCCATACATAGAGATTAAGGATTTGGAAATGTTTTATGAGAAGATGGGTGTGGGTGATCCCGTGCTCTTTTTGCATAGTGGTTATTCTAGAGGGATATTGGCTTTTGCAAGTCAATTGCTTGATTTTCAGAGAAGCTACACCTGTTATTATCCCGATTTTCGAGGCCACGGTAGAACCAGATGTGAGAGTCTGACATGGAATACCTTGCAGCTGGCAGATGACATTGTGGTGTTTATGGATCGAATGGAAATATCCAGAGCTCACTTTATTGGTTATAGCCTAGGAGCGAGTGTAGCCAAATATGTAGCTGTTAATAATCCAACCAAGGTTGCTACGATAACTACGATCGGTCATAGTGGTTTCAATGATCCTACCGGTGTTGAGGAGTTTGAACCGGAATGGCTTATTGAGCATGGGAAACAGGAGATCATCAATCAAATGATAGAAAGACATGAGGATGCACATCGAGGTAATTGGCAACAATTTATGCGTCAGAGTGCCATTGATTGGCGGCTTTTCCCTCAGCTCACCCAACATCAGATTAGCAGCATCAGTTGTCCTGCATTGTTTATCGCGGGAGAACATGATCCATTCGTTAATGAAGAACGACTGAAATTATTAACTTCCCTTGTTGCAGGATCAGAATATTTGGTTGTACCGGGGGGAAGTCACAGACCACACATGCTTAGAGAAAGTCCGATCTTTGTAAATGATGCCATCCTTCAATTTTTGAGTAAACATGCCCACCAACTGGGTGGCTTCACTAGCGGTTAACATGTAAGGAGGAGTTATACATGAGAGTTACATTTATGACCACCATTATGAAATCACAATCCAAAAACGCTACCGGCATTCCGGTACCACCCGAGGCAATGGCCGCGCTTGGTAATCAAAAGAAGTATAGTGTCGTAGTTAGCTTGAACGGGTTCACTTATCGCAGTACGGTTAGTTTTTACAGTGGAGAATTCCTCCTTCCCTTGAGTGCAGCCCATAGAGAAGCGTCGGGTGTGGGGGCTGGGGAACAAGTGGAGGTCACGCTCGAGCTGGATTTGGAGCCTCGAACCGTTGAGGTTCCGGATGACCTCCGGATCGCGCTATCAGCCCAGACAGGCGCCAATGAGGCGTTCGATGCTTTGTCCTACTCTAAGCGCAAAGAATTCGTCCGGCAGGTGGAGGAGGCCAAAACGCAAGAAACCCGCGATCGACGCATCTCAGGTATCGTCATCAAAATGAGCGATTCCTGAACTCATCTTGCAATAGAAAGGTGTGTGTACAGGTTGGATCCGTCTATTAAATTGATAGATAGCTTCTTGTGGAAATTCAGGGGAGAGAGAAAATGGATGCCTCTAACAATCAAACAATGTTCGGAAGCTGATATTGTGTGGAGACCTACTGCTGAAAGCAACAGTATAGCCAATCTTGTTGCTCATATTTGGGGAACGGTGCATCAACGTGTTGAGATCCTGTTTTTTGACGTACCCGATACACGAGACAGGGATAAAGAATTTGATAAAGAGCTCTTAATGTCGAAAGACGAAGCAATACAGCTAATTACTAAATCTTTCGATGTAATCATACAAGTTCTGGAAGATATGAAGTCGAAACCCGAGGTGTTACTTTCACAACCTTATATAAATATGGCACCGCTTACATATAGTTCTTTGAACAATCAATCCACCGTTCTCGACATTATGATGCAGATGATGAATCATTTACCCTTTCATACAGGTCAGATTTCTTATATAGCCAAAATGAGAATAGGGCAATTAAAATGGTAAGTTACTAGTTGGGAGGAACCAAGAATGAGTGAAGAGAACGTACAAATGTCCATACGCGAGCATGAGTTAAAAGATGCTGTCAATCAGATTGTTGGCGGGTATCCCGAAGTATCTATAATAATTGATGGGTTCAATTCAACATTGTTTCGTGTTAAAAATAAGTCGTTTGTAAGAATTGCTGGAGATGAACAGCACGGCTATTTTTTATGCTTTAAGGCAAGCCCCGAAGCTCAACAATTTCTTGTGCAGCAGGAGCAGTATTGGAAGACGCCCTATTTTGGACAGTATGGATGGGTATCGACTTGGGCGAATCAACCAGAAAGCTGGGAAGAGCTCAAGCCGCTTCTCAAGGAAGCCTATGTCCTCGCTGCACCCAAAAGTGTTCTGAAACTACTTCAGTAATAAAGGAGTGTATGTCCATGACAATGACAACGAATCCAGTTCCGAAATTGTATTATGATGGTGGAGAGATTGACGTGCTTTGGGATAACCATGATCAGGCTATCGCATGGTATGAGACTTTTATGGGGTGGGAAGTGAAGCGAAAAGAACTATGGTCGCCTGATCAGCGCGTAATAAGAGGCAGAATGACGCATCTTGGCTATGGTACTTGGCTGAACTCCGTGCTAACATCGCAAAAGCTTCCATTTCATTATGCTGATCGTGGCAGCGTCGATCCCCACATACGTTGGTGTTGGAGAACGAAAAACTTACAAACAGCGCATACCTTGTTCAATGAAAACAGGATACGGGTGACTGACATTTACCGCGGTCCCGACGGAAAACAATACTTTGATTTTTGGGCAACAGCGGAAGGAGCACGGCTCACGGCAGAAGAGGACGACACACTTACGACTAAAGGCTTTAAGCCCTCCGTAACACGGATTGGTGTCAGCGATTTACGTCAAGCGAGGCAGTGGTACGGTGAGTTCGTTGGAATGAATGTTCTGGAAGATCATATGGAAGACGGCTACCTAGTCTTACATCTACGAGAGAACTACTCAGAGACGAACAAATCCATCTGGATACTGGAACAGCTCCCGATGGATTCGTATAAAGGCAAGATTGACGGTATGATTCGTCCGCTCACCCTGGTTAAGAGTAGAGCTGCTTTTTTTTCTTATCATCAATTCTTGAGTGACAGTGGAGTAGACTGCGGAGACATTGGCGGTTTCTTGGAAAAGGGAAGAGTTTTGTTTCATTTCTATGATTCAGACGGTAACCGTTTTAACGTGAGTCATTGCTAGAAGACTACAGGTCGTTTTGTACGGTTTTACCTGCATAGAAGATTCCACTCTCGATTCTTTCATTTTCTTTAGCTGAAATGGATTTCATTATTAGTTTAAATACGAGTGTCTTACTCCCCAATGACGATTTGTATTTTTCCAGATGGGTTTTGGGCAATGGCTGCTCATAGTATCCAGGTACATATTTATCCAACATACTTTGCATGGCTTCCGCAGCCTCATCCGAATCTGTAACGAACTCAACTAGTCCGAAAATCATAACGCTCATATATGACGTATCGGTATGAGCAGGAATGGGGCTGGTTAATGTACCGAATTCTTCGCTCACGGTGAAACAAGCTTCCTGATTTTGCTGAATATAAGACACTTTTCGTCCCTCCGAGGCGCCATGAAAGTAAACAGACTCTCTCAACCATGTGAAGTTCAGCGGAACCACATAAGGGAGATCATTCACGGAAAGACCTAAGAACCCCGTTTTTGCGTTTAACAAAAAGGATTCTATTTTCAATTGGTCCGTACATTCTCTCTTTTGCATTCTGACGGGAAACATGCTCATGCACACCTTTCAGTACCTCTGTTTTTTGTGATATAGTCATAATAATGAAGAAATGTCCCTAAGAAAAGGGACAGATTTCAATTTTTTTATGGGGTCAGGTGCTGGAAGTGTTTGAGATAACACCTTTACTGGATAAGCAAGGTAGTAGGAAGCCTTTATATACTCAATTGTACATCTACATCAAGGAGCAGATAGAATCCGGATCTATTGCTCATGGCTCCAAACTGCCGTCGATTCGTCAATTATCACACTATCTGAATATTAGTAAAAACACGGTGGAGGCGGCTTATCAGCAGTTACTGGCAGAAGGGTACATTGAAAGTAAAAAACGGAACGGCTTAAGAGTACTCTCATTAGAGGAAGGAAGTTTAACAAATGCTTCGAATGCATTAATTTCACTTGAAAATCATCATGAGGAGACATATCGCTACAATTTTCAGTATGGTGATATTGAGTTGGTGCGTTTTCCAATGAGCATTTGGAAAAGATGTTTGTCGGATTCCTTATACAAGGACCCGCATCAATTATTAGGATATGGCCATCCGCAAGGGGATCCGGAGCTTAGAGTAGAAATTGCCAAATATTTGTTTCAATCTCGCGGGGTTTCCTGCAATCCTAATCAAATTCTCATTTGTTCCGGAACACAGCATTCCATCAGTATGTTAATACAGCTGTTGTCTCTAGGAGGACAAAACATAGCTATGGAAGACCCGGGTTATAATGGGGTTAGAACCGTATTTAGAAACCATGGCTGTAAGATAATGCCCATTTCCATCGAACAGGACGGATTGAATATAGAAGAACTGCAAGCTACAACCGTTAAAGTTAATGCGATTTATGTGACTCCGTCTCATCAATTCCCGCTAGGCATGGTGTTGTCTATACAGAAAAGAATGAAGCTGCTGCAATGGGCCAACTTGAACGATGCCATTATAATAGAGGATGATTACGATAGTGAGTTTCGTTATTTAGGACAACCGATCCCTTCACTAAAAGCGTTAGATTCAGATGAACGTGTCGTTTATTTGGGGACATTTTCAAAATCGTTTTTACCGGCTGCTCGATTAAGCTACATGGTTCTACCCACAAGGATGATGACACAGTTGGAAGAAATGCTCTCGGTTTATAATCAAGTGGTATCTCCGATTATTCAACAGGCTGTGTTTCTTTTCATGAATCGAGGGCATTTTTCAGGACATATACGCAAAATGAGGAGAATCTACCAAGCTAAGCATAAAGCACTTATAAGCGCGATACATCGCTACATGGGTGATCATGTTACTATAATTGGATACAAATCAGGGCTGCATATATTGTTAGATATCAAGCAAAGGGACAGCAGTCAGTTAATTGAACTGGGAGCTAATAGTGGAGTAAAAGTATATTCCCCTAAAAGTCACTGGTTTGACCCTGCAACTTGCCCGCCATCTTTTGTATTAATTGGATTTGGAGGCATGAGTGAAGATGCAATCGAGGAAGGGATCCGACTGTTAAGTATTGCTTGGTTCGGATCATGAGTGATGCAGAAAGGTATGGATTGCTCGTTTAATTAGTATCATGGTAACATATGGGTATCTTAGCAAAGGTGGAGTTTCAGTTATGGATAATGTAGCGAAGATTATGGGGATTCCGTTTCCTAAAATAACTCTAGACCAAAGCGTACAAGTGCTCAGTGAGGTAATAGAACAGCAAAATTCCGAACTTTTCCATGTTGTAACCGGGAATCCAGAAATCGTAATGTCCTGTCAGCATGATCAAGAAATACGTTCCATTATTGATGAGGCCGGACTTGTCACTGCTGATGGTATTGGAATCGTCATGGTATCTCGAATCAAAGGTGGCCACCTTCCTGAGAGGGTAACGGGATGCGATCTCCTGATCAAGTTGCTTGAAACAGGGAATCAAAAGAACTGGTCCTTTTATTTTCTAGGTGCAGACGAGATGACGAGTAAAAAGGCTTCAGAGGTCATTACTCAAACATACCCGAATTTATCTATTCTGGGTAGGCATCATGGTTTCTTTAATCAGGAAGAAGAAGTAGAGATAGTTGAAGAAATTCACTCCCTAGGACCAGACGTTCTAGTTGTAGCACTCGGGGCTCCATACGCTGAACGTTGGATTCATAAGTATAAGAAAAGTCTTAATTCAAGAATTGGTATTGGTGTCGGGGGGAGTCTGGATGTCATTGCAGGGACAGTTAAGCGGGCACCATACTTATGGCGGAAATTAAATGTAGAGTGGCTATTCCGATTAATTAATCAACCATCAAGATGGCGAAGACAATTGCTTCTTCCTCGTTTCGCTGTAAGAGCGTTATTTTTTAAGGAAAGCAATCCATAGCAATGTTTGCTAAATACCGAACTTCAAGGCTGCCGTGTGCAGCCTTTTGTGCGAACAGGAGGTATAAACGAAATGAGGCTAAGATTCAATATATGGCTGGTATTGTTTGTAGTCGTAGTCGCCCTTGTAGTGGGTATGTCCGTCTTTTACAAACCAATAATAACTCCAACCCCTGATAATGACCATTGGTTGTCAGTTGGGAAGATAACGGAATTGCAAATGTCTAATAACGAAGTAGATCATATTAAGTTTGAAGGGTCAATACGTTTTGAGGGTAGTGCTATTGATAAAAATCTGGAAGCACCCAAAGGTTTTGTGGTCACAAACGATACTCTCGTTTACAAGTCGATTAGTGAGGGCAAGCGGGTAATCGCCAGCATTAACGATTTAATGGATGGACAAGAAGTAGAAGTATGGACTCATTTTTTAAGCGATCATCTAATCGGTGCTTTTGAGATAACTATTATATATTAATGCATGGTTTGCAGGATTCTTTATTAATGTGCAGGGTTGTCCATAATAATATGTCCTTGTCCGAGTTCGATTTCGATAAAGCCTGCCATATGACGTGCTTGAAACCCGATTGGCTTGTTGCTGCCCATAATGATTATATTTTGTTGTAAGTAACTGACACTTTCTGACGGTAGGAAGAACGATTTGATATAGGAATATTCTTCGCTCAGAGTCGTATGAATGGCGTTAATTAACTTGTCGTTTTCACCTTTCCCCATCAGATTCATAATGATAGATCCCCTTGAATCCAGTTTTTCTCTGGTCATTCTGAAAAATTCCTTGGACATTAAATGTCGAGGAGTTCCCTTCTCGGTGAAGGCGTCCAAAATAATATAATCATATGTATGAGGTTGTTCACGATCGAGAATATGGCGTCCATCACCAATGATCACATTATCCTTGCAGTATCCAAAACAGCTCCTGCTTAACTCAACTACTTTCTCATCGAGCTCCGCTACCTTGAATCGTTTCTCCGAATAATGACCGGCGATAGTTCCAATCCCATGCCCTATAACAAATACGTCTTCGAATGTAGGTTCGTTAAAGTCCATTAAATGGATCATCGCCCTCGGATATTCAAACACGATGCGTTCAGGATTATTCAAATCCATTGCGCCTTGAATAGCCTCATTTGAGAATTGCATGACTCGGAAGTTTCCTTTTTCGCCATATAGCTCCGCAGTATCATACACCGATATCTCTTGATTATTGCTAATCTCCTTTTTATGTAAATACAAGTTATCGATCTCCTTATATTAAATTTCTTCGAATAGGATCACAACTGTATCCTGATCGATTTTCTATATTCCAGCGGGTTTGTTTTCGTTTGCAGCTTGAACACCCGTCCGAAGTGGCCAATATTCTCATATCCGACACTCTCTGCAATACGCGTAACCTTCCAATTCGTCTCTCGTAATAGCCGCTGCGCTTCCTTGATTCTTATTATATTCACGTATTCTACGAAAGAAAATCCAGTTACTCGTTTAAACAATCGGCTTAAATGGTACGGGCTTATATATTTCGCTTGGGCCACCGATTCCAGAGAGAGTCTCTGGTCATAGTTGGCATTAATATATTCGACTACCTCTGCGATTTTTTTGTGAGCAGGACTTTCATGTATGTAATCGTGTTGTTCCTTTTCTTCTCCATCCAACCTACGGACGCACCATAACAAAAGAGTAGCCAGCTTTGCCTGCAGCACGGTTTGGAACCCGGGTCTCTCTTCCGAATCTTCTTGAAGCATTTCAAATAATATTCGCTCGAGCCATTCACGCTCAGGCAAGTTGAGAGATAAGCGCCGTATTTTACGGTGAAATGACTCATAAAGCAACGGCTCATCGAAATTCTCCAGAAATCGATCGCTGAAATTTATCAACACACGTTCATGATTCGGAATTCCAGCGTCGCTTGTTTTGTGCAACTCATTCTTGTCGATAAACACCATATCGCCTTTGCGAATTCGATACGTGTTGTCTTTGATGAAATAGTACCGCTCTCCAGATAACAGGTAGTATATTTCGTAAGGTTCGTGATAGTGGTTCAAGGGCATTGAATGGTGCCCGGATACTTTGTTCAAATGTATGTAAAAAGGTTCTTTCATTGGGCAATATCACGTCCCGTTTTTGAACTCATTATACCATTCGATTTTGAAGAAGTGAGCAATATATGTGCAGAATACATGAAAGTTCGCAATTTTTCGGCAGAATTATTCGATATGTTGCGTTAAAATGAAAGCGAATTAATTAATTAATAAGGGGAGAGACGCATGTCGCGCAATAAATATGCATTAATCGGAACGGGAGGCAGAGCAGAGTTTTTTTACGGAGCTCTGGCCAAAGATTTCAGAGAAAGGTGCGAATTAGTCGCTTTCTGTGACATCAATCGCACTCGGTTGAATTATGCCAATAAGGTGCTCCGCGAGAAATACGACCACCCGGAAGTTCGAATATACGAAGCACATGAGTTTGACGAGATGATTCGAATTGAACAGCCAGATACAGTCATCGTAACGTCAGTTGACCGCACACACCATTCTTACATCATCCGTGCGTTGGAACTTGGATGCGATGTGGTGACCGAGAAACCAATGACAGTTGATGAGGAGAAATGCCAGTTGATTCTTGATGCTGTCAAGCGAACTGGACGGAACGTACGTGTCAGCTTCAACTATCGTTATGCACCTCATAATACGAAAGTGAGAGAGCTCATTATGGACGGCGTTATTGGAGACGTACACTCCGTACATTTCGAATGGCTGCTCAACACGCTGCATGGTGCCGATTATTTCCGAAGGTGGCATCGAGACAAAAGGAACAGCGGTGGACTGCTCGTGCACAAATCGACGCATCACTTCGACCTAGTTAACTTCTGGCTCGGGTCTGCGCCAGAAACGGTATTTGCCATGGGCGGTCTCATGTTCTATGGCCGGGAAAACGCCGAACGGCGCGGAGTCACAAAGTTTTACCAACGTGCGCATGGGAACGAACACGCCCAGAATGATCCTTTCGCCATTCATATGGAAAAGAACGAACATATGAAATCGCTCTATTTGGATGCAGAGAAAGACGATGGCTACCAACGGGACCAGAGTGTGTTTGGCGATGGAATCAGCATCGAGGATACTCTCGGTGTGATGGTGCGCTATAAGAACAAAGCGATTTTGACGTATTCACTCAATGCATACTTACCGTGGGAAGGGTTTAATGTCGTCTTTAACGGAAGCAAAGGCCGAATCGAAATGAAGGTAGTTGAGCGAGCCTACGTCAACTCAGGTGGAAAAAAAGAGGACGAAGGTGCGCTTTCTTACAAGGTGCTCACTGTTCAACCAATGTTCGAGAAGCCCTATGAAGTAGTGATCGAAGATTTGGCTGGTGGGCATGGCGGAGGTGATCCGCTACTGTTAAATGATTTGTTCGGTGAGCACAAAGACGATCGCTTCCATCGGGCGGCTACTCATGTTGACGGAGCGGTCTCCATTCTGACAGGCATTGCGGGCAACAAGTCTATGCAAACCGGGCAGCCAGTGGAGATTAACAATTTGATTAAGTTTTAAGGCAACAAGAAATCAAGGCACACGAGCTCGAAATCCTTTTAAGTATTTTGCGAATTGTATTGCTGAACACGAACACGTGTAATATACTAGTGTTCATAGTGCGATTGTGCAGCTTGAAAGGAAGTAGTTAGAATGAAAGTAACCATTAAGGATATTGCGCGTGCGGTTGGGGTCAGTCATCCGACAGTATCAAAAGCGTTGAACGGCGCCCCTGGTGTCAGCGAGGAAATTAGAAAAAAAATAATATCCATTGCTGCTCAAATGAACTATATCCCGAACTTGGCCGCCAAGAGGCTTGTCGACAAGCAGACGAATTCAATTGGACTCATATGGCCGAAATCTGATGGACTGTTCTTTCACCATCTAAGCTTGCAGATCCAGAAGGAAGCGGCCAAACGCGGACTTGATGTCATGATTTCACTTGCAGACCCGCCCAGAGGCTTGCGTACGTTTAATGAGCATTTTGTTGATCAGATCATCTTTTGGTGTCCTCCGAATTGGTCGCCTGGAACTGAATTTGTTATACAAAAGGATCTCTTTCGCGGACGGATGCTTCTAATGGGCGGTGGCAGTCTAGAGGGAACACATCGAATTAGCGTGGATCGCAAGGGCGGTCTTTTCGATGCAGTATGCTATCTTGCAGCTTGCGGCCATCGCAAAATAACTTTCGTTGGAGACTCCTCTGATAAGTTGCACGGATTTACCAAAGGAGTGTTGGAGCAGCGACTCGAATACCATGAGGATTATGTGATCTTAACCAAGGAGGGTGAGCCATTTCCTGAACGAATGGTTGCAGAAGTGCTTGCAAACCCAGATCGCCCTACAGCATTTGTTGTGGACAGCCAGACGTACGCCTTCGAGCTGCTCAGGCTGTTCCGCAAGAGGGATATTTCCATACCGGAACATTTTTCACTTATCGTATACGATGAAATACCAGAAATCGAACACATGGAAGTTCCCTTGACAACTATAGGACCGTCGATTCCTGCTCTCGCAGTGTCAGCGCTGAATATTATTACGGAGCCGTATGCTCGAGGGGGCGAGAAATGGGCCAACATCGAAATCGGCTGTGAAATGCATATTCGGAAATCCGTCAGAACGATTAACACAAACGATTCGGAATAATTTTGCCTACTACGAACACGTGTAACCAAATTTAATCCAGTACCCTACAACTCAAGAGCGACATCATATTGTTAATACAATCTTGAATATTGAAAGGGAGGTTTCTATTCATGAAATCGAAAAAAATATTAATAGTGTCCGTTATGACAGCGCTTACGTTATCTGCTTGTTCATCGGGAGAAACAAGTCCAACTACCAACGTTTCGAGCAGTAGCCCATCTCCTTCTCAGCAGCCGAAGGAAGTGAAGTTGAAGCTTGGCCTGCCTGGCAGCTACGACATTACGAACAAAAAGATTATCGACGGTTTTATTGCAAAATACCCCAATATCAAGCTGGAAATCGAAGAAGCGCCATGGGCTGATTTCACGACTAAAATCGTCACCAATATAGCTGGAAATAACCCGCCTGATATTTGGTTCCAGGAAAATGCGGTCATTCTCGGCTATGGCGAACGCGGGGTCGCAGAAAATCTCGAACCTTATATCAAACGTGATTTGAAAACTGGGGATTATATTGACGCCTTACAAGCAGCAAAAACCCCTGATGGCAAAGTATTCGGCATTCCGCACGGCATTAATCCGAATGCGCTCGCTTATAATAAGAAAATTTTCAAGGACAATAATATCCCGTTCCCGACCGATAATTGGACTTATCAAGATATGATAGACACCGCTAAGAAATTGACAAAAGATACAGACGGTGACGGCAAAACCGACATTTACGGCTTCCAAACCGCAAGCTCTATCGCACAAGGCTGGATCCCGTGGATCAAGTCGTCCGGCGGTTCAGCGCTTGATACGAGTTTGACGAAGGCAGCGTTCAATGACCCGAAGACCATTGAAGGCTTGACCCGCTGGGCGGATACGATCCATAAGGATAAAATCAGCCCAACTAGAGAGATGCAGTCTAATCAAAACTATTTCCAAAACGAAAAATCCGCGATGACATTTCTCCAATATTCAGGTCAAGTCAGTCTGAATAAGAACAAGCCGGATCTGGATTGGGATGTCGTAAAAATGCCGATTGGCTTCAATGGTAAACGGTTCGTACCAATGGTCGTGAATCAGTGGCTTATATACTCTAAGGCGAAGCCAGAGGCGAAGGAAGCGGCCTGGACGTTCCTCAAATATTATTTGAGCGACGAAGCGCAAAAATTCCTTTCTGAAAGCGGAGCGAGCTTACCTGTAAAAAAATCATCGCTTGAAGAGCTCGAGAAGCTGACAACGAAGCCTGTCAATAAGAAAGCGTTCACGAAGGGAATTGAGGAAGCAGGCGGCACACTAGACGAAAATCCGTCATGGAACCAATGGCGCGCTGCGGCAACTCCGATTTTGAATGATATCTTAGATGGCAAAAAGGCTCCCGCTGACGGATCGAAAGAAATCCAACAAAAAGTGCAAGCTGTTCTGGATGAGAACAAATAACAGCGGACCGCTTGTCGGGCCGGATGAGGTGTTTCGATGCGTAAACAAGGCTGGTGGGGCTTTTGCTTCACCCTCCCTTTTCTTTTGCAGCTAGCGGTTTTCTTCGTTTTTCCATTCCTTTTCTCTTTTTATTTAACTTTTACAAAATGGGATCTGTTCAACCCTCCGCATTGGATCGGGCTTAAAAATTGGTTTCAAATGATTGAGAGCAACCTGTTTTGGCTTTCAATCCGCAATGTGTTTTATTTCGCTTTGCTTTTCGTACCAGGTCAGACGCTCGTCTCCCTCGTGCTTGCCTATTTGCTGAACCAGCAAATCCGCGGGAAATCGTTGTTCCGTGTGATCTACTTCTTGCCCGTAATCACTCCTTGGGTGGCCGGCGGTCTAATCTGGTTGTGGATTTACAATAACGAATTCGGCCTGTTGAACTGGGTACTGGAGAGTATTGGACTGGACAGGGTCAATTGGGTGCGCAGCGATCAATGGTGGCTCGTAATCGGAGCAATAGCCGTCGTTAACATATGGAAGGGTGCCGGTTACTCGATGGTGCTGATTCTTGCTGGTATGCAGAACATTTCCAAAGACATCTTAGAAGCTGCGAAAATCGATGGTGCCAATGGCTGGACCTACTTTACGAAAATTACCGTTCCCATTGTTTCACCCATGGTGTATATGGTTATGATCCTGTCGACTATTTCGGCGTTTCACGCATTCGATGTATTTCTCGTCATGTTAAGTGAGAAGGGGAGCATCACCGCGGTCCATGATCGCAATATGGTACCGAATATTGTGATTTACCGTGATGCGTTTTTGAATGCAAAGATGGGTGCTGCTTCCGCTTGGGCTTGGGGTCTGTTCATTATCATATTGTTAGTCACGCTAATCCAGAAAAAAATGGAGAAGAGGTGGGTTCACTATGAATAATGTGTCGCGCGGAATGAAGTGGGCTGCTTACATCATCTTGACAGTCGGTGCTCTGATGATGCTAGTCCCATTTTTTCAGATGATTACGACCTCACTCATGAAACCTGGCGATGAATTGACATTGCCGCCAAAGTTAATTCCGTATCCGATCGAATGGAGCAACTATTATAAGGTTTGGGTCGAAGTCAATTTTTTGCGCTATTCGCTGAACAGCTTGTTGATCACTGTACTTGATGTGATTGGGATGGTTGCATCGTGCGCGATTGTCGCTTACGGACTAGCTTTTTTCCAGTTCAGGGGACGCAATCTGATCTTCTTGGCTATGCTTGGAACCATGATGCTGCCGTCACAAGTGACGATGATTCCGACCTATTTCATATGGAAGGAATTTGGCATGCTGAATACGTATCATCCTCTTTATTTGCGGAGTTTCCTGGGAGGAGCGTTTGGAATTTTCCTGCTCCATCAATTTTACAAAACGCTGCCTAAGGAACTTTATGACGCAGCTTGGGTGGATGGTGCGAATCCTTGGAAAATTTTTTACCAAATTTATTTGCCGCTGACAATTCCGGCTTTGTCCGCTTTGGCTGTGTTCACATTCATGAGTTCCTGGAACAATACGTTGGAGCCGCTCATCTATTTACAAGATAAGAAGTTGTACACTCTTCCTCTCGGACTTCTGTTTTTGCGCAATGAAGTAGACAACAAGATGACACTTATCATGGCGGGTTCGGTCATAACGGTACTACCGGTCATTATTGTGTTTCTGTTTGCACAGAGGTATTTCGTACAAGGCATAGCAACATCAGGATTAAAAGGGTGAACAGCCGATTGAAATACATTAGCGAGTTGCTTGACCCTCTTCTTGTATGGCAGTAACCCATTCGCAGCAACGCACGGGGGCTAACCGCTTTCGTGATTGCCATAACAGCTTAGGACAACCCGCATATTTTCATGTTGACGGCGGAAGCAATGCTTGCGCACAAACTCTCTGGAGGGATGAAAATGACGGATTCGCAACGTAAGCTCAGCATCGGGATGAATCAGAAGGAAGGCGGTAAGCTCGAGCAGCTAAAGGATGCAGAGTTGGAAGTGTACTCGGCTCTGGAGCAAAACACAGCGGAAGGTTTGCAGTGGACAAGACGTAAACTGTTGACGGCCCTTGGTACTACAGGAATTGCAATCGCGGCTGGCGGTGCATTCATGAACTTGCTTAACTCGGACGCGCATGCTGAAGGGAAGGACCAAAACGTAGTAGAGAGTGTTTACGGAACGCAGCAATCTAAAAAGAAAAGCACCACATACCTCACAGATCCTGGGTGGGTCAACGTTGTTGATTATGGAGCCGTTGGAGATGGTTTGACGGACGATACGATCGCGTTTCAATCGGCGGCCGCCTCCGGTAAGCCTATAGTTGTACCTGCCCCCGTGTCCTATTACAAGCTTACTGGATCAGTGACTCTGACGAATTCGATTGTCGGCGTCGGTATGCCAGAGATTCGAATGGATCAATCCGATGGCTCCGCAAGTAAACGGATGTTTCTGATTATCAATTACAATGGCAATGGGCTTACGGTTAACGGCTTGTATTTGAACGGCGGGTACAGCTCCGGCACACTAGAGGAGCAAGCTCACCTTGTCCGCATCGTGAATTCGAAAAACGTCTATGTGCACAATAACTGGCTTCATGCCCCATACGGAGATTGCGTCTATGTCGGCTCGGATTACATTGCTCCAAGCGAGAACGTTCATATTCGTGAAAACATACTGAGCAACCCCCGACGATGTGCCGTAGCTATCGTGTCAGGGCGTAAAGTGTGGGTCGTCCGCAACGTGATCAGTGATCCGTACCCCTATGTGGCCACGATCGACCTGGAACCGAATTCGACAGCGACAAACTCTGACTTGGTTGAAGACGTATGGATCGAGGATAACGAATTTTATAGTGAAATCTATTTCATCAACTCCTACAATCCCAATGTGCAACATTCAAACCGACGGATTACGATAGCGGGTAACAAAGGGAAATCTCGTTTCTTTTTCCGTTGCAACGCGGCTCCCTCGATAACGCAGGATGTTACGATCCGTGGGAATGAATTCTATGGATCGATCTCTGATGCCCGGATGATCCAATGTTCGAATGTCGTAAGAGGGTTGGAAATCAGCAACAATCGGGATTACTCGACTGGAGCGTCCGGCTGGAATATCGCTAATTCAGCTGCACCTGTAGTGAAGGATAACCGGATCGAATCCGTGCGAGCCATTGCTGTATCGTTTACGAATTGCTCCTCCGTACAATTTTCCGGCAATCTGATCAAGGATATCAACTCTTCTTATGGAGCCGTCCGGTTTGCGGGCCCACAACCGACGGGCCGACATCTGATCACGGGTAACCAGTTAGTTAATATTGGGAACCTCGGTTATTGGTTCGGTGGAGTTGTGACGGATTCGCTCTTCGATGGAAATGTTTCCGAATGCGCTGGGAAATGCGTCCAAATCGATGCTGCTGCGAATGGCAGCGACTTGCGAATAACTACCGATAATGTATTTGCCGGTACGGGAACTCCGGTAGTCGGAGGGACGAATATTAGAACGTGGACAACTCCTGAAATCCAGACGAAAGGTATTGCGGCTGGTTGGGCCTCTTCTGCACCTGCTTCGGGAATATGGAAACGTGGATCGATCCTGTGGAATGTTCAACCGTCCTCTTTAGCTCCTGTTGGTTGGGTGTGCTTGTCTGACGGCACGCCAGGTGTATGGGACTCGATCGGTTATGCAGGGGCTGTAACGGCATCCAACTTGAAGCTGAAATCAGCGAATGGAACCATCTATAACGTTAGCGTAACCGATGCAGGTGAACTCACTGTAACACTCGCTTGAGTAAACACAAATAGGGAGGGATTATGTAATGGAGAATAAATCAAATCAATCAGTGAGAAATTCAGAAGATGAAGTTGTAAAGCAAGTAGGGGAATCATTCATTAGTCGCAGAAAGCTGCTCGCTTCACTTGGTGCTGCTGGTGCGGCCCTTGCGGCGGGCGGGCTCCTGAACGGTGGTTCTATCATCGCTTACGGTAAAACAACTGTTACCGAAAGTGTATATGGCAAATCGGATGATCAATTCCATTGGAAGGATTTAATTGACCTTGATTTGTGTGTGGCAGTGACGTTGGCTGAGCTCAGAACCATGTCGGATTCACGACCCGAAGACGCTTATTATGTAACCGATTCAGGTAAGGAAGGTTTTTTCCTGTTCGATCCGTCGGATCTCTCATCACCGGATAATACGGGTACTGTAATCGTGACCTCCGGGGGCAAACGGTTTAAACGGGTATTCAATGAGACCGTGCTTGCATCCTGGTTCGAACCGCAAGCAGACGGGGTAACAATTGACACTGTTTCGTTGCAAAATGCATTGAATGCAGCTTCAGGTCAAAAGCTGTTTATCCCGAAGCAGAAAAGTGGGCACTATCTTACAGGCCAACTTTTCGTGCCTAGCGATATTGTCATCGAGTTCGAGCCGGGAACGGTCATTCAGGCGGTTGATACTCTAAGTCGGAAAGCACCTTACGAACGATTGATCCGCATCAAAAACGTTAAAAATGTGCATATCATCGGCAACGGCGCAACCTTGCAAATGAATAAGGCCGCTTATACTTCGGGCGAACAGGCGCATATCTTTGACATCGGCGGTTCGGAGAACGTCATTATTGAACGGGTTAACGCCAACGACAGCGGCGGCGACGGATTTTATATTGGCAACTATGAATCATCACAGGTGTATAGTAAAGACATTGTATTGCGCCAGTGTGTCGCGAACAATAACCGCAGGCAAGGGATGTCCGTAATCAGTGTGGACGGGTTGCTAGTTGAAGGCTGCCGATTCACCAACACGACTGGTACCGCTCCTAAGAGCGGTGTCGATATTGAACCGAACAACAACTCCGGCAAAGACGTATTGAAGAGGATTCGATTTGTTGATTGCATTGCGGAAGGAAATGTCGGGCGCGGATTTCTTGTCAGCCTTCACCGGATGACATCAGCTAACGAAAGGGTTGACATTACATTCCAAGGTTGCCGTACAAAGAGAAATTCATTTGGCAGCTCGGTCAATTATGGTGCAGAAGGTACAAAAGCAGTCAAGGGTGAAGTTACCTTTATCGATTGTTCGGCTGAAGAGGAGCAGTATGCAGGATATTCGGTTCTGTCCAGCTCTCCGGAAAGTGTAAAGTCGTCCTTTGTTCGCTGCAGAGCGGTCAATTGCAATACTGTAAACGCGCCGGAAGATCCATACGGATATGGATCCTCATTTATCGTAACAACTGTACCGCAGTTTCCAAGAGCAGCGATCGGTAACGTGGAATTTCTCGAGTGCGAATCGATAGAGGAGAGGGGCACCCCTTTGATCGTTCGCGGATTTTCTTTGAAAAAGAATAAGACCGAAGCGATCCGCAATGTTCGTTTCGTCAATTGTTTTGTTAAAGGCGGCGGACAACGACTGCTTTACGTCGATTCTTCGGCGGAAAAGGTTTTTGCAGAGCTGCGACCGCAGCCTGGGCTTCCTGTAACATCTTCAAGTCCAATCGATTCGGGCTTGACCGGACACCATATTAATAATGCTGAAGCCCAGGGTGCTATTACACTATCACTTCCGCAAGCGAAGGAAGGAAACGTTTTTAAGTTCTCAGTAGAATCTCCGAAATCAGTCACAATCGCTGCCCAATCGGGGGCTTCAGTTCGGACACCTTTCGGAGCGAAGACTGTTATCGAATCAGCTAATCCTGGCGACTCGATAACACTGACAGGCCGTTTGGACGGCAATTGGGATATATCCTGTTTCGTCGGCTCCTGGTTTGGTAACGCACCGCAGACATCATAGTAATTCAACAGTTTAAAGGGAAAGGAACATTACACATGTTCGAGCAATACGAAGACCAGATTCGTCTCGGCACTAATAAATTGAAGCAGGAATTCCAATCGCCTTATCAGGATTTTCGATACTATGAATCATCAATAACGCCTGGCTTGCGGCTTGCAGCTAACATAATCAAGCCTGACCGGCCTTCTTATATGCTAGTGCAATTGCATGGTTGGCACATGAGTATACCGGAACCCCAGAAACGGGAAACACCCTTTGCTGACAATGCATACGTCGTAATTCAAGTCGATATGAGGGGGAGGGCTTTCTCGGAAGGCTCTCCCGATTGCAACGGGCTTGAGTTAATCGACATTTATGATGCCATTCTGTTCGTTAGGGAGCAATACAGTTCGCTGTTGCTGGATCGTGATATTGTGTATCTTGAAGGAGGAAGCGGCGGAGGCGGGAATGTGCTTGCGGCAATCAATAAGTTTCCCGATCTATTCGCAGCGGCAACGGCCATGTACGGAATCGCCGATTATGCAGAATGGTACGCCTGTGATCGGATCGGAGAATTCAGAGATGACATGGACGTTTGGATCGGTGTTCCTCCTTGGGAATCCATAGAGCCTTACGAGGCTAGAAGCGGCGCGTTTTTGGCTCCTAATCAGTTAACACCTCTGTTATTAGCTCATGGAACATTCGACGCGCGTGTCCCTGTTTGTCATAGCCGCCTGTACCTTAATGCAGCAGATCAGGCCTGTAAAACGAGTCTTCTCCATTATGTTGAATGGCCGGGAGTTGGTGGGGAAGGACATACGGAACGATTGTCGAATGACATGTTGCAGCATTTTAATGAGGTTAAAAAGATTCATAAAAGGTCGAATAATGTATCAATTGAAATCCCGCGAAGAGGTACATTCCTCATAGGGGGTTATTTGTACACTAAGCATTTCGTCGTTAGTCTGGATAGTGTCGATCACACTGCACGCATGGATTACGATCTGGACGAAACATCTTTTACTGTTGTTGCCAAAGAGCCTTATCGATACCAGATCAAGATGAAGAGCGGACGGATCATTGAAGGTACAGCCTCTTATGAAGCATGTGAGAATTACGGACCAGAGCTTATATTATGTGAAAAGGAGCTGTAGAAGATGGCCGACTTCAGTCATTTAACCTACTATAGACCGCAAGCCTTAAGTGACACGCCAGAGTACATAAAAGCCGATTTATGCATATACGGAGGAACACCGGCCGGAATTTCAGCAGCTCTGCAAGCGAGTCGAACAGGACTTCGAGCCGTTATAGTGGAATTCGGATGCCATCTTGGAGGAATGACGACAAGCGGTCTCGGTCGGACAGATGTCGGGAATAAAGACGCAATCGGCGGTATTTCAAGAGAATTTTACCGGAAAATCGGCCAAATATACGGAAGCGACGAGCCAGATGGGGCTGCTTGGGGATTCGAGCCCCATGTGGCAGAGCAAATATTTAAGGATTGGGTGGAAAGTGCGGGTGTACCGGTTTATTTTGAACAACATTTAGCAAATGTAGAGAAGAAGAATGGAAAAATTATTAAGATTAAGATGGAAAACGGGAATGTGTTCTCTGCTCCTATGTTCATCGACGCGACGTACGAAGGGGATTTATTGGCCAAAGCCGGTGTGTCTTATCATGTTGGACGCGAATCTAATCTAACATATAAGGAGACGTTAAACGGCATTCACTTCGGGCACCCGAGCCACAACTTTTATGCATGGATAGATCCTTATGTTGTTGAAGGCAATCCGGATAGCGGCCTTTTGCCGGGAGTTATGGATGCAGAGCCCGGTTATCAGGGACAAGGGGACAAAAGTGTACAGGCGTACAATTTCCGTATTTGCCTGACGAATGTGTCGGATAACCGGATCTCATTCCCGCAGCCACCGAATTATGATCCCAACCGATTCGAGCTTCTAGCTCGATACTTGCGGGCTGGCGTTTGGGATGCGATGCAGCTTAATGTGAAAATGCCTCGGGGAAAAACTGATCTTAATAACCGGGGAGCGGTCAGCACAGATCATATCGGCGCGAACTATGAATGGCCAGAGGGCGATTACGCTACTCGTGAACGGATTTTTCAAGATCATGTTCAATACGACTTGGGCCTTTTGTACTTTCTTGCCAATGACGAACGCGTGCCGATTCATATCAGAGCGGAGGCGCGACAGTGGGGGCTTCCCGCGGATGAGTTCATGAGAACGAATGGTTGGCCACACCAGCTGTATATCCGCGAAGGCAGACGAATGATTGCAGATATAGTCATGACAGAACATCATTGCCGGAAATACGTCAAAGAAGAAGACTCGATCGGTCTAGCCGCCTATACGATGGACTCGCATAATTGTCGCCGGATCATACTCGACGGACGCTGTATCAACGAAGGCAACGTTGAGATCAGACCGACGGGTCCATACCCGATTTCATACCGTTCAATTGTTCCAAAGGAAGAGGATTGCACGAATCTGCTAGTGCCCGTATGCTTGTCTGCCTCTCATATCGCTTACGGCTCCATTCGTATGGAACCGGTATTTATGATTCTTGGCCAGTCTGCGGCAACTGCTGCAGCACTCGCACTTGAATCGGGATCTACGGTACAGGAGATCGATTATTCGAAGCTTCGCAAGAGACTTCTGTTAGACGGACAGATTCTCAACGCATAATATATTAGGTTGGACTTCATTTTGTAATCGAAATGAAATGTTATTTTCATCCTTCATTAATGAAACAAGGTTATAATGAAACCCGACCCCCTTTTTAAATATACTTGGAACCCACAGCTTGCTGCTGTGGGTTTCTTTCTTAAAAGGGCTTGTTCAAGTAACTTCCTAGAATATAAGAAAGTTGTCGGATTCTGTTTACAACCGAACATATGTGCGGTACTATAAGTTGTATGGGTAAAAAACCCAATTCATGGTTGAGGACCACTTTAGAAGCGATTTTAATAAGAGACTTTAAGATTGTTAATGCTAATAACAACATGATCTAAGGATTGGAAGGAAGGTGTAGACATGTTAACGACGGAAAAATATACAGAAATAGACGAGGTGATAGCTTATATTCATGATCATATTTATGATCCGCTTCCACTTTCTCGATTGGCCAACTATGTAGCCTACAGTCCTTTCCATTTCACGCGCATTTTTAAAGAAAGGATCGGTCTCTCCCCCCTATATTATGTTTCAGCACTCCGATTGCAAAAGGCAAAAGATTTGTTGTTGCGCACAAATCTTAGCGTTCGTGATGTCGGATTGGAGATCGGGCAACAAAGTCTGGGAACCTTCACGACTCGTTTTACAGAACGGGTAGGTGTGACGCCTTCTGACTTTCGGAATTCGAAGCAACAAGCGGACGACCACTTGCGTTCCCTACAGAGACTTAACGATTGGAGCACATGGCATCCTAATTCTAATCTGCACGCCATTGTCGAAGGGACTGTACGAGCGGATATTCCTTTTCACGGCGTCATTCTGATTGGCTTGTTTGCCAAACCGATTCCAGAAGGACTACCCTTATATGGAACAATTCTGTCTTCATTGGGGAAGTTTTGTTTTACGGGTGTCAAGCCGGGCACCTATTATTTGATGGCTACGTCAGTGTCCTGGGGAATGCAGGCTATGGATTTTTTGCTCCCACAGACAACTTTACGCTTCCGATCGAAGGAACCTATCATAGTGGAACAGTATACATTCGTCCCGTATCAGCATGTTAATCTTCATCTCCCTCACCCGGACGATCCACCAATCCTGGTCTCTATCCCATTGTTAATGAATAACTTCCTTAATCGGGTTATCCAATATAGCAATCGATAAGAAATACCTTCATCTGCTGCATGATAGAATAGGGTAGAAACGACAATCTAATGAATGAGGGAAATCATTTTACCCGAGGAAGGAAGCTTACTAGAATGAAAACAACGGAGAGTCATACGACGGATGCTTTTGACACTACAGACATTAAGAAAAGTGTACCGTGGATTTATTATGTCATCTTTTTTGCTGTACTGAACGAATCGGTATTCAATGTCTCCACGCCAAGCATTGCCAAGCAATTTGGTTTGGATGCTTCAGGTGTAAGTTGGGTCGTTACAATCTTTTTTATCGTATTCGGTATGGGAATGGTTATTTTCGGAAAGCTTTCCGATATGTACAGCATCAAAAAACTGATTACGATTGGAATTATCCTTTACAGCTTGGGGTCCATATTGGGCTTTGTTTTGCAATCTTGGTACCCTGCAGTCATTATATCCAGGGCAATTCAAGGAGCAGGCGGATCCGCCATTCCGGCATTGATCTTTGTCATGGTAGCACGGTTCTTTACTGCGGAAGAACGGGGGAGAATGTTTGGAATCATAACATCCACAGCTTCCTTTGCGATTGGAATCGGACCGGTACTCGGCGGGTATATTGCTGGATCGTTCAACTGGGCGTATTTGTTTCTAGTGTCGCTCCCCGTACTCGTCGCAGTTCCTTTTTTCCAAAAGCTTCTTCCGATGGAACAACGTCGAGCAGGCAAATTGGATATAGTTGGCGCTTTGCTGCTTGGTATAGTAGTGACGATGTTGATTTTGTTTACAACAGAAGGACGCTGGCTTTTTATGCTTCTATCTGTCATTGGTCTAATTCTATTCATCGTTCATATTCGTCGAGCAAAGGAGCCTTTTGTCGATCCCGCCCTATTCGCAAACCCGCAGTATAGAACCGGACTCATAATTGGGTTTCTTATATTTGGTACGGTTATGTCCGTAATGTTTGTAATCCCGCTCATGCTAAACAAAATGTACCTTCTGAGCCCGGATAAAATCGGACTCATTATGTTTCCGGGAGCCATTAGCGCAGTAATATTCGGAAGAGTTGCCGGCAATTTGACAGTCAAGCGAGGAAGCCATTTTGTTGTGTACTTGGGGCTTGCGTTAGTCTCCCTAAGTTTGCTGCTGCAATCTTCTTCCATCGGGCTTTGGGTGTGGTATATCGGAGCTGCCCTGATTATGATGTACATCGGATTTTCCTTCGTGCAGACTGCATTAACGGAGACTGTAACGCAAATATTGCCCGTTCAACAAATCGGCGTCGGCATGGGTCTATTTAATATGACTTCGACTATTTCAGGAGCTGTTGTGACTGCCCTAGTCGCCAAATCGATGGAGCAAGAACTGTTCGCATTCCCGCTTCATCCATTGATTTCGGACTCGCATGCTTATTTGTACGGAAACCTTATTCTGATCTTAAGCTTGGTTGTCATAGCGAGCGCGCTCTTGTATTTCTTTACTTTCGGTAAAAAAGCCCCACAGCCGGTCAAAGAGCTGGTCTGATAATCGAGGCAGGGAAAGTAGTATCCATTGCTAAGGAGGTGAAAACTTTTAATTGCGATAGTTCTGAAGTACAATAACCATGTTTCAATGAATTTCAAACTAATACTTAGGAGTGAATCAAATGGCTGTTGAAATCTATATTAACTTTAATGGAAACTGTCGTGAAGCAGTAGAGTATTATGCAGAGGTTTTTGGCGAAGAAAAACCAAAGATTATGGCCTTTGGAGATACGCCACCTGACCCGCAATATCCACTTCCAGAAGAAGCTAAAAATTTAGTCATGCACACACGCCTTAACATTAATGGTAGCACGGTTATGTTCTCTGATACATTTCCCGGTATGCCTTTCGTTGCAGGTAACAACATTAGCCTTGCTGTAGTCAACAAGAATATAGATGAAATTAAATCATTGTTTCATAAACTCAAGGAAGGAGGTAAAGTAGGCATGGAGCTTCAGGAAACATTCTGGAGCAAATGCTACGGTAGTTTAACAGACAAGTTCGGGATCGAATGGCAATTTAATTATGATAATGGAGAAATCGTGTTTTAAGCTAAGCGTCATTTGAGAGACTAAAGTGGAACAAGAGCTTATTAACAACAAATCAGGCTACCGACGGTTTTTACGCGGTAGCCTTTTATCTTGCCGGGAAACGATCCGTCTCTTCATCTGGGCAGCCATTCGGCAGCCTTAATTTCTGAGAATTTTGAACATATTTTGGACAATTTCCTCTGTTATAATAATAACCAAGACGACACAATTAACAGGTGAAAGTATGAGCTACACGGAATTCGTACAAAGGGCGATTGACTTTATCGAGGATAACCGGAACGAGTGCCAACGGCATTCAAGGTTTATGCAGCCGGAACAACTAACAAATATAAAGGAGAGACTGATGTGGAACTTGCCAAAAGTCCGATTGATAATGTTGTAGAAAGCGTATTCGTACATGTATCCGAGCTCCGCCGCTCTGCCGAGTGGTACTCCATGGTGATGGGACTTCCCTTGTTGGAAGAGAGATTAAACGGCGGCAATGTGTATTGGATGAAGCTTCAGGGAGGAACAGGCATTATTCTGGATGACAACGGAAGCAACACGCCGGAAACGCCGCGTGTCCGATTTATGTACAAAACATCTGACGTAGAGAAATCATATCGTTTTTTGGAAAATCAAGAAGTACGACCGTTATATCCGATAGAAAGACCTCATCCGGGCTTGGCATTTCTCATGTTTACCGATCCTGACGGCAACTCTCTGATGGTTACACAATCCGATTATATCTCCGAGGTCGTTAACAGGCTAGAGAATACGGAAAGTCCAATTTTGAACCGGATAGGAGGGGTGTTCCTCAATGTGACACATATGAACCGAGCGATTCAGTTTCATAGCGCGGTGCTTGGACTGCCAAGTCAAGCAGTAGGATCGGGGCCGGAGAACTCCATCTATGACTTGCAGATGAAGAGCGGGTCAGGCGTACTGCTCGACGACAATCGGTTCAGACAGGGAGATGACTACGAGATTCTGTTTATGTTAGTTACCCCGGATGTGGATGCCTCTAAAGCCTATCTAGTTTCGAATGGAGTACCTATCTTCACCGACATCGAACGACACGGTGAGTTGGCTTTCTTCACAGTCAAGGATCCTGACGGCAATATTATCATGATTTGCTCTGAAGTGGAGTAATGATCGATTCTTTAATATAATCGCTTCGAGTATCGTAGATGCTGTTCTATGCTGCATTGAAAGGAAGATGGACAATTTGGCAATCAAACCTATTGGAGAAATTAACCAAATAAACAGGTATCCAATTAAATCTTTTGCAGGCGAATGTTTGGATACAAGTAAAATTGACGCATATGGAATATACGGGGACCGCAGTCATGCCTTTATTGACGATACAAAAGAAGGATGGTCAAGATACATTACGGCTAGAGACATCCCTATTATGCTAGGTTACAAGGCAAAACTACTCGGTGAGGGTTATGAGGACAGGTTTCCAACTGTGAGTGTAACGTCACCGGACGGACGTGCATGTTATTGGGATGAAGAGTTATTAGCGGAAATACAATGCTTTTCGAAAAGAAAAATATCTATGATTGATTTTAAACCTCATAACCAAAATCACTTAGCCGTCGATTCAGAAAATATACTAATAATCACAGATGGTTCCCTGCGATTATTGGAAAGGAAGTGGGGCAAGAAATTAGATCTGCGTCGTTTTCGAGCGAACTTAATCTTATCTGTAGATAAAAATGCATGCAATGAACACGATTGGATAGGCAAGCGACTAGTAATGGGGAGTGCGGAATTGAAAGTTAATATGGAATGCGAGCGCTGTTCCATGATTACCATCGACCCAGATATTCTTGAAGTAGATCATTCTCTTCTAAAGATAGTAAACGAGGAGATGAATCTAAATTTCGGAGTATATGCTTCTGTTGCGAAGACAGGACAAATTACCGTGGGTGAGAAAGTATATTTAACAGATTGATAGATGCAAACAGTCGGTCAATGTCAAGTTATGACTCTGCGGGATCGATTGGGGGATGTACCGACATTCTTTTTGAAAACTTGGCAAAAGTAGGAGAAATTCGGGAACCCTACTTTCTCCCCGATGTGCTCCACAGGTAAATCTGTGTTATGCAGCAGCCAACATGCCTGCCGTATTCTTCTTGCCGTTACATACTCCATAAGGTTGCTTCCGGTTTCCTCACGAAAGACTCGCGAGATATAAGTTTTGGTCAAATGCAGCGCATCAGCCAGCTGAGTAAGTGTGAACGACTCATGGTAATGTGCCTCAACCCACGCCATAATGGATTCAGAATGCCGATTAGGACGTGCAGCATCCATTATCTCGGCAGCGCTCTTCGCTTTCATTTGACCGAATCCCCTTTTATACAGCTCATGTATAAGCCTCACAGCCAAAAAAGCAAATTCATGCTGATACTCATTGCTCTTAATTTGCGATAATCGCTTGTGAAACGAATCGAACATACGTGATAGTTCATCGTTGTCCGGTTGTGATGCAAGCATCTGTACGGGCAATTGATCTCTCCATAATCGAATGAAATAGTCACACAGATGCGGGAACACTTCAAAATAGGGCTCAAAAATAGTAGGTTCAAAAGAAATAATCGTACGCTCAAATGGATGCTGAGGCGTAACTTCCATTTGAATTCTATGAAGTTGAAAAGGTTGAAAATAGAATAAAGAACCTGGCTCAACATCTATCATTTGTTCACCGACCGTGATATGGCCGCGACCGTTATAAATGTATAGGAACTCCATGCCCTGATGGTAGTGGTAGTAGCCGCTGAAGTTGTGATCTGTATACCGACGATAGCTTAATCGATAAGGAGTCAAAGCTAGACTTACGAGCTCAAGTCGTTTCATAAGAAGGACAACTCCGATTCGGATGAAAGTTAGATTATCGATATTTTAACATATTGTACAGTTTGTGCACGATATCAACATTTCGGTGAAATACAGCTAAACTTCGAGAGAGCAGTAAGCAGTAAGATTACAGTGTAGATCTTAGGGTGAGGATGCCTGGCGGCAATTAATCTTGAAGAGAAGGAGAGCCTGTGTAACGATGACAGCTGATCGTAAGCAAACTGTAGAAAACGAAGAAATATGTTATATAGACAGTCACGTTCATTTCTGGAAGCTGAAACGAGGGGATTATCATTGGCTTAAACCGGACAGTAAGCTTCTCTATCGGGATTTTACACCCTCTGAGATATTTGCACTAGCGGCAACAGCTGACGTACAAGGATTTATTGCTGTACAGGCCGCCTCAACCGTGGCGGAGACGGAGTTCCTGTTGGAGCTTGCAGAGCAGTATGATCGAGTGATTGGCGTCGTTGGATGGCTTGATCTGTTCTCGGAATCGTTCCGGGATGAATATGGTCTTCTTCGTAATAACCCACGATTCGTCGGTATAAGACTAGATCGGTCTATATTCGAGGAATGCACGGAACGCGTGCCGGATCTTCTGCTTGAGCATCTTCGACTGTTGGAGGAAGATGGCTTCTCTGTCGATCTGCTCATTCGACCGGACAATATGCAGGGAGTGATTCAATGCCTGAGGCAAGTGCCGCAACTAAAAGCAGTGGTAAACCATTTAGGCATTCCTCCTTACCGGGAAGGAGTGATGGAGCCTTGGGCTGAATACATCGACGATCTTTCTCGGTTCCCTAACGTGTATTGCAAATGGTCAGGCATGATCACACAGGCTGCCGGCTTGAATAACCAACAACTTGCCTCTTATATTCATCACACAGCGGAACGTTTCGGCGCCAATCGCATTATGTTCGGCAGTGACTGGCCAGTAGCATTGCAGGCGGGCTCCTATAAGGACGTTGTTGATCTGTTTGAGCAGCTATTACCTGACCATTGGGGCGTCACAGAGCGGAGAAAGGTTCGTACATCTAATGCCCTAGCCTTTTATTTCGGGACGGAGGAAGAGAAGGCATGATGCAACGACTGCTGTATTACTCCCAGGTTCGACAGGAGAGGGCTCTCGATTTCCGCCTTGCAGTGAAAGAAAATGCAGATTCTTTTCAAAAGGATTGGCATAAGCAGGGGCTTTCCGACGTTTCCGTATTCGCCCTCGATGCGTATGTATGCTTGTATGCTGAGGCGTCAGAAAGCTCGAAGGCTGATGGCTGGGACTGGCCTGAGACTTATGCACAGTACTTGGAACAGTGGCCCGCTGAGCCGACGCTACGACAACTCGTTTATCGACTAGCTATCCCTATGATCGACATCTTTCACGATGGAGTTCCGAAGGAAATGCAGTCCTGGCGCAGTACACGTCGAGTTGAAGAACGAATAGGTTCAATTGCCCGACTGAAACCAGAATGTGTATCGAGCTATATTTATTACCATTTTCAAAAGCAAGAAGAAGCACCAGACAGTTTCAACCAAACCTATATTATTGGTTCCCTGGGGCAGTTGTTATTTTCTTATCATGAGCTGCCAGCGGGGAACAGCGAACCGAAACGACGGGGATTGTTGAATACGAATCAGTCACCGGTCAACTGGCACGAAGTGATGCTGCCTCATTTTGAACCTTGGGAAGGTGCTCTCGAAGGACAACGTATATGGAGCCGTATGGATAGGATTTTGTGACACTAGGGAGGTAAGAAATGGAACTACTACCGAACAATGAAAAACCGAATGCAGGCAAACTCGCCAACTGGCTTCTTTCATGGGTGCAGCCGAATGGAGCGATTCACGGGTTTCATAATCATTCCGTATGGGGAGGGAACCCTTATCGTTGGTCGGATTTTACTAGCGGCCATAGCACTTGGGGCAGTCCACTGCTGCCAACGCTAGCGCTTCTGGTTAGGGAAAGACGTGACGTTGAATTAGAAGCTCAGCTGCTGCAGCTTTTGCGCTTTCAGACGACTTCATTCCAGGAAGATGGTCAATATCAACATATCGGATTCCAGATTGGCGAGAGTCTCAAACAAGGCCTCATTCATAATGGCATTACAAATGTCTCGCTTGGCCTTACTTTGCAATATGGAGATAGCTATTTGTCTGATGATGTTAAAGTAGGAATTCGCTCTGCCATGGAGCGTAATTTCGAGGCGATCGATAGAATCTACCCATTTGGCATTATGTATACCGAGGGAAGAGCAATCAGCAATCAGGAGTATGCCCGTATCTGGGGAAAGCTTCTTCATCTACGTGCATTTGATGGGACTGAACAAAGACGCAAGGACCTCCGTGATCAGTTGGACTATATGATACAACAGTTTCACTTTCGCGGATTACCAGACATGGACTGTGAGGCGTCTTACCGCTACGATAAAGATAAGACAAGCACTGAGCCAGGAGAATATTATGGCCTGCTAATCGGACCGCTTGTGCTGGCCTATGAGTTGTTCGGGGATGAGCGGTACTTGAACCATGCGGGAGCGCTTTGCAGACATGTAGCAAGAAGTGCTTGGTATGACAGCCGGGGTAAATTAAGGATGCATCGTGTCTGGTACCACTCAGGCAGCCGATGGGTGAAGCTGGACGAACCGATGCTGATTGCTGGAATGGGGATGACCTTATTTGCTATGGAGCAATATATACGTCATGTGCCGGATCAGGAGCTCAGCGAATACTTGAGAGGCTGCGACCGCACGTATGCGAGCTATCAGAATCAGCGCGGGTACTTTGCTTCCGCAACTGGATGGAGCAGTGAAGCAGATGTCGCTCCTTCGACCGCCTGGCATACACACGATCTGCTCTATTTAGTGTTGCGCCATGGAGTAGATGAAACATTCTGGAGCGAACTTAGCGATACAAACATTGGCAAGTCTACTTCTGTTTTGCTAGGGAATGGTTGTATCTGGATGGAACGGGACCTGCAATGGACGATCACCGATTATTTCGGTCGAGATCCATATCAGCTCATTGGCAGGAAGGATGAAGGACACTTCGGGCGAGACATGAGTTGGGTCGGCGGGGAACGTACATTGCCAGCACATTTTGCATTTGGTCCAAGGCCTCTATTCATGAAGACTAACGAAGGGATCTTCTTAATGCGCGGCGAGTGGGAAGAATCCGATTTGCAATTGTCAAGCGTGGCTGATCTCCCTTACATTGGAATGTGGAGCTGATATTACAGTAGGAACGAGATTGTAAACAGCGAATTTGCTCTTATATGCAACGGTAGACTTGGAACAGGATTATCTTGTTCTTGTCTACCGTTGTTCCTTTATCAATATAATTTATATATGTTATAAGATCATTCTAATTGATTCATTTCGCATGTTGTGATAGGTTCAAGAGAGTAAAAATTAATTATATACGAATACTAGGAATTAATATTTTTGCATGCTGCGAGAGGTGGATATTGTTGGAATTTCAAGTAACAAACAGTCCTTTTAATCAAGAGCAAGTTGAACTGCTCAATCGTCTCCTGCCTACACTATCGGAAGCACAACGGATCTGGCTTAGCGGGTATCTTGCGGCTACTCAAAGTGCGGCAGCTGTGGTGTCATCTGGCGCTGCGCCAATTGCAGCTCCAGCAGTGAATGTAACTGTAACCTCCAAAGAGGTGACTGTGCTCTTCGGATCGCAGACCGGCAACTCACATGGGTTGGCGAAGAAGGTGTCCAAACAACTGCAAGAGAGAGGTTTTGAGGTAACGCTCTCCTCCATGGGTGACTTCAAGACAAATGGCTTAAAGAAGCTGCAAAACCTGCTTATTCTAGTGAGCACCCATGGAGAAGGTGATCCGCCAGATAACGCCATTCCTTTATTTGAATTCCTTCATAGTAAGAGAGCGCCTCAATTGGAGGACCTGCGGTTCTCTGTGCTAGCGCTAGGCGATACGTCTTATGAGTTTTTCTGCCAAACAGGGAAGGATTTCGACAAACGTCTGGAGGAGCTAGGCGGTAAACGGCTAACTCCGCGTGTCGATTGCGACGTAGATTTTGACGCGCCTGCTGCGGAGTGGATGAATAATGTGATAGCTTCCCTGAGCGAAACATCAGCAACTCCTGCCATTTCTGTTGCAGGGGGCTCTGCAATCGGGAGTGAAGCAGAATCGGAATACTCAAGGACGAATCCTTTCGAGGCAGAGGTTCTTGAGAATTTGAATCTGAACGGCCGTGGATCGGACCGAGAAACTCGGCACATCGAGATATCTTTGGACGGATCCAATCTTCAGTATGAACCGGGTGACAGCTTAGGTATTTATCCGGAGAACCATCCTCGTCTAGTAGATGAGTTGATCGAAGCAATGGGCTGGAGAGCGGAGGAGCTTGTTTCTCTTAATAAGAATGGCGAAGAGAAGTCTCTGCGAGAAGCATTGCTTCGCCATTATGAGATCACCGTGCTGACGAAGCCGCTACTTGCGCAAGCAGCTAAGTTCACCTCTGGAAATGGACTGAATGAGCTTCTGGAGGAGGGACGCGAGCAGGAGCTTAGGACCTATCTGAACGAACGGGATCTTTTGGATTTGGTGCAGGATTATTCTCTTAAAGGTGTACCAGCAAATGAGTTTGTATCGATTCTTCGGAAGATGCCTGCTCGTCTGTACTCAATAGCTAGCAGTTCGAAAGCTTACCCTGATGAGGTGCACGTTACGGTCCGCACGGTACGTTACGAGTCTCAAGGCCGGGACCGATACGGTGTTTGTTCCGTTCAGTTAGCCGAGCGAGTGCAAGCGGGCGATACATTGCCGGTCTATATTCAACATAACTCCAATTTCAAGCTCCCTGAGAACCCGGATACCCCGATCATCATGATTGGACCAGGCACAGGAGTTGCACCATACAGAGCCTTCTTAGGAGAACGGGAAGAGACCGGAGCTGAAGGGAAGACATGGCTATTCTTCGGCGACCAGCATTTCTCCACGGATTTCCTTTATCAGGTTGAATGGCAGCGTTGGCTCAAGGACGGCGTACTGACACGTATGGATGTCGCGTTCTCCCGTGATTCCGACAAGAAAGTGTATGTACAACATAGAATGTTAGAAAAGAGTAAGGAGCTATACCAGTGGCTACAAGAAGGGGCTAGCGTATACGTCTGTGGCGACGAGAAGAAGATGGCACATGACGTCCATTCGGCCTTGGCAACAATCCTCGAACAAGAGGGCGGATTTAGTCCAGAGGAAGCTGCGGAATACTTGATCCGTATGCAACAGCATAAACGTTATCAGCGGGATGTCTACTAAGTCCGAGTCCCAAAGATTGCGAGAGGAGAAGAGCCAAATGTCAGAAAACAACTTATTATCGCCGAACAGTGCTCCGCACAGCGATGTAGAACATATCAAGACTCGAAGCAATTACTTGCGTGGAAGCCTGGCTGAGACGCTTGAGGATGTAATTACCGGATCCATCCCTGAAGATGATAATCGTCTGATGAAATTTCATGGCAGTTACATGCAGGATGATAGGGACTTGCGTAATGAACGGAATAAACAGAAGCTAGAGCCGGCTTATCAGTTCATGCTGCGTGTCCGTGCGGCAGGCGGTGTTGTAACTCCGGAGCAGTGGTTGATGATGGACCGTATCGCACAGCAATACGCCAACGGATCCATTCGTCTGACCACTCGTCAATCCTTCCAGCTGCATGGCGTAATTAAGTGGAACATGAAGAAGACGATCCGGGAAGTGAACGATGCGCTTTTAAGCACACTAGCCGCTTGCGGCGACGTGAACCGCAACGTCATGTGTAACCCGAATCCATACCAGTCGGAAATTCACTCTGAGGTGTATGAGTGGGCCAACCGGGTCAGCAATCATCTCGATCCACGGACCAAAGCCTATCACGAGATCTGGTTAGATGGCGAGAAAGTGATTGACAGTCTGGACAGTGGAGTAGAGCAAGAGCCGATCTACGGGCCTGTCTATTTGCCGCGTAAGTTCAAAATAGGGATGGCAGTTCCCCCTTCCAACGATGTAGACGTTTTCTCCCAGGATCTGGGTTTCATCGCTATTATCGAAGATGGCAACTTGAAGGGCTTCAACATCACGGTTGGCGGCGGAATGGGAATGAGTCACGGTGATTTGAAGACATATCCTCAGGTGGCCCAAGTGATTGGGTTCTGCTCTCCAGAGCAGATCATCGACGTTGCGGAGAAGACGGTCATGATCCAACGGGATTACGGTGATCGCTCTGTGCGCAAACACGCTCGTTTCAAGTACACGATTGACGACCGCGGTATTGAGTGGTTCATCAACGAACTAAACACACGTCTAGGATGGAAGCTCGAGGAAGCGCGTCCTTACCATTTTGATCATAACGGGGATCGCTATGGTTGGGTGAAAGGAAGCAACGGAAAATGGCATTTCACCCTCTTTATACAGAATGGTCGCGTCAAAGATGAGGATAATTACCGTCTGATGACGGGGCTCCGGGAAATTGCCAAGGTGCATACCGGGGATTTCCGGCTAACTCCGAATCAGAACCTGATTATCGGCAACATAAGCAGCCAGAAAAAGAAAAAGATTGAGGAATTGGTGAAGGAGTATCAACTCACCGATGGGACCAACCATTCTGCGTTGCGTAGAAATTCCTTGGCCTGCGTAGCTCTACCTACCTGCGGGTTGGCAATGGCTGAGTCAGAACGCTATCTACCCGATTTAATGGATAAGATTGAACCGATGTTGGAGGAAGTAGGCTTGCGTGACGAGGAGATCGTCATACGCATGACAGGCTGCCCTAATGGCTGCGCCCGACCGATGTTGGCGGAGATCGCATTCATTGGCAAGGCGCCCGGTAAATACAACATGTATTTGGGGGGCGGTTTTACCGGAAACCGACTGAACAAGCTGTATAAGGAGAACATCGGCGAGACGGAGATATTAGAGTCGCTGCAACCGATTATTACTCAATATGCACTGGAACGCCGTGAAGGCGAACACTTCGGTGATTATGTCATTCGCGCCGGCTATGTTAAAGAAGTTCGCTCGGGACAAGATTTTCATTCTTAATTAAAGAAACATAAAACAGCTCTGTCGCACTTGATGCGATCAGAGCTGTTTTATTGCATTTGTAATGATCATCTCAAGCTGATTAATCTTCATTTGTTGAATCTCATGACCGCTACCTGTTTCTTCTTCTTGCCTCTAGTTCCTTCCTAAGAGCCTTCTCAACGGATTCAGCCATAATATCGAATTTTTGAGCAATCGTGTATTTAAGAACCTGACCGCAATGTGAGCAATGCTGTTTTTGAATTTCGGTAAGTTTTTTGCAAGAAGAGCAATTAATCATTATGTACAGGCCACCTTTTTTAAGCACTAATAGTTCTGCTATGAGACTCTGTCCCTAAGATTTTATCGACATCTAAAAGCATTAACTTTATAGTCTTTTATAATCATTCTTTACATTGATGTGTGATAGGCGCCTATGTAATAGTAAAGAAAATGATGAGAGGGGTGAGGGTGGTACATGGCAATCGTTAAAGAAGTTCAATTAATGCAGAGCCCCCTATACCAACCAGATATGGGTCGATACTTGATTTGAGAAGTTTAAGATCCCAGTTACCTTGGGCAGGAAGGGCTCTGTACAAAGGGAGTGCATGGGCCATTGATGAAACTTAGCACATTGTTGGAAATTGTAGAAACAGTTGGTGATACAAAGCAAAGTCCATTAGGGAATCTAATCTCGGATCTATGGGAAGCGGATCCGGGAACGGTTGAGCATTTTCGAACGAGTTCAAACGCTGTATTTCGATTTATGAAGAACGATAAGAGATATTATTTGCGGTTTAATAAGAACACTGAACGTGAATGGTCATGGATTATGTCTGAAATTGAAGTGCTGCAAGCGCTCGAACAGTTGGGAGTACAAGTAAATCAGCCTATATATTCACGCTTTGGAAATTTGATCGAAACGATACATACGAAATGGGGCACTTACTTTGCGGTGGTATTCACAGGAATGCCAGGATATGAGTGGGATCCAGAGCAATTAACAGATCAGCAATTGATACTATGGGGAGCGGCAGTCGGTCAATTTCATAAGGCATCCTCTATACTGCCCAAATCCATAACGGAAAAACGTCCACATTGGAGACAACACCTGGATTGGGCGAAAAGTTGGCTAGATCCCAATGATGAAGCGGCTCACGAAGCCTGGACTCAAATTGCAGCATGGGCGAGCTGTTTGGACCAGAACAATAGGAATTACGGGTTGATCCACACTGACTTGGAATTGGACAATATTCGTTGGAATGGGACTCAATTCGGCCTAATCGATATGGATGAATGTCAGCAGGGCTGGTATGTAATGGATATATGGCAAGCCATCTCAGATTTGACAGAGGAACAGATCTGCTTCGAACATCCAAAGTTGCAACTTTTTATGAAAGGATACCAAGAGCATTATCAATTGGATGTGACCTTATGGACGCAACTACCAATGTTTAAGCGCATGAACGATATAGTGAAATATGCTGTATTACTACGTTCGTTATGCGATAAAATTGAAGGTCACGAACCAGAATGGATAATTGCATTGCGTGAGAAACTCCGAAATTCAATGATAAAGCATCGTTATGATTTTTTGGGAAAATGAATAAAGAAGAGGTCGGGATTAAGTGTCCCGACCTCTTCTCTTTTTAGTGAAATGTCATCCATGCTTCACAGCCATATCATTCTCTTCACAAGCAGTGGAGCAGTAGCCGTTCATTGTTGTTTCGCATGGCTCACATACGAGGTGCTGGTGATGGCACGTATCATCTTCGCAGTTGATATAACGGTCGGTTGGGCTGCCGCAGTGGTGGCATTGCCCGACCGTAACATGTTCGTCAGTCTGATTGATACGCACCGAAATGCGCTCGTCGAACACATAACAGTTTCCGTCGAAGCCTCTGCCTTGCACCTCGGGGTCCTGACCGTAGGTGACAATACCGCCATCCAGTTGGTACACGTCCTTGAAGCCTTCGTTTTTAAGTACTGCGGTCAGCATTTCACAACGAATGCCGCCCGTACAGTACGTGATGATAGTCTTGTCTTTGTGTTCCGTTAAGTTATTCTGTATCCAGTCCGGAAATTCACGGAACGCTTCAATATCTGGCCGAATCGCGTTGCGAAAATGGCCAAGGTCGTACTCGTAACCGCTTCGTCCGTCCAAAACGATCACATCTTCACGATGGAGATGATCGTGAAATGATTTTGGATTCAATCGGCCCCCGCCATCAGTTACGGGGTTCAATTTAGTATGGTATCGAAGAGTCACGAGCTCTTGCTTATATCGGACAAACAGTTTCTTGAAAGCATGACCGTCTGCTGGATCGTTCTTGAATACAATATCCGCGAAAAGGGGATTCCGCAGTAAGTCTGCCATGTAACGTTCTGTTTGTTCCTCAGTACCTGAGAGTGTACCGTTAATCCCTTCGTCCGCGATCAAAATGCGGCCTTTGACGCCAAGCTCCTTACAATATTGCAAATGTTCGGCGGCGAATTCTTCGGCATTCGGTACTGCAATGTATTTATAAAAAAGAAGGATTCTGTGTTTGTTCATCTAACTAACGCACCTTTCAGTATAATCATAATTCACAATAGACATTATTATATTTTAGTTCCCAACATTACATTAAGTCAACATTTGTGTTTGGTAAGTGAGGAGTTATTTGGCTTGGTGATTAATTCTGAGCGAGGGGCTACAACATTTTCGACATACTATGATATCTCTAAGGACATTCTAATGTTAGGTATCATACTAACATGGGGAGTGTACCTGTTATGTTTCGTTCTTCTGATCATTTCATTAACGACAAGTCTTCATTCGCCAGGTTATTTCAGTCAAATACAATACCCTTTACCAAAAATTGGCCTCTACATATCATGATCGCTGTTTTTGTAATCATTTGGGTTTGGTTGGCGATTAATCCAATCGATCGGAGAGATTGGCTTCTAGAGAATGCATTGCTCATTCTCTTTATAGGGGTACTTGCCTTTTTGTATCGGACATTTGCGTTGACCAATTTCTCATACCTACTGCTTACTTTCTTTTTCTTGCTACACGCAATAGGGGCCCATTATACGTACCAGGGTACACCTCTAGACAATTGGCTTAAACAAAATTTTCATACCAAGCGGGCTTTTTATGATCGAATTGTACATTTTGCATTCGGTCTTCTTGTCGCGTATCCAATCTGGGAAGTCGCTATACGGGCAATGAAATTGCGATCCGTTTGGTCTTATGTGGCTACATTCACAGTGATCATGACATTTAGTGCCTTGTTTGAAATCATTGAGATGGTGGTTGCTCTAATAGCCGGTTCGCTTGGCGAAGAGTACATCGGATTACAAGGTGATCCATTGGATACGCAGAAGGACATGGCTCTGACTCTGATCGCATCTTTATTGTCTATCGGATTAATAATTAGCAAAGAAAGGGTGAGCCAGAATCAAACCTAAACATATTTTTGTTGTTATTATGATTAGTTGTTCTTTAATCTTGTTTAGCGGGATCAGTTCGGCAGAACCTGTTGAGGAGGAAGTTTGTTTAGTAATCAGTAAGTCTAAACATACCTTACAAGTTTATTTAAACGAACATCCCGTCTTCTCGTTCCAGGTAGCTACCGGAAAAGGAGAACTCACTCCCGAGGGTGAGTTTTATATCGCTAATAAAATAAAGAACCCATGGTACTTAAGGAAGAACATTCCGGGAGGTGATAAACGAAATCCGTTTGGGACAAGATGGATGGGGATCAGCGTTCCGAACACTGGGGGTTATAAATATGGGATACATGGCACAAACAATCCTTACTCCATTGGCAATAGTGTGTCCTCGGGTTGTATTCGAATGAGGAATAAGGACGTGGAATGGTTATATCGTCATATCCCGACTGGCACAAAAGTTATTATTAAAAAATAGGGCAAGAAGGATGCTCTATCCATTGCATCATACAAAAAAGACACTAATCGGCTTTACGATAGTGTCCCTCTTGAGCTTCTTCCAGAGGAAGGGGCTATAAATATGTCTACTGCCCTGCTTCGTCTTGTTTTTCCGCAGCGAAAGACTCGATACTTTGTTTACGTCGCTCATTTTTATCTTCAATCGCTTGCTTTTCATCAGGTGAAATCTCATCTGCATGCTCGTCAAGGTAATCTTCTGCTTCTTCCAAATTAGCTTCCGTGTGGTCAATATGTTGTTGCAGATGAATCTCGTTATCCGCGCGATTATCTGGTTTAGCCAAAGTAAATTCCTCCTAATTTAATCCTAAACTACTTCATTTAGAATTTAGAATGACCCGAACGTCTTGCTGTTATTCGTTTGAGTGACGCTGATTCAATTTCAATATAAAGACGTTCCAATATGGAACGTCTCAACATGTTATCTAGGAAGAACTGAAATGTAATTTAGAAACCTTTATACTGAGGTTCTTCGTTTTCTAATTGCTGAACCCGGCTTTCCACCTGTTCCAAAATCTGTTGGGTTTGTTGGGATGCATTGGTAAAAAGAGTTTTTGCTTCTTGATTTTGTGTAGCCAAAGCGAATTGTTCCAGACTAGCTTGAGCACTTTTTAATGAAGCCACGCAAGTTTTTACTTCCGATGCTACTGTCACTGTTTTCACCTCCTTTGATACTTAACCAACATATAAATTTACTTTTCTCAGCTACCATTTCTTGAAGTAACAAACATAATATCCCCAAACTTTCTTTTATAAAACTGGGAAATAATTGGATTAGATTCTCCATGCCTTATAGTAAAAATGGAAATGGATTACTTGCTTTAGGTTTCATAACATTCATGGTTACTACAAACAATTTAAATAGTGGAATTATGTTGTGAATGAAGGAGGATCCGACATGCCGGATTGGTTGGAAGTTGCTTTACGAACGTTATTTTCTGTAGTTGTGCTTTTCTTTATGACCAAGTTGTTGGGTAAAAGGCAAATTTCTCAACTTTCATTGTTTGAATACATTACCGGTATTACAATCGGCAGCCTTGTAGCTTACATATCGTTGGATATGGAGGCAACCTGGTACTTAGGATTGATTGCAATAGCTGTATGGGTTGCTTGTTCACTGGGAATTGAATTTTTGCAGCTAAAAAGTAAAACAATGAGAGATTTTATTGACGGTAAAGGGACCATTCTTATTAAAGATGGAAAAGTGTTGGAAGATAATTTGAAAAAAGAACGAATTACGAACGAAGAACTATTGCAGCAATTGCGAAAGAAAAGAGCATTCAAATTGGCTGATGTGGAATTTGCAATAATGGAAGCGAGCGGGGACATTAATGTATTGTTGACTCGGGAAAACCAACCGATCACTCCGAAGCATCTAGGCATTACAGTCGGACCTGAGCAGGAAACACAAACGGTAATCTTGGACGGTAAAATTATGGACGAACCATTAGCCACCATCGGTTTGAGTCGGGAATGGTTGAATACAGAATTAGAGAAATTGGGTGTGGCAATCGAAAATGTATTTCTTGGTCAAGTCGATTCTTACGGTCAATTATACGTCGACTTGTATGACGACCAGATTAAAGTTCCTTTGCCTCAGCAAAAGGCAGCTCTGTTCGCGACATTAAAAAAGTGTGAAGGCGATCTGATGTTGTTTGGGTTGACCACGAAAAATAAGAAGGCAAAAGAGATGTATGAACTGTGTTCGAAGCAAATGGAACAAATTATAGCAGATTTGAAACCTGTACTACACAGATAAAGGAGAATTCTCATGGCCAATGAAAAGAAAAAGAAATTAACCCCTGTTCAACAGGAATATAAAGAACTTGCCAAAAAGAGGGAACCGGCCAGACCACTTCTTAAAAATTGTATCCGTGCTTTTATTGCTGGAGGATTCATTTGTCTAATCGGTCAGATCATTCAGGAAATGTTCGTGCACTGGGCTGGCTTTGATGAAAAAAACGCAGGCAATCCTACGGTTGCGGTAATGATTCTGATCTCTGTCATACTAACCAGTTTAGGCGTATACGATAAAATCGCACAATGGGCAGGTGCAGGCTCAGCTGTTCCGGTAACCGGGTTTGCCAACTCGATGGCATCGGCAGCCATTGAGCACCGTAGCGAAGGTCTAGTCCTAGGAGTTGGAGGCAAAATGTTCAAAATTGCAGGGCCAGTCATTGTGTTCGGTACGGTAGCTGCATTTATTGTAGGACTCCTTCATCTTATATTTAATCCAAACGGGGTAGGAGGACAATAAGAATGCTTATAGGACACCAAAGCTGGAGGTTTGAGAATCGACCTGTGATTCATGCAGCTGCAACGGTTGTTGGTCCATTTGAGGGACAAGGCCCATTGGCAAATGATTTTGACATCATCCATGGGGATTTAAGCTTAGGCCAGGACAGTTGGGAGAAAGCGGAGAGAACGCTCTTAGAGGAAGCAGTCAAACTTGCTATCGAGAATGCTGGTCTAACGAAAGAACAAATCAATTTTTTCATCGGCGGTGATCTGCTGAATCAGATTATAAGCACCAGCTTTGCCGCACGAACGTTAACCATTCCTTATATCGGGGTGTTTGGGGCGTGCTCAACCTCGATGGAAAGCTTGGCTCTGGCTTCCATGATAGTAAATTCTCAATCGGCAAAATATGTAGTAGCAAGTGCTTGCAGTCACAATGCTTCTGCTGAAAAACAATTCCGCTATCCAACCGAGTACGGCTCACAAAAACCGCCAACAGCGCAATTTACTGTGACGGGTGCCGGGGCATCCGTTGTAACTCAGAAAGGCGATGGACCGGTTGTTACATCGGCAACAATTGGTCGGATCGTGGATATGGGGATCACAGACCCGTTTAATATGGGGGCCGCCATGGCACCAGCAGCTGTTGACACGATTCAGGCTCATTTTCGTGACATGCAAATTGAACCTGGGTATTACGATCTTATAGTTACGGGAGACCTTGGCAAAGTCGGGTACGCGATCGCATGTGATTTATTCGAGAAGCATAAGGTACCAATGAATCAAACTACTTATCAAGATTGCGGGATGATGATTTACAATTATGAAAAACAAATGGTGCAATCTGGGGCCAGCGGCTGTGGATGCTCTGCGGTTGTTACTTACGGACATCTGCTGAAACGTGTGCGAGAAGGAGAATTGAAACGCATACTCGTAGTGGCTACAGGAGCCTTATTATCCCCAATTTCTTTCCAGCAAGGAGAAAGTATTCCGAGTATCGCTCATGCTGTATCTATAGAGAAGGGAGGTGGCCGAACATGATCTTTGTATGGGCATTTATTATAGGAGGAGCGATTTGCGTAATAGGCCAAATTTGCTTTGATCTTTTCAAGCTGACTCCTGCTCATACGATGACCTTGCTTGTAGTGACAGGAGCCATAGTGGACGGTGTTGGTCTCTATGATCCGTTTATCAAATTCGCGGGCGCAGGTGCTACTGTTCCGATCACAAGTTTTGGTAATGCTCTGGTCCATGGAGCGCTCGAGGAACTGCATAGCGATGGATGGATCGGGCTCATTACGGGGATATTCGAAGTAACCAGTGCAGGGATTTCGGCAGCCATTATTTTCTCTTTCCTTGCAGCAACGTTCGTAAAACCAAAGGGGTAAATTTGAAACGCACAATAAAGTAAGGTTTCCAGCCGCCGGAAGGCGGTTTTTGTTGTATAGAAAATACTTTAGTAACTGCCTCCGATAAACAGTTACTCGAAGCTTATTGGACGAAGCTAAGGCTGGCAAGAGGGGAATGGAGTATAGTAAGATTAAAAAAACGATAATTTAAAGGAGAACCCTATGTGCCGTAATATTAAGACTTTATTCAACTTCGCCCCGCCTGTTACCGACGATGAGATACAGGCAGCCTCGATCCAATTCATTAGAAAGCTATCCGGGTTCAACGAGCCTTCGAAGGCAAATGAGGTGGCGTTCAATCGCGCCGTCGAGGAGGTGGCAGCGGTTGCCCGGAATCTGTTGGATTCGCTGACAACTAAGGCCGAGCCTCGCAATCGTGAGATCGAAGCCGAACGTGCTCGCGCTAGAGCTGCGAAAAGGTTCGGCGACGGGGAGGATAACTAGTATTGGTTGACATACCCAAGGGGGGTATTGTATATTTGTGAGGAGAGGAGACATTGATATGGAGAATACTGGGGAACATCATGAAACTACTGCAGATTGCAGTACACACGAAGGTGATCGTAAAAGTCATCATTCAGACAAAATGAAGTCAAATCTTGTCACAAGGCTCAATCGAATCGAAGGTCAGATACGAGGCGTTAAGGGGCTGATTGAGAAAGATACGTACTGCGATGATGTCTTGAATCAAATTGCTGCCATTCAATCCGCCCTGAATGGTGTCGGTAAGCTGTTACTTGAAGGTCATATGAAAAGCTGTGTAGTCGAACGCATTCAATCAGGCGATCAAGCAGTAATCGAGGAATTATTAATTACGGTTAATAAATTAATGAGATGATTTGGAGGGGATTTTAATGCAGAATGTAGTTTTAAAAGTTGATGGTATGTCTTGTGGGCATTGTGTTAGTTCAGTTGAAGGCGCAGTTACAAAACTGGGAGCCCTAGCAAAAGTGGATCTCGCAAGCAAATCTGTTTCTGTGGAGTATGAAGACTCCAAGCTATCCTTGAATGCTATTAAAGAAGCGATCGAGGAGCAGGGCTACGACGTCGAATAAATCAATTTGGAGCCATTCTTGATGGCTCCTTTTTTTACCTTCATGAAACAAACATAGACTACGCATAACATTTGATTACAGGTAAATAATACGACTATTATTATCAGGCAATTATTTACACAACTAATCAGGTGGAGGATGCAATGTGTATTTTGTAAAAAGGTCGGTATTAGTTATATTATGTGTAGTGATTTTGTGTGGATTCGAAACCAAGCCAGTAGAAAAGAACAGGGAGTATTATGAGAAGAGAGGTGAAATTGTTTGGGAGGTCCCAGTAGATGAGAAAAAAGTTGCTTTTACATTCGATGATGGACCCTCTCCAGTGACAACAGAACCCATATTAGATTTACTAAAAATGAACAACGCAAAAGCTACTTTTTTTGTTATAGGTAAACGAGCAGACCAGTATCCTGATTTGATTAAGCGTGAGATTGCGGAAGGACATGAGTTAGCTAATCACACATACAATCATTTATATATTAAAACCAATATTAAGACTGAAACCATACAAGACGAGATTGTCAGAACCGAGCAGTCTATAGAACACCTTACGGGTACAAAACCGCTACTTTTTCGTCCTCCTGGAGGGTACTACAATGAGAAAATGATCCAAGTAGCCAAGAAACTGGGATATACAACCGTAATGTGGTCATGGCATCAGGATACGAATGATTGGAGAAGTCCAGGCGTGGGCAGGATCGTAAACAAGGTGTTAAACAATGTTCGGAATGGGGATATCATATTGTTCCACGATTATACACCAGGATCAACACAGACCGTTCAAGCCTTGGAGATCATCATACCTGAACTCACAAAACGAGGGTATCAAATTGTAACAGTTTCGGAATTAATTAAAAACAAGAAAGAGCAAAGTATTCCTATCCATCATTAGGAAAGTTGCTTCCGCATGAAAAAGCCTCTAATACCACTATATTGTGGGAAAGAGGCCTTTTTGTGTCTTGATATCCAACATGAACGGAAGGATCGTGAGACTAGACATCGAATAGTTATTTAACCAAATTATAGGAGGCACCCAACCTTGACTACTCAAATCATTTTTGCTTCGAATAAATTGGGCGTTCTAACGAATGAGCAAATACAATTAATGCTAGACCGATTTGATTTAGGAAAACTTATTGCATGTGAAAAAACCCAAAAGGGGGTAATGGGACAAACCATGTTTGTTCGGTCCTCTTCGGGAGAGTACGTTCTTAAAGGAAATCCCCTCTATGAGGGACAATTCATTGAGGAAAAGTTCTTCGTGGAAAATTTGCTTCAATATACGAAAATCCCAGTCCCATCCCCATATCTTATTGATGAGTCGGATGCAATTTTTGGCTGGAGTTATTCATTAATGCCTCGTCTACCTGGCAGCCATATGAACAATCCAGAGTTCCAAGCATTGCTTAGCAAGGACGACAAAAGGCAGATTGCCACATTATTAGCCAAAACTTTACTAGAGTTACATAGCTGGAAGGTAGAGCAATATGGCGAGTTTGACCCTGTAAATCAGACTTTGCGTCCTTTTAATGGGACTTATAAATCATGGCTTTATACTACAATAAGATACTGGATGGAGGATGCCAAAAAATACTCTGAAATAACCACCAAAGATACTGAATGGGTCGAAAACTTGTTGGCTAACTCGGCAGACGTATTCGAAAGTATGAACTCTCCATCTTTCGTTATGGGGGATTTCAAGCCGGAGAACATTCTTTTAGAATCAAAATCAAATGAATGGGTAATAAGTGGACTGTTTGATTTTACTAACTCTTATTTTGGTGATGGTATTGCAGATTTACCTCGATTGACTGCTATGTTTTTAGAGAATGGGGATGAAGAATTGGCGAGGGAGTTCCTCACGGTATATCTTAATAATGCGGATACGAGAGATGCTTTCATAGAACGTTTCAGGGTCCATATGCTTCATCAACGGGTATTAGACTGGGGATGTGCCAAAGCAATAAATAACGTTACTTGGGATAAAAGTCTTTCTTTTTCTTGCTGGGCCGAGAGGTTCACAGAATCTGCGGCATATTTGCTAAAGTAGTGAGGGAGAGATCATAAAAATGATAAATAGCAAAAAAAGGAAAAATGCTCTGTTTCTCGAATACTCATATTGAACTGGAGTATCCCAATAATAAAGAAGACTCATGGGATAGTTTCAATTATTCTTATTATCTTCGAGGCGGCGGTACTACTAATTTTGGTTTAGATCTGAACTATTTATCTTTTAACAATGGCAACTTTAAGTATGAATTATTTGAAGAGTATAACGCTGACAACGCAGAAACTCACATCGGAATTCATGTTGCAGATAAAAATACCAATAAAGTAACAACAATTGAAGGAATTGAAAAGATGAAGATTGGAAGTTTGGTGAATTTTCGGGGTAGTAAAGTTAAAGAAATTTTATTTGATAGGTGAACTATTCCATCAGAACTATAATTATTAGTTCCTAAAATACTAATTTATGAGGTGAAATGTAATGCAAAGTAATGTGGTTATTCATGACGTGATGCAAGTGCGGACTTCAAAACTTAAAGCTGTCGAACTAATTGGTTTTCAGGGTAATAATTTGGATGACCAGCATAGACTTTCCGTCCTATTGAATCAAAAGGTCAGTGAGATATCCAACAAAGGGAGTGATAATAAGTATTTGGTTATATTGCCAGGGCTCCTTCCTTTAGTCGCAGTTGAAGTTAATGATACAAGCGCTGTGCCAGAAGGAATGACCGCATTTACAATACCTGAAGACGAATACGTTATTTTTAGGTTTGAGGAAAAGTATATTGGTGATTTTTGGAGCTCTATTTGTACGGAAGAGAATCAGTCCAAATACAATATTGATTTGTCGAAACCAAGATACGAAATATTTACCACCAATCTACAACCTCGCGGAGTAACGGAGTGGTATTTTCCTTCAAAGAATTGATTTAAGTAAGGACACGTCGAAGTATGTTTGGGTCTCGCGATGGAGGGATGTAGTACATGTATGAGAAGGATGCGCTGATGAAGGAAAAGCAGCAAGCGGATAGGCAGGGACCACATGAATGGTTGGATGCGATGCGGCAGCCTCTGTTGCGGTATTGTCTGCAGATGACAGGAAAGCGGTGGGACGCGGAGGACCTTGTGCAGGATACGATGGTGCGCTTGATCAAGGCGAGGATGGAACGGCCGGAACAGGCTGTCGGGTTCCGTTACGCATGCAGGACGGCACACAACCTGTGGATTGACAATTGTCGACGGGCGAAACGAGTGACCGTAATAGCAAACGCGGATGCTGCGGAGCAGGCAACCGACAGCGGCAAATTGGGTGAAGGCTTGTATCGTTTACATACATCTGCGGATTCGGGGCATGAGGCCATGGATGTACGCGAGCATCTGGAAGAGCTGGCGTGGCGGTTACAGCCAAAACCTTTCGTCATTCTTTTGCTAATGGAAGTGTTCGATTTCACAGCGAAGGAAACCGCGGCGTGGCTTGGCGGCACAGAGGTAGCGGTGCAGGTTGCGTTGTCGCGTGCGCGCAGCCGATTGCAGTCGCTGAGTCGCTTGACACACACAGATGGGTATGTTGGAGGCAAACCGGCTGATACCGTCGCTTCAGGACGGGCGCCTATACTTGCCGCCTTCTTCGAGGATGTGCTCGAAGCATTCCGACGACGCCATCCGGAAGCCATCCAGGAGGCGTACTTGTCTTTGGTGGCGGCAGGTGGTCAACTGCATGGGATTCGCGTTTCGACGAGCAAGCTTTATTTTACGTTTATGGATCCTGATGGCAATGTACTGATGGTGTCAGCTTAAACCGGTGGGCAGTAAAAAAAATAATTGGAGGTATGTATGGAAAGGCGGCGGTTGTTCGTTAGAATAAAGAAGTACAAGTGAGAGGAGGATCAGCGATGAGAAATTTGCTGGGGATTGCGGGTGTGACGATTGACGATGATTCAGGTGGAGTGGAGCTGGATGTGTTCCGTCATACGATTCTGGCGGGGTTGCTGATCTCAGTGGGAGAGGAAAGGGCAAAGAATCATGCATGACAGAGAAACCGAAATTCGAGTCACAGCTCTGCGTATTCCTGTACGTGAGTTAGGACGGTCGGGAGCCTTCTATTGTAATAGACTTGGGTTAAAACAAGGGCGGTTGGATGTTGGTTTGCGAACATTAACGTTGCTCCCGCTTCTTCCACACGGGCCTCTACTGGAGTTGGTAGAAACGCTCGATGTGCCTCTCTTGCATTTTCCTGTGAAGGGCGGGCATTTCCAACCCATTATCCGACTGCATGCATCAGACTTGGAGGGTATGTATGGAAGGCTCGCCGGTACAAAGATAACTGGAATTCACGAGGATTTACCAGATGATGGATGCGGTCGGTTCTTCGAAGTTGCTGATCCTGACGGGACTTGGCTCCAGTATCATGTGAATATCGACGAATCGGCTGTTAATGCAGGAACTACGGAAGCGGTCGTTAATGTAGAAATTCCGGTTTCTGATGTGTATAAGTCAGCGGAATTCTACGAGAGCATAGGATTTGCACTGGAGCGTGCTCCGAATGCTGAAGTCGCGTTCCTCCAAGCCGGTCGTCGGGTAGACCGATTCGGCTATAAGAATATTCCAGAGTTCGGTATTATTTTGACTCGACGGGATCATTACCCCTTGATGCGGTTTACCAGGGATGAAGCGTGGGAGCCTGTGATAGAGTTGCAGACGAGAGATATTGAGGCGTATCGCTCGAAATTGCTCGAGAGAGGCATTGTTGTAGGTGATTGGCATCACGGAGATCCGGCAGGCTGTATATTGTTGCATGATCCGGACGGACATATGCTTGGTATAAGCACTTTTACCGCAAATGTGCAGACTAGGAACAGAGAGGGACTTGAGGCAAAGATTCTTACGGAGATGAACTAAGCTTGTATCAGCCACACGATATTAAGGAGGAATAAACGGAATGCCGATTCAGCAAATAGGCGGTTTGTTCGTTTCAGTGAGCAATTTGGAGCGATCGATTTTGTTTTATACTGAGATGCTAGGGCTAGTTTGTAGGGGAATTGAAGACTGGGGGGACGGTAACAGGGGAGCGACGCTGTTTTTCGTGCCGCATCCTGAACATGCCGCATTGCTAACCTTGGCGGAGACGAAGGGACCTATCCCTGTGATCGATCGACCTAACTTTAACTTTAAATGCAGTGATGTGCCAGGGCTGCATGCCGCGTTGAAGTCAAAAGGGTGCCGTGTCACGGATATGGAGAAATGGGATTCACCTTGGAATCATCATGTAATGTTCGATTTGTTCGATCCGGATGGTCATATGATTAACCTCATTGAAATGGTGCCCATTCCAGCTATTCTAACAACATCATAAGGAGAGATTAACCATTCATGATTATCGAATCCAAAATCATCGAGAAACCTTCATTCAGTGTGATTGGCATCACTGAAACGATTCATTTTGATTCAAGCTTGCCGCCGTCCGAGAACGCTATCGCGAAGCTATGGGGCCGATTCGGCAAGCGGATCCCGGAAGTTCCCGGTCAGCTCGGATGGCGCAGTTTCGGGCTCATGCTGCAAAATCCGGACAACCTGCCTGGCACTCCATTCGAGTATACGGCCGCAGTGCAAATCTATCAGGACGGCGACATCCCAGAAGGCATGACGCGCATTGAAGTCCCGGCTGCACGTTATATCGTGCTGACTCATCGCGGTCTACTTGACGGCATCGGCGAAGCATTCAAACATTTCTGGGGACATTGGCTGCCGAACAGCCCTTACGAATACGATGGCAGTACTCGTACCGGAAAATATGAATTTGAGTTTTATGACCAACGGTATACGCAACCTGATGATCCAAACTCCGAGATTGACTTGTATTTCCCCATTCGTGACAAAAAAGCCGAGTGAGGTGAGCCCTGGCTAATCCATTAACTCGAATTTATAGTGGAGAACACTGCTTAGGCGGTAACTCCTCTTTTTTTTATCGACCCAGCAACCAAAACTATTAAATGGACCATAAATAATCGAAAGATAGCAATCGAGAAGAAATCGCCCCATATTCGGATGTTTATAATAAAGGGATGGATTCGTAATTGCCGATCGTACAAGCCGGAATTTGCGGAGTGCTGGTTTGGATATTAAGCAAATCATCTTTGGGAAACAGAAGCCGGTGCCAGTTTTATGTGTGATAGCCGAATCATAGGTTGTGGATCGTAATCGCCCACAGCACAATCAATTAAGGGAGTTGAAGGATTCTATGAATCAAGATGTAACCGCATTTATCGAAAGTATTAATCAACCTTGGCAGGTCGAAGTTTGTAATCGACTACGGCAGATGGTCCATCAATCCATACCGGACGTCGAAGAACGCATTCAATACAAGAAGCCGCATTTTCTGAAAAACGGGAAGTACGCAGCTGTAATCTCGCCTTCTAAGGATGCGATAAGCTTTATGATCTTTAACGTTGCCGGACTTGAATTACAAAATGGTCTGTTTGAAGGCCCTCCGGAAAGAAAGTGGATCAAAATTCGCGAAGGGCAATCGACTGACTATGAAATGTTGGCTAATCTTCTCGTCCAAGCATCCAGTACTCTGAATTGAGAAACGATAGTTCTACTATCAAGATGTACGAGGATTTCATGTTGATTGATCACGACCGCTGTCTTTTCAGCGGTTTTTTTTATAATACCGTACAGTGTGACTCAAGGGGGATGAGTGTGAAATTATACGGGATTTCGGTACTGGAAGAGGAGTTGCTTGCAACATTAAAAGTTGATAAAAAAAGTCATACGAACTTGGGAGGAAATGTTAAAATTAGTAAGAGAAATATATGAGCCGTATGTACCCAAATGAGAGGGACAACGAAATTTGAGCTCTCTGATATTATTATCTAAATTAAGGAGGAGATGGAATGGGTAATACAATTCCTAGTAATTCGGATAGTTGTGAGTCGGTAAATTTGGTGAAAACCGTATTCAACCGATTAGGGTGTCTTTATTTGCCTGTGAATGACGGGGGCACAATAAGTAAGTGGTATGAGAAACATTTCAACTCATCGGGTACAAGAGACTTATCTTTGTTTTGGGAAACAACAAAAGAAAAAGGATTGACCTGCAATTTCATGACCGATGAGTGGATCCAAGGAGAACCTTATGAAATGTTTGCCGTTCGCTTTGAAACGGATGCGATTGAGGAATTGTACGAGCGTCTATCAGCCGCTAATGTGAAATTGGAGCCGCTGCTGCAGAATGAAGAAAGTGGGCTAACGTTTGTTTATACCGATCCGCAAGGGAACAAATTTCAAGTCTGGCAGCACCCGGATACAGTCACACAACCATTACGCGCCGACGTGCCCGCATTAATAGGGGTGGCTGATCTATTCTTCCCGGTAAGTGATCCTGAAATTACACGGAAGTGGTATAAGGAGATTATCGGTGTTGAAGTGAGTGAATCAGGTCAACCTATGACAAGTACGGGGCAACAATTTTACTTTCTCAGATCGTTAGAACCCGGACGGACACTTAATTTCTATACTGGGAGTGGGGAAATACAGGATATGTCGATCGCTATGATTTCAGTGTATGGCATCGATGAGATGTATCGTCGAATGATTGACCAAGGACAGAGGGTTCAAGAGAAAATACTGGATAGGGGAGGTTGCGGTAGACAGTTCCAACTCTACGATCCTGATGGCAACAAGTTAGATATCTGGGATCTGCAGACGATGGTGGCACGTAGGCAGGCAGGTGAGGGGAGCCCGAACTGGAAAGAGCGATTTCATTTCTTTAATTGTTGCTTTAAAGGTGTTGATATAGATGCTTTTTTAACAAAAGTGGTTGATGGGGCGCCAGGAGCAAGACACAAACGAATACAGTTTCTAGAACATGCCATCTTACGTGAATCAGATCCAGAAGGTTTGAAAGAGCTTGTGGGAGCATTGGAACAGTTTAGTCAACAGTATCCAGACTGGGCGTTTGAAATCGTATATCGGGAAGGGCGATTTGAATATAATTGAGTTGCAATCGAAGAAATTGAAGGATCATGAAAGGATGCTTGTAATGAATAGGGTCGATGTGGCTTATGTATTGATAACCAATGAGGTACAGGACAAGGTGTTGATGGTACGAAATATTCATTCTTCAAGTTGGTCATTGCCAGGCGGCGCTGTAGAAGTTGAAGAGTCTTGGTCGACAGCTGCTATCAGAGAGGTAAAGGAAGAGACAGGATTGAATGTTGAATTATTAGGTATTTGTGCTATTAACGAGTGTATTTTTGAAGAAAACGGCGAGCATGCCATATTTGTCACCTTTAAAGCGAGGGTTATAAACGGGGAAGCCATGATAACAAGGCCACAAGAGATTGCTGAAATTAAGTGGGTGGACATTGCTAAGGCTAATCAACTAATGCCCTATTATATAGGTGGCTTTAAAGCGATCATTGAAGCCCAAGTAATATCCTATAATGATCAAGGAAGGCAGTAGTTGAAGGAGGAAGAAATAGATATGACAACAAATAAGAAACATTCAGAAACAGCTGGAAAGCTATCAATGAAACGCTCTGGACATCAACAAGTGGTTGAATTTATGAACACTCTCGAACATCCCTTAAAGAAGGAAATTGAGGAAGTTCGAACTATCATTTTAAATGCTAATGAACATCTAAGTGAACAAATAAAATGGAATGCACCAAGCTTTTGTTATAAAAATGAAGATAGGGTGACATTTAATCTGCGCGGAAAAGATTATTTCCAACTTGTTTTTCATTGTGGAGCCAAGGTGAAAGATAACGAAGGGAAGGGACCTTTGTTTGACGATTCCACTGGGCTGTTGGATTGGCTCGCTGTTGACAGAGCTATAGTAAAATTTACTGATTGGAATGACGTGAAAGCAAAGCAAGAGAAGCTTACAGAAGTTATTAACAGATGGATAGAAGTGACAAGTTCGCGGATTGACTAAGAACAGTTGTTACCATAATATTGATATGTAACAATTTACCATAGGAGGGATTAGGTGAACGAGATCAACGTTTCTATTTTGCCTGACATGAAAGCTCAAATTGTTGAACACGGGGAGTTAAAGTTGATCGGCATACCGTGCATTGGTCTAAATGATATGGGGAGTAAGTATCGTCATGCGAAGGACAGCTTGCTTGGGCTCGCCGTTCACATGCCACAGATCGTGGATGTGTCAGTCCAGTATGGCATGTGGCCGCAGTTCTCCGGGCAAAATACCCCGGATACTCATGCATATATTTTATGTGTAGAGGTTTCCACATTTGTTGGAGTACCAGAGTGGTTTGCACGTATAACCATTCCACCGCAACGCTGTGTCGTAGCTGCCAACAAAGACGGGGATTTTGATGGAGCAGGACGATTGATCGACTCTTTTATCTCTGAGAATAGCTTAACCGTGGATACACAAGGGCGTTCATATACAATCTGCGAACGGTACCGTTACAATGATGAAGGCTTCGCGCGATATTCACTTCCGATTGTTTCCCAATAGAGCACAATAATCTTGAGGCTGCCGATAGTAGATCGGCGGCTTTTTGGCGGATTAGCCATTGGTCAACTGCTCAAGAGTTAAACCTTGGGGTCCTATCGGTTATTAGCAAATTTGCACGATTATTCTAAAATTATTACATAAAACACCAGAACTTCTTGGAAATAAGATGATACTCTAACAGGAGAGGTGTGCTTCTATGGGAGGTCTTGAAGCTGTTTTCGTTGACCGTGATGGAACTATCGGTGGAAATGGACATTTTATTCATCCTCGTGATTTTGAACTATTCCCCTTCTCGTTAGATGCAATAAAGTTACTTAAAGAGAATGGAATTAAAGTCTTTGCTCTGACAAATCAACATAGAATCGCTCGTGGTGAGGCGACTGAGCTGGATTTTATTCAACAATTTGTTTCATACGGATTTGACTCATCCTACATTTGTCCACATGCTTCAGATGCAGATTGCGAGTGCCACAAACCAAGACCAGGGCTACTTATTAAGGCTGCACAGGAACATGGATTAGACTTAACTCGTTGTGCAGTAATTGGTGATGTTGGATCCATTGATATGTTAGCCGCAGCAGCGGTTGGTGCTATGAATATTCTTGTTATGACTGGTTGGGGTAAAGGATCGTTAGGTGCCTATCGTGACAAATGGTATGATGCGGCAGAGCCTGACTTTATTGCATCTAACTTCCTGGAAGCGGCAAAATGGCTTATAACAGAAGGGTCAGATACATTTTCAACTGGCAACGGGTAACGATTGTGGGGGAGCTGTGAACAGCTCCTCTTTTTTCATAATATCTGTGTTAGCCCCAATATTGCTGATACTGCGGAAGGTAATGAGTTTGTTGGTATTGCTGATTATATTGTGGCTGTTGATATTGTTGATTTAAATACGGATTAGGTATATTATCCATTCCTTTGTTGCAGTTCGTGTATGGACCTATATATGTTGTGGGTCTAACTGGTGCAATGGCTTGTTTCCATTGATTCTCATCGAGACAATAAGTGTGTGCCATTATATTTGCTGGAGTGAATTTTAGAATGTCAGAACCTAAAATCACTTCAGGGGTTGGTGCATCAAAAATTGCCAAAAGATGAGTGTTATCAACTGAGGCTACTTCATAATGCCACCAACCTTGTGGAACATTTGCGACTTGTCCAGGTGTGATTGTGAAATGGAGCATTTGTTTTGTAAAAGGGTTCAGCATCGATACAGTAGCAGCACCAGAAATACAATAGACTAACTCGGCAGCATTTTGATGATAGTGTGGCTCTACGACATTATTTGCACTTAGGAATATATCTAGTAGTGATACATTTTCCAGTGTATTTAACTGTTTAATTCCTAGTACATTAATGTAATTTCTGCTATCTTTTCTGAACAAGGGGCTATTATTTAGATCAAAAGTGTATTGAGTTGATGGAGATGTATAATCCATATCGGAAACCATAAATTTTCTTCACCTCTGTTATTGGGTATAAAAACTTTATAGGCATGTTATGCACTTACAATTAGTCCGGTGTGCGTAGATCAGGTAAATGCAAATTAGAAAAACTGCGATTTCATATGGAACAAAAAGAAAATATTTGAAATCATTAGGGGGAGCCTTTCCACTGGAGGATGTGTTAGCCATGGCAGAAGATCTAGGTCTTAGTGAAAAGGAAAGAACCTTTCTCATCAAATGGTCAGCTACTCGAACAAAAGGAAGGGTTAGATATATACTTACCAGAGGCAGTTTCTTCGGTCTTTTGCTATTTGGAATCTGGTTGGTCGCAACAGTTGTCGAGATCAATATGTCAGAATTTGAAATGGCACTTTTTAAATGGGAATCATTTCGTAGAAGGTGTATCATGTGGTTCATACTCGAAATGCTAATCGGCTTTGTAATAGCAGTTTCGAGTTGGAAAGGAAAAGAAGAGAAGTATTATTATTTGTCGTGACATCTTTCAACCTTTCGGAGGCCAAAAAGGAAATTCAACTCTACCTACCGAATACTACCAGAAATACCGGTATTATATGTATAGTGGGTCGAAGTTGTTCCCTATCACAGACTCTTATATAATGAATGAGGAACGAACTGCTATAACTGCTGTTGAACAATCAGATATTAGGAGGTGCGGAGTATGCAGACTATAGACGATTTTGACCACCAAGCTTTATTTGAACATGTATATAAAAATGCTCCGATTGGTATAGCCTTAATATCGATGGAACGAAAGTGGTTAAGTGTTAATCCAGCGGTGTGCAAAATATTTGGATATACAGCAGAGGAATTGATGATGCTCACGGCAGAAGACATCTCTTATCCTGATGATGTGAACGAAAACGAGCAATTAATAAAACAACTACTTGATGGTGTTGCTTCTACTTTCGAATCAGAAAAACGGTACTTTAATAAAAAGGGCGATATCATTTGGACTACTTTACATGTTTCACTAGTGCGTGATGAAAACGACGGGAAACCTATGTTCTTTATTGCACAAATTATTGACATTACAAAGAGTAAAATTGCCGAACAAAGGTTACAGGAAAGTATTGAACGATATACCTCGTTAAAAAAGTACAACCACGATGCTATAATTTCATTTGGTTTGGACGGCAAAATAATTAATGGAAATCAAATGGCGGAACAAATAACCGGATATAAAATTAAAGAACTGATTGGTGGGATGATCTCCGAAATCATTGGTGTAAAAAATCTTGTACAAGTTCTTTCCGTTACAACAGATTATAGTTCTGTCGAACAATCTATTGATTTTGTCAAAAATAAAAGCGGTCACGTTGTTGAAGTGCTAGCAACAATTGCTCCTATTTTCATTCATAATAAAAATGTGGGTTATTATCTAATTGCAAAAGACATGACTGAGCAAAAGAGACTGATTATTGAGAAGGAAGCTGCTGAAAAGACGAATAAAGCAAAAAGCGAATTTTTAGCCATGATGAGTCATGAGATCCGCACTCCTATGAATGGAGTAATCGGAATGACGGATTTGCTCTTAGAAACGAATTTAGACTCAGAACAAAATGAATATGTTGAAATTATTAAAAAAAGCGGCGTTACGCTTCTTACGATCATCAACGACATTCTAGACTTCTCCAAAATTGAATCTGGCAAGTCAGAATTAGTTGAAGAAGAATTTAATGTGAGAGCTATCGTATCAGAATCAATAAATATGATCTTGACCAAAGGACTTGAAAAAAATTTAGATATTACTACGTCCGTTTGTCCTGAAGTTCCCAGCTCTGTTATTGGGGATGTCACGAAGTTAAGACAAGTGCTTATGAATTTACTTAGCAACGCTATAAAGTTTACTCCTAATGGAGCGGTTAAGATTTCAGTTGAGAATACCCGTAGAGAACAGAATGCGGTCTGTCTTCAATTTACGATCCGAGACACAGGTGTAGGTGTACCTGAAGAAAAGGTTGTTCACTTGTTTGAACCCTTTTATCAAGTGGATAATTTTATGACACGAAAGGTGGAAGGAACTGGATTAGGATTAGCTATTTGTAAAAAGCTTGTTGAGCTGATGGGTGGCGAAATCTGGTATGAACCTTGTACAGATGAACCGGGGTCAACTTTCATATTTACAGCAATTTTTCAAATCGAAACCAATCCAGAATCCATGCAGGATGAAATGTTAACCCAATCGGAGACTCTAATAGATAATCCCTTGAAAATACTGATAGCGGAAGATAATGAAGTAAATCAGATTGTATTAAGGAAAATGGTCGAAAAGCTTGGATATAAAGCAACCGTAGTACAAAATGGGACAGAAGCAGTTGAAGCGGTTAAACGTTATCCATATGACATTATTTTTATGGATGTTCAAATGCCTTTGATGGATGGAATAGAAGCAACGAGGTCAATCAAAGAAATTTTATCAAACAAGAAAAATCCTTTTATTGTGGCTGTAACGGCTCATGCAATAAAAGGCGATCGCGATACTTATTTAGCAGCAGGTATGGATGAATATGTAAGTAAACCTATTAGTTTTGATGCTGTCTCAGAAATAATTGAGAATGTGGTTAAACTCAAAAACACACCTTAACAGGTGTGTTTTAATTATGTGCTCCATTGAAGTGTTCCACTTTTTGTACAATTTCCTTCATATTTTCCAAGAAATAGACGGTCCTTCGCAATGTACGTATGAGCAAAATTTGCCTTATGCATGGGTGTGAAAACCCGGTATCCATTCTCTGGATCTCTTTCTGGTGATAGTAGTCCTTCCTTTTCCCAATGTCGAATTACCGAAGCTTGAACATCGGTGAGAGTGGCAACTTCTCCAATGGTCATCTGGTTTTTCAGCTTTTTATTCGCTATTATCGGGAGTTCCGGGTCTTGAAGCAAAGCCCTTTTATAAGGAGTATGGTTTTGAGTTTTCTTACCCCAAATCAATAAGTTTGTTGAAGATAGATGACTTGTTATAATATAAGAAACTTTGCACAATGAAAAGGAGAAATCATGATGACAGTTCTGAATCATGTTCCAGTTGTTAAGGTAGGAATGCTTATTCGTAAACCCGTTGAAGTGGTGTTTGAAGCTTTTATTGATCCAGCTATTACATCAAAATTCTGGTTCACCAAAGGAAGCGGAAGATTAGAAACGGGAAGACGTGTCCAGTGGGAGTGGGAGATGTACGGTGCTTCTGCTGATGTTGATGTAAAAGAAATTGAGGAAAACAAGCGAATCCTTATAGAATTTGGTAGCACTGTCGAGTGGGTTTTTACTCCTCGGGCAGAGAACGAAACCTTCGTCACGATTACAAACACCGGGTTTAAGGGAAATGGGGATGACATCGTAAAGCAAGCTATAGATTCAACAGAAGGATTTACAATTGTTCTCTGCGGGCTAAAGGCGTTTCTTGAGCACGGCATTGCCTTGAATCTCGTATCGGATAAGGATCCGGACGCCCACGTTTAACGTTAAGAATCGACATATATTGCTCAATAAAAGGGGTCTTAGTGGTGAAAAAATGGACAAGGGAAATTACGATAAATGCCCCAATCGAACGAGTCTGGAAGCTGTTTGATGGTTCATTAGCAAATATGCAGAAAATCATGCCGCAGGTTGTTGAATACAAACCAATCAAAGTAACTCCGGAAGTCGTCGGAAGTGTATATCGCCAGAAATATAAAGAAGGAAACCGCACTCAGGAATATGATGTTACAACTTTAGAATATTTGGATGATCCAACGAACAAAAGGTTGCGTATTGGCTTTACACTTGCAAACATGTTTGAGATAACAGCTTTATATGAATTAAATCAAATTAATGAAAATACAACGAGGGTTAAATACACAGTAACTAATCATCCTTTAAAATGGTTCGTAAAATTATTCTTATTATTTGCAACTGAAAAGGTGGTAGTTAAATTTCTTGAACGAGTCAAAAATGTTGTTGAAAGTAATGAGGAATTTTAACGGAGAAAAAGATGAGTCGATATGTGCCGCCCAGACAACAATGTCTGGGCGGTTTTCAATTGTAGGAGGACATGACCTAATAATTATTTTTATAGACCCGTTTACAAAAAGTGGGTCCAGGCGTATATTTAATTTAGTCAGTTTTTCCTTCGGGAAACATTTTGTCCTATTAGCAAATATATTTTTTTTGGACAATATGTTTACTTTGACCAATATTATTGCACGGGAACAAACCAGATGCCAATTATCAATAAGGAGGTCGTAAGACTAATGTCTCTGAAGGGTGAGAAGAAAGTCACACGTAGGAATGTTCTCAAAATAGGAGCGGCAGGAGCATTTGCTTTTATCGGAAGCTCGCTGTTAAATCCCGGTTCTTGGTTTCAACAACCGGCCATGGCGATGACTAAACATGATGTACATCAAGCTCTTGGTGAACAACTTCACGCGGGGATGAAACATGGGTATGATCCAGGAACCGATGTGACCGAAGGGTTGAAAAAGGCGCGTGAGGCGTTGACCAAGTTCGATTATGGGAAGGTCAGCCGAACACCAGACGGAAAGACGGTTCGTGAATACGACATTACGTCCTACGAGGAAGTTGTAGAAATTGCCAAGGGCATTACATTTCCTGGTTGGACGTACAACGGAACAATTCCAGGACCTACGATTCGCTGCACGGAAGGGGATATTGTGAGAATTCGATTCAACAACGCTTCGAGTCACCCCCATTCCATACACTTCCACGGCATCCACCCTACTGAGATGGATGGGCTGGAAGCCATTATGCCCGGGAAATCTTTTACTTATGAATTCGAGGCTAAGCCGGCAGGTATGCAAGTATACCATTGCCATGTGGCACCGCTCGCACGACACATTCACAAGGGACTATATGGAAACTTCATTATTGATCCCAAGAAACCAAGAGCTGCAGCAAAAGAATTCAATATGGTGATGAATGGTTTTGACCTTGATCTAGATGGGGAAAACGAGGTTTATACCGTGAATGGCTATGCATTTGCCTATCAACAAGAGCCGATTAAGGTGAAAGCTGGGGAACTTGTCCGTATATACTTAAGCAATTTAACCGAGTTCGATTTGATCAATTCCTTCCATTTGCACTCCAATTATTTTAACTATTATCCGACGGGAGCAGATCCGGAAGCGCGTCCTAATTTTACCGATACCATTATGCAGTGCCAGGGCGAAAGAGGTATTCTTGAAATTGTATTTCCGATTCCCGGCCGTTACATGTTTCATGCGCATCAGAGTGAGTTTGCCGAACTAGGTTGGATGGGCTTTTTCCAAGCTGAATAGAGAGGAGGTTATCTATCATGAGCGACTTACAAACAAATTTAACGAATAATCCAAGGATGAGTAAATCTAATGGAAAACTAATCCTGTGGGCTGTATTACCTGCTATCCTGTTGATTGCCCTAATTACCGCAATTGCCATGTTGGGGACGGGGGTCAAGAATGAACCAGCTGCACCTATTGAAGTACTAAACATCGAGAAAATTAAACTCACGGATGATGGTTTTGTTGTAAAAGTGCTGAATTCTGGTCCAGAAGAGGTCACGATTGCACAAGTCGTAGTAGACGGTTCTTTTTGGAATGCAACCTTTGAACCTAGTGACAAATTAGGACGTTTCGATTCAAGTACAGTCTCCATCCCTTACCCCTGGGTAGAAGGGGATCCGCATGAAATCAAATTCATTACTAGTAACGGGCTCATCTTCGTGGGTGAAGTGGCTGCTGCAACCAAAACACCTGTGGCCGAGGCTGGACGATTTTTACAGTATGCTTTAATTGGATTTTATGTGGGAGTCATTCCTGTTGGGCTCGGTCTGTTATGGTTTCCCTTTATGAGGAGATTCTCATCTAAAGGGATGCAGGCGATCCTTGCATTTACAGTCGGGTTATTAGTTTTCTTGTTCGTGGATACGATTGAAGAAGGATTTGAAATGGCAGGGGCTGCTCCTGGAGTATTTCAGGGCACAGGTCTAGTCTGGTTTGGTGCATTACTCAGTTTCTTATTCTTGATAGCAGTTGATCAAATGAATGAACGCAAGTTGAAAAACGGGGCAGAGGGGAAACAAATATCCTATAAGCTTGCAACAGGGATCGGACTACACAATTTTGGAGAAGGACTTGCAATAGGCGTTGCATTTGCTGTCGGAGAAGCAGCTCTTGGAACATTCCTGATCATAGGGTTTACACTCCATAACATAACCGAAGGAGTAGGTATTGCGGCTCCATTACTTAAAGATCGACCGACCTGGCGAACATTCGCATTACTTGCCCTCATCGCCGGTGCACCGGCAATCCTAGGAACGTGGACAGGCGGATTTTTGTTTAATCCAACCTTTGCAGCACTTTTCTTTGGAATTGGCGCAGGGGCTATCCTGCAGGTAATTGTCGTTATCTCTAAAATGATATGGAAAGAATCTGCCGAAAAGGGTTATGCTGCAGTTTCATGGCTTAATTTCAGTGGAGTAACTGTCGGTATCTTGTTTATGTATGCGACGGCGATGCTTGTGAAATTTTAGAATGGAGCCGTTAATAGATAGAGAGTCATGGAGTATCTCATGAGTGTACGAATACTTCCTAAGGATGCAAATTGATTTTCTACCAAGCCTTTGAAAGTGTGAAGCGATATTGCAATTCTCCAAAGATTTCAGTATGATCTACCTAACAACTTAAATATTTGTGTGTGACTGGCGGAGCATGGGGAACCATGAGGGAGCACATAGATCGAATAAGCCGTACGCCTGGGCAAAGGTAAGGAGATTTTTTCCTTACCTCTTTTATTTTTCTTCGCGAGATGTACAAAAATAGGATGAATTGAGGGACGAACCGATGTTTAGTACAAAAAAAATAATGTTGTTGGGCTCAGGAGAATTGGGAAAGGAAGTCATCATAGAAGCTCAACGCTTAGGCGTGGAGACAGTTGCAGTAGACCGCTATGCGCATGCACCTGCCATGCAGGTCGCCCACCGCAGTTACGTAATCGATATGCTGGATCAGGAGCAACTGCGGGAAATTATCGAAAAGGAGAAGCCGGACCTCATTGTACCTGAGATAGAGGCTTTAGCAACTTCAGAACTAGTGAAATTAGAGGCAGAAGGGTATCGCGTTATCCCTACAGCCCGGGCAGCGAAGCTTACGATGGATCGCGAAGGGATTCGTCGGCTTGCCTCAGAAAAGCTGGGGCTGCGTACGGCCGGCTACAAATTCGCCGATACGTACGAGCAATTCTTACAAGCCGTGAAGGAGACGGGCTACCCTTGCGTCGTCAAGCCTCTCATGAGTTCATCGGGAAAAGGGCAGAGCGTTTGTCGTGAAGAGAGGGACTCTGAGCAGTGCTGGAATATCGCAATGGAAGGCGGGCGAGTACAGAACGGGCGCGTTATAATCGAAGAATTTATTAACTTCCAGTCGGAGATAACGCTGCTGACGGTTCGTTCGGTGAGCGGGACGAGCTTCTGCGCTCCAATCGGGCATATTCAGGAAAGCGGGGATTACATCGAATCCTGGCAGCCCCATGAGATGACAGATCGCCAGATCGAAGAAGCGAAGCATATCGCGAAGTCGATTACGGACGAGCTTGGCGGATATGGTCTGTTCGGTGTAGAGCTATTCCTGACTGAGGACAAGGTGTACTTCAGCGAAGTTTCACCACGGCCTCACGATACGGGGTTAGTGACGTTGGTGACGCAAAATCTTTCCGAATTCGCGATACACGTCCGCGCTATACTGGGGTATCCGGTCCCGGAGATCGTGTTGATCACGCCGGGCGCCAGTCGCCCGCTGAAAGTGGGACGTGAGTTGGAAAACTATCGCATAAATGGAGTGGACCAGGCGCTGTCCGTTCCAAACACCCAGTTGCGTATCTTCGGCAAACCTGTCACGAAGGAAGGACGGCGCATGGCTGTAGCATTATCTTCGGGCTCCACGGTCGAGGAGGCACGTGATCGCGCGACTCAGGCATTGAAGAAGCTTAGCGTTGACGAAGCATAGATTTACGCTATGTGAAGTGAAGATTTCTCAAAGGACACAAGCTTGATGAAACCGATTCTTCCTTTTTTAACAAATGAGTAACAATAGTCTAGGAGTTGCCTTGTGGCGGCTCCTTTTTTATGTTGATTGAAAATGCTGATAAGTATATACACCGCCGACATCAATCGGTGGTCTTCTCTGCTTACGGGTGAGATGTTAATTATGCAAAGCTTAGCTCATTCGAGTACAAAACATTTTTTTTATAATATTCATTGACAGGAATATTCCTTGAATGGTATATTGTGTTTGTGAGTACGGTAAATAACAAGCGAATTGAGGTGGCCTGAGATGACTGAAATTGGAAGTATAGCCCGCGCCGTACCCTTTGTAATAACGGATCCATTAAAGGAACATCCGAATCATGGATATAACAACATTTAGTGCACTTGCCGAACCCAACCGTTTACGTATTGTAGAGCTCCTGCTTGACGGTCCATTGACAGTAGGGGATATCGCCGATCGTCTTCAACTCCGTCAGCCTCAGGCTTCGAAGCATCTGCGTGTCCTGTTGGAGGCTGGGCTTGTCGAGGTACAAGCTGTCGCCAATCGCCGGAACTACAAGCTCCGATTGGAGCAGTTCCAAGCACTGGACGCTTGGCTTAAAACCTACAGAAGTGTATTGAATGAACGATTCGACAATCTGGAGAATTATTTGCAGAAGCTTCAATCGAAGACAAACAAAACTAATAACTAATTTCAGGAGGAACTTTCAATGTCGAACAAAATGAGTGTCAAGGTAGAGGGACAGGAAATTATTTTGGAGCGTGTATTTGATGCTCCGCGCGAGCTCGTATTCAAAGCATTCTCAGAGGCTGAGCATCTGAAACACTGGTGGGGGCCTCGTGGATGGACGCTTACGGTTTGCAACGTCGATTTTCGTCCAGGCGGCATCTGGCATTACTGCATGAAGTGTATCGATGAGAACCAAGGGGATTTTTACGGATTCGAATCTTGGGGCAAAGCGGTCTACAAGGAAATTGAAGAGGCTGAGAAGATCGTATACGTCGACTACTTCTCGGATGCCGAAGGGAATGAAGCGGAAGGGATGCCTTCAACTCTGGTTACGATGACATTCGTCGAGCACGAAGGAAAGACGAAGCTTGTCAGCCGTGGTGAATACGCTTCCGCCGAAGCTCTCAAAACCGTCATGGAAATGGGGATGGAGCAAGGAATTACTGAGACTTGGGATCGTCTGGAAGAGCATTTGCAATCGATACAATAACCACTTCATCAGATTCCTTACACTATCAGGTATCGATATTTCATTACCGAAGGGCTGCCGTGTGGCAGTCCTTCGCTTTTCTGTTGTACTAATTAGATGTAACGGTATCCATGATGAAATAGCCATATTGTTAGTAATAATTACCCTTGCTTACGTTGCTTCTCAACAACTCATATGTAATGATTTAATTATTAGGGAGAGGTCAATTAAACAGTTGTTGGATGCATATGAACAAAGTTAGTATGCTCATTGTGTATAGTCGGGCTTGCACCCACAGGCATAAGAGGGTATCGTAAAGGTCAGGAAGGGGATAGGAATCCTATGCTGGAACCGGGGAGAACGTACAATACGGCGGTGGAAGTGACGCTCGAAGTAATCGGAGGCAAGTGGAAGCCGGTAATTTTGTTCCATCTCACGTTCGGTAAGAAACGCAATGGCGAGCTGATGAATCTAATGCCTTCGGTCACACAAAAAGTGCTAACGCAACAATTGCGGGAACTGGAGGAGGACGGTGTAGTTAACCGTATTTCATACAACCAGGTGCCGCCAAAAGTTGAGTATGAGCTGACGGAGTATGGTTGGAGCTTGAAAGAAATTCTCCATCTGATGTGCAAATGGGGAGATACGCATGTTGAGCGTGTTTACGGTGATAAGGCCAAAATCTTGGCCGGGCCCCCACTAGTGGACGGAGCATGATTTGTTATAAAGCAGAAACCGGTCTGTAGACTTCAGAGGCCGGTTTCTTGTATGTCGCATTGGGTCAGTCAGGGGATGAGCTTGCGTCGACGAAATTCATCGAATACGTTAAAAAACATCTCTTCTGTATTAATAAAGTCGTGGAAGCCGAAACGGCGCGCCTTTGTGCCGTCAGCAAAAAAATCGTAATCCCAGGAAAAAACAAAGTCCCCAAAACGCCAGGAAGAGACGTCCTCGTAGCTGTTATTCACCAAAGCATGCTTCTCCACCATGGCGTTCCATAGCCCCTCTTTGTCAGCCATGACCACCTCTAAAGACATTTGCAGCGGGGGAGCTGTCTCAAGACCGAAATACTTGGCAATCTTTGGCCAAAGCTCGTTCCATCGGAAGAGGTCACCGTTCGTGATGTTGAAGGCCTGATTCGCGCAACGTTCATCGGTCGCCGCCCAGACGGTGGCTCTCGCCAGAAGTCCCGCGTCGGTCATCTCTAATAGGCTGTGGTATGCCCCGGGTTTTCCAGGAAAGCGGAGTGGCAACCCGAGTTCCTTTGACATGGATGCATAGATCGCTATAACCATCGCCAGGTTCATTGGATTGCCCAGTGCATACCCGCATACGACGGAAGGGCGGAGTGCCGACCAGGTCCAGTTGCTTCCTCGCTGCCGCTGTTCAAGGTACTGTTGTTGGTCGACATTAAACTCAGGTGGCATATGATAGGCGTCAGTTTCACGGGCTGGTGTCTTGAATGGACCGAGGTGTGCGCCATACACTTTGTAACCCTGCATTAAACTGATATGTTCGAGGCATGGAGAAACAAGCTCGATTGCACGGACGACGTTGACAAGCATGGTCAGGTTGGGGGGAACCAGCTCAGCCCATGTAGGGCGATCTTGATATGCTGCATAGAAGATATGGGTGACATCCGTCAGACTGCTCAGTTTCTCATAGGTATCACTTTCATTAAGCAAATCTACGGCTACATACCTGACTCGTCCGTTCGATTCACCACCCCGCCTTGATACACCGATGATGTCCCAATCGGGGAGCTGTTCCAGATATTCGATTAGATTCCTACCAATAACGCCATTGGCTCCTACGACAAGAGCGGTTTTGCGTCGCAAGACTTTTTCAATTTTCACAAGTTATCCTCTCCTAATCCGTAGTGGGTTCTTTCTCATTGTGCTCCCTGGAGCAGTTCTTGAAAAGTACGCACTTTGAAGTCATATAGGAACCTGGAAGTTATAAAAGGCAATCGAACAAGGATTGACGGAGAGAATATTCAGTAATAACATGTAAGAATTGTACAAAATATTCTATAGGGAAGTGGAAGGAGACCACGCAATGTCTGAGAATCACGATTATTCAGGGACTTACCTCGAGAGTAGCCGCCTCAGTCTGCAAGCGGACTGCGAGAACTGCTTCGGCTTGTGCTGTGTTGCGCTGCCCTTTGCTGCTTCGGCAGACTTCGCGACTGACAAAGATGCAGGACAGCCCTGTCAAAACTTGCAATCGGACTTCCGTTGTGGAGTTCACAACAGCCTCAGGCAGCTTGGCTTTAGAGGTTGCACTGTTTTTGACTGCTTCGGTGCAGGACAAAAGGTTTCTCGATTTACCTTCGGTGGACACGACTGGCGGCAAGCCCCAGGATCCGCGAAACAAATGTTTGAGGTGTTCCCGATCATGAGGCAACTCCATGAGCTCCTTTTTTATATGTCCGAAGCGTTAACGTTACAACCAGCCCGACCCATTCAAGGAGAGCTCCGTTTGGCGTTTGACAAGACAGAACGTCTTACACACCTCGATCCCGACTCAATCATGGAACTGGACGTAGCAGCGCACCGGGCAGATGTCAATGCTCTGCTCCTGCGGACTAGCGAACTCGTGCGTGCCGAAGCCTTTCGCTCGAAAAAAGGACCCTCAAGTCGTCGGAAAACCTACGGCAGAGGTGCTGACCTTATGGGTGCCAAATTAAGAGGTGCCGACCTAAGAGGCGCCAATTTGAGAGGGGCCTATCTTATTGCTGCGGACCTCCGAGACGCCGACATGAGAGTGGCTGATCTCATCGGGGCCGATTTCCGAGACGCTGATCTAAGAGGCGCAGACCTCACCGAAAGTATTTTTCTCACCCAAGCCCAGATCAACGCGGCGAAGGGGGATGCCAACACCAAATTGCCGCCTTCTCTCACTCGGCCGATGCACTGGACCACAATCGGAGTATCTGAACCCAAACAAAACTAACCTTCTCACCATTCCAATTTATGTATATTATTAATAGATAAGAGGTGCACATATGACAATAGAGTATAAAGTTAATGCTCTGCTTCTTTCCCAGGATGTTTCAGGTGTTTTTAAAAGTTCTGGAATTAAACGTCCTGTTGATGATCTTGAAAGGATTCAAAGAATGATTGAAAATGCTGATGTTATTATTTCTGCTTGGGACGGAGTAAAGCTAGTAGGAATTGCTAGAGCGATTACTGATTTCTCATACTGTTGTTATTTATCGGATTTAGCGGTAAGTAAGGAATATCAAAAGACTGGTATTGGAACAGAACTTGTTAGACGTTTACAGGAACACTTAGGAGAAGAGGTTTCTTTATTATTACTTTCTGCACCGACCGCAATGGAATATTATCCACGCATCGGTTTTGAAAAGACAGAGAAAGCATTTTTGATACCGAGAAAAAAGTAAAGAACTTTGACGTTATAAGACATAAGGGACCCAGTTATGAAATTAGAAATACTTATGAGAAACTACATAATTGGATCGAAGAAAATAAACTTGAAAGAGTGCAAAGATCCTGGCATCTAGAGATCTCTGATGTATGGGGAAATAAGGAAATAAAAGAGATTGAAGTAGACTTGTATGACACAATTCAGTAGGTTCTAAGAGCTGGACAATAACATATCGAAAAGGGGATGAATCGTGAACTCTTTCCTAAATCATGTGGTTAGTGGAATTACAGAAAACCTAAAGGGAGTAAAGGGAATTGTCCTTCGTGGTAGCCACCAAACAGATGCAGAAGTTGATTTATGGTCAGATACAGACTTATTAATTATATTGAATGAAGATTTTCCTATCAATGAACAAGTGATTATTGAGGCAACCAATGCTATCGGATTAGTTGTCGGAAGTGAAATGTATAGGTACAGTGAACAATCATTATTGTATAGAACTGCTGTTGCAGTGGATTCTTCAATTCACTTACTTGATGCGCATTTTTGCTCATATAAAGAGTGGATTTTGACAGAATCTCAAAAAAACCAGTCTTCTACAATTATTTATGGGGAACTTGAACTTAGTGAGAGAATACCGAATATTGCTCGGCACTTTTCGTTTGAATCGTATGATAGTAATAACACTTGGTTTAATTATTTTATGGCTATTAAGAAATTTGCACGGAATGATAATTTAATTGGGTTGCATTTGCTTCTGGATTTAGTTCGAGATTATTTAGTGGTTGTGATGATTGAAAGGGACATTAGGCACGGAACCAATATACATAGGTTTGGGTTTGAAGAACAATTACCTATTAAAATTAGGTTGTCTCAATTAGATATCTCAGACAAGAGGGGAATTTTCGACTATATTGCCAAACTAGCATATGAATATGATGAAAAGTTAATGAGCAATGTCAAAGGATATACCAGTAGGTATAAGCAAGTGGCTAATTACGTTGAAGAGTCCAAGCAAAAGTTTATTTAATGTGGAGGCGGCAACAATGATTTATGTAATTAGACACGGGCAAACGGACTTGAACAAAGAAGGAAGACTACAAGGAAGACAAGGGTTGCCATTAAATGAAGTTGGTATTAAGCAAGCGGAATGTTTAAGAGACAACCTACAAAATATAAAATTTGATTATGTATATTCCTCGCCACAAGAAAGAGCTGTTCAAACAGCAGAGATAGCAACAGGTATAAAAGTATTAATTGATAAACGACTTGATGTTTTTGATTTAGGTGAAGCGGACCGATTAAAAAAAGGCGAAGTGAAATTGGCTGGACTAGCTCCTGATTCTAAGGTTTATAGAGGCGTAGAAGAAATTCATACTTTTATTAAAAGAATTTTTGAATTTATGAATGAACTACAATTTGAATATGGCTTAAGAGAAGTAAATATTTTATTATCTGGGCACAGATGTACAACGGGTTGTATTGGGGCTTTTTTTGAAGGTATACCTGAAGACGGGAATATTATAAGATTCTCTTCAGATAATGGACAATATAGAGTGTATAATTTCAATTCGACTTCCGGTAATTAATAGTTCCAAGGAGTTATAGTTTCCTTCAGATTGGCGAATAACTAACCTGAAGCCAAAGGAAAGGAGCTTAATCCATGAGCGATACAATCAAGCCCAACGGTTCACAACATGCCGCACCACCATCGAACGATCCGAACAAACAGGGAAGATCCGCAGCAAAGAAAAAATCGAAGTGAATTTCGCTAAAATAACATCCGCTTTTGTGTAACACACATATTTTCCGTTATGGGTGATCAATGCTTGGAAAGTACTGGGCTGCCGTAAGGCAGCCTATGTTACGTTAACGTGCAGGATTGTTGAGCTATAATTATGGAATAACCAATAATATGGTGGAGGTTAAGATGAAAGAACTAGAACATCAATTAGAAGAAAGTTGGAAAACGAACGCAGAAGCATGGACTAATTCGGTTCGTCTTAAACAAATTGAGAGTAGAAAGGTGTCAACTGATCTTGCAATCTTAAATGAGATCATCTCATTACGGCCCATAAAAGTCCTTGATGCGGGTTGTGGCGAGGGGTGGCTGGCCCGTGCTCTAAACGAACAAGGTATAGAAGTAGTGGGTTTTGACGGGAGTGAAGAACTTGTGGAAAAAGCGTCTTCTGCCGGAGGAGGTATTTTTCACCATTTAAACTATTTGGATTTTGGCAGGAATCCGTTCAAGATTGGCCATGATTTTGACGTTGCAGTGTGTAATTTTTCTTTATTCTCTGAAGAAATAACACCAATTTTGCAATCACTCACATCAATTCTTTCATCCAATGGAGTTATCATCATACATACATTACATCCGTATAATTTAACTCAAGATGACCGGTATGAAAGCAGTTGGAAAGAAGAGTCCTTCTCTACCATGGGTGAAGGGTATAAATCCAGAATGCCTTGGTATTATCGGACAATGGGAGCGTGGTTGAATGAGTTGACAATTGCTGGACTTGAGCTCCAACATTGTAAAGAACCGATTCATCCAACCTCAGGTAAACCGCTCTCGCTACTTCTTATAGCTGCACCAAAATTGAATAAGTAAAACTATAAGCCTTTATCCGGTAACGTTATTATCATAACTCCAGACTGCAGGATTACAAGTGATATGAAACGTAACGCTGTTCACTTCCGTATTCTTAATCAAGGCACTGACTCATACAACTTCTGGAGGTTGATTTGAATGTTTAACCGGATATTGGCAAGCATCGGAATCGGCTCGGCCACGATTGATACGCTGTTGGAAAAAGACCGATACCAGCCGGGCGAAGCACTGCACGGCGTCGTGCGAATACGCGGCGGCAGCGTCGAGCAGCGCATCGAAGCGATCCAAGTGGTGGTGATGACGGAATATATCAAGGAGAGCAACGACAACAAATATCGTCAGAACGCGGAAGTGGCTCGCTATAATGTAAGCCAACCATTCGACATACTGGCCGGGCAAACACAAGAAATTCCGTTCTCGTTCGACCTTCCTTTGGAGACGCCACTTACGATCGGTCATACGCCGGTTTGGTTGAAGACGGAGCTGGATATTCGTGGCGCAGTCGACCCCGGGGATAAAGACCGCATTGACGTCTCGCCAACGCGCGCCATGAATACGGTCTTTGAAGCTTTGGATGTGCTTGACTTCCGATTGAGGAAGGCGGAGTGCGAATACGCTTCGCGACTTGGGGGACGTCATCCGTTCGTACAAGAATTCGAATATGTGCCAACCCGTCAATTCCGCGGGAAGCTCGACGAGTTGGAAGTCATCTTTTTCCATGGAGGCAACGACAACGGCCTGGAGCTGCTGCTGCAGATCGACCGGAGGGCAAGAGGGCTTGCAAGTTTGTTCGCCGAAGCGATGGATATGGACGAATCATTCGTGCGGATCCGCTTGACGAATGAGCAGTTGACAGCAGGCCCGCATGCGGTTGCACGGCAGTTGGAAGAAGTAATCGAGAGGTTCGTCTGACACCTCCGTCCCCGAATATAAACTAACGAATCGCACAAGAAGAGCCTCTGGGGTGCATTTCACCGCCTTTCTGGGTTCTTTTTTATTCCGGCTCGTTAATATCAACATAAAATCTTTGAATCTCGCTTATATTCTGCTGACATTCGACTGATACAATGGGTTAGCTCGGGCTATGCGCAGCCTGTGCTCAAGGATAAAGTATATGAAAGGAAGTCGAATTATGACAAGAAGAAAGCGGAGGAGATTCGTTCGGAAAACGTTGCTTTACGGGACAACACTTATGATTCTTTTATTATGTGTCGGTTTTATTTATCAGCAGGCAGGTGCACGATATGATCAGTCAAAATATAAGCCACTGGGTAAACTGGTTGATGTTTTCGGTCGCAAGATGCATATTTACAGTGGTGGTGATGGGGATTCGACCGTCATATTTAATGCGGGATGGGGAACAGTCAATCCCTATGTTGATTTTTATCCTCTGTACGACAAAATAGCCGGGCAGTTCCGATTCGCCGTAATCGACAAATTTGGTTATGGATACAGCGAAATGACGGATCGCAAGCGTGATATCGATCTAATTGTGGAGGAAATGCATGAAGGGCTTAAACAATCCGGAGAAAAACCCCCGTTCATCATGGTCAGCCATTCCCTAAGTTCGCTAGAGAGCATTCGTTTTGCGCAAATGTATCCGGATGAAGTAAAGGGGATTGTGTTGCTGGATGGCGGAAGCCCTGAATTGTATTCCAAACAGCCACCATTAACCATCATTTCTCATTTTCAAAGTTTTCTTATCCGTTTCGGGGTGGCTAGGGGACTTTATCATATCAATGGATTTGCTGAATCGATTGCAAGTGAGCGGAATGGAATGAAGCTGCTGCCGGATGATTTGAAGGAACTCGATCGCATCTCGACACTGCTTAAAGGCAACAACAGAAATATGACCGACGAAATGCGCCAGAGTCAAAAAAACGCGAAAAAAGTACTTCAAGGGAGAAAACCGCTGGATGTTCCCTTGACGGCCATCACCGCTGGGAGCTTCGGCAAGGCCGCCGAGAATTGGCTTGAAAGCCAGAAGGAGTTGTTATCGTGGTCTATATCCGGGAAACAGACCTTCGTAGAGGAAGCTGACCATTATGTGCACCATTATCGTCCGGATCTGGTAGTGGAAGAGATATTGAAGATGCGTTAAGTTGAGGCGCGAATAAAGTTTCCCACAACTTTGTTGAATTCATTGGGAGCATCAACATTTGCGCAATGACCTGCCCCGGGTAAAAGCACCAATTGAGATTGTTGTTCTATTTCATGCAGTTCAACAGATGCTTCTTGAATAAGCTTACGATCGTGTTCTCCTACGATAATTAACAGGGGGTATGGCATGGGGGTATCTTTATTAATAAAAAATGTGTTCATGCCAGCCATTGCTGAAAAAGACCTTCTTCTAAAATGTTTAATCCCCTGCGCAAACGTATCCCGCCCTGAATTAGTGTGACAAGAATCTGAAATTACATAATTTCTGAATTTTTTCATTGAAAATATGAGATACAATATCCACTTTAATGCTTCTTTTTTTTGCCCCTTCAAAACACGCTCATTCGCCTTATGTATAGAATAGCCTCCTACGATGATTACCGATTTTACCCGATCTGGATAACGGTCAGCAAACGCTTGTGCTACAAGTGATCCCATCGAGACACCGAGGAGATGGCAGGATTCTATTTTGTTGTCGGACAAAATTAGGTTCAAAATTTCGGGCATATCTTTTATAGTGACATTAGATTCTAGGATAGGGTCTTTACCGTGACCTGGCATGTCTAGCAGAATGATCTGATATTCAGTCTTAAAGTAGGCTAATTGCGTCTCGAATATTGCATGGTCAGCAAATGCCGGATGCAACATCAGAATCGTATTTTTTCCCTCATTGATCATAATATGATAAGAAATTTGAGTGTTTCTATATACCAGTTTTCTTGTTCTCTTCATCCCACTGTTCACCTAGGTCAGCCTCCAGTTCTTTCGCCAATTTTTCAAACCATTCCAACATACTTCGGTGATAATAGAGTCCCAAATCTAATGTTTTAAGTTGGTAGGTGACTATTTGATTCAGATGTTCTGGTACTGCTTTTTGATTGGCATGGAGAGACGCACCTTCAAATTCTTGAACGGTTGATTCCAGTTGAGTAACTACTGAACGTATAATAGCCAGCCGCTCTGTTGGAGTCATAAGCCCTAAGAAAAACAATCGTGTAGTTACATCCTGTTCTAACCGACTTGGTACGAGTGAAGAAAGCATCCAGTCTATAAAATGCTGCCTTCCTAGACTGTTTAGCGTATACATTTTTTTCCTTCGTCCGTTTTCAATTACTTCATGAAATTCAACATGGCCGTTGCTCTCCAGTTTTTTCAATGCAGCTTGAATACTTCCAAGACTCGCGCTAAAAAATGGAGATACTTTCTGTTGGAGCACGTTCTTAATATCATATTGGGATAAATTGCGAAGCATCAGAAGCCCTAAGATAACAAACGCCATTGCATTCACTTCCTGTAAATAAAGTTAATCAGATGATAACATACCTAATAGGTATATAAAAGAGGAAGTCACTAAAGAATCGCGAATATTAAATGCTAACCTGATAATAAAGGAGTAATCAACCGATGTTTGAACATCTTGTTGTATTCAAATTCAATGCTAACGTCACGCCCGTAAAGCAGCAGGAGCTGTTAGATCAACTACTCGCCTTTCAAGGTCAAATCCCGGGAATATTGGATATAAGCGCAGGCATTAATGTAACTGAGGAAACGAACAACATTCACGGCTACACGCTCGGGTTGAGGGTTACGTTCGAAGACCTTGCGTCACTGCGCGCATACGGCCCACATCCCGTCCATCAGCAATTTGTGAAATCGCTGGAAGGCATTTTGGAGAATGTCATCGTAGTCGATTACCCGAAGCTGTAGCCACAACGTAAGTGCAGAGTGTTAATCATGGTAGAAAAAGCTGGTTTCCATTATTTGCGGAGTCAGCTTTTTGACATGCCAATAAAGCTGTTAACAAATTGTGAAATTAGAAATAATGTTATAGTTCTCTAGTTTAAGCATTCACGATGGGTGGGAGAGTGAGAGAGTTCACACTGTTCACCCGAAACAACTTAATTTTCTCATATTAAAAGGGTGAACTTTTGTACTTACAAAGGTTCACCAATTTTCTTATACTGAAAGCATCCCAGGTACGGGAATGAATCCTTGAGAGGAGATTTACAACTATGATACCAACATCAAGAACGATTCCCAGAGAGGCGGTGGTCGGAACGGCGTCCGGCGTATTTTTCATGGCGATGTTCGGGACTCTGTGGGCGTACACAGGAATTATGGGATTGCAGGGTTGGGGTGAGCCATTGTTATTACTCAGTGCTGTAGTCATTGGTGCTGCATTGTTACTCAGCGGTATTTCACTTGTAATCTCTTCTCGAAAATTATCGAATCAGGCTTCCGCAAAAGCTACAAGGCGAGGGAAACATACAAGGCTCTGGTTCAACCTTATTTTCGCGGCCGAAGGAGTAGCAATCGCAATCGCCATTGTAGTATGCAACGCTACCCGGCACTCCGAGCTTATCCCTATCGTAGTCGCTTTTATTGTGGGCATTCATTTTTTCCCGTTGGCTCCTCTTTTCCAAGTCAGACTTTATTACTGGACAGGAGCGCTTCTATGTTTGCTCGCCATTAATACTTGGATGTTCGTACCGGAAGAGTTCACCATAGGGGAGCATCAGGTTAATGCATTTATGTCTATAGTGGGTTTTGGCAGCGCTCTGACTCTGTGGGCAACCGGTTTGGCCATATGGCGAATGGGAAGAAGATTGGTTACGTAAGGTTGTTTTGAGGAGTTGCAGTCGTTAAAAGTTTACATAAAAAGGATGGATTCCAATGCATACGAGCAATAAAACGATATCAGATCGCACGCTTAGATGGGTTGTCGAAGCAGTACATCCAGGAGCAAACGTTCTCTCGGTTCAACAGCTTCAAGGAGGTATCTCTTCACTTGTCCATCGCATTTCGCTGTGCGTAAACGGCAAGGAGAGAGCCGTCGTGCTGCGTCAGTTCGATAATGAGGAGTGGGTGCGGGATGAACCCGATCTGGCTCTTCGCGAAGCGGAAAGCTTACGCCGGGCATCCTTCGCCGCCCACCTGCAGACGCCGACAATCGTCGCTTTCGACGAAGACGGAAGTCAGTGCGACACTCCGGCTGTGCTTATGACTCGACTTGAAGGCAAAGTCGTATTGGAGCCACCAAACGTCGCCCAATGGTTGACCGGAATGGCTCAAGCTCTTGTGCGGATTCATGCCGTGGAGCCGAACGATTTTCCATGGACGTTCGCTCCATACAGCGACGCTTCTTCTCTGGATACGTCAGTTTGGTCTAAGTTTCCCGACAAGTGGCGGGACGCGGCTGACATTATTATGGGACCTCGCCCGGTGGTCACAATGCGATTTATCCATAGAGACTATCATCCTACCAACATATTATGGAATGGCGGTGAGGTCAGCGGCGTCGTCGACTGGGTCAATGGATGTATCGGCCCTGCAGGCATTGATGTCGGCCATTGTCGTGTCAACTTGGCGCTATTACACGATGTAAAGACTGCTGACGATTTTTTGTCTTATTACCAAAGCCATGCTGGCGAATCTTTTACCTACGATCCCTATTGGGACCTTGTCACTTTGATAGATTTTGCCTACTGGCCGCCTGAAGTATATGGCGGGTGGACAGCCTTAGGCATGTCAGGACTAACAAAAGATATGATGATCGAACGCCTGGACAGTTATTTGCTCAGCCTATTGAACCGCGTTTCCTAGGTATGCACTTTTCAATTCAAGAAGGCGGTCATCCCACTAAATCTCCTGCTCTCCCTTTTGTAGATTTCATATTTTCCCCCAAAACAGGTAACACTATGTGTAAAAAACGGGGGATACGTAAACATTGAAGCCGATTGTGCCCTTTGAACCTGTAAGGCAAGATACATTACCCGTTGGAGATCCTTGGGTATACCAAATTAAATGGGACGGTGTGAGGGTTCTAACTTATGCCGATGAAAGTGGGATATCCCTCTATAATAGGCGCTTGAACGAAAGGACGTACCATTATCCGGAGCTTCAAGATGCATCGTCTTACTGTAAAGCGAAATCTTTTATATTGGATGGAGAGATTGTGGCACTCGCCTCCGATGGTAAACCGTCTTTTCATGAAGTAATGCGCAGGGACGGGCTGCGGCGAATGGAACGGGTTCAGCAAGTGCAGAAGGAAGTCCCCATCTACTACATGGTATTCGACCTGCTCTTTCTAAACGGGAACTGGGTGAATAACCGCCCTCTGCGAGAACGGATCGATCTGCTGAACGGAATTCTTACTCCCACTCAGAACGTGCAGCCGGTTAATAATCACCCCGACGGACAGGCTTTATTTCAATTAATGAGGCAGCAGGGAATGGAAGGCATTGTATGCAAAAGGTTGGACAGCCCCTATATCATCGGCGGCAAAACCTCGAACTGGGCTAAAGTTAAGAACTACGGAGACGTAATTGCGGCGATCGGCGGCTATACCTTGAACGACAAAGTCATTAATGCGGTACTGCTCGGGGTATATGATCGGGAAGGGCGCTTTTGGTATATAGGCCACACCGGCACTGGCCGCCTAAGCAAGGGAGATTGGCGTGACTTGACGGAGCGGCTTGCCCCTGATGGGGTGAAGGAGTGTCCATTTGCCAATACACCGGAACGGTATGAAGACGCAATATGGGTGAAGCCGTCGCTCACCGTCAAGGTAATGTACACAGAATGGCGTCTGAAGGAAGGCCGATCGCTGCGCCAGCCTAGTATTCAAGCTTTTGTGAACCGCCCGCTATCGGATTGTGTATTTCCCGATTAGTGCATTTATCTCATCAACTGCTCATTTCTATAAAAAAGATTGACGTTTCTGTGAACTTTGTGAATAATATAGCGTAAAGGAGATGACTGAATGGATGAATAATATGCAGATACTGAATGCAGTAAAGGTTGTAGGTATTTCGCTGCTCACAATAGGAATTATCATTTTTTCATTAGGTTTTTTTGGGAGTAATCACAGCAATATGACTTCGATTGGGATAGGTACCATTTCGGGAGCGGTTGTTATTTTTGTAATGGGCGTGTTCTTTGTAGCAACAGAAGAGATGCTGGCGAAAACTGGAGAGGGTAGTAAAAACTAATAAAGAGCGTCAGTAATGACGCTCCTTATTAATCATACAATCATATAAAGCCCCAGACCATACATAGTAATGTACCGAAGATGGTAACCAAAGCTATGGCTAAAGCGTAGTAGATGTTCGTGTAAATGGCCCCTCTATCGCCGGTTTCACCTGCATGCATAAACACAACGAGTTGAAGACCTGCCTGTATGAACGCTGTTACAAGAAGCACAGTTATGCCGACGGCGAATGACATGTCCAAGAAGTATACTGCCAGGGCGATTGCTGTAAGGATAATCGAAAAGACAAAACCCATTACTTGTTTTCTTGGGAATAACTCTTTCATATTACATCATTCCTTTCAGATAGACGAAGCTGAAGATGAAGATCCATACTACGTCCAAGAAATGCCAGTAAAGTGAGAAGATGAAGGATTTATTAGCCGTTTGAGGCGTCAAACCGTCCCTTTTTATTTGAATCATGATGAATAATCCCCAGAATAGCCCCAATGTAACGTGAGCTCCATGAGTCCCCAATGTTGTTAACAGGATCGCGGTAAATGCACTTGTCTGCAGTCCTGCTCCGATGTGAACATAATGAATGAACTCATAAATTTCTACACATAAGAAACCTGCCCCAAGTAGAAGGGTGATCGCAAAAAATGTCATCATGGCTTTCTTATTGCCAATCCGCATGGCATGGATCCCAAGACCAATCATAAAGCTGCTTGTTAAAAGCAAAATGGTCTCGATAAGTACTGGTGTGATTTCGAAAATTTCTTTACCAGTAGGACCTAGTCCAGTACCATCAACTAGAGTGAAATAGGAAGCGAAAAGTGTTCCAAAAAGCATGATTTCGGCTCCAAGAAAAATCCAGAAACCTAGTATATTCAGTTGATTTTGTTCTGTGCTGTATTCTAGCGGCAGCGAGTGATCGATTTTCATTTATTAGCACCTCGCAGTTTTTTTTCTGTTTGTTCAATTTCTTCTACAGAAATATAATAGCCGTGATCTTTCTCGAAAGACCGATAAGCCAAACATGCAAAAATTGCTATTGTAGTGAGAATGACAGAAACCCAAATGCCGAATACAAATGAAAATCCCCATGCAAAGAAGATACAACTCATAATAAATGGAGCGCCGGTGTTATTGGGCATATGAATTTTTTTAATCTCACCCGGGAATAAGTCATGACCTTTTTTCTTGAAATCCCAAAATGCTTCGATTGAATTCGTTTTTGGCGTAATAGCAAAGTTATAGGCAGGAACTGGACTATGCGTAGCCCATTCAAGAGAACGCGCATCCCAGGGGTCTGAACCGATATCCCTTGGAGCGTAACGAATGCTGTAATAGATCGTGTACACAAGCAGTCCAAAACCCACCGCCATGCCAAATGCTCCTATAAATGAAAGCATATTGAGCGGCCCAAATCCTGTCGATTCGGAATACGTGTACATACGACGCGCTTGACCATCTAAACCCGTAAAGAACATGGGGAAGAAGGTAACATTAAAGCTGATAGCTATAAACCAGAACGCCCATTTCCCGAGCCTTTCATTGAGCATGAAGCCGAACATTTTGGGCCACCAATAGGTGAGTCCAGCAATCATGGCGAATACGACACCAGGAATAATGGTGTAATGGAAATGAGCTACCAGGAACATCGTATTATGGTACTGATAATCAGCGGCTGACATGGCGAGCATAACTCCGGTCACACCACCGATTGTGAATATCGGAATGAAGCCTATTGCATAGAGCATCGGCACGGTAAACACAATTTTTCCTTTCCAAAGAGTAAACAACCAGTTAAATATCTTGATCCCGGTCGGAATAGCAATGGCCATTGTTGTAATGGAGAAAATACTGTTGGTCAGTGCTCCCTGGCCCATTGTAAAGAAATGGTGTGTCCATACTAAGAAAGAAAGAAAAGAGATAATCACCATGGACGCTACCATGGATTTATAACCGTATAGGTTTCGACGTGCAAAAGTTGAGATAATCTCACTATATACACCGAATGCAGGTAAAATTAAGATGTATACCTCAGGGTGTCCCCATACCCAGAACAGGTTCGCCCACAGCATATCCATGCCGCCATTCGTTATGGAAAAGAAGTGTGTTCCGAATAATCGATCCATTGTCATCATGATCAGCGCTACTGTTAATACAGGGAAAGCAAAAACAACGATTATGTTAGCGGTTAAGGCAGACCATGTGAACATTGGCATTTTCATCAATTTCATACCAGGTTCTCTCATTTTGAGAATGGTTACAATGAAGTTGATGCCGGATATTAATGTACCGATACCAGATATCTGAAGAGCAAGCGCATAATAGTTCGTTCCTACAGATTCACTGAACTCATTCCCTGCAAGCGGGAAGTAAGCCGTCCATCCTGAATCAGGGGAGCCGCCAATGACGAATGAGATATTGAGCAGCATGGCGCCCATGAAGAATAACCAAAAGCTAAGTGCATTCAAACGCGGGAAAGCTACGTCACGTGCTCCAATTTGTAAGGGAACAACGAAGTTCATTAGGGCATAGATAAAAGGCATCGCCATAAAAATGATCATAACAATTCCATGCGTTGAGAAAACTTCGTTATAGTGTTGAGCATCCAGCAGCGTATTATCGGGAACGGCCGTTTGCGCACGCATCATCAATGCGTCTACACCGCCACGGAATAGCATTATGAGAGCGGATATCAAATACATGATACCGATTCGTTTATGGTCGACCGTTGTTAGCCATTCACGCCAAAGATAACCCCACTTTCGGAAATAAGTTAAGCCTGCGATGATCGCAATGACGGTAAGTGCAATGGCAACCATGGATGCATAAATGGCTGGACTTGGGTGGGGTACAGCAAATCGTTCAAAAAAGTCCATGCTTAATGTCTCCCTTCATGTGAACCATGTGAATCTTTTTTAGTATTAGCATCCGCATCTGGATCAGGATCTGTGCTGCTTGACCCATGATTATGTCCGTCTTCTGGCGGGGGTAAAAATTCTAGATGAGTTCCAGTGAACGTCAACTGTCCAAGATGCCCTGGTTTCAATAATTCGCTGAATTTGTCTTCGGTAAGAGGTTTGGCCGTTTCTTTCACCTCTTTAACCCATTCGTCAAACTTAGCTGCAGGTATTGCTTTAACATTAAACGTATTTTCTGCGAACCCTTTACCGCTGAAGTTTGCATTACGCCCCATGTATTCACCAGGAACATCAGCCGCCAAATGTAAAGTGTTTACCATGTCAGCCATTGCATATTTTTGTCCTCCTAATTGAGGAATCCAGAAGCTGGTGATCGGCCCGTAAGAATAAAGCTTAAATTCAAGAGGGCGATTAGTTGGGATGTATAAGTAGTTTACAGTTTCAATATTTTGTTCTGGATAACTAAAATGCCATTTCCAGTTAGAAGAGGAAGCGTAGACTACTAAAGGTTTCTGACCTTCATATCCTTGAGGTGTTGCCTCAACGATATAATTACTCCGAACGGAGACAACCGAAAGGAAAATAATAATGAGAACGGGAATTCCAACTACGATCGTTTCTACAATCTTGCTTCCTTCAATATGAGGAGGCTCATAATCATCTGCTTGTTTGGAGGCTCGATATTTGAATAGCATAAACAATAAAATGATGAAAACAATAATGACAATAGCCGACATTAACCCGATCGATAGCATGATGTCATCCGCTTGTCTTTGAGCCTGCGGTCCTTTAGGGTCAAGGACTGCTAATTTTCCGCAACCAGTTAAACCTGTGACCATAGTAAGAATTACTGCGAGAAAAGCCCATTTGATTTTCATGAAAGAGCTCCTTTCCTGGATCGATACTTACAGCATAGTTTCGCAGAAGCAATAAAACAATCGAGTTTGAACGATGTCACAGAATTATGTGAAATTCGTCACATAGTTGTTTCAAGTACGCCATGATTTGTTCAAGAAGTGGTAAAAAGTAGGTAAGTATGTAGTTGCGAAATGACTGCTTGTTTGAACTAAGAATATTGATTTACAAAAAAGGGAATGATTTGTTATCATAGAAGCAATATTCAAACGCGATGATGAGAAGAGTAAGGAAAAACGTTCTAACACAGAGAGCTCCGGCAGCTGAAAAGGAGCATAGAACTTTTCCCCGAACCAAACCTCTGAGCAGCATGTCGGAACCTTAGGCGGGGATGACATGACGGGAGCTCCCGTTATAGAGCTAGAGTATAAGCATTGCTTGCAATGCCGTACTTGAAGAGGTTAATATGGCGACATATTAATGAAGCTGGGGTGGTACCGCGAGAATTTCGTCCCCAAGACATGATGTCTTGGAGGTGAAGTTTTTTTTGTTTCGGATTACTACTTATAAAGTTCATTAGGAGGAGTCGACATGGTTAACGAGAGGGAGCACCAGACCGAAAATTTTTTAATTAGGCTGATTAGTGAGGAGCTTGAGCTGGGATCACTTGGAAGGGACATGTGCACGCGATTTCCTCCCGAGCCTAACGGTTATCTTCATATTGGAAGCGCCTATGCTATACACACGAATTATACAATAGCCCGGAGGTTTAACGGAGCGTTTCATTTACGCTTTGACGACACGAATCCCCTTAAAGAAGATATCGAGTATGTGAACGCGATTATCGAGGATATCAAGTGGCTCGGCTACGATCCTGGAAATCATATCTACTACGGCTCAGACTATTCGGACGAAATATATAATGCTGCAATCACATTAATCAAGAATGGGAAGGCCTACGTCTGTGATTTGACACCAGAGGAAGTAACGGAGTATCGAGGAACTTTGACGGAGCCGGGGAGAAACAGCCCTTATAGAAACCGATCAGTCGAGGAGAACCTGGAGCTTTTTGCGAAAATGAAAAATGGCGACTTCCCGGCCTCCTCCAAGGTTGTTCGCGCCAAGATCGATATGGGCTCACCCAATATAAATATGCGAGATCCTGTTATTTATCGAATTATCCATGCTAAGCATTACAGGACGGGAAATGACTGGTGCATTTATCCAATGTACGATTTTGCTCATCCTATTCAAGATGCGATTGAAGGCATCACCTATTCCTTATGCTCAATCGAATTCAAAGACCACCGACCCTTATATGAATGGGTCTTAAACGAGCTTGATATACCAGAACCTCCGCGGCAAAGGGAGTTCGGCCGGTTGAATTTAACGGGTGTTGTGACAAGCAAACGGTTTTTAAGGCCGCTTGTAGAAGGGGGCTTCGTAGACGGCTGGGATGATCCCAGGCTTCCGACGCTCCGAGGCTTAAGAAGAAGAGGCTTCACGCCTAACAGTATTCGCAGCTTTATTGAGGAGATTGGCAGCATTCGGACCCAAAGCACGGTCGACATCTCGTTGCTGGATCATTGCCTGAGGCAGGATCTGAAAGAAAATACGAATAGCGTCATGACTGTTTTGCAGCCTTTAAAGGTCGTCATTACGAACTACCCAGAGGATGAAGTGGAGCTGTTAATGATTGAAAACAACAGCGAAAATGAAGCTTTGGGAAAAAGAAAGGTTCCTTTTTCCAACACGATTTATATCGAGGGGGATGATTTTATGGAGCAGCCACCCAAGGGTTTTCATCGGCTGAGTCTGAATGCCGAGGTTAGGCTGAAGGGGGCGTATTTCATCAGGTGTGAGGAAGTAATCAAGGATCGGGATACAGGAGAAATTACAGAGCTGCGTTGTACTTACGATCCACTTACAAAGAGTGGAACTGGGTTTACCGGGCGTAAGGTGAAGGGGACGATCCATTGGGTTTCATCCGAGCACGCCATAAAGGCTGACGTTCATCTGTATGAGAAACTACTGCTTGACCCTAACATTCCGAATGAGGACAACAAGGATTGGACGGATACGATCAATCCGGACTCGCATATTATCGTAAAGGACGCTATGATAGAACCGTCCGTCCAACATGCCCGCAAGGAACAGAAATTCCAATTCTTCCGTCATGGCTATTTTTGTGTAGATAACAAGTTCACTACCGGCGACAAGCTTGTATTCAACCGTATCGTACCGCTGAAAGATACCTGGAATAAGAGATGAGGATGGCCTAAATGAGTGAATTCAGCGAAAGCTTTCATCTAAAAACTTTGGATCAAACAAAAGCAATAAATCTTCTACGCGATGCTGAAATGACGGGGTATGTTTATGGGGAACAGAATGGGTGGGTTACCTTTGTTGTTGAATATCGAGGTAAAAATGTAGACGAAGTAGTAAGCGAAATGAATCCTGGAATACTAGTCTATTACGTCTATCTCGAAGAACATATGTGGACATTAAAAATATACAATAAAGATGAACTTGTGTTTGATTTTGAAGCAAACTGGGCAGGAGAGGGCCTAGTTATTGAGAAGAATCTATTCGATCTCGAATTCTTGGAAGAATTGGTTATATCGCAAGGGAACTCCATAGTTGGTCTTGAGCAAATTTTTGACTTTAAGGACAGCAACATAAACTATGAAAACCCGCCAGCTTATCTAATAGCTCAAAGACTTGGGTTAGCTAATTATGAATGGGTTTCTTCAGATCATTTAAGTGGATTTGACGATAACGAATTATCAGAAATGGGAGTAGTATTAGTTGAATCCGAATAGAAAAGATTGATTGACGTTCACGATAGCGAAAATAAACATGTGGCTGCCAGCTCTAAACTGGCAGCCTTTTTTAATTGTTGGCGATTCAAGGTTAATAAAACCTTGCAAAAAAATTCTGGTACATGCGCCTATGGGCGATTCCCTGAATAAACTGATCAAAGTGAACTCACGTAGAATCAGGGAGGATATGCCCATGAAACTTTTTGAAACGTCGCGGTCTTATGATACCGGATGGATCGCCTATACGTCAGACCGTGGCGGGACATTCGACATTTGGCTATATCGTCCTGCAGACACTTTTAACTATCGTCTTACTCAAGGGCTAGGAGAGGAATTTTCTGTTCCTTATTGGTCGCCAGATAGTCGGAAAATAGCTTTTCTCGGGAAAGGGAATATTGTTTATGTGCTTGATAGGACTACAGGGTCCACTGCACAGATCGATCAAATCGAACCTTACACGTTGTTGGACTGGTCGCCTGACAGCCGGTTCCTGACCTACGTGAAAAATGGGGAGATTGTCATTTACGACATGATTACCCATTCTAGCCGCACGATCCTTCAGCAGGGAGCCAGGGATGCCCAATGGTTTCCTTCGGGCAGGGAGCTTCTGTTTTCCGCGTCAGATTCAGCCGGGTTCAGCCAACTCTATCGGATAAATGATGACGGAACGAACAAACGGCAGTTGACGCAAAATACGGAGGGACTGCATAACAACGTCAGGCTTTCCCCCGACGGACGCTTCGTGCTCTTCACATCGCCTGGGGCCAGCATTTCCATCATTACTACCATCGATTTGGCGACAGGCGGCACGAATACTTTGGAAGGGGGACCACTCGCAAAAAACTATTTTCCGGAATGGTCGCCCGACTCTTCCATCATCTCATACAGTGCAACCGTTTTTACCCAACACCGTTACTACTCCATCATCCAAACCGACAGCCGGACGGGCAGGCAGAAAAGATCGAGGGCTGTCTCCGACTGCTTCTCCACCCCGGTAACCTGGTCGCCTGACGGAAACCGCATCGCTTACTTGTCTGGATGCAGCGACATGGAACAAGCAAGTCAAATATGGGTCGTGGATCTACGTAACCAGGTTTCTTTCAAGATCGTCGAAGGAGGTCGGATGACCGCCCTGCAATGTTCATCCACGGGGCATAAGAAAAGACATCCGATTTAACGGATGTCCTGGTGCTGAGTTTAGTAAGCCCAACGGAAAAGGTCGTTATTCATTTTGAAATAGATGTTGCCATAGCCGTCAGAAGTCGCATTTCTGAAGTCATTCACTCCATTGTATATGTTTGTAACCGTATTCGTTGAGGTATCAATCTTGAAGAAATGATTTTTAATTGTCCCGAATATCAGGTTGCTGCCCGGTCTTCCTTGTACTAATGATCCATCTTGGGTAATTTGACTTCCTGTCGCATAGTTAACATCTGTAAATTTTTGTGCATGATAATCAAAAGTATTGGTAGTTGGATTAAATGCGAAGACGTAACCTTCTGACAATCCCCATATTTTATTATCTGGTCCTAACGTAAGCGCTGTAATTCCCTGGGAGGAAACGGGCATGGAATAGGTCGTGTATGCCCCTGTTGCCACGTTCAGCTTGACAAGCTTGGCTTCGGTTGCTGTTGGGGTGGTAGACTTGCCGCCTCCTATAGTAGAGCCTGCATAAACATATCCATTATAATAGGCGACAGACACAATGCTCTGATTAGGTACGATATTCCGTAATATTTGGGAGGTGCCAGTGATGGTGTCGTGGATCGTGAGGGCACCCTCTAGTTGTCCGGATGCGCCTACCGTACCTATAAATACTTTGTTGTCTCCCTGAGCCATTCCAAACGGTCGTTCTTGTAAATCGGTCGCACCAATATCTACAACAAGCGAAGGTGCCCACGGCTGGCTCATGTCGTTCTTATAAATCTTGGCATTCGGATAGCCGCCCATGTATAGAGTGTTGCCTATGGATGTCATCCCTTCGAGCTGCGGAACACCGAAGTTCATCTTATTCAGATCACTGCGCATCGGAGTATATTCGCCCAGATTGCCAGAAAGGAAACCGCCGGCATAAATCTTCTGATCCGGCCCAGCTGATCCCAGAGCACTAATGTCTACAGGCACGCCTGGAAGATCAGATAATAATATGCTGCTGCTATTCTTGGATGTCGGATTGTATTTGAACAGCAAAATTGTACCTGAAGTATGGCCGACGCTAATGATCGTTTCACCTGGATAATTCACTTGATCGTCCAGCGTTGCCAGCCCCCATGCATAGCCATTGATTGGCATGGATACAGGGGTACCATCCGGATTCTCAGCGGGCGCAGTCGTTTTTGTAGCCACATCGTAAGTTCGCAATCCCCCGAATGAATAATAAACTTTGCCGTCTTTAATAGGCGAGACTCCAAATGAACCGATTGAGAAATTCGCATCCACCGTAGTTGTTATTGTGCCATCCGTATTTTTCTGCACATTTAATACAACCTCTTTATTTTCAGGAATTACCCGAGCAAACAATTTATCTCCCTCATAACTCATCTTATCTACGGCTGTATTCGCATTTGCAATAGAGGAAGGAAGCAGATTATCGTGGCGCAGGCCGCCAGAGTTCTCAAGTCTGCTGATTTGAGCATAATACCCGCCGCTTCCCGCGTACAGAACATTTCTCGGAGCGTCATAAGCAATGGAGTATGTGTAATGGGACCAGTAAAAAAACGGTTTAGGTAAGAATGTGTAGAATCCCGGCGAAGGTTCATATTTGAATACACCTGATGAAGGATATGTTCCGCCGTATACTTTACCCGGCGAATCGCCCGCAGCAAGTCCAAGAATATACGTTGCGTCAGATATCGCTCTACCCAGATTGACAGGGCTTGCCGTACCTGGCGTGTACTGGTACAAATATCCATTCGGATAAGTACCCATGTAAACTTTGTTATCTACAGTAGTCGCAGCGGAATGCGCAAACGTTGTACCTGGCAAGCTCATTTGCTTTTGTATAGCTCCCGTGTTGACGTTCACCTCGACCATATTAACATTAGTATCTGACGACCCGCTTAGTCCAAGGTAAAAGGCAGGCTTTCCACTGCCATCCATCGCTAAGGTAGCACTGCGCATGGACGTAGAAGTGACGACGTTTCCGATATTTGTTAGATCCGCCGTTATCAATATATCATCCCAGTAAGTGGTCCCTATGTTTCCTGCGTTACTATAGAGTAACACAGCTACATAAGCGGTTCCTGCCGGTGCAACCGCGCCGGTTTTTATAGAGAACCATTGATTGGTTGGAGAGCTCTTGCTTAAGAACGACGAAGTGAGGAGAGTATGGGAGCTATTGTAGAAACGAAGATATAAATCAGCACTGCCACTCTGAATGTTAGCCCATGCGTAAGTATAATAGCTTTTACCTGCAATAGCGGGCATATAAGCGCTCTGTAATCCATACGAAGCTGTAGTAGAGTTGTCTACGATCTTAACGCTGTTCGTACCTGTACGGGCCTGTTCCGAGGAAACGGTGATTCCTCCCGAACCGTGGGTTTGTGTCCATGAAGTCAAACCGGAACCGAAGCTGTAATTAGGGATGAGCATATCTGCTGCATGAGCAGGGAGGAGCGGAAGAATGGAAACCAATAAAACAATAGCAGCTAGCATTTTCTTGATCATAGAATAAGCCTCCTTAGTTAATGGATTCGTAGATTATGATTCACACGAAAAGTTTTGCGCTCTCTCCCTTCTTAATAAATTTAAGCGCTTTCATTTATGGTGCAATTGAATTGTACTCCGTCATCAGCTTGCAGATCAGACAATTCGTAAAAACATGCAGACAATTCAGAACTCTTTCCCAAAGAAGAAGGAATATGGTTGGAAGGGATCGAATGTAGAACGCCAATGTAAAATCGAGTCAACAGGCAACAACTAAAATAACAAATAATGGAAGGAAGAAACAATCATGTTTAAAGATTTGGGCGCACCAGTTAAAGAAGGGGCTATATTAGGTCAAGGTTATGTGGTAGGGCAGGATGGGAAAGGAAATCAGAATTGCATCTATATTTCCCTGACCCAATATGAGAACTCTGTTCTGCTATTGAAGTATAATGCGGACACGAATGAAACGACGCAGTACAGAGCGGAGAATAATCCCAATATTGGAGCCAAGCAAGGGGCTTGGGGCATTGCCTCGACCGGAAGTCGGATATACCTGGGGACTTACTACCAAGGTCATTTGCTGCGGTACGATGCCGAGCAGGATGAAATGATAGATCTGGGACAAGCTGTGCAGGGAGAAGAATATATATGGTCACTTGCCTATGATGGAAAAGGAAAGTTATATGGTGGAACTTACCCAGGTGGAAAATTGTTTGCTTTGGATTTAAGTACAGAGATCGTAAGCGATCTGGGGACATTCGACAAAGACTCCGTTTATTGCCGGCAAGTTCGTGTGCGGAACGATGGGAAAGTTGTTACTGCCCTTGGGAGCAAGCAGATTAAGATTGGTATCTACGACCCGGAATCGGGTGGGATGCAGGTCATCACCTATCCGGAGGTGCTTACAGGTTTCCCGGAAATGACGCAGGATGTACAAGGGAACATATTTGTGAAAGCACCGAAAAGCCAGGATCTTTATCAGGTTGTAGGCAATGAACTTATCCGGGTAGAACAAATCGGTGCTGCTCCAAAGCTTCTATTGTCTGGGGGGCGGGAAGTCGTTTCCGTAACGAACACCCATATAACTATTGCAGACGAGAAAGGGAACGAGGTTACTCATAACCTTCAATATGAATCCGGTGGACTAATGATGTGGATGGTGCATAAAGGTCCGGATGACAAGATTTATGGAAGCTCTGCTCTGCCTTTACGGATGTTCAGCTACGATCCAATGACGGGTGAAACGGTGAAGCTTGGAAGTCCATCCCCTTCCTCGGGCGGGGAAATTTACTCTATGACAAACGTTGGCAATAAGCTGTATTCGGGCAGTTATCCGGGATCCTATATTTCCGTTTATGACCCTGGGAAGCCTTGGAATGTGGGCAAGGATGCGGACCATAACCCTCGGGAAATTGGACCTATCGGATCCATGCAGAATAGACCTATCAGCATGATAACAGGGGCAGACGGCAATATATATATCGCTTCGGTTCCTAATTATGGCGAGGTTTCCGGCGCCTTGACGAGGCTGAACCCTCTTACAGACCAATTTACCGTATGGCGTGGAATTGTAGACGAGCAGTCCGTTTATGTCCTAGACAACATCCCCGGAACTCGCTATATTTGTGCAGCTACTACGAATGAGGTGGGCACCGGCGCTGATAAACCGACTATGGATGCACGATTGTTCATATGGGATATCGATCAGGAACAAAAAGTAAAGGAAATCCATCCTGTTACAGGGGCGGAACAAGTGGTGTCGATCAAGTATAAGGACGGTATTATTTATGGGTTGACTGGTAATGGAGTTTTATTCGCCTATGATTATGTACAGCACCAGGTCGTCTGGCAAAAAGACATTCCGATTCAAAAAGCAATATGGCCAGGTATGGATATCACAGACCGCAACATTATATACGGCTCAGGTGACAATAAACTGTTCCGATATGATATACTGAACGATCATTTCTCAGTTGTTGCTGAGGCAGAAGGTTGGGTTCTGGGCTACCATATGGATAAAGAGAATAATAAGATTTACTGCACGCCTGCGGCACGACTTTATTGTTATGATATTGAAGATTAAGCCTATGACGCTCTGTTCTCCGGAATAGAGCGTTTCTATACAAGAAAGCAAGTCCATTCTAGATGCCAAGTACGAGTAACAAGAATTCCGTGGATACAAGGGGGAAACAGCATGCTGAAAGTGCTAATCGTTGATGATGATAAATTGGTCCGAAAAGGCCTGATCTATACAATGCCTTGGGATGATTTCAACATGCAAGTTGTTGGTGATGTCAATAACGGAATGAAGGCTCTCGAATTTCTCGAGCTGCATGAGATTGATCTGTTGATCACGGATCTTGCTATGCCTGTTATGGATGGCATCGAGTTGATGCGCAACGTGCGAAGCCTATATCCACATATATGGATGGTCGTTCTCACGTTCCATCAAGAATTCGATATTATTCAGCAAGCTTTGCGCATCGGGGCTATTGATTACATCGCCAAAGTGCAGTTGGAGAAGGAACAAATGGAGGAAGTGCTTGGCCGTATTGCAGATCGGATACATAACGAGACTAAACATGCGGAGCGCCATAAATCGACCGTTTCCAAAGCAGTTGTGGAAACAAAGGAAGACAAGAGCGTTATCGTCTTCGTGGATCTTACTGGGCGATACAATTTGGAAGTACTTCAAGAACTTCCGTACGTTCATAAGGAATCGCTTATTAGTATCGGGTTCGGAATGTGGCTGCTTGAAATCGGAGACAACAGGGATGAGGAATTTGAATCGGATACTCTCAGCCGTTTCGGGATTGAACAAGATTGGGCGATGATCCTCGTTACTGGAGCGTATGAGAGCAATAAGAATGAACTGTATGCGATGCTGCGAGCATACAAAGAGCATGCGTTCTATTATGATTTTGATAAAGGACGCAGCTTCTACATGCTATCGGCTGATAAGCTTAGTGAACAAAGGCTGCAAGTCTATGCGGATAGCGATATGATCCAGCTTCGGGAGAGCTGGACCTCCCTATTCTGGGTGATGGATGACTCTATTTTCAACAATTTGATTACAGAGACAGAACGGCTTCAACCGCCCGTTTCTCAATTGGAGAGCATATTCTATTCGGCTGTGATGGAGTGGAGACGATTCGTTCCAGAATCATCCATTCCGCCATTCGGTTCTTTACGTCCCTTTCCCAATTGGTCAAACGGTGTAGAATGGCTGCAAATGGTTCGTAGAGACTTGCGCAGGAAACTGAGTAAAACTTACTCGGATGATGTTGTGCAGGGTATCATGAAGGCGGTTACATACGTTCGCCATCATTTCAATCAGGAAATGAGGCTTGCCGATGCCGCTAAGGTGGCGAATATGAGCAGGAGCTATTTTAGCCAATGCTTCAAGGATATTGTCGGTCAATCGTTTAACGATTATGTCCGGAGCATTCGAATCGCCTATGCGCAAGAACTGCTTCAGCAAACGGCAAACCCGATCTACTGGGTTGCGGAAAAATGCGGGTACTTTAACGAAAAATATTTCAGCAGGGTATTCAGCGAACAAATTGGAGTACTGCCAAGTGAATATCGGCAACTTCCAAAGTGAGGTGACGTGAACCAATATGCATCCTGTCTTAACGCGAATTACACATAATTGGCCCAACATTTTTTACACTCTGAAGAGCAGAGTAATTGTTGTCCTCCTTCTTTCCTCGCTCGTACCTCTGGTTTTGATTGGTGGGGCTTCCTATTACACGATCGCCTCCATGCTGGATAACAAAATCGTGAACAGTGTACAGAACCAGTTGAATTATACCGCTTTTTCAATAGAAAAGGAGCTCAAAAATTTAAACCATGTCGCCATGCAATTGTCTTTCGAACAAGGAATCGGCAAGGATCTGAGCCGATATTTATCATCCGATTATTACGATCGATATCAAATGGAGCAGGAAATACAGAACTATATCTTTTTAATAACGTATACGAATCCGAATATAGGACTCATCCATTATTACTTCTCCGACACGAACAAAATGGCATTCAAAGACACCGGCCTTCCGCTAGACCTTAACCCGGATGAACTGCCGATGCTATACAGCTTCGGCGGGATTTCCTATCATGCCCTGCACCCATCGATTGACACTTCGTCCGATTCACTTGTCCTTTCTGTGGATCGCCGGATCTTCATTCCCGGATACGAGAATTTGCATATTTATGTAGAAACGAACCCGAAGTTATTATCTCAACTACTGGGCGATAACCAGTCCGGGATGACAACAGCATACCTAATGTCAGATACTCAGAATCGGATCGTATACAGTGAGAAAACGGGTGATTATGCCGTCGGGTCAATACTCTCATCTGAGGATTCAGGTATGCCCTTCCGCAAAACTCAGGACAGCTATCTTTTCTCCGAAAAGACGAGTGAAGAGTGGGAGTGGACCGCCGTCATTCCAAAGGTCGAATACGACAAAGAAAGAAACAGCTGGATTCGCCAGTTCGCTATCATTGCAATCGTCACACTGATGGCCGCGTTAGGATTTGCATGGATGCTATGGAGAACCGTATACAAACCGCTTACGGGATTTAACAAAGAGATCCGGTCTTTGCAAATGGGCGGCTTACATTCTCCGCTGAACTATCCTAAGATCGCCGAATTCGATTATGTACTTGATAGATTTGAGGAGATGCGGCAGCGCATATGGCAGCTTCTGCTGGAAGTAGAACGGAACGAAAAAATGAAATCACGACTAGAGGTAGAAAAGCTGCTGTTTCAGATCAATCCGCATTTCATTCATAATACACTCGATACCGTTCGTTGGTTGGCGCGATTGAATGGACAGGAACAGATTGAGAGGCTCGTCTCCATCCTTAACAAAGTGCTTTATTACAACATGGGCAAAGGAGGAACAGCAACATTAGGACGGGAAATTGCTTGCCTTAATGATTATGTGGAATTACAGCAAATACGTTATGATTTTCAATTTGAAGTAGATATACAGGCTGGGGACGAACTGATGGATGTACCGATCCCTCGATTTATACTTCAACCCCTTGTAGAAAATTCGCTCTATCACGGACTAGGAGATGATGGCTGGATTGAGGTTAAAGCCGGATTTGAAGGTGAGGACCGTCTTCGCATTGAGGTGAAGGACAACGGATTGGGGATGCATGTGGAGGAAATCAGACGGTTGCTCGATAGTGGAATAGAGGAACGTCGAAAGTCCGGGATGGGTATTGGTATTCATTATGTGAATAGGATGATTAAGGTGCAGTATGGAGACAGAGCGAGTCTTACTATTAACAGCGAACTAGGCATCGGAACTTCAATTGTATTGCTTATTCCGATCACGGACGAGCAAGATGGAGCATAATTGTCCGCTAAAAGGTTAGGAATCATCCGAAAATGCGGGATGGCATTCGAAAACCTCGTGCAATCTTGGTCCATATTAAGGATAATCCTGACCTCAAAAAGGGGTATTCGTGTTCTATGATAGATACAGACTCTAGAACAATCGATCAGATATAGTGGAGTCGAATCTAATATTAACAGGAGGGTGTCAATTTTGCTTAGAAAAAAGAAAGCGATATCAGTACTCATGGCTTCCGTGTTGTTAACAAGTGTTGTAGCAGCGGGCTGTTCCAGTAAGAGCGATCCGCCAGCGTCTTCAGCCAGTCCAACCCCCGCGAAAACGGAAGAAAAAAGAATCAAGATGAGCATGTTCATGAATAACTCAGGTATCGCTCATCCTGAAGGAGTCGATCCAAGCAACAATCCGTATCTCAACATCGTGGAGGATTATGCGAACGTTGATCTGGAGTTAGAAGTGCCGAACTATACGGACTTCAAAACAAAGTTCAATCTGATGCTGTCATCCGGGAACTTACCAGATATCTTACATACGGTGTATCCGGACGAAACAAACCAACGGGGAGACGAAGGTGCTTTTCTGGACCTGAAGGCTTTCTACGACAAATCACCGATCATAAAGAAGTACATTACACCGGAAATGTTGGAAATGGCTAAATCGAGTTCAGGCCATTACTATCGCATACCAATGTCTTGGACGTCGGTGCCGCAGGGAGATGGCGTCATGGCACGCTACGACCTTGTCGTCAAGTATAACGGAGGCAAATGGCCGGAAACGGTTGAGGAATGGATCGAGCTTCTGCGTAAAATCAAAAAAGCAGATCCGAATTCACTTCCGATGTCCAACCGCGTTGTTAACGAATTTGGAATCGCTTATGGAGGCTTGCCTATCTTTTATTGGTACGGAGCTAGACCGAATTCTTATCGCGTAGAGGGCGGTAAAGTTGTCAGTACATTTACACTGCCTGAGTACAAGGCGGCCGTAATCGTGATGAAGCAGTTATACGATGAAGGACTGCTTGACAAAGAATTCGCTACAACAGACGGGGCCAAATGGACTGAAAAGAAGAAAAACCGAAACGTACTGTTTGAAGTGAACACAGCGGATCAAGTTATTCCAACTGGAGCAGCGAAGCTTCCAGAAGATGCAACCAAAGAGACCCAGATTGCGCCGCCTCTCACGAAGTATCCTTCAGTCCTGAAGGATATCAAGTATGTTCAGCCTAAAGCTTCGTATCCAATTAACGCCCATGGCCTTTATATTTCCGCGAAAACGAAGGACAAGGATCGAGCGTGGAAAGTGATTGAAGGGTTTGCTTCAGATAAACTGCATGATGCTATTTTCTGGGGTAAAGAGGGCGAAGATTTCAAGATAGAGAACGGCAAGAAATTACCGATCGATGGTCAAGGGCTGTCTCATGCGAATAAAAGATATGCGCTTCACCTTAGTCTTATTTTCGGGTTCAATGACCGAAAAGAATCAAGCATCGCGGCCGCTGAGAAAGTAATGGATAAGGACGAGTTCAAAAGACGTATGGACGGGATGAAAAGGGTAGAAGATGCAGCGAAATCAACCGGCTTGGCGCTGGATCCATTCGTGACATTGTCTGCCGATACAGCAAGCAAAAAAACCGAATCGAACCAATTCATATCGACGGCTACGATCGAAGCGATTATGGGTAAGATTACGATGGAGCAGTTCGATCAAAAGGTCGATGAATACAAGAAGAAATACGGGTTCATCTATGATGAATATACGAAATATATGACCGAAAACAAGGATAAGCTGAAAAAGCTTGGTGTTAAAGAAATCGAATGGTAATAAACGTGTACCCGCGGTGAACCGACGTCGTGTGGATGATGTCGGTTCACCGCGGGTACGTTCCTCTTAAGTGAGACAAGCATGATTATATGGATGAAAACAGGAGGGATTGGGCCGATGAAAGTAGCTTTAGAATCTGCACCGAGCAGCAAACGGCCAACCGCAAAACGTAAGCGGCGAGTGAACATGAAGACGCAGTTCGCACTATATTTACTTCTTGCCCCAACACTACTTTTGCTGTTTGTCTTTAAATATATTCCGATGTATGGAGTTTCTATCGCTTTTCAGGATTTTTCTCCGTTCCGTGGCGTTACTGGCAGCCCTTGGGTTGGCATGAAACATATCATTCGATTTCTAACGGACGATTCATTCTGGCGTGTAATGGGGAATACGCTCATCCTTAACTTTTACGATCTGATCTTCGGTTTTACGGCTCCGATTCTATTCGCGTTACTTGCTAATGAACTTGTTAGCACTGCTTTCAAGCGAGTTACGCAAACGATATCGTACTTGCCACATTTCTTGTCATGGGTCGTTGTTTCAGGTTTTTTCTACCAGTTATTATCGCCCAATGACGGTATATTCAACATGATGCTCGGCTGGTTCGGAATCGAGCCGATCTTTTTTATGACGGAGAAAGAGCTCTTCCGCGGTATCGTGGTCTCAGCAGGAGTCTGGAAGGAAGTCGGATGGTCAGCCATTTTATATTTTGCCGTCATCGCTGGAATCGATTCTAGCTTGTACGAGGCGGCAAAGGTAGACGGTGCCAGCCGACTCCGCCAAGTATGGCATATCACGCTGCCGGGAATGGTTCCGATGATCGTGCTGCTGCTGCTTTTAAGATTGTCTAATATATTCGAGATCGGCTTCGAACGATTGTTCCTGCTGCAAAACCCGCTTGTGCTCGATGTCTCCGACGTTATCAGTACCTACGTATACCGGATCGGGTTGCAGAATTCGCAATACAGCCTTACAACGGCAATCGGGTTTGTGCAAAGCATACTCGGGTTCCTTATGCTGATCACCGCGAACAGGCTGTCTAAGAAGCTCGTCGGGGTAGGACTTTATTGAAAAGGAGGAGAATAGATGTTGCACCGCTCGACTTCAGGCAGAATATTCGATAGTTTCAACTATTTGTTGTTTGTTTTATTTTGCATATCGATACTTGTACCGTTTATTAACGCAATTGCCATTTCGCTCAGCAGCTATGAGGCAGCAGCGTTTGGCAAAATCGGACTTTGGCCAAAAGGGTTCAATATTGAAGCCTACCATAAGCTTGCGTATAGCAAACAATTTATACGCACGTTCATGAATACGGTGTTTCTTACCTTCGTTAATACGACGCTTGTAATCGTTTTATCGCTTGCGGCTGGATATGTAATGGCGCATAAGCATTTAGTCGGCACCCGATTTCTGTTTACGTTTCTAATTATTCCGATGTACTTCAGTGGTGGTCTCATCCCGACATACTTGCTTGTGAACAAGCTTGGTCTGAACAATTCGTACTTGGCTCTTATTCTTCCTGGTATCATCAACATTTTTTATATTATCGTATTCCGTAATCAGATTAATCAACTTCCACAAGAGTTGATCGAATCGGCAGAAATCGACGGGGCGAGTGAAATGCGCATCCTGATCAATATAATCCTTCCACTTGTGTTGCCAATGGCTATGGCGTTTGTCGTTTTCAGTGCAGTGGGTTATTGGAATGAGTGGTTCAACGTATTGATCTACATCCGTGATAAAAAGATGTGGACGTTGCAGTTTCAGTTAAGGGACATTCTGATTAGCGCACAGTTGATTGATTCGGAGATGGAAAAATCACTTATAAGCGACGAGACGTTAATTCATCCGAATAATTTGAAAATGGCTGCTTTAATGCTGACTATTTTACCTATTATTATCGTGTATCCTTTCGTTCAAAAGTATTTCATTCATGGTCAGCTTGTAGGAGCAGTGAAAGGTTAATAACAAAGTTCGAAGCCTTATATGGCGGAATTATTCGTTAGACAAACTGTGGACCTCGTCCTATTTTGTTTTCGAAGGATTCGTCGGCCATATAGGGCTTTTTTTTCGTTTTTTTAATTGAAGAGCTCTTAAGTATTACAAGAAAGGTAGACTCGTAATTGGGTTCTATTTTGCACATAGTGTCCAAGCAAATCTTCCAGATCGCTATAACATATAAATAGAATCTAATGAAATCCGACCTAATAGTAGATGAAGGAGGACAACTATGATCTCTGTTATATGCTGTACGATGAGAGAACAATATATCGATCATGTATTTAATAATTACGTGACTCAGAATGTGAAGGTTAAGGAACTGATTATCATTCTAAACGATGAGGATATGAATCTAGCAAAATGGCAGAAAAAAGCGGAGACTTATCCAGATATATCAGTATTTCAACTGAGAAAGAAAACTAGTCTCGGAGAGTGCTTGAACTTTGGTGTTAGACTTGCGAAATATGATCTAATTTCAAAATTGGATGATGATGACTATTACGCACCTGAGTATCTCTCAGAACAAATGAATGCCATGCAAAAGACGAATGCCGACATCGTGTGCAAGAGAACTGTTTTTATGTATTTCGAGAAAGAGAAAGAACTGGCGTTACACTTGGATCGTATGGAGACCAACACTTTCATGAGGAAATCAGGCGGAATAAAAGGTGCTACTCTAGTTATAAGGAAAAAAGTTTGTAAAAAGGTAAAGTTCCCCCATGTAAATCTAGGTGAAGACAGCGACTTTCTGAAGAAATGTTTGAAAAAGCGCTATAAAATTTATGCAACGGATGCATCCAACTATGTATGTTTGCGAAGATCCGCGAAACATCACACTTGGAGAACACGTAATGATGAATTAATGGAAGAATCTAAACTTCTATGTAAGACTGATAATTACAAGAAGTTTATAGAACAAGAGAGGGATGGCCAAGGGTCAGAGAATACATCTTGGTCGTTGATTTGGTTGGTGGGCCTTGTTTATTCCACTTGGGGTCCGATATTAAAAAAAGTCTTACAGGAAGCAAGAACTAAAGATCATTGAAGGTCGCGGTAATCGCGGCCTTTTTTAATTTACGAGGGGCCAAATTGAACTTGTGACCAAAAATATAATAATAAAGTTTGACGCATATCAAGAATAGGTTTATGATCTAATCGTAATAATTACGAATAAATCAGGAGGCACAGAATGAAGAGAAGGATATGGTTGTCTATGTTTCTGTCGGTAGCTATCACGCTTAGTGGCTGTTCGAATGAGGAGGAAATTAAACCAACTTCCTCCGAGGAAATCGTCGTTTCAATAAAAGGCGAGCCGGCTAAGGGCTTTGATCCGGCCTTTGACTGGCCAGGTTTGGGAGAGGCATTGTTTCAAAGCAAGTTGGTCGTATTTGATAAAGAGATGAACCTCGTTAACGATCTAGCTACTGAGAGAATAGTAAGTAAGGACGGGAAAGAACTAACGGTCAAGCTGAGGGAAGATGTACTATACTCAGATGGTAAAAAGTTTACGGCAAACGATGTGGTTTTCACTTTCGAGAAAGTGAGGAAGACTACCTCGTATATAGATCTGTCCAATGTAACACAGGTATTTGCGGATGGTGACTATACCGTGAAATTTAGGCTGGATCATCCTGATTCTACATTCGAATACACATTAACCCGAATTGCGATTATTCCGGAGCATGCGTACAGCGAGAATTATAGTCAGAATCCGATAGGTTCTGGCCCCTACAAGTTCGTAGAGTGGCAAAAAGGTCAGAAGCTCATCATAGAAGCCAACCCACTCTATTACGGCAAAAAGCCGAATATCAAAAAAGTGACATTTTTATACTTAGATATGGACTCCAGCTTTGCCGGTGCGAAACGGGGAGAAATCGACATTGCTCGAGTAAGCATGGATTATATCGGACAGAAGATCCCTGGTTACACTCAAAGAAACATAGAAACTATGGATATTGTCTCTTTAAGTTTGCCGACTGTAAAAAAAGGCACCTACGAAATGGAAGGAACTCCTATCGGGAATGACGTAACATCGGATAGAGCCATCCGAAGAGCGCTCTCCTATGGAATGGATCGGGAAGGGATAAGCCGGAATGCGTTAAACGGAGGTGCACGACCGGTTTATTCCCACAATCCAGGGATGCCTTGGGATAATGAGGCGAATAACATTGTCAATGCGGATGTGAAGCAAGCAAAGAAAATACTACAAGAAAGCGGTTGGGCGGACACGGACAATGATGGTGTTGTTGAGAAGAACGGGCTAAAAGCAGAATTCACGCTGCTATATGTTCCGGGAGAAGTAGAGAGACAGGCCGTGGTGTTAGGTGTTCAGGATAGCGCCAAGAAAATAGGGATAAAAGTAAACCTTGAAGCCAAAGTTTGGGATGAAATCAGCAAACAAAAGTTGATATACAAAGAAGCGTATCTATTCGGCAAAGGCGCTGATAGTCCCTTCGAAATCTATACCAATTTCAGTTCGGAGCGGATTGCAAAGGGCACAACCAATTCTCCCAGCTATAAGAATGAGTTCGTGGATGAATACTTGAGAAATGCCATTCAAACGACGAATCAGGACGAAGCAATGGAATTCTGGAAGAAAGCGCAGTGGGACGGGGAGCACGGCGCCAATTCTCTGGGAGATAGCCCGTTTGTGCCTATGGTCGCTTTTCATCATACGTTCTATATCAAAGACGGCGTAGAAATCGGAGCCTTCCGGCCAGCCCCCCACAGAGGCGCTTACTGGATCACGGTAGAGAATATTAAAGACTGGGTGAAGAACTGATATGAGAATTGAAGTCAAGCCTGATCCAATGACAGAGTCGTCTCAAATCATGAACTCTTCACGTTTTATAGGAAAAAAAATCGTTCGTTTGTTTCTACTGTTGTTTGTCGTTACCATAGTCTGCTTTATTCTAATGAAATATTCCCCGATCGATCCGATTGAAGCGTATATAGGTGGAGAACATGCATCTTTGCCGCCAGAACAAATTGAGCACCTGAGAGAATACTGGGGACTTAATGACAGCTTTGTTGTGCGTTACGTGAAGTGGATCAGGGGACTGCTGAGCGGCAATATGGGTACCAGCATCGTATACAACCAGCCGGTTAAGGACGTTATTATGGAAAAATTCACGGCCTCTCTTCTACTTATGGGAACTGCGTGGGTAATATCAGGGATTCTAGGCTTCGTTATGGGAATTATTGGAGCCCTGAACAAAGGCAAGCTTATCGATAAAATCATCAAGATGTACTGTCTGATCTTGGCATCCGCGCCCATCTTCTGGGTTGGGATTCTTCTCCTGATTGTATTTTCAGTTCAATTAGGTTGGTTTCCTATCGGACTAAGTGCTCCTATTCACTCAACCGTCGCTGATGCAAGCTGGGGAGACAGGGTGTATCATTTATTTCTCCCCGCTCTTACGTTAAGTTTGACCGGGGTGGCGAGTATCGCGCTGCATACCCGGCAGAAATTCATTGATGTATTGGACAGTGATTATGTCCTCTTCGCCAAAGCGAGAGGTGAGAGCAAGTGGCTTATCATGAGAAGACATGGAATGAAAAACATTCTACTCCCTGCCATTACACTGCAGTTTGCCTCTATTGCCGAATTGTTCGGGGGGTCTACACTGGCTGAAGGAATCTTTTCCTATCCGGGACTAGGCAAAGCGGTAGTTGAAGCCGGAATCAGAGCAGATCTGCCGTTACTGGTGGGAATCGCCTTGTTCGCAGCCGCTTTTGTCTTTGTAGGTAATTTTATTGCAAACCTATTGTATTCTTTGGTCGATCCTCGAATCAGGGAGGGATATATACATGGACATTAATACCAAGGTTTACTCTGAACTTGCAAAAAGAAAAACTTTCTATTTCGGGTTAGACAATATGCGGCAAAAAACTTTATTTTACATTGGTTTCTGCACACTATTGCTCCTGACCATTCTGATTACCGGGAACTTCATAACAGAGGGCGCATTGCGGGTTAATTTTATCGATAAGAACCTTCAGCCATCGTTCGATCATATTTACGGGACGGATTGGTTCGGACGGGATATGTTTCTGCGTACTTTGAAAGGCCTTTCTCTCAGTATTATTATCGGAGCATTATCTACGATCGGAAGCGGAATCATTGCTCTCTTCATGGGGACGGCAGCTGCCATCGGCGGTAAAAGGGTGGATTCCTGTGTAAATTGGTTGATTGATGTCGTTATGGGAGTGCCTATGCTCATTTTTCTGATTTTGATTTCTTTTATTTTTGGAAAAGGGCCTCAAGGCATTATTATCGGTATGATTCTTACGCATTGGACATATCTCGCCAGGGTTGTCCGTGCGGAAGTATTACAGCTTAAGTCCAGCCAGTATGTGATCGCTTCTAGAAGTCTTGGTAAGAGCAAAGGATATATCGTGCTACATCATATGCTTCCCCATGTATATCCACAATTTCTAGTGGGGTTGATCCTGATGTTTCCTCATACTATTCTGCACGAGGCATCTCTGACCTTTCTTGGATTCGGCTTATCCCCTCATCAGCCTGGTATTGGAGTGATCTTGTCGGAATCGCTCAATTATTTAAGCACGGGTCAATGGTGGATTGCTCTTATGCCAGGGTTGTCTTTGCTTGTCATTGTTAGGCTGTTCGATATATTAGGAGAAAATATACAGGCTCTCTATAATCCATACAAGGCTCACGAATAGGAGATATAACATGGAACAAAAAATACCTCTTTTGGAAGTAAAGGATTTTGGTGTCAGCTTTAAGCAGTACAGGAAGGGCTTAAAGCAGAGAGATACCCAAGTTATTTCCAATTTCACACTAGATTTGTTTCCAGGCGAGATCATGGCCATTGTTGGCGCCAGTGGATCAGGAAAAAGTCTGCTCGCTCACGCTATTCTAGGAATACTCCCTTCCAATGCACGCACCAGAGGAAGCATCAAATATAAAGGCGAGGAGCTTACCCAAAAAAGAAAAGAACAGCTGCGGGGCAGGGAAATCTCACTTATCCCTCAGTCAGTTGGTTATCTGGATCCTTTAATGAAGACGGGGAAACAGATTGACAGTCCCTTAAAGAGCGTGAAAAACACAGTCAAGAGCATTATGAATCGTTTTCATTTGGCAGACGAGGTGAAGCACAAATACCCGTTTCAATTGTCGGGAGGCATGGCGAGAAGGGTGCTCATCGGTACAGCGTTAACTTCGGGAGCCAATCTGATCATTGCGGATGAACCCACCCCGGGTTTGCATAAATCTATGGTTGAAGAGACATTGAGCACCTTGAAGGAATTGGCTAAGAATGGGCAAGCCGTTTTGATGATTACCCATGATATCGATCTCGCCTTTATTATAGCGGACAAGATTGCAGTGTTTAACAATGGGGTATCGATCGAGGTGGTGGACGCCAAGGCTTTCGAGGCTTCTTCGGACAATGTGAAGCATCCTTATAGTAAAGCCCTATGGCATGCTTTGCCGCAAAACGGATTTCATTCAATCCGGAGCAAGGATTACAGTGATGATATTGATACGATGCAGGAAGCTGGAAGGCGGTGAAACATGATGCTGGAGGCAAAACGTATTCATTACAGATATAACAGCAGTAGAGAATGGGTATTGGAAGACGTTTCCCTCGAAGTCAACGCTGGTGAAGTGGTTGGCTTAGTCGGAACAAGCGGACGCGGTAAGAGTACGCTGGGCAAAATATTGGCGGGGCAAATCGAAGGGTACAAAGGAGAGGTCTTGCTGGAGGGTAAGCCTATTCCGATGGGAGTCTATTCTCCAGTCCAGCTGATTTATCAGCATCCCGAACTTGCCGTGAACCCCAAGTGGAAACTGGGCAAGACGTTAGCAGAAGCTGGAGAGTACGACGACGGGCTCAGAAAGGAGATGGGGATCAGGGAGCAATTTCTGAACCGCTGGCCTAATGAACTTTCTGGCGGGGAGCTTCAGAGGATTTGCGTGATGAGAGCTCTGAAGCCTCAAACGCGTTTTATCATTGCGGATGAAATCAGCACGATGTTGGATGTGATAACTCAATCTCAAATATGGGATATTGTACTCGGCTATGCAAAGCAAAACAACATTGGCGTTCTGGTAATTACCCATAACGAGAATTTGGCTAAAGTTATTTGTACTAGAACAATACAATTGATCTAAACGATGACTCCCGACAGAAACCACTGTGAAATGCAAAGTAAAAGCGAAAAAGAAATGTCGTCTCGTGTAATTATTTTAATTATCGATTTTAAACACTTGTTATACAATTAACTAGGAAGCCTATTACACGTCATGATTTTTATCCGAAATGGTCCGGGAGGGAGTGTAAGGAATGGAAAATGATCGAAACTGGGCAGGTAACTACAGGTATAGCGCTACGGAACTCCATGTTCCCGACAATGTGGAACAAGTACAAGAATTGGTGGCCCGCAGCAGTCGAATGAAGGTGCTTGGCACGCGCCACTCATTTAATGGAATCGCCGATTGTACCGAAAGCCTTCTCTCGCTGCAGAAGCTTAACAGAGTGACAGCATTAGACCACACTCGCAATAAGGTAACGGTAGAAGCTGGAATCCGATATGGAGAGCTGTGTCAATATCTTCACAGTAACGGCTATTCTTTGCACAATTTGGCGTCGCTTCCGCACATTACGGTTGCAGGTGCAATCGCGACGGCAACGCATGGTTCCGGTGATCGGAACGGCAATCTTGCTACAGCGGTTCATTCCCTGGAGGTCATCAAAGCGGATGGGGAGTCGGTTGAGTTTTCACGTGAACAACATGACGGGGTCATTGCCGGAGCAGTTGTTGGACTTGGGGGATTGGGCGTAGTCACGAAAATCACACTGGATGTGATCCCTGTATTTCAGATGAGTCAGTACGTATACGAGAACTTGCCTTTGGTGCATCTTAAAGAGCATTTCGACGATATTTTCTCCAGTGCTTACAGTGTAAGTCTATTTACGGATTGGAAGAAATCAATGTTCAATCAAGTCTGGTTAAAGCGAAGAATAACAGATCAAGCTACCGCTCACGTGGAACCTGATTTTTTTGGTGCGATACGAGCAACCGCGCATTTGCACCCGGTGCCGGGTTACACAGCGGAGAATTGCAGCGAACAGATGGGCATTCCGGGACCCTGGTACGAACGGCTGCCTCACTTTCGAATGGATTTCACGCCAAGCGCAGGAGAGGAGCTGCAAAGCGAGTATTTCGTGCCGCGCCAAGATGCATATCACGCATTGTGTGCGATTGACCAGCTAAGGGAGTTCATATCGCCACTCCTTCATGTTTCCGAGATTCGCACGATTGCAGAAGACAATCTGTGGATGAGCCCCTGTTACAAGCAGGATTCTGTTGCAATCCACTTTACGTGGAAAGCTGATTGGGGGGCCGTTCAACAAGTTTTGCCGATCATCGAAGAGCAGCTTGCACCCTTCCATGCTCGTCCACATTGGGGCAAGCTGTTTACTATGTCGCCCGTCCGGCTGCAATCGCTCTACGAGAAGCTGCCCGACTTTCAACAACTGCTGAATCACTGTGATCCCCAAGGAAAGTTCCGCAATGCCTTCTTGAATAAATATATTATGGAGAACTAGTTTCTTAGTTGTTTTGCCTGAATTGTCAAAGGAAGAAGAGATTTATAATGCATCTAAATATGTATTAATGTATAATTGTGGAAAATTCGTTGTGGAGGAACGGGAATGTCATTGCTTATAAGGGAAGCCAGCGAGGAAGATATTGAAGTTATTACTGATATGGTCATTCGGCTTCTTACAGAATTGGGCGGTGCTCCTTGTGATAGAGAAGTTTATCTTAAAACCTGTATTGAACTGCTTAAACAGCCTCAATCGTACACGGTTTTTCTGGCATTTTCTGAATCAAATCAATGTCAGGGTGTAGTGACGATCGCTGAATCCCATGCAATATATGCAGGTGGGAGGTTTGGGGTTATACGTGAGTTCTATGTTTCACCTGAAAAACGTTCATCAAAAATTGGACATGAGTTGTTGTCGACTGTCATTGAGTATAGCAGAAATCGCAATTGGAAACGCATCGAAGTTGGAGCACCGAATTCACAGAAGTGGGAACGGACAGTTTCGTTCTATAAAAGAGAGGGCTTTGTAGAGATCGGTCCTCGCTTAAAATTTGTCCTTTAAAAGTAATGTGCTGCTCAATTGCCATAGTCTGGAGGAGAATTCCATGAACAAAGAGAAGCTAATACGTAAATTCGATAATCAATCCAGATTGTACGAAATGAGAAGGAAGAAGCGATCGGAGGGGAAATGGCGGGAAAAATTGATCGGGAATGCAAGGGGGGAGGTACTGGAAGTTGCCGTTGGCGCCGGCGCGAATTTCAACTTTTACCCCGAAGATGTAAATGTGACGGCTGTAGATTTCAGCAACGCGATGTTATCCAAGGCAAAAGAGTCCGCAGTGGATAATGGTGTTCGGGCACATTTCATTCAATCCGATATTGAATCCATTTCGTTTCCTGAAAATTCATTCGATACCATCGTCTCGACATTATCTTTTTGCGGGTACGATAATCCTGCTGGAGTGTTAAAATCATTCAACAGGTGGTGTAAGCCGGGCGGCCAAATCTTATTAATGGAGCATGGTCTCAGTTCAAACCGATTCATTGGCAGTACCCAAAAGATCATCGAGCCGATCTTCCTGCGGATGGTTGGCTGCCATATGGATCGTGATTTGATCCGAATTTTTCAACAGTCACCAATACATATTCACCATATGGAACACTACATGTTTAATACCGTTCATTTGGTGTGGGCGTCGCCAAACAAAGAATTAACTTAGAAATGAGTAAGGGGAGTAGAGAACTCTTTCTCGAAGAGAGTTTCACACCAGTAATCTATGATTGAGTCAGGTGAGGTGAATGACATTGGATGCAGGGATAAGACTGGCGAGCCCAAGTGATGCAAATGAACTTTCAAGACTTAATCAAGAGTTTAACGGAGGTGAACAAAGGCCTTCTGCGGACATAATTGAAAGCCTAAATAACAGCGCTGAATTGATTGCTGTAGCAGAAATAGGTGGCAAGGTCGTTGGTTTTGGTTGCGCTCAAAGTTTTCGATCATTCTGTTATAACGGACTTCAAGGAGAGATTACCGAATTGTATGTTGCGGAAGCTGCTCTATCATCAGGATGATGAGCTCTTGTTGAAGAAAATGTTGTAGGACCGCACAATATCGTATTTTGGAAAACTCACTTCCGAGCAATGGTCAATATTGTAAGGGCTGCCTTTATGGCAGTCCTTTGCTGCGCAAACGGGTTGAAATAAGTTGGGCAATGAAAGGTATGGTTTCTATGGATATTGAACAAAGACAAAACTTCAAATGGAGATGGTATAAATGAGTGTAGGCCAAATTTGGGAAATAGCAGCACCACTTGTCATTACTGCAGTAGCAATATTAATGGTTAGTCTAATCGTGTTATCCATGCTAAAAAGGATGAAGTCAGGATTATTAAAGAAAAATTTAAAGGTTATTGCGATTATCACTATTGTGAGTTTATTGCTCTTTTTACTCTATACGTTAGTCCGGGCTATCATTTTTATATTCTTTCTGTGACTAAACCCATTATTTTAGCGGGTCCCTATCAAAGTTGATAACTTATCATCTAAAAGAGCGAAAGATTTCATGAAAATACCTTTTTCCACTCATTCATCAACAAATTGTCGGGTACATCTAAGGTGTGATCTATGTGTGGAAAGGGTATAATAAATGGGCAGAAGTAGACAACAAAAAATATTATAATACCTATGATCTGGGGCTTTGAAAAAGAAAAAACTAAAATAATAAAACAAAATAAAAGGAGATACAATGACAGAGAAAAAAGAAAATATAGAAACAGGATGGCACTTCGACAACAGTTATTCACGTCTGCCGAAATCAGTTTTTACCAGGATCGACCCAACCCCTGTACGTTCACCGAAGTTGATCATTCTTAATGGTCCGTTAGCAACATCCCTGGGCTTGAACGTTCAGGCGCTGCAAAGCAATGATGGTGTAGCAGTGCTTGCTGGCAACCGTATTCCCGAGGGCGCTTCACCTCTTGCTCAGGCTTATGCAGGGCATCAATTCGGGCATTTTACGATGTTAGGGGACGGCCGGGCTATTCTGCTTGGCGAACAGATCACTTCTCTAGGAGAGCGGGTTGATATTCAGCTTAAAGGTTCAGGTAGAACGCCTTATTCCCGTGGAGGTGATGGTCGAGCGGCACTTGGGCCGATGCTGCGCGAATACATTATCAGTTCTGCTATGCAAGCGCTTGGTATAGCTACTACCCGCAGCTTAGCGGTAGTGACAACAGGAGAGTCAATAACCCGCGAAACCGAGCAACCCGGTGCAATTTTGACTCGTGTGGCTGCTAGCCATCTGCGCGTCGGCACCTTTCAATACGTTGCAAAATGGGGCACTCATCAGGATCTCCGGGCTCTGGCTGACTACACATTGCAAAGGCATTTTCCAGAGGTTGACGCTGATGTGAACCGCTATCTTTTCCTGCTGCAAGAAGTGATCAAGCGTCAGGCCGTGCTGATTGCCAAATGGCAACTCGTAGGCTTTATTCACGGGGTGATGAACACCGACAACATGGCCCTTAGTGGAGAAACTATTGATTATGGTCCTTGCGCCTTCATGGATGCCTATGACCCAGCAACCGTATTCAGTTCCATTGATCGTCATGGCCGCTATGCCTATGGCAATCAGCCACGCATTGCCGCGTGGAATCTCGCTAGATTTGCTGAAACCTTATTGCCGCTCTTGCATGACGACGAGGAGCAAGCAGTCATATTGGCCGAGGATGCAATCTCAAATTTTACCGAGTTGTATCACCATAATTGGCTCACGGGAATGCGGGCAAAACTGGGAATTTTTAATGAAGAGTTAGAAGATGAGTCCCTTGTTGAAGACTTACTCAAGCTGATGCAGGAGTCTGGTGCGGACTACACTAATACCTTCCGTGCATTAACTTTTGATAAGCCGGAAGAAATGGGCCTGTTCGACGCTCCGGGATTTGCGCATTGGCATGAGCTGTGGAAGGCGAGACTTGACAGGCAGCAGGAACCCAAAGCTTCCTCACATCAGTTGATGCGAAACAGCAATCCCGCGTTAATCCCTCGCAACCACCGGGTAGAAGACGCATTAGAAGCTGCGGTGAAACATGGAAACTACAACGTTATGGAGGCGCTTCTTGATGTTCTTTCAAACCCTTATGCGCACTCCCCCGAACAGGCTGAATACTCAACACTGCCTGTGCAATCTACCCGTCCATACCGAACCTTTTGCGGTACCTGATATAGAAAGAATTGGTCCACCCGATTAAGGGTTAAGAAAAACTTCATAACAATGTTTCCAGAAAAGGGCATACTAATATGCCCTTTTTCTATTACTTATATTTCTCATATTAGCAAGTCTCCAGGCGGAATATCTGAAGAATGGTTAGCCAGCCTTAATATCGGTTTATGCGGTAAGTGAAGGGCGGTTTATGCGCAAGAACAACGAGTTGTAGGCAGCCTTCTCCAGTTCATCTATAGTAAAGTTGCGGTGGATGATCCGCGGACAATACAAGGTATGGGAGGGCAACAACAATGTGATAAAAAATATGAAAGTGCTTACATTGTTATTTATTTGTGAGATGCTGTAAATCGAATTATCAAGGAGGCATATTGATGAAACGAACGATCAGCGGTGCGCTGGCCATTATGATGCTATTAGGTTTGGTGCAAGTATGGCCAGGGAGGGCGAATGCCGATGACGCTGTACAAACGGCTGCATCAACGAATTTGCTGGAGAATCCGAGCTTCGAAGCGACGGTGGCAAACAACGCCTGGTCTGGCGGTGTGGCGGCGGCGAATTGGAACCGGTTTGTATTCAGCGGCTCACCGGTATTTGCCGTCGATAATACGGTAGCCCATACGGGATCAAGGTCGGTTCGGCTGGAAGCTTCGGCAACGGCTCGCGGTACGATGCATCAGCAGACAAACGCCGTTGAGGTAGGTAAAACGTACAAAGTAAGCGGATGGATGAAGACGGAGAACGTTTCGAATAAAGCATTGGTCCGTTTTCAGGTCGGCCGCACATCCGGCGGCAATATATTGATCAACTTTGCCGAAGCGAAAGGAACGACCGACTGGACGTATATCGAAAGAAATGTAACGATTCCGACCAATGCGACGAACCCGGCATGGCTTAAGGTAGAGGCGTTTTTGGAAAATAGCACAGGAAAAGTGTGGTTCGACGATTTCGCGGTAGAGGAGTGGGTCGGCCTGAGCGGCGTAACGCTGAATCCATCGGTTGCTTCGTTGCAGACAGGGGAAACCCTTACACTTGCGCCAGAGTATAGTCCAGCTAATGCGACGAACCGCGGTGTGACTTGGGACTCGTCCGACGAATCAGTAGCAGTCGTTGATGGTAATGGCGTCGTAACCGCCAAAGCGAACGGATATTCGATCGTTACGGTCCGTACGACTGAAGGCGGGTACACCGATACGGCGGTAATTAGCGTTGGCGCGCCGGCGAGCCTGGTTGTCAGCCCCTTTGAAGGAACGATTGCCGAGGATGGGGAGCTAGAAGGCCGCTTAATTGCGAACGATCGTAACGGCGCTGCAGTAATGTTCGATAAAGCGACGGAGCCGAAGAACGGCAAGGTGACCGTGTATCCGGACGGGCGGTTTTTGTACTACCCGAATCCCGATTTCACTGGAACCGATGAATTCGCATTTATGGGCTCTACTGGCCAAGGAGGACCACAATTCGCCATTGCTTCGATTCAAGTGGAGAAAGTTAACGATGCTCCTTTCTTGGATCTGAAGTGGTCCTCAACAGCGAAAAATACTGTGCTGAACGACCAGCTGAAGCAAGCAACCGACAAAGAAAACGACACCATTACTTGGTCGATGGTGACGGAGCCGCAGAACGGTACGCTGCAACTGAGTGCTAACGGTGCTTATGTGTATACACCGCAAACCGATTTCGTCGGCTATGACGGGTTTCGGGTAGCAGCGTTGGATGGCAAAGGCGGCCGTACGGAAGGCTCCATCCGAATTGTGGTAATTCCGAGTGCTTCGGATCTCGATGCACAGTTCCGTAGTCAGCCCGATTACGGACAGCATCCGCGGCTGTTGGCCGACCGGAGTGATTTTGAGCGCGCCCGGGGGTTGATCACATCTGACCCTTACATGAAAGAATGGTATGAAAAGCTGACAGAACAAGCCGAGCCGGTGCTGCAAACCACACCACTTCCTTATGCGGTTAATGGGGCTAACAATTACGCGATTCGGGATCGTTTGATGCGGACAGGGCTTATGTATCAGCTTAGTCTTGATAATCGTTATGCGGTTCGAACGATTCAAGAGCTAGAAGCGCTGACGGGTTATGCGGATTGGGGCGCCCGGACGAACAATATATTAGCGCTCGCAGAGCTTTCCCATTCCATCGCTCTTGCTTACGACTGGGTATACGAAGCGATGACGCCTGAGCAGCGCACGGCCATTGCGGATGCGATTCGCCTGAAATCGCTCAATGTCGCACTGGATTGGTATCGTGGCGTGTTCACACATAATGGCGAGTTCAACAATATTAACCTGGTGGACAATGGAAACTTTGGCTTGACCGCGCTTGCCATTATGGATGAAAACCCGGCTGCAGCAGCAGCAGCTGCGGAAACGCTCCAATGCATGTACATAAAGCTTCAGCAAGCGATTCGCCATTATACGCCGGACGGTGCGTGGCCGGAAGGTCCTGCCTACTGGCATTATGGCGGACAATACTTAAGCTATATGGTCGCTGCGATGAACAACGTGATGGGGACTGACTATGGCTTGTCCGCTTTGGATGGATTCGAGGAATCCGGAGATTTCCCTTACCATTTGCTCGGCGAAGGCGGATTTTTTGATTTTTTCGACGGCGGTATTTCAATGGCGCAGCCGGAATCGATGTGGTTCGCAAGCTTTTTCGGGAAGCCGGAGTACGCTTGGCATTTGGGCGATTTATCCCGTCGAAAAGGCGTGTTCCACCCGCTTTACTTGGTTTTGTACAAACCCGGATTGTTCGATGTGAAGCCGACCGGGTTAGACCGATTTTATTCGGCAATCGAGTCGTCTTCAATGAGGAGCGCCTGGGATGACCCGGAAGCGTTGTTCGCCTCGATGAAAGGCGTGAACGAGACGCTGAAGAGTCATCATGATCTCGACGCGGGAACATTTGTATTCGATGCACTTGGTGAAAGATGGGCGATGGATTCCGGCAATGAAAATTACAATTTGCCAGGCTTCTGGGATTATCGGAACCAACGTTGGACGTATTACCGCAAAAAGACGGAGGGCCACAACACTATTGTAGTCAATCCGGTTCAAAATCCGATCGTGCAGCAGGACCCGCTGGAAACGGCAATCCGCATACGGGAGGAGTCGAAGCCTCGGGGCGCGTTCGGAATATTGGATATGACGAATGTATACAAAACAGACGCCGTCAGCATGAAGCGTGGGATGATGCTGACCGGAGACCGGACGCAGCTGCTCATCCAGGATGAAATGAAGCTGAAAACTCCTTCCGAGCTGTACTGGTTTATGCATACAAAGGCTGCTATCGAGATTGTCGAGAACGGCCGTGCCGCTATTCTGAGGCAGGGGGATAAGCGTCTGTATGCGAAATTGATTGAAGCCCCAACCGGAGCGGTATTCTCGGCTATGGACGCGGAGGCGCTGCCGACCTCACCGAATCCGGTCGATCAGTCGACCAATTTCGGCGTACGCAAATTGACTGTGCATATGACGCATGTGCAGGAAGGCAACCTTCTAGTGTGGCTGGTTCCGCTCTATGAAACCGATCCGATTCCGACCGAAGCGCCGGCCTTCACTCCGCTTGCCGCTTGGTCGATCCCGGACGGCAGTCCGGCTCCGCGACCGAGCAAGCCTACACTTAACGGGCTGACTGTCGATGGTCAGCCGCTAACAGGATTTACGCCAAAGGGAACTTATTATGAAGTGGCGGTACCCTTCGATGCGACATCCGCGCCGGTAATCGGAGCATCGTCCGCGTATCCGTTTACCGTCACGCAGTCTGACGGAATACCGGGAAGCGCACGCGTCGTGGTACAAGATTCAACTAATCCTCTACTAGTGAATTCATACACTGTTTTCTTCAAAAGATTGCCGCTTATCGGGCATCCTCCGGGAATGCTGCAATATGAGCCAACGGGAGTGGATGCAAGTTCTGTTCCGGAAGCGGCGCAAGGAAATACGCCGGATAAAACGATCGACGGCAACCTGGATACGCGGTGGTCGGCTGCAGGCAAACAGTGGCTCCGCTACGATCTGGGGGAAGTGAAGCCGGTAAGCGCCGTTTCTGTCGCTATCTTCAACGGAACGACTCGCAGAGCCTACTTCGATATTGAAGCGTCGATTGATGGACAGCAATGGACCACGCTGATGAGCGGGGAAAGCTCGGGTACGACAGTTCAACCGGAAGCATTCCTCTTGCAACCGACGCAAGCCCGATATATTAGGATTATGGGCAGCGGAAACTCCGCCAACAACTATAACAGCATTACCGAGGTGGCTATATACGGTCCTCCGCCAGTGTCGGGAGTTGAGCTGGACCGAGCCGTGCTGAACTTTACCGAGGACGGGCAGCAAGCCAAATTGACTGCTCGCGTTATTCCGGATTCGGCACTGAACCGCAATGTCCGATGGACATCTGCCAATCCGGATGTAGCCACAGTTGATGAAGCCGGTAACGTTACGGCTCAGGGGGAAGGAAGGACGACGATTACAGCAGCAACGGAGGAGGGCAACTTCACCTCTTCCGCTGCGGTTATCGCCGATCTGAACGGACCAGTCATTGCCTTCAGTGGACCTGCCTCTATTAAGCAGACCGAGTCTGTAACGATGGCCGTTTATGCGAGTGATTCCATTTCGGGCGTGTCAACGCTGGCGATCACATTGGATGGTGTAGCAAAAGATGCGGAATTTACCGTGTCATCGCTTGCGCTGGCGGCAGGTGAGCATCGTATTCGGGCTGTCGCAGTCGATCTTGCTGGCCATGAGACGATTAAAGAGTTTGTCTTTAACGTAGTGGTGGATGCCGGGCAATTGATCGAAGCGCTTGAAATCCGTGCTGCAAAGGACTGGATCAAAAACATAGGTATATTGCAAAGCTTAAAGGTGAAAGCGCAGCGAGCGGCTGATGCAGGTGATGATCGGAAAAAGCTGGAGGAAGCGTTGACGACATTCGAGCATGAAGTACATGCTCAAGCTGGGAAAGGTATCGAATCGGCGTTTGCAGCTTTGCTGCTAGATAATGCCGCTCATATTCGGGACGGTTTGGCTGATTAATAACAAGCCCCGGTTCCTGTAAGTGAACAGTGACCCGAGAGATGGACACTTTTGAAAAAAAGTGCCCTCTCCCGGGTCTTTTGCATTTATAATCAACCTCAACAATGTAAAGAGGAAAAAGAATAAACGGGCCGAGCAATAATCATTAAACTGAAATTGTAGGAGTGGCATATAGTGATAAATCTGTTCTGGTATAATTGGATGGTAAGAGATGAGTGGTTTGAACTGTGTAAAAAACCATGGACGGATGGACATTACACCAAAGGTGAAATCTTACGTCATGTGATTGCTCATGAAATACATCATAGTGGTCAGTTATCCATATGGATAGAGAACTTGGGTTACAACCAGTATCAGCAAATGTAATTGGTAGAGATTTGTTTAAAAACTCATGCTAAACTTATGAAATATGAGCAAACCTTAATAATGAAAGGATCATTCAGTATATGGATCATTCTCCGAAGCATATTGTAACCGCTGCCACGGTAATTTTGAACAAAAATAACGAGATATTGTGTTACTACTTAGGACCGTGGAGATCAGTTAGACAGTGCTAGGATAGGTTATTTGTGTGGAGAAGCCAGTTTTTTCTGGGATAGCAAGTTTTACTACTGGTTATTGGTCAGATTCTGAGGAAAATCGGGTAACAATGAGAAAATAAGGGATAGTCAGGTGGGCTAATTAGTGCCTGAGCGATGAAATGGCGCAAATAGACAGTAGTAACATGGCTTATCAGTAGGCGAGGACCACTAGAATCCAAGATGTCACGAAAAGCATGAGTGAAAGATCAAAGAATAGAGATATTTTGCTTGAGTAAGGTGGGAATCGCACAACGAATTCGAGCAATCGATACCTAAGTAGTAACATGGAAAGCGACTATTCGTAAAGGGGAATACCAAAAGGTGAGTGAAATACAGGATAATCTGCAATTTCAAAAATTATGCAACCATTTAATGCTTGGGGAGATAGTCGGTGTAGTTGAAGCGTTGTCAGGCGGGTTCATGCACCGTATGTATGCGATTGAAACCACTACAGGGAAATATGCAGTTAAAGCATTAAACCCAGAAATCATGCGTAGACTTGTGGCCATGCAAAACTTTATCACATCAGAACGAATTGCTTATTTTGCATCTAACCATATTCCTGCTCTTCCAGCGAAAAAGTTGAATGGAACTGTTATGCAAGAAGTAGACGGACAGTTCTATCTAATATTTGATTGGGTAGAGGGTAGATGTCTGAAACCTAACGAAATAAATACAGTCCATTGTGAAAAAATAGGAGCTATTCTATCGGATATCCATAAGACGGATTTTTCGGAATTAGGCATAACGTATAACTGGTCAGAGGATGGACAGTTAACGGACTGGAACTACTATTTGCAAAAAGGGCAAGAAATAAACACGGAATGGGTAAACCTACTTCTTGAAAACATCGATAAACTTAAACATTGGAATATTTTGGCGAACACATCAGCAAAACTGCTTACATCAGACATGCTTATTAGCCACGGGGATTTAGATCCTAAAAATGTTATGTGGAACCAAGACAATCCCATCCTTATTGATTGGGAATCAGCTGGCTTTAGAAATCCTGTGCAAGACTTAATTGAAACAGCTATTTATTGGTCCGAGAATGAAATTGGGATCGTTGACAAAGAAAGATTTTTTGCTTTTATTGGGGGATATAAGAGGGCATTCGGAACACTACAAGCAAATTGGACAATGATCTTAGCAAATGGCTTTTTAGGGAAATTAGGCTGGCTGGAATATAATTTGAAACGATCTTTATGGATTGAATGTACAGACGAAGGAGAACAGCAGTTGGGGACTGCTCAAGTAACAGGTACGATAAACTCCATTAGACGTTATGCGGATATGGTTTCTGAAATAGAAAAATGGCTAAATAATGAAATTTGAAAAAGCCAAACCGAGGAGAATAAAAATATTGATGTAAATTTAGTGCGCTGTTATAATTTTCCATATCAACAAGACGATTTTGGGATAGGTGAGTTTATCTCTGTGTACATTACAATTCAGCAATGTAGAGAAAGGATTGAGGAGTATCCGTGGATGGTAATCGTTTACTGGAATCGTCGAAGTTATTGAACGAGCAGTTGGTTGCGTGGAGGAGGGACTTTCACCGGAATCCGGAGCTGGGCTACGAGGAGCATCGGACTTCCGGCATTGTTGCCGACCACCTTCGAAGTCTGGGCCTGGAAACCCGCACGGGTGTAGGCAAAACAGGAGTAGTCGGACTTCTGCGCGGCAAAGAGCCAGGACCCACAATCCTGCTTCGCGCAGATATGGATGCACTTCCGATTCCGGACGGCAAGCAGGTATCTTACCGTTCGACAGTGGAAGGCAAAGCTCATCTTTGCGGGCACGATGCTCACACGGCCATGTTGATGGGGGCGGCCAAGCTGCTAGCGGAGAGAGGTATGCAGAGAGGCAACGTCAAGTTTATGTTTCAGCCTGCCGAGGAAGGGCAAGCGGGTGCGAAAGCGATGATTGAAGATGGTATCCTGGAGGATCCGAAGGTCGATGCGGCGGCAGCGCTTCACGTCTCGCCCTTTTACCCCGTAGGCCAAACCGCAGTTACGAAGGGGCCAGCTTGGGCGGCGACCAATGTACTAAGGATCAAAATTGTCGGAAGAGGCGGGCATGCGGCGGGCCCACACATGACTGTCGATTCGATTCCGATCGCGGCCCAAGTGATTACGGCGCTTCAACAAATTGCCAGCCGACAGGTGGACCCGCTCGATTCAGTCGTGGTGACGATCGGCAAAATTAACGGTGGATATGCGACGAATGTCATAGCGCCAGAGGTTGAGCTTCTCGGCACCGTGCGAACGCTGAATCCAAAGCTGCGCGAGCAGATGAAGGGGAAAATCGAGACTATTATCAAGGGCGTAACAGAGGCGTTCGGCGCCGGATACGAACTTGAATTTCAAGACGGTTATCCGGTCGTTGTGAATGATGACTCCATGTATGATCTTTTCACACGCACGAGCGAGGAAGTAATGGGCACAGGTAACTGGGAGCCGGTTAAACCTACGATGGGCGGGGAGGACTTTGCTTACGTCGCGCAGCGCGTGCCTGCTGTAATGTTCCGCCTTGGCACCCGAGGCGGCGAGGAGACTTCCTACCCGCTGCATCATCCATCGTTTGATCTGGATGAAAGCGCGATGCAGTTCGGCTCAGCCATGCTTGCCTCGATTGCGATCAATTATTTGGAGAAACAGTAGGTTGTGAATATATCGGTAAAAGATGAAAAAAGAATCGGGCTCGCCAATTTATAAAAGAAATGGATAAAGCGGCTCAGAAAATCTGAGATCTTTATCCATTCTTATTGTTGCGTACCTCTTATGAATTTAGATTCCTGTTATTTTGCTCGTTAATAATATCATTATCTTCAGCATTGTCTCGTACAACTTTCTGCACGCCTATTGCACTATACGAGATTAAGAGAACAACAGCTATGTAATACCCCTTTACGTTTAACTCGAAGTCAGCATTAAAAAGACCAATTAAGAACATTGCATATCCAATTATCAAACCTGCATAAGACATTCCTGTAAAAGCTTGTGTATTTCTTCTTCGATGCTTGGGGTTATCAATTTGAAGTTCCTTATCCTCTGCATTGTCGCGCGTAACCTTCTGTACCACAATACATGACATTGCGATCAACACAACACACAGAATATAGTACCCTTTGACGTTCAACTGCCAATCCGAATTGAATACCCCGAGGCCGAAGAGGATAAGACCTGCTGCTAAAGCAAAATAAGACACTGCTGTAAACGCAGCTGTGTTTCGCTTACGATACCTTTGATTCATTTTACCATCTCCTTAAGTCTAGTAATAACTAAGTAAATCAAAGATATATTGTGCCTGAAAGTTCTTGCGCCATTATTATACATTTTTTATTGTATACGGTAAACGAATTATTAATAACCTCGGGACGTGCCAGTCGGTGGACAATCCAGGCATTGTTACGCAAAACGTTTATTGTGCTGAATCAACACTCTTCGAGAACAGAAGTCTTCAAATAATAAGCCACTTAACGAAAAAAAATCGTAGGTGGCATTAAATATCATTTAAATATACCGTTTCATCAGTATGTTTTTGTAACCTTCCTAAAACTAAACCACAATTGAACTTATCAAAGCACCTCGATCTTTGGAGGGTAATCGGTCATTAATAGTTCCACTGAATCGTACTTCGCTGTTTCGAAAATTAACTTTGCTGGAGCTTTGTCTGTAGGATTCTTTATTATGTGGCCGTAAACCTTACCAAACTTTTCGAATACAAACATAGTCTTATCTGGCTCGTTTAATAGTGGATATTTATTTTGCATATAACACCTCCGAAAGTAGTATTCGGCATTATCAAGGAAAATCCTTCCTTATTCACAAACCTTGCGCGATGATGGGCATTGAGATTCAACAATATCAAAATTGGTGTAACTTAACATCCTCTTCATCGTAATACTTCTGAGGGAGGCGAGTACATTGAATCTGTATTTTCGGGATAATTTTTTCAATACAGGTGTTACGGAAATTTTGAATGGTCAGGAAGAAAATGTCGGTCATCTGGACATGAAGAGTGCTTTCGGCTCTGCAATTGATGTGTACGGACAGAATGGTCAGCTTCTGTGCAGCGGAAGTTTCCCATTCTTCTCGGGCAAATGGGAGGTTACCGGTGCTGACGGTAAGCAATTGGGCGTGGTGAGAAGTCGATTCGCGTTTTTCACCAAGAAGTTCACATACGAAACCGAAAGTCGAGGCAGTTACGAGATCGTATCCCCGGTATTTTCGAAGCAGTATGATATCTCCGACGAAAACAGTGCGCTTGTCGCTCGTTTTGAACAAGTAAATGGCTGGTTTTCATCAGGTGCCTTTCTCTTGGATAATCAATCCGAATTATTGGATACTTACGAACTTGTAGCGGTGATTATGGGCATGCATGCGATTCAGAAAAGGCAGCGTGCGTCGGCGGCGACTTAATAAACAACGATACAGTAGTAATAGTGAGATCCTGACGGAACTAATAGAATTGTGCAACCATTTCTAATTAAAAACGTCTATTATTTATACAGATATTGGAATGGTGGAGGGTGGTAAGATGTTAAAGTTTACTGTTATTAAAAATACTTTCACGAAGTATGAATATATTGTATTAATTAAAAAAACTGATCAGTTTGGAGTTAAGTACTATATAAATGAAGACGCCGAACTTCCATCGTTCAATGACATCTCTTTGACTAGAGTATTCAATATTCTGGGAGATCAGGGTTGGGAGCTGGCTGTGAAGGAAAATGATAATACTTACATACTTAAACGTCAGATAAAAGAAATTAGATAATTTTGTTGCAAGGAAGAACAACTCAAAGTAAAAAAATGCAAGCTTATGTGGACTTTGCACATAATGCTTGCATTTTTTTTGTTCAAATAACTCAGAAAATTTGAGTGATTGGTGTGAATAGATCAGATATCAATAAGCCACTCGTCTGGCAGTAATATATTTTTTTGACCAGTATCCTTTGTTGATTGCAGCAATATGGACACCTTTTTTATTAGAATAAGTGTTAATCATTCTTCCGTTACCAATATATATGCCAACATGTCCAACCGTTTTGTTTGACTTAAACCGACCTGGAACAGAGAAGAACACCAAATCCCCTTTTCTCAATTTTTTTCTACTCACAAATGTGCCTTGTCTTGCCTGATTTCTAGATACTCTTTTTAAACTAATCCCATATTTTCCATAAATGTATTGAGTGTACGATGAGCAGTCGAAGCGTTTGGTTCGTAGATATGGACCGGCTCCAAAATCATAACGTACTCCCATGTATTGTCTAGCTCTCTTTATTAAAGCATTCATGTTGATGTTTTTTAATGCAGTAATACTTTCATCATTAAGTATATCATCATTCCAAACACTTTCTGCATCTGACTCCTTCCATACTTCCGGATCCTCTCCCTTGAATGGGTCATCTGGATCGTCTTGAAAGAAAGGTTCTTGCTGATTCGGTTCCTCAGTTGTTTCCACATCTTCAATGCTTATAGTTTCGTTGGAGGTGGGATGTAAGACAATACTGTTATCCTCAACTTCATAATTAAGATCTTGTTGAAAAAGATCCGATAGCAAGGAAATTGGGATGCAAGGTTGATTTTCGATCATGGTTGGAGCTTCTGTAAGTTGAATATCTTCCTCTTCTTTTTGAGCGGATAAAGAATCCAATGTTAATTGATAATAAGGGTCAATATCACCAATGGTAATGGTTTTGTTTTGTTCGTCAAATTTGACTTGGTATCCCAAAAGATCTGCTAAAGGTTGAATTCGAACATACTTTTGACCTTGGTGAGAAGCAAGCGTAATTCGCTCATCGGTTACATTTGCAGTGAAGGGTTGAATATTCCTTACTCCATCGGAGTTATCTTTCGTTTTGTAATTCTGCGCACATGCCGTTTGTAATAATAAACTTCCGATTAAAACGATATTACATATAATCCGCTTATAGTTACTCATTTTCAAAGCCCCCTAGTTATTAACAATAATTATTAGGTTGCTTTTGAACGGGTCAAAATATGTATGGGATATCCAATATTCTTGGGGCATAAAGCATTTTTGTTAAGTGACTATAATTTTTATCTCCTGCGATCAAAACACAGCAATCCATAAGAAATCCCACCCCTTCAGTATTGCTATAATGGGAACAAACATACCCAATAACTGATGGAAGGATGATGGATTATGGCAACACTTAAACCTTACTTATTTTCGGAGGATTCCAGAGCTCAAGCGGAGTTTTATATTGGAGCGCTCGGCGGGGAAATTCAGTCCGTCATGACGTATGGAGAGTCTCCAGAGTCGAATGATGCGATCAAAGACAAAGTCATGCACTTGTGTCTGATTGCCGGAGGGGTAACCATCTTCATGTCCGATTCCTTCGGTCCCATTACACCCGGGAACGGCATCAATCTCAGTTTGGAGTTCGGATCTGGAGCCGAAGGCCGAAAAGCGTTTGATAACCTTGCAGCAGGCGGCAAAGTGATGCATCCGCTCGAACCGGTATTCTGGGGCGGTATGTTCGGGCAACTGGAAGATAAATACGGCGTCTTATGGATGGTCAGCTGCTAAGTTGAAGAAGGCTAATCCTAACCAGAGCCAGAGCAAGACTTACAATAGAAATGTACAATGGAAGAATAGGGCTGGTGCAGCCCTATTTCTTTTGCGTTCAGGGAGGCCGAAACTGCAACTCGAGCAAAAAATTTGGATAGAATTGACTAGGCATAAGACAATTTATTCTAATGGTGAATACGTTAGGCTTGTGTCACTATTAAAATTAAAAGCATAAAATGCAGGAGATGAAAGAGATGAAAATTTACGTCAGCGTGGATATGGAAGGGATTGCGGGAGTAGCTTACAGGGAACAGATCATACGTGGAGAATACTTGTATCAGGAAACGAGGCAGCTGCTGACGGATGAAGTGAACGCCGTTGTAGAGGCATTAGTACAAGCAGGAGCGACGGAGATCATCGTCAAGGATGCTCATTCCTCAGGTTTTAACTTTCTATATGACCGATTACATCCCGCAGCATCCTACGTCCTCGGTCCATCGTCAATGTCAAATCGCTTTACAGGTATTGACACCACCTTCGATGGAGCAATGTTGATCGGGTATCATGGCATGGCGGGTACTGAGGGGGCCATCTTGGATCACTCTTGGAGCTTAGCTGATATTTATGGTCTTGAGCTTAACGGTTCGCCAATCGGCGAAATCGGATTTGAAGCTCTGCTGTTCGGACTGCACGGTGTCCCGGTTATTTTCGTTTCCGGCGATGATAAAACATGTGCGGAAGCGAAACGCCAACTGGGCACAGTATTTACCTATGAAACAAAAAAAGGGAGGGGCAGGCACTCGGGTTTGCTTAAGGCCCCCAAAAGAGTTTATGCGGAGATAGGTGAATCAGTCAAGGAGGCGGTAAGTCGCAGGAAGGAGTGTAATCCTTATTCGATCCCGGGTCCATACGAAATGAAGATAGCTTACATGAACACCAGCCTAGCAGATTCACGTTATTACAATGAGACAGATACGTTCCGACTCGACGGCAGAACACGGCTTATTAAAGATGATGATTTGCTAAGGTTGCTCTCGAGAACCTTTCATTAAAAGCGAAATTGTCTAAACGTCTATGCACTTACTGGTTGATGTGAGGGCGAACACACCGATCTCTACCACTCAATCCGATTAATTAAGACTGTCTATCCCTTACCAGCAAGCAAAGGGGGGACGTCTGTTAATCGGTTATTTGGCTTTGCTTACTGAGACTCGGTTTGGTGGTCAATTTGAGAAGGTAACCAACTAAAACAGAGTGCGGGCTACGAATAGTGTGAGAGAAACGTATTATGAACGGAAAATGAGTCTAACCGTTCACTACACTCAGAAGGGATGAAGTCAAGTGGACCACTCCTCTATCACAGAACGAGACATGATACAGGCAGCGAAGCAGTTTCAAATGGTGTACCCGCTCTTGCTCGAGGAGATCAACAGGGTTGAAGCGGTGCGGGGAGAGCTTAACGATTTTCAACTCATGCTGGCGGTATCGAGAGCGAAGGATGCAATGGGCATCATGAGCTGGGAAAGACGGAAGCTAGTCAATGACATCTTCGAAACATATATGGAAGTGTATCGTATGCAGGGTCGCTCGGAAGCCGATCACTGGGTCGTCGAGAGTTTTGGATATGAACCCGTTGACTTGAAGCCGGAATTAACCGTTAAGCAGGATGGCGCGCCCAGGATCGAGGAGCTGTCCCGTCTAATCATGGAACGGGAGTCCGAGCTGTTGCAGCTTTACCGTGAATTCCACATGTTGCAGGGTTGGCAGTTTCCTGCCGCAGAGATCGAGAAAGATAAGTAGGAGGGATGAACATAGTGTTCATCCTTTTTCATTTGGTTGATTTGGGATTTAGCAACGCATCGTTCGAATATAAAGGAAATTAACTGATGTTTCTCGAATTCGAGAGTAACAAATAACTCATTTGAGGGCTGATTAAATGGAAGACCATTTTCGTTATCCCATTGGGCAATTCCAACCCATACATAATCCCACTCCAGAACAACGTAACAGGTCGATTCAGGATATATCAGAGATAGCAAAAATCCTTCGGCTGAATGTGAAAAACCTAACTATGGAGCAACTACATACACCATATCGCCCTGGGGGTTGGACTATCCTACAGGTAGTTCACCATATGGCTGATAACGATATGAACGCCTTTATTCGTTTCAAGAAAGCATTAACTGAAGATAACCCTACTGCAAGCACGTATAGAGAAGATTTGTGGGCAGAACTGAGCGATTATCGAAACACACCTGTTGAAACATCATTGATTCTGCTTGAATCGTTACATAGTCGATTTGCAGCGTTACTCTGTTCATTAAGCCCCACTGATTATAAAAGGACATTTACGAGTCCCACTCACGGCGTCATGAGTCTCAATGTTGCAGCTCAAAGATTTGCTTGGCACGGTCGACATCATATCGCACAAATCAGTTCACTTAAAGAACGTCTGGATTGGTGATTACAATGGGTGGATGGAAAATATGGAGTACAAGGATGAAAATTACATTATGGTCATATTGATAAGTGGTAATAGCTGTACTATATCAATGAAAACTTCACATCAGATATAGTTAAACACAGAAATGCGATTGAAAATCGTAACTCTCCTGAAGATCGAACGATCAATCAGTTTATCAATGAACATGATGAATTTAGAAAAAAATGTGCTGAAAATGGTGTAGATTATTTTGAGATTAACAGGGATTATGAAGAAGAAATTTTGAATGTTTATGATTTTATTGAGAAGCGGATAAGAAAAAATTAATTATATGAGTAGTAATGCTTAAGATTTCGAACTTTGGAAACCTTTTATCATGAGTGAACGTCTAATTAGTAGTGGTAAAATATTACATTAGAAACATACATGAGAAGAGGGGACCTTATATGCGTTGCTGGACTTTTCTGTTTATTGTAGTCAGTATGGTTCTGCTGGTTGGCTGCAAAGATGAAGTCCAAGGGGGAGATGTAGACGGTAGCAAGGATTCTGCGAATGTGGTACTGCATATCCCTGAGGAAACTCCCCTTGCTACTCGAACTCCGAGTCCTACTCCAACGGATCAAGCGCTTAGCTTACGCAGCTCTATACTACAGTTGTCTTTTGGACAAAGTAATGCCACGATGGGATATACATTCAGAATGCTTAGCAATAGTGAATTGCCCAATAAGCCTTATTCTATCGTACGTCATATGGAGGAGTTTAGTATTCGAGTCGATTTCATTGAACTTGACCGAATAAGGAAGGAGCTACTACTCTCACAAATTACTATAGCAGGTAGAACTCAAACCAAATTGGATATCGATGAAAGGGGAGCTGTGTTGAGGTTTACCGAGATGGACGATGCGGTTACGGTTACACTGGGAGATATACCGCCTATTCGGATTGTGAAAGCGGAGCCGCTTCAATTAACTGTTGACACCTCGGAGTTGAAAGATGAATCTATCGTTTTGGAAGGAATCTATGATCAGAACCCGGTTATGAGAGCTCTTCTAGTTTCCAACCGGGATACCCGGATAACCTTGATATTTTCAGAAGAAATGGATCAATCCACATCCACAGGTATGCCTAAGGGGGAGTGGTTGGATAATCGGCGATACCGTTTGGAATTAGAGGACCACATACAGTTTGGTCGACACGAACGAGTAGAGAATGGTGTGGGTCTAATGGGTTTTCGTTCAATCCGTGGAAATTATACTGGGGGCTATGACTGGGATCTCAGTATTCGTCAGGTTCATGCAGGAGAGTGGAGAGATATTCGATCGGGGGAGCGAGTAGGCTGGTCTCCGAGGGATTCGTTTTATGAAACGATCATTCATTCTCCAGATCGCAATAAATATGTGGGTACAGTGGCGATCGGACGTCCCGATGGTGATGGAGATGGTTTGTACTATGCATTGATCTTGGAAGAGTCGGGCCAAGCACCGGTATATATTGAAAATTCAATCTATCTGAATATTTTGCAGCAAGGCTCACCTGTACAGTGGGTAGATAATAACCGGATTCTATATGCAGACTATGCAAGGATATATGAATATACGATCTCCACAGGGGAGCGGAGGATTTTAATGAATCGTGAAAATGAGGAAGGCGGGTATCATACCGTCACCTTTGACCGTATTGCCGGACAACTCCATGTTATGACGCAAAAGTATGAAGAAACAATAGATCATACAGATCGAGTGGTAGTAAATTCTTTTGTATACAATGGGCTGGAAAAGCCTGCAATATTCGAACAATTGCGAACAGCTGCTATCCGAACGAGTAATGGCTTTATGGCTTACAGAATGACTGTTAATCCCTTGCAACGAGGTGTCTTCCGCACAACTACGCAGGAGGAAGGTTGGCCATTAACCATTTATGAGAGCAGAGAAGGCAGCAAGACGGTGCTTCCCGGACAGGTGCACTATGCGGATGACAAGATCGTCTTTCTTCTCGAGGATCACTATTCTTTTCAAGTCGGGGATCAAGCCTATCAGAAACTGTGGGTATGGAATTACGGTGATGAAGGGCCTATTGCGGCTCCCCTAGCCCCCGGATTTATACGAGTTGCGGGTAATCAACCGGTTGCATGGAAGGACACGGAGTACTATCAATATGACGTACAGACTAATACTTGGAAACGATGGGAGACAGAGCAGCAAATATTGGCGATATCTCCGCAGTCCTCGGTCGGCATGTACAAAGTATCCCTTGATCGAAATAATCGTTAATTGCAGGCTGCCATAACCTGCGCAAAAATTGGGTATCCGTTTTTCAAAGGAGGCAGGAAATGGCTAGTCTAGGTTTATTAATTTTAACGGTTCTTATTTTATTTGTTACTATATTGTTTTACGTTGGAATAATCCTGAACTTTATCCGACCGAGTGCTATTCAAATTCAAGTTTTAGGCGTTCATATATCATTATTTGGAGTGATAGTAGTTTTAGCTTTTGACGGCTATGCTGGTTTTGGATTTTTTATAGGGCTAATTGGGCTTGTCACGGGTGTGTTTGGTTCTTTTTGGAGAACCCCGAATTAATCCGATTAAGTCGGGATAGATAGCGGCATTGAGAGCCGGCCTATGAGGATCCGCTTTCCATTTAGGTATTTTTCTGATACGCTGGGATGCCAAAACTTCACCGACGGGAACGCGAGAATACTGCAACCATTTCCTACAAGTTGCGTTTAAATAGTAAATCGATTCCAGTTGGGGGGATAGCTGTGGGATGGCAAAAAGCAAGGTTCGTTGTAGGACTAATACTATTCATTGTTATTATCACCGCATGCGAGGAGGAGAACCCACCCGCTAACAACTCCATTACACAGCCTTCCTCTACAGTAGATACAAGCATGACAATCCCACCTACGCCAGTTCCTGCAACTTTACTTTCGTCGCCAACCGTAACCCCATCGACAGCTCCGCTCTCGTTTCGTGAGAAGCTCGAGGACGTGTTCTTCGGCGAGCAAGTCAATGGGTCGGGCAGGCAGGTAACGTCATGGAGAGGGGCCAATTTCCCCAAAGAACCTACCAAAGTTGTGCATCACCTGGAAGGAGCCTCATTGGTTATTACTTTCTCCAATACAACGGAACTAGAAATTCAAGCTCTGTTAGATCAAATCACTCTTAATGGTGTGAAAGAGACTTGGTCGCGAAATGAACGGTCGCCCAAACAGTTCCGCTTGTCGCGCACACAGGCCGTTGGGGCGTCTTTCGTGCTGCGAATGGGGGATTTGCCGCCGGTCACGGTGAGCCGCATGGCTCCGTTAACGTTTAAGCCGGTCTCGCCATCCGGGCAATACCAACCGGAAATGCTTCACATTCGAGCCCGGGAATATGGAAACCGTCTGCTGGTGCCTATAGATGCGAAGACCGTTACGCTCGCATTCACAGAGACGATGAAACGTTCGTTCCCGACCGCCCTTGACGGATCGAAATCAGTATTGCCCATGGAATGGGTAGACGATACCCATCTTCGGATCGATCTGGTTGATCCCGGTTATTCGTTGAGGAATGGAACAAGGGATGAAATACTTCGTATCGATCAATTGCAGGCTGTAAGCGGCAATACCCTGGATCGGGAAGGTAGTATGCACATTCAACGAACCCCAGCAGTATCTTGGAAAGTAGGTGGGACAGGAGCAGATGTCGGAGGTGGGACGAGGGATCGGTACTATGAGCAACTGATATTCTCACCGGATAAAAAGCAATATGTAGGCATCATCAGTCTTGGTCCTTCAATGGGAGACGGAGACGGGTGGAGCTATGCATTCGTCTTGGAACGGGGTGAGCAACCGCCTCTAATCATAGAAGAGCTATTTTACTCGACCATAGAGCCAAATAATGCTCCCATCCGATGGATCAATTCGGACACTCTGTTGTACGCGTCCTTCTATGGGGTATACACATACGACACAACTGCGATGACCCGACGGACGATTACGGATAATGCGGATGACGAGAGCAATAACATCAATTTCGCGGAGTGGGATTCGATTCGGAAGCGGTTGTACGTAGTCGCTTATGAGAATCGCGACCGTACAGATATGACCAAAGCGATTACGTTCGTGGACATGGCGTCAAGTCACGTACAAAGGAACTTCACGGAGACGGTACTTGTCGGCAAATATTCGATGCTGGATTTGACGGTGACGCCGACGGACAAAGGCGTTTACTGGACGCGAACAGAGATGGGCGCGCCGGTTACGGATTTGGTGACGGACCAGAATACGGTATTATCTGCCAAAGGGGTCGTTCGGCTGGCAACTTCCGATGGTGTTTACTTGCAACGTTACGTGGCGGATCCAGTCGACAAGGCGGAGCGCATACCTATCATCCGGCCGGACGGATGGGCGTACTGGGAACCGGGCAAGACGGAGAAGCAGATCGCGAACCCTCCGAGCCAGGGCATTGTGTTCGCGTGGGGGAAAGAACTGATGATCAAAATCGAAGACGAGCGCTACTATAGGTACGATCCGACTCGCGATGAGTGGGTTGCCTGGCAAGCGCAGGGAGGGCCAACCTACGCGGAACCCGTCAAAGGGCCGGACGGTTTGTACAGAATAATGTCAAGCTCTGAAGCCGGATAAATTGTTGTAAGCAACGGACGATTGTGTGTTTCCCATTACAGTAAAATATATAAGAAAAACGTTGTTGGATTGCATTATCTAAAGTAGGCCACCTAAATCAAAAAGTGGCCTTTTCTGCATCAAGTATTGTGACGATTGTTTACCTTTCTTCGCTCCGGAGTTTAGGACAACTCTATACGCTGCGCTGATTTAACCACGTAAGATTTTTACTGAATCCCCTTTATTTATTCGTCCTTCCCGTTCTACTGAACAGACGATGCCTCTTAATTTATGAGCTGCCGGCACGAATTTGCGATGAAGACCTGATTGATTATAAAAGCTTTCAATTACCTTTCCAGGTCCTACACATGGCAGGTTCTCTCCTTCACAAATCAGGCCTGTTCCATCCGGGAATAGAATTCGGGCACCAGGCGGAAGCTCAGTTAACTTTTCAATCCCGCTTACCATAATGTTAGCACCAAGCCATTCCGGCTTTATTGCCGGAAGACCCATTAGTCCGGCGATTTGCGAGCATTCTTCATATGAAACGATGCTGATTTGACGCCGGTTTGCTATCATCGTGCCTCGAGGGTAGATCTTTTGCCGGGAATCCGCAGGACGGAGAATACCATAATGCCGATCGCCCGGAATACCTCCAATTTCCAAGTAGATGCCAGGTACCTCTCGTGTCACAAAGGTCATTGGATCATCAGCCAACAAAACATACTCAACGAAAGCATTTACGTTCAAGAGGACGCCTCTTTCTGGGATTTCATAGCTTTATTTAAAGTTTCTAATGCGGTATGAAGAGATTGCAAATCACCTTCTGAAAGCTGCGCAGCAAAGTACTGTTTGATCCCCCTCGCGTAAACAGGCCATGCTCTACGCAATTCTGTTTCGCCTACGTCCGTAAGTGCTGCATAAGCGCCTCGCCGATCTTCTTCGCTCTTTTCCCTTCGAATCAATCCCTCCCGTTCTAACCGGTCAACCAATCGCGTTAATCCGCTTTTGCTTAGAACCACTTTTTTATTCAATTCCCCTAAACGCAGCTTTCGGTCAGGTGCCTCATACAAAGCTATTAAGACGTCATATGTCGTGAGCGGAACCCGTTTTTGCTCAGCCAAATCTTGTTCGATCTTTTCAATGATCATTGCGTGAGTTTTAATAAAAATTCTCCATGCAGAGAGTTCATGCTCCGTAACTTTTTCCACGTATGCCACCCCTTCCGATAAGTTACATTCAATATACATCAGTGTAGTTGCTCACGCAACAAAATAATTGTTGACTAAGCAACTTTTTGTTGTTATATTTGTTGCGTAGTCAACAGTTGACTTTGAAACTACATTGAAGGAGGTGAAAAGAATCATGTCTAAAACCAACATCACCAAATATGATAAAGGTCCTTTTGTAATTAAAGGAGAATTCGAATTCGTTGACGGTAATGGAGCAGCATTTCAAACAGGGGATTCGATCGCTCTTTGCCGCTGTGGCCATTCCAAAACTCAACCTTTCTGTGATGGCTCTCATAACTCTTGCGGCTTCATAGAAGCATCTTCGGCAAAATAAAACTTTATAGATAAACGAAAACCCCTATCGTAATCAGAGATTAACGTTCACTGTCAGCCATGGGGAATCGTTCTATTACCAACGAATGTGGCTAGGCTTACTATTTGAATATGATTGTTAAAACATCGCACCTTGTAGGCGATGTTTTTTGATGTTCAAATTATCTGTGTTATGAACAACTCATATCTTGAATATTATTTATGTTATCATTTTGATGTGAAACCATTCGGGGGTGACTGTATGAGCGAATATATTCGTGAATTACGTAATTTAGTTGGAACAAGACCTTTAATTTTAGTTGGTGCAGTGGTTATCATTCAAAATGACAACCAACAAATTCTTTTACAACATCGCAGAGATGGTAATTGGGGATTACCTGGCGGTCTTATGGAGCCAGGGGAGTCCTTAGAGGATACTGCAACTAGGGAAGTGTACGAAGAGACTGGCTTCAGAATAGAACGTTTAACCATGTTGGATCTATTTTCTGGTCCAGATCTCTATCTCAAACTAACAAATGGAGATGAATTGTTTTCGGTAACAGCATTGTATCTTAGCAAAGAGTACACAGGAGAATTAGTGAACGATCCAACCGAATCACATGAGGTACGTTTTTTTGATTTGACCGATCTTCCGAGTTTAAATCCAGCAAATACTATCTACTTAAAGAAATATTTAAATCAGAAATATTCCACTGACGGGTAACGAGAGCGTAACAAAATACACCCGATGATTGGCAGCCTTCGCTGCGTTAACGCGCAAATTGCTCAACAAACCGGACCCTTTGCAACCTAAAACATGTTCTCATTCCGAATACTATGGAATATGTAGAAATTGGGTGATTCTAATGATGATGAAGTCAAACCGGTATGAACTTAAGGAATTCATTGCGCCGCATAACCACGGCCGCTTATTTATAGGAGAAGACTTGTCGCTGAAGCGAAATGTGTTCATATATGAAGTCCCTATTCTAGATGAGACCTCTGTCGAGGAATATATCCGCAAGATCGGAAAATCCGCTCATGAACTCACAAATCTTCATTTTATGCACATCCTGGACATTGAGGTCGTTAACGATCTTATCTATGTCATCATTAATAATAAAGCAGGCTGCATCTTGGACCAATTCATTCTGAACGATTCGATTTCCTTTCAGGAAGCGTTGGCGATGATAATACAGTTCGCTCGAAGCATGCTGGATGCGGCCGAAGAGCGGTCTTTGAATTTCTCGCTGGCCCCGAACAATATTTGGATAACTGGCGATCGAACAATCAACGTGATCAACACATGGGACAACCCGGAGCCAGAGCAAAATCTGCGCATGTCAAAAAAACTCAGCTTATTGTTCGTCCAGCTTGTAACCCGAAGGATGGATGTGCCGATAGAGGCTGAATCATTCGAGCTCCGACTTCGTCGGTCTCTTGGTGATATTCCTTTTGCCAACCAGAAAGAAGCCGCAGTCACCATTATTACAAATGCGTGGAATGAACGTCTCTCATTAGCTGCTTTTGTTCATAGTCTCGACAGCTTGATGGATGGATTAAAAGCGCAGAACATTAGTGTCGATTCAACCAAATCCGATGCACTGGATCCTGAGCTACCCGTGCAGGACGAGTATAGCTTTCAGCCGGAACATGGTAACGAAACGGAAAGCCCAACGCAAAGATGGCGTCTCATACAACTTAGTAAAAAACTGCTGCTGGGACTATCACTGTCATTACTCGGTGTAGCCGTATTCGCGGGAGTATTCGCCTTGCTCTATGGAACAATAGACCTTAAGGGGGAACCTTCATCACCAACTCCAGCCGTATCAGCGAAAAATGAGCAGCAGCCTTCCCCATCGCAGACGCCAAAACCAGACGAGAAACTAAAAACGCCGCAGCCCGCCATTTCTGAAACTGTGGTCGTACCTGCTTTGACTGGACTGACTAAGGAGGCCGCAGAACAGCAGGCGCTGGCGGCAGGGCTCCGCTATACGTACTATTTGGAAGTCAATCAACAGGCAGCAGGAACTGTATTCAAGCAAGAGCCTATACAGGGCGGGACTGTCGCGAGAGGCAGCCGAGTTACGTTTTGGATTAGCAAAGGACAATAGCTCACAGATCAATCAATAAGCACTTTGTATTTAGCTAATGGACGTCATAATTGAATTGGGATTATAGGGGATGTTTAGTTGCTTCGCGAATTAAAAACTATAAAAGAATAAGGAGACCTACAATGAAAATTGGATTACTAATTGTAGATATGCAAAAAATATTTTTACAGGATCAAAGAGAAAAACTTAATGTCGAAAGTGCATGTGAACACATAAACTATGTCGCAGACCTACTTCGTTCAAAAAATCACTGTGTTATACATATTCAGGATATTGAAGGAGCAGAAGATCTTAACTCTGAATTACTCGATATCATCTCGGAGATCAAAGTTGAACAAAAAGATATCAAGATAACTAAAGAAGCATCAAATGCATTTTGGAAGACAGAATTAGAACAGATATTATTAAAGCAGGAAATTGGTCTAGTTATTGTGGCAGGTTTTGCAGCAGAGCATTGTGTTCTATTCACTTATAATGGTGCAAAAGAAAGAGGCTTTAAAACAGTGATTCTTCAAAATGGAATTATAAGTGCTAATAGTGACGTGATTCAAAATACATATCGGGATAGAAACATAATTTCTTATCCTGTAATTGAGTTTATAGTCCATAAAAATTCATAATACACTACACCAGGAGGCTACCGCAGAAAGATGAACGGTAGCCTCTCTGCGTTAAGTGCTCGTATTTACCTGCTATGAAACTTTTTGAGAGAGAGCTTCTTACGATCGGGGCAGAATATCGTAAAATCTATATATGAGTCGGGAAGGCCGTAGAGTGATACGCACACTACGGCCTTCTTGTTCTCCCTTAATTTGATTTGAGCTTGTTCGTTTTGCTTTTCAAACATATAATCACTATTCCGGCCAGGTCACCGGTTTATCCAGAATGACGCCATCAGTCATCACCCATTGGCGGAGACTGTCCGCTTTGACTTGAATAACAATGAAATACAAATCCCCAGTACCGTTATTGCGGAGCGTACGTTCGCCTTCAGGTCCTACGCGAACTGCTGTTCCTTCCTTGACTTCCAAAATCTGTCCATCCACTTGGAACTGACCGCAGCCTCCTATGAAAAGGAATAGCTCCTCATTCTCACGATGTGTGTGGTAGAACGGGACGGCCGCTCCCTCCGGTAGTTGGTTAAGTGAAACTTCCATGCCAGTTAGTCCAAGCCTGTCCTTCAGGAAGTACTTGCCTGCAGAAGGACCCTCTGTCACACTTAGAAGACCACCAAAAGAACCCGCTTCCACAACACTAAAATTTGTTCCATTCATCTAATTAAACAACTCCTTCTAGATTTTATGTGTCCATTTTATTTTAACCTATAGATGATGCTATCGTTTCTTCTAGATTGCTAACAATTATAATTGAGAGACAAATTGCAAATAAAAAAACGTCATCGAGCTCTAACGAATATCAATAGTTCAACTATTTTGGATCCTGACGCAACACTCTCAATTATTTGGCGTTAATTACTATATAACCCAAAGATTATGCTCGGTTTATTATGCGGAATGGCTTTAGCAGCAAGCTCCGGAGTTGGGAGGGATATGATTTGAAAAAACGAATACTCGTTACATTAGCTATACCTTTATTGTTGCTATTAGCTTTTGGGCTTACATATATTCCACATAATGTTGTGAATATAGAACCATCAAAAGTTTCAAAAATTACTGTCTTTGATGGAAACACAGGATACGAATTAGAAATTAAGGATGAATCGGATATTAATTATATTATCAATAATTTAAACAATATTACCTTTCAAAAAGGTAAGCTTACATTTGGGTATATGGGTTATAGCTTCAAAACAACGATTTACAACCATAAAGGAAAAGCCATCAAGGAACTGATTATTAACTCAAATGATACAATAAGATATAAAGGTTTTTTCTATATATCTAAAAACCAATCAATTGATTTTAATTATATTAAACAGTTATTAGTACATGCGCATTATTAGAATTAAGGGGGGGCTTAGAAGTGTTGAACGTGTTTGATGTTTCGGAAACTCTTGTAGATCATATCAGGTCCAACTGTCCGGACGACATTGCAATAATTGCTTATTACGGGTCATATGCGCAAGGAACAGCTACAAGGCGATCTGACTTGGACTTTTTTTTCATTCCCGCTTCATCTAATGGTTACCGCGCAAGTATCCAGTTTATTATTGATGATATAAGTTTTGACTTTTGGCCAATCAGTTGGGAGCGCGCGGAAAGAATGGCCTCTTTTCAAGAATCACAAACCACGATTATCGCCGATTGCAAATTGCTTTATGTTCGCTCAGACGAAGACCGGGAACGATTCATGGGGCTGCGTGATACAATCTCCAATGTGCAGATGCAGGAAAATACACGAAGTCTGGTGGAGAAAGCAGAGGCGGAACTACGTAATGTTTATTTGCACTTGTATAAGCTGGGCCGAGCTGGCGATTCGGATAATATTACTTTTTACCGAACAGAAGCTCACGGGGTTTTAACGAAAGTGTTGCAAAGTCTTGCGCTGTTAAATCGAACTTACTTCACAAAAGGTTTTGGCAAAAACAAGGAGCAAATACTGCAACTTCCGTTAAGGCCCGCTCGCTTGGAGTCGTTAATGCACACAATTATGCAAGGCTGCATGGCGAACGACATCCTACAGGCATGTGAGCAACTGACAGCGGATACCCTTGAATTGGTGCTGGCTGAAAAAGAAAAGCATTCTAGCGCTCCTTCTTACCAGGATAGAATGAAAGGCTTTTACGAAGAGGAAAAAGGGGTTTTAGACAAAATCATCACGGCTTGCGAAATGAACGATTACGATACGGTTTTTTTCAATGCAATCCATGTGCAGGATGAAATCGCCCGCTTTCTATATTTTGCCGAAACGGGGCAATGGCCCTGCAACTTGACGGCCGATTCAGCTTATCAGGACATTTACAGACAGATAGGGCTCCCTGAAATAGTCGTTCTTCTCAATTCTCACGATTTATCGCAACTACAAGCAGCCGTGGAACGCTTGTGTTCTCTTTTAGAAAGCTATCTCCGAACCAAAGGAGTCGAAATTAATCGGTTTAATAACATGGAACAATTTGAAACATTCCTTAAGGAGAAGACGGCGGAAATGGCGAAGTTCGTTTAAAAGGAAGGATATAGCTTTTTCTATTATAGGGTAAGGAACTTGTCAAAGTCAGTGACAAGTTCCTTACCCTATTTCCGAATGGCAACTGAAGACTGTCTTTTGGATAGAATTGACTAGGCATAAGACAATCTATTCTAATGGTGAATAGGCGAGAACTGTGTCACTATTAAAGATAAATGAGCAATAGACTGGAAGGTAAGACGAGCTTCGGTGAGCGCTAAAAAGAGGCTTGTTATTGCATACAACATAGATTGCAGGAGAGGATGTAAAAGATGAAAAGGCTGGTAAGAGGGAATGTCAGTTGAAAGGGTATTTGGCTTTGCTTGGAGCGGTATTGATATGGGCAATGTCCTATATTGTGATGAAGGCGGCAACAACGGATTACCCTCAGATGCTTTTCCAATTTTGGAGGTATACTGCAGTGGCCGTAATCTATTTCATTTGCTTCTATCGCTCCATTATGGCGATTCCGATCTCGATCTGGAAGATTGGGTTGTTGCGACTCGGTTTGGCCAATTTTGTCCTTAGTTTTTTCTCTATTTATGCGGTACAGTATACGACGCCGACAAGGGTAGTTGTCATTAACAGTTTCATTATCGGTGTCGTTCCGTTGCTGCGATGGATCCATGACAGGAGTAAGCCGGTTCGCGTCGAAAAATGGGCGATCGGCATCGCACTAGCCGCCATTGCACTGCTACTGGGACCTCAAGACGGCGACGTACAGATGGGGGACGGTCTGGCTATGATCGGCATGCTCGGTTATGCCTACTCTATCGTAATTACAAACCGGATGCTTATGACAGAGCGTGCATCGGTCATACAGGTCTCCTTCCTGGGCGTAGCGGGCTGCGCAGTTTATTTCACCTTGTCGGCGATCGTCTATGCCTGCGTAAGTCCGGGTGGCTTGGCGTTGCATACATTGCTGATCCAGCCGATGACGCTCCTAGGAATATTATATATGATCGTGTTCGTATCGATTGCGGCCAATCTACTTCAAGTCTTCGGTCAACGCAGGCTGTCGCCAGTGACGGTATCGATCCTGTTCTGTCTGGAGCCTGCCGTAACAGCCGTGTTGGATTATGTCCTGCTTGGTAATGCTTCCTCGATTCGCGTGATCATATGTGGAATTCTACTTGTAGGAGCCACGATTATAGCTTCTCTGCAGAGCATAGAGGGAAGTGTAAAGAAAGGTAGAGTTCCGGTGAGCGAACGTCCCGGAGCGAGTACTCCTAATTGACAATAAAGCTATTGCTCAAAAAAATCCGAAAGCTTTGATGGATAAATTTAACTACAGAGAACTATAGGAGGAGCCTGTGTTGACAGAGTTCCTCTTTGTTTATTCAAGTAAGGTAGCATCGTTTGCGAACAACCTGTTAAACTGAAGTTGTAAAACCTGAGTGAAAGGACCGAATGAACGGCTGCATTTGGTGCATAGATGGAGAGTGTATTTATTTGTTTTTACGCAGAGTAACCCTTCTCAAAGAAAAATTACAGATTTAATAACTTACCCTTTCACAGTTCCAGCAATTAGTGGAATGGACACATTGGATTTCGATAGCGCTGTAACCTTCTTCGTAGGAGAAAATGGTTCTGGAAAGTCTACTTTACTTGAGGCTATAGCGTACCAGTGCGGATTTAATACCGCGGGCGGCGGGAGAAATAATTTTTATTACACTGATTCGCTGTACATTTATGCAGTAATGAATATTCATCAAAAACCGCTCTAAATTTTTCTAACGAACTCAGCAATAAACTGCCTTTATTGCTGCTATGGAGAGATATTTCTAATCAATTCTGCAACAACAAAAACGGAGCCGTGCGTGTTTGCGGGCTCCATTTTCTAATTAATTCAGGAATTTCACATACCGCTGTACCGTCACGCTTTCGGTATCGGATTCGTTTGGGCTTCCTCCTGGAATCCATACCGTGTACCCGCATCCCGGTCTCATCGAAATGCGCCACAGCGCTTTGCACGAGTGCTTCCGAGTAGAACGGTATAGCACACCAAGAACTTCCCGCAATCCAATTCTTGTTCGAGCATGGTCAATATTTTAAAGGTATGGTAAGTTCTTTTCCTATGTCTGTTACGATTGACAGTTCTTTGCTTAAAGGAACATATCCAGATGGTCAACCTGTACCTGGTTTGATTTGGTATTCGATGAAAGAAAAGAAAGTCATCAATTATGGAACTGGACCGATGGAGGTTTTCAAGCATGGTGTTAAGCTGGCATTGGTTGATGCGTTAGTCAACTTGAACGGCAGTCATTTGAACCGACAAGTGCCTACCATTTATGAAGACCTGTCCAGACGTGGAATGAAATCAGGGAGCATTAATGGCTTGATTTATCGAGGTACGGTTGAACATACGTTATCCATTCCGTTCTGGATTCAGGATTCTACTTCTTTACCTGGAACCATTCCTGTACAAGGACCGGATTTTTTTGCGCTTGGTGCTTTGTCCAATCCGCTTGAAAGGATTCAAAAGCTGCCAGACGGGTTAACCCGCCGCACGGATCTCTTGGTCAAGCGGAATCGTTGATTCCCCTTATCATTACTGGAACAGATCAAAAGCCGCAATACCTGCGGATCATTGATCTGAAATCATTTTTACTTAAGCTTATAACAAAGTCCAAGTAGAGCGCCTGCCCATGAAAATGAATATACCCAGTCATCTTTAAATCAAACAGCTAATGGCTTCTCCTTTCCACGGGATCGAACCCATTAGCTGTATTGTGATAAAATTCGAACCTTTTTTTATACCTTTACACCGTTTTTGTACGTGGCAATCAGGGAGGCTTTCTCGTTATTCCACTCGAGAAGGATGAGATCCGCTGGAGCACCTATTGCTAGTCCCTTCTGCGCTGGATGGCTGATTTTCATTGCCGGACGAATGGAGGCCATATCCCAGGCATCGGCAAAAGAACATAGCTGTGCTTTCACGAGATGAGATATGCCCCATAGCAGCATTTGTGCAGAACCAGCGAGAATATTCGGATTCTCTACAGTGTGTAGTCGACCATCCGGCTCTAGAACAACCTTGGTACCGATTTGGTAGTAATATTCACCTGGAGGCATACCGCTTAGCATGACAGCATCGCTAACAAGAATGGTTTTATCCCGCTTCATCCTTAAAACTACCTTCATTACAGCATCTGGAAGATGGAAGCCATCAGGAACGATACAAGCCCATAACTCATCACTTGCAAGTTGATCCCAGATATAGTTCGGGTGGCGTGGGAGCATCGAGTGCGACCCGTTGCCGAGATGTGTTGACAAGGAGGCACCCACTCCCACGGCCTCTTGGATTTGCTTCGACGTAGCGTTTGTATGCCCAATGGATACAATGACACCGCAATCTGTACATTTGCGGATGAATTGTGCAGCATTCGGCCATTCTGGTGAAAGCGTCAGGATGCGAATGTTGCCGCCAGCAGCTTCTTGCCAGCTCTGGAATAGATCCCAGTCAGGTGCTTGTATATGAGCTTTGTTATGAGCCCCACGAACACCATCTTCAGGAGAGATAAAAGGGCCTTCAAGATGGATTCCATGCACACATGAACGAGTAATTGGATCGGAGTCACAAGCTTGTGCAATCGTACGAACTGCCTCTTCAATTCTCTCAGTACTATTGGTTATGACAGTTGGAAGGTAAGTTGTAATACCTTCCCGCCATATCGCACGGGTCAACCGCTCTGTCGTACCATCCGGAAAGGGTAAAGTATTAAAATCCATCCCTTTGTAGCCGTTTAACTGTAGTTCGACCAAGCCTGGACCAATCATTGGCAAGGCGGATTCCTTGCGCTCGCCATTTGTTACTTGTTCTAGAGACTGGATAGAGGTAATAAGCCCCTTATGCATTCTTACTTCAATCAGTTCTCCCGTTCGATAATGAACCCCCTGTAGGACAGTTTGATTTGATTCCATAAGGATCATGCACCACTTTCTATTTATACGGTAATCGATTTCTATCGATTCAACTGAATAATAGAATAAGCCTTAATTACATGTCAAGAGCTAGTATGAAGTTATTTTCTGTTATTTGATTAAACGTTTAATTTTTTTTTCTAAACCTCATTGACAATAAAAATAAAGCTATGATAGATTGAAAAAAAGAAATCGATTACTAAGCTAGCGAAATGAGGGGAGTCAAGTATGAAAACAATCGCTTTAGTTGGAGCAGGTGGACGAGCACGAGCTATGTTTGCCTTGCCTTTTATTACTGAACTTAAAGACTTTGTCCGATTCGGAGGAATATTTGATACCAATACTTTAAGGGCGAAGGCGCTTAGTGAGGAATGCGGAGGCGTGCCGATTTACAATGATTTTGATACTATGCTGAAGCATGTTCGCCCGCACACCGTAGTGGTAGCCACTTCGGATTCGACTCATCATACATACATCATTGCCGCAATGGAAGCGGGCTGCGATGTTATTTCAGAGAAACCGATGACAATCGACGCGGAGAAATGCAGGGAAATTCTCGAAACTGAGAAGAGAACGGGGCGTTCGCTGAAGGTCACTTTCAATATGAGATATGTCCCTTATGCGGCCAAAATTAAAGAACTATTACAGCAGAAAGTTATTGGGGAAGTGCATCACGTTGCACTCGAATGGTTTTTGGATCGTTCTCATGGCGCTGATTATTTCCGTAGATGGCATGCACAAATGGAGATGAGCGGAGGACTTCTGGTTCACAAATCGACCCATCACTTTGACATAATCAACTGGTGGCTGGACAGCAATCCGAAGGATGTACATGCATTCGGTAAGCGAGTATTCTACGGTCCTACCCGTGAGAAGCGCGGGGAACGGTGCCTGACATGCGAGTATAAGGCGTCTTGCGAATTTTATTTTGATATAGCTAAGAATGATTTTGTAAACCGCTATTACTTACAAGCAGAGCAAGAAGATGGATATATCCGTGATCAGTGTGTCTTCGGAGAGCGGATCAATATATATGATACCATGTCTGTTCATGTTCAGTATCAGAGCGGAGCGATGCTTACTTATTCGTTAGTGGCGTACAGTCCGTTTGAAGGCTGGAGGGCTGTTATTCAAGGAAGTGAAGGGCGCATGGAAGTAAGTCAGTTATATAACGGGCCTAATAAATACTCCATTCATATAACTAAACCAAACGGTGAAACCGTGGAACACTTAATACCTGCTGCTGCAGGCGGGCATGGTGGAAGTGATGAACTTCTTCGAAAAATGCTATTCGTTGGTGGGATGGAAGATCCGCTTGGGCAGGAAGCCGGGAGTATGTCAGGGGCTATGTCGCTACTGATAGGGGCTGCTGCAAACATCTCAATAGCGGGAGAAAAGCCAGTTAGCATCAGCGAATTATTAGATCCACCTGTGGAGGTGACCGATGGCGTACGAGCAATATGAAGATCGGATTCGTCTGGAGAAACAGATGAATGAAAAGGTACACCAAACATCTCTTTACTGTGATTTCATCTATTATGAATCCTCACGTACACCGGGCATACAGCTGGCCGCTCGAATATTGAAACCAGATAAACCAGGTTACATTGTAGCGGGGACTCATGGCTGGCATATGGGTATTCATGGATTTAAACCTATGGATCAGCCGTTAGCTGGCAATGAATACTTGCGAATTGAAATCGATATGCGCGGCAGGCCTCACTCCGAAGGCGAAGCGGATTGCAATGGCTGGGAGCTATACGACGTTATTGATGCGATTGAATACGCACGCATCCATTATGCGGAATATATTGTCGATCCGAATATCGTTTATTTCGAAGCGGGAAGCGGTGGGGGGGGCAATGCACTTGCAATCGTCGGCAAATTTCCTGACACGTTTGCTGCCGTTACTTCATTGTGTGGTATATCTGACTATGCCCTCTGGTACAATCAGGATAAGGTCGGTGAATTCCGAGATGAGCTGGACATATGGATTGGCTGCAGCCCTGATACGAATGCTATGGCTTATAGGTCACGCAGTGGTCTTGAGACGGTCGGGAATTTATGCACTCCGATCTATATCGTCCATGGAGAGACGGATATTCGGGTGCCATCTGAGCATTCGAGAAGGTTTGTTGACAAGGCTGCTGAAACAGGCAGGAGTGCGCTTGTGCGTTATAGGGAGCTGCCAGGTGTGGGGACTGAAAGTCATTGGGGGAATGCGACAGATGAGATGATGGCTCTGATTGCAACCGAGAGTGAAGAGAACCGACGGAACTATCGTTCACCTGTACAATTGGCTTCATCTGGTGTGCTAACGATCGCAGGTTATTTGTTCACACGGTTGTTCTCGGTCGTACTCGACTCTATAGATAAGGTGGCGACCCTTGAATATGACTTGGATAAAAAGGAATTCAAGCTAACCTGTGAAGTAGATTGTGAGTACACTTTGACAGTCGATGGGGTGACAGCGAACCATCGAGCGTCGCAAATGTAGGATTAAGCGGAAACAGATAAGGCGTTCCAGACTCAATTCCCGGAGCGCTTCATTATGCCAATAACTTAAACGTTTAGGCAATACTACTTATTATTAAAAATTTAATTAAATATTGTGTTTGATTGTTTAGTGTACTATACTGATTGTAAAAGAGATAAGGTTTCGCGGTGATATGCTCTTGTTGGGCGGATGGAAAAGTGAAATGGGTAGTTCTACGCTAAACGGTGACCCTCTAGAAGGATAGAAGACCGTTTAAGCTTTTTATAGTAATCGATTACTAATTGAAGTCTTAGCGGTTTTGTGTCAATTGTAAGGAGGTGGTGTACCTTCAGAGACCTGTGTTCGGTATCAAGTTTGATGACAGAGGATTGCAAGGCATAATTGAAAGCGGAATCATAATGAAGTAAGGGGAAACAGTTACAACATTCGAGAGGAGTTATAACATGAGAAAGAATAAAAGCTGGAGTTTATTGATATTGATCATGATTGTTACGGTTTTGTCGGCATGCTCAGGCGGTTCAGGTGGAGAATCTACACCAAAACCTGATCAAACTACTGGTGCAGCAACGCCGCAAAAACCGAAGGAGCCTGTAGAAATCGTTTTTTACTCGAATAATGGAGACCCTACAGAGAGCTTTGATCTGCGGTTTGGCAATTTGCTGCGCAAGAAGTTTCCTGATTATACAATTAAATATATTCAGAAAGGGACAGGTACGAACTTGCCTGACTTGATTGCTGCTGGAACGCGCTTCGACATCTTCTTCCAGACGATCGGCAACTTCGAGGACGCTGCATTCAGCAGTGAAATTCAATACGATATGACGGACTTGGTTAAGAAACACAATGTAGACCTATCCCGTATAGAACCAACTCTCGTTGACGCGATTAAGCAGGTCTCTGGCGGAAAGATGTATGCACTGCCTATCTATAATAATAACCTTGTGATGTACTATAACAAGTCACTTTTCGATAAATTCGGAGTTCCTCACCCGAAAGACGGCATGACTTGGGATCAGGTAGCTGATATTTCCAAGAAACTGACTCGTAATGATGGAGGAACACAGTATATTGGGTTTGCTCATTCACCAGCCCATTCGGTTCGGATGATGCAGTTGTCCGTACCTTCGACAGATATTAAAACAGGTGCACCAACCATTAATACAGATGCAAGATGGAAGCGCTTTTTCCAAACGATTTTCTTGAACCCTGTGCAGGAAGCAGGTGTGCAAGACATGATGAAAGCGACGAATAAAATACCGGACTTTACCGAGTTTGTGAAGTCGAATAACATTGCCATGATTAATTATGTGTCCAGTCTGGCTACCGTATGGGAAGCGCAATTCAAAACAATGGATTGGGATTTCGTTTCCATGCCTACCTTCACGGATCTGCCGGGTGTAGGGTCGTCGTCCTATCCAAGCTATTGGGGTATTACTAAGATGGCGGCGAATAAGGATGCAGCGATGGAAGTACTAAATTATATGATCTCAAATGAGTTCCAAACAGAATTGGCTCGATTAGGTACTATGCCTGTACTGAAAGACAAAGCGATCCAGAAGGAGCTTGGCAAGAATACTGCTTTCAAGGATAAGAACTGGGGAGCTATCTTCTACAACAAATTTGCCCCTATCCCGGCTCAAGCGCCTAAAGAAGCCGTAATTGCCGGTATATATGCCAGTTACGGGACGAAAGCACAAATCGGAGCTCTCGACTTGAATACTGCACTGCGGCAGGCAGAAGAGGATGCAAAGAAGAAGATTGAGGAGCTTAATGCCACGAAAAAATGATTCTATTCAGGAGGCTCCAAGAATGGTTAGCTCCCCCAGAAGAATGGTATTCAAAAGAATGGTATTCATATGTATAGTCATGTTGCTGTTCATCTCCATATTGCCTTTTCTACCGCATCAGGCTGAGGCGTTGCAGGTGAATCCAAATGTATTGCAAAATGAGAGCTTTGAGCAGACGACGAATGGAATACCGAATCATTGGACAGCAGTGGGAGGGTGGGGTGGCACTGCTGTCACCCTTTCCCCACAGGCTGCTCGTACCGGGCTTGCAGGAGTGAATGTGCAGTCAGGTTCATACGCGAATCCTTGGGTTTACCAAGTCATACCGGTAGAGGCAGGTAATACCTATGACTTCTCCACGTGGTTCAAGTCGTCCGGTGTTCAGGGCAAAGGGGTTGTCATGAAGGTAGAGTTCTACAAGAATACACAGCTCGGTATCGCCAATTGGGTAGATGAAGTGTTCGGTCCTTACGTGAAAAATGTAACGGGAGATTGGCAATCGTATCAAATGCGGTTAAGAGCTCCTGAACAGTCAGCCTATGCCGTTGTATTTTTACGGTTATGGGGAACAGGGTCTGTCATGTTCGACGATGCAGCGGTCCGGCTGGTTAATCTAACGATGACTACAGATCAAATCAACTACTACACGGATCAGACACAAGCAAAAGTACAACTGGGGATGCGCTTTAACGATGATGATTATTCCGGTAAAACTGTGAATATCCGCATATCCGAGGCCGAATCTGGAACTGTCGTAAACTCGGCGTATGGATTATCGGCCCAACCGGAATTGGTATACACATTCGATCCATCGGTTATGACACCGAGCATCGCCTATAAGGTGGAGGCTTCCCTTATTGGACCGGATCAGACCCTATGGGATGAAGAGTCCTCGCTCATCTACCGCTGGGCTCGTCCCACAACGCTGCCGCCAGGAGGAATCATTCAATCGGATGGGCAACCGTTCTTCCCGGTCATCGCTTATCATGCCAATGTGGATCAGTACGCATTGTTGAAGCAGATCGGAATTAATACCGTACAGGGACCGCAGGCGTCTTCAATCGCTGATATTCACAGTGCGCTTGATGCTGCACATGCAAATGGATTGAAGGTGCTATTCCCGCTATACTACTACGTTAATATCACGAATGACTATGTGAAGCTGGAGCAGTATGTGAACGAGTTCAAAAACGATCCTGCATTGTTGGGGTGGATGGCGATCGATGAGCCAAGCGGCAACGGTGTGTCAGTGGAACAAGTGTCCAATGTATACGCGATTGTGAGAGCGTTGGATCCGACACATCCGGTATATACGTTGGAGGGTGATCATCGTCAATATGTGAACTATGCTCGCGTGCCGGATATTTTCGCTGTAGATACGTATCCATTGCCCAATCGTCCCATTACGATGGTGGGAGATCAGGTCAGGGAAGCAGTGGCAGCGGTGCAAGGGAGCAAGCCAGTGTGGTCCATCCTGCAAACCTTTGCTTATCCCGCGCCATCTTCGTGGACATACTTGCCCACAATAACAGAAGTTCGCAATATGGCATATCAATCCTTGCTCGCTGGAGCAACGGGTGTAGGTTATTATTCGATTAATGATCCAGGCTGGAGTCTTCCAGCATCGAAGCTTTGGTCGGGATTGGTCGAGTTTAAGCCGGAGCTTGAGCTGATTGGGGAGCTAGCACAATCAACGCCCATCAGTAATGCTAGAGCTGACGGCACGGAATGGGCCATCTGGAATAATGGTACTAATGGCGAGATGTATGTTATTGCGCTCAATGACACGACTCAGAATAAATCCTTATCTGTTCCGTTGCCTATCACTGGATACCATGCAGAGCTAATGTACGGAGATCTGCCAAGCTCATTCAATGACCTGACCGATCAATTGCATGTAGAGCTTGGTGCTTATGAAACCCTTGTATACAAATTGACTCCATTTGCTTTCACAGCAGATAAAGCGGCTTCAGAGTTGGCGGAAGCTCAGTTTTTGTCGGCTAAACCGCACTGGACGAATAAGACAACTGAGTTGATCGAAGGGCTTCAGGATGTCGTGGATATGTTGAATAGCTCAACACCCAATATAGAGAATGTTACATCAGATGTGGCGAGCTTGATCGACCAGGCACAATCTCTGATGGCGTGGGTGGAAAAGCATCCCACTCAATCGCTCGGTGGGGATCGTACGGCAATGGTCGCAGCACTACAGCAATTCATAGACCATATTAGGAAAATTCCAGGCGCTCTAATTGGAATCGAGTTGCAGATTGGGTCAGGGGGAACCGTTCTATCTGGGGAACCATCGCAAATCAATGTAACGTTGAAGAACAGGGGAGCCTATCCATTAACAAACACAACGGTAACGATTCAGTTTCCTGATTCGTTACAACTAGCTCCTATTACAGAAACAATTGGTACCCTTAATGCTAGCGGGACGTATAGTAGTACCCATTCCTTTACCATCCCGATCGATGCAGGTGAAGCCGTTTACGATGTAAAAGGTGTTGTGGACTTCGTGTACGGAAACGTGGAGCTTGAGAATCAGTCGACGAATAGCTTCCGCACTATACCTCTAATGGCCATACAACTTAATCCAAATTCAATTACGCTGTCGGGTTCGGAGAATGTTCCCTTTCAAATTCAGTTGGTTAACAGGGCGAATCATGCCATTACAGCTGAGCTATTGCCTCAAATATCGTCACTCATAGGGGTGAATATACCAGCATCCGTGACGATAGGCGCCGGAGGGAATGAAACCGTTCAAGGTTCGGTATATTTGAATCAGGGATCTGTTGCGAATGGATCGTACCCCCTGAAGATTCAGGCTAGTGTCGGTACTCTAACGTTTGATTCACTTCCATTAATGGTGGAAGTGAGCCGGAATTTGGTCCCAAATCCAGGCTTCGAGACGGCTGCCGGCAACGGTACATCAGCCAATAATTGGTTTGGAAGTGCGGGGTTCTGGGACTCAGTGGTGGTTCATCAAGGTCTTCGCTCGATGCGGTTGTCACCAAGCAGTACGAATGGCAACAATTTTGTATATTCGGCTCCAATTTCCCTTGCAACCAATCGAAGCTACACCTTATCCGGATGGACGAAGCACGGGTCGACTGTTGGGCAAGTGCTCCTAGGGATACGGTACACTAATGCATCGGATGCAACGATTTCGTACCAATGGTTAACCGTGCCATCTAGTGCAAACTGGACATATCGCGAATTGCCGCTTGTAGTCCCGGTGGGAACTATGAATGCTTACGTTCAATTCCGTGTGAACCAAACAGTGAATGCGCAAGCATGGCTCGATGATCTTTCCTTAGTAGAAAATCTGACTCCATAATAGATCTGTTGGCCTTGTGAGGCTGGTTCAGGTTACTTCAGAAATCGCCACCTTGGCGTCGATCACGTAAACGGTCGGCAACAAGGTGGCAATTTGTGTGGATAAGTCTATTTAGCCTAACAGGATGATCTAGGAAGACCACTGAAAAAGTCCCTCTAAAAGCTAAAAAGGTAAAGTACAGGGGAGGGGGGAGAGTATGGAAGAAAGCGCTTTATTATGCATAAACTTAAACGTTAACTTCATAATACTGCATATAAATAGTTTAATTAAACATTGTGTTTGGTTGTGCAGTATACTATACTAATCGTAAAAGAGATAAGGGTGATATGATGCCATGGTTACGATTAAAGATATTGCAAGAGAGGCAGGAGTTACTTTTGTAACTGTGTCGCGTGCATTGAATAATGAACCCGGTGTCAGTGATACCAAGAGAGAGGTCATCAAGCGGATTGCAGAACAGATGAATTATGTACCTAGCTTGGCGGCCAAGAAGCTTGCGCAGAGGCAACCAAGTATGCTGGGCATGATTTGGCCCAAACTGAAAGGGCTGTTCTTCTATGACTTAAGCTTTGAGATTCAGAAGGAGGCATCGCAGCGAGGCTTGCAGGTCATATTCTCCATGGCGGGAGCCGGAGAGGCTATGCGTACCTTCAATCGTTATTTTGTCGATTATGTAGTATTTTGGCGGTCAGATTGGAATCCTACATTGGAATTTTTACAAGAGAAGGAAAGGTTTCGCGGTGATATGCTCTTGTTGGGTGGATGGAAAAGTGAAAAGGCACATAGTTTATCCATAGATCGGATCGGGGCTGTTCGTAATGCAGTACATCACCTGGCGGAATTGGGACATACCCGAGTAGGATTCATCGGACAGTTGGATTTGCACAAATACAATGGTTACATGCAGGGAGTAGCGGAATCGAGGATTGAATATCGACAAGATTATGTTATAGATCCCCTCCAACAAACATTCAGACACAGGTTTATACAATTGATGAGTCAGGCAGACAGACCAAGTGCTCTTGTTGTTGACAGCCAGGGCAGCTTACATCCGACAATCCGGTTGCTTCGAGAACTGGATCTGAAGGTGCCAGAGCATATGTCACTCGTTGTATACGATGATATACCGGATCTTGAAAACTTTGATGTTCCACTCACGACTTCAGGTCCTTCGATTGAATACTTGGCTAAACGCACACTAGATATATTAACGGGACAGGTAGTGACAGATAACAGCTATAAATGGGTGCAAGAAGAAGTAAACTGCAACCTAACGGTTCGAGGCTCCACGATGCCGTGGAAGGGGTAGTTTTACGCTAAACGGTAACTCTCTGGAAGGGCGGAAAGGTCGTTTTAGCTTTTAATGTAATCGATTACTAATTGGAATCTTAGCGGTTTTGTATCAATTGAAAGGAGGTGGTGCACCTCCAGAGACCTGTTATTCGTTATCAAGTTTGATGACAGAGGATTGCAAAGCATAATTGAAAGCGTAATCATAATGGAGTAAAGGAGGGACAGTTACAACATTCGAGAGGTATAACATGTGAAGGAATAAAAGCTGGCGGTTGAAGTTTCCTGACTAACATCGAGGAGCTTAATGCCAAGAAAAAATATTCTATTTAGGAGGATCCAAGAATGGTTAACTCCCTCAAAAGAATGGTATTCAAAACACGACGTGGATTCATCCCAAGCGGCATTTGGGGAATAGTACGCCTTTCTTGGCTTCCAAAAGTTACTCAAGGGTTCTTTTTAAGGGCGGAAAGTTTTTACCATTTTGCTAGCCATCTTGACCAAGTGGCCAAAGATGATCCTACTTTCAATTATCAAGGTTACGGCGGTAAATCGTTACACCACCAATCTCATGGTGAATCTTTTTTATCGCTATTCTTAAACCGATTTGGAGGAAAGAGAATTTATTTGTTAGACGAACCCGAGGCAGCTTTGTCACCAGCCCGTCAACTAGCCTTTCTAAGGATCATTCATCAATTGGAAAGGCGTCGGAATACTCAATTTATTATTGCAACACATTCGTCTATTCTTCTGGGATACCCAAACGCAAAGATTTTTAGCTTTGATTTATCCTCCATTGAAAACATCAGTTATGAAGATACGGAACATTATCAAATTACTAAAGGTTTTTTAAATCGAACAGAGAGATATTTGGAGGATATGTTTCGTGATGACTAGATAGAGGTCTTTGATTTAAAGGGAATGGGGTTCCAGAATATTGATTTCATTGATTTAGAGTTCGATAATCCAGAAAACCTTTTACCGAAAGATGTAATATATATCAGTGGTGGCAATCCGTTTAACTTGTTGTTCCATACTAAGAAAAGCGGAGCTGTTGAAATTTTTAAAATAATAGCATCTCAGAATGTAGTGATTGTTGGTGTTAGTGCTGGTGCAATATTACTTGGACCGAACATTAAAATTGTTCATTTTTTCACTCCTCAAATGAATACATTGAATATAAAGGATTTTGCCGCATTAGATTTAACAGAGAAACTTATATTCCCTCATTACGACAGGGAAGACTTGTTTAAAGATGGTTCAGGTAAGACAATTGAAGATAGAATAGAGGAGTTTGAAGCAGCCCTTGAAAAATGTGAAGTTACAAGAATAAAAGATGACCAATCTATCTCAATCATAAAATAAATAAATGACTGGACCCAACCCGAATTAATTGTTTAATACCAGAGGAGGATAAAGTTACCAGGCGAGGAGATAACATCATTGAAACCGATAATACAACTACTGCATTTTGGCTATCATCAGGCGATGAGCTGCATATTTCCTATTGCGATCTTTGGGACTTTAGCTCTTTCTAGCGTAATAGAGTTGCCTTTCATTTACCGTTATGATGCCATTCTTTTTATACTGCTTGCAGTGCAGTACCTCATGTACCGTAGTGGATTAGAGACACGCGATGAAATTAAAGTTATCTGTGTATTTCACTGTATTGGTTTGATGCTGGAAATATATAAGGTAAGGATGGGATCATGGTCATACCCTGAGCCCGGGCTTACGAAGTTGTTCGGTGTACCGCTCTATAGTGGATTTATGTATGCAAGTGTTGCAAGCTTTATGTGTCAGGTATGGCGTAGACTCAAGATGAACATGAACGGCTGGCCGGGGCTTACTTCTGCGGGATTACTAGGAGGAGCCATTTATCTGAACTTTTTCACACATCATTTCATTCCTGATTTTCGTTGGTGGCTGACGGCGCTTGTGCTCATTGTCTTTTGGAGAACATGGATCATATATCGGGTACGGACCATTACTTATCGAATGCCCTTGACACTGGCTTTTTTCATAGTAGGTTTTTTCATCTGGTTAGCCGAAAATATAGCTACATTTTTTAATGCTTGGAAATATCCTGACCAGTACCATGCCTGGGAGCTGGTTAGTTTCAGTAAGATCAGTTCGTGGTTCCTTCTCGTAATTATTAGCGTCATTATTGTTGCTCAGCTTAAACATGTTAAAGCTAGCCGGAATACGAAAGATTCCGGTTAAATTACTTGCAAAAAACATAAAGGATTTCCTTTCCCTATTTATTACTCTTAAAGAATTATCTTAATAGTATAATGAAAAGGGAAGATCGAATAGCTATAAACGCTTTAAAGAGCATCATGATTTTGTAACGATATAAGTGAAAATAACTTGGGAAAGTAGAGGATCGAGATCATGTACACAATACCAATTACCAGCGAGTGGATTCATGGAGCCGTTTCTTTGGAAAGAACCGAGCAAGGTATTCGTCCATGGAGGTTACCATACGACAAGCTTCGAGTGTTTGCAGAGAGTTTAATTGACAAAGCAGGAGAAGCTGCAGGAGTTCGAATAGCCTTTACAGGTTCAGTAGGTACAGGCACAAATGGCTTGATCGAACTGGAGGTCGTTCCCGGTGAAAAGGAGCGACTATTCGATCTGATAGTAGACGATAGGCTTATCCAAACCGTTACAGTGGAGCCGGGAGCAGAACGCTGTTTGTTTGATCTACCTGCAGGTGAACGTTTCGAGATCTATTTACCGCAAAATGCCGCGGTTATATTGAAAGCACTACACGTGGACGAGGCAGCTCATATTGTTCCATATCGTAATGAGCGTGTCCGGTGGATTACCTACGGAAGCTCAATCACACAGTGTGCAGCAGCCGCAAGCCCTTCCCTAACCTGGCCGGCGATAGTGGCTCGAAACAAGGGCTGGGATTTAACCTGCCTTGGTTTCGGGGGACAATGCCACATTGAGCCAACCGTAGCAAGAGTGATTAGAGAGCTTCCCGCCGATATCATTTCATTATGCCTCGGTATTAATGTGATGGGCGGCAATACGATGAACATTCGCACTTTCCGCTCTGCTGTCATAGGGATGATTGAGTTGCTCCGAGAAAAACACATGACAACCCCGCTCGTTGTATGTTCGCCTATCTATTGCTCTTACAGGGAGTCTACCGAAAATGCTGTAGGGATGACATTGGAGATAATGCGTGAGGAAATCCGTGCAGCTATCTCCATCTTGCAGGGATATGGTGATCGCAATTTAATGTATATTAACGGTCTGGAGTTGTTTGGGGAAGCATATGCCGGTAATCAGCCTGATCAGTTGCATCCCAATGCGGAAGGGTACCAACTGATGGGAGCACGGATGACGGATATGCTGACGGGTCTTCGTTTATAAGCTGAGCGGCTGTAGTGAATGTGGGACAAGCTATTTCAGGCTATTGGCCAGTTTATGGAATAATCATTAATGAAATTTTGACATTTTTCCAAGCGAAGGTGGGTAGTGAAAGTGGAAAAGAATGGGGTCAAAACGATTGATGAATACGTTGCACAGTTCCCAAGTGAAACTCAAGAAATATTAAACAAGCTTAGACAAGTCATTCAAGAGACTGCACCAGAGGCAATGGAGAAAATCAGTTACCAGATGCCGACATTCGCATTGCATGGGAATTTGGTACATTTTGCAGCTTATGAGAATCACATCGGTTTTTATCCTACACCTAGTGGGATTGAAATGTTTAAAGATGAGCTGTCTTCTTATAAGTGGGCGAAAGGGTCCGTTCAATTCCCCATTAATAAGCAATTACCTTACGAGTTGATTAGGAGGATTGTTGATTTTCGGGTCAACGAGAGCAAGAGAAAGGCTGAATCGAAGTTGAAGTAGATGTGAGCAAAAGAAGACATATCCCATTAATTAATGGATTCAAGAGCTATATAACCCACACCACAAGGCTGCCGAGGAGTACTATACATTGCGTGTGATGGTCAGTAATTTTACCGAACCACAAAAAGATGTCGTTACCATCAAGGCATGGAGCGGAAACGATTCAGTCGGAACTCCTCTGGTAAACTTAGTTGAGGATTTCAACTAGTAATGAAAGCTAGTAAGGGGGCACCTAGTCGGTGCCCTTTTTTCTTGTTCGCTTAGAATGGGCGATAACTTGGTTGTGTAAGCATGCTACTTCATGGTTTGTTTTATTTGTTCGACACAATCCTTAATCGTATCAATTACTACTCTGGGCTCTGAAAATTGAGGGAAATGACCGCTTTTTTCAGCGAGGATATGTTTGCTGTATCTAGACAATGTAAGTAGCTCCAACTGATGCTCTATTCTTTTTTTACGAACTACCTCTGGCATCATCCGATTTTCTTTCCCGCCAGTAATCACATATACAGGTATTTCGGGGAAAAGATTGTTTGCATGGATTTGTTCCACCGTTTTTTTAACAAAATGAACTTCATTAAATTGTTTATGGGAAGACAAGGAATCAAACATTGAGAAAATCTTGTTAATTGTTTTTACTATCGTACCTTGATATTCATTAAGGCTTGTATCTTTGGGATGGCTGGATTCTAAAAACACAATGCCAGCTACTTCGTTTGGGTAACATCGTGCATATAAATTTGCATATAATCCACCTAATGAATGTCCAACTAGCATGAATGGAGGTTCTAATCCTACTATCTGTAATGCCTCTCTTAACGTTTCGACAATCGTTAGTCCATCTTGGGGTTCTTGAGGCTTGTCACTACCAGAAACACCAAAACGATTATAGGAAAATACACATGAAGAGACTGAAATTTTGGGTAGTATTTTCATCCAACCTTCTATGGGTCCGGAACCGCCGTTAATTAAGACGATATTAGGTTTTCCGTTCCCGCTAATATTATATTGTAACTTCCCTTTTGATGTATCTAATTTAGATTTCTCTATTACCAAAAGCACGACACCTCACTTTGTTATCGCTGTAATCACTTTAGTGATACGTTCTCAACGAATGTGGGTTGCATTAAGCAAACCGAACAATATGATTTGGATAGAATTGACCATGCATAAGACAATTTATTCTAATGGTGAATAGCCGACACCTGTGTCACTCTTAATGTTAAAAGAGCAATAGACTGGAAGATAAAACTTGGGGGAAAGAAAAGGAGAAGCTAACAATGAAGCTGTTAATCCTGTCCGATGTACATAGCAACATGGATTCGCTTGAAGCGATTTTAATGAGGGAAAAAAACAGTGATTTGATATATTGTGCCGGGGATTTGGTCGATGTTGGGTTTTATCCGCAGGAAGTCATTGATTGTGTTCGGGATAACAAAATTATGTCCGTTAAGGGGAATCATGATGAGCTCATCATTGAGACGTTTCGCAGTGGCAAGCATCTCGAAGATCTGCCCATTGAAGAGCTTACGTGGCCGATCATCAACGCCAGAAAATTGAATGAGTCTTCTATTACTTATTTGGAAAACTTGCCGAAACAAATCGATTTTCAGATTGATGATATTGCATACAGTTTGCAGCATCTATTCAAAGGCTATGAAACAATTGGTAGCTATCCTGAGTTTATGAGCTTTTGGAATCACCAAACCAATGAGAAGAATTGTCATTACCAAAAGAAAAGATTGATCTTTGGCCATACTCACAGACAATGTGTCACCTATGTTCATAACGACTGCTTATGGATGAATCCAGGGAGTGTAGGCTATAACCGTCCTGATGATCCCTCAATCGCCGCACACTATATTACCATTACAAATGGTAATATTGAATTAAAGCATGTTGAGCACGAAAAAAGTATACCGCAACATGAGTTGCGCCGTCTCTTCACTGAGCGATATCAAAGTAGAAAATAATACGATCGTGCCTAAATACTTTGAGGAATACGAAGCTGCCGGTTATATTATCGGCAGCCTCGCTGCGTTTAAGGTGATTAGAGAGTGGAGGCAACTGTTTGCTTTTGTTTAAATAATTATCTGTAATTTTTTACTACAATAGATTATTTTTAACCAAATTAAAGGAAAAGCACGTGTGCAGGGGAGAATATACTAAGATCCCCATCACTTAATGAAGTATTGTGGGATTAAGGATAGGAATCGGAAGGAGGAAACGGATGTTACAGGTAGATACACCCGGCCAGATCGTGATCCTGAACGGGACGCCTCGATCCGGGAAGTCCAGCATTGCCACCGTAATCCAGAATACGTTTGAGGGTGTGTGGATAAACATGGGTGTCGATCGGTTCATGCAGATGACCCCAGAACGTTATCAGCCAGGGATCGGGCTGCGGCCTGGGGGTGAACGCCCCGACCTCGAGCCTCTCATTGTGATCCTGTATCGCGCCATGTATGAGGCGATTGCTATACACAGCCGCTTGGGGCTAAACGTCGTAGTGGATATCGGGCACCATGACGCCTATTCTGTCCCGCAGGGGATTCTCCACAACTGTGCTCGGATATTGAAGGACCTGCCAGTATTGTTCGTGGGCGTGCGTTGCCCAATCGAGGTTATCATGGAACGACGGATCGCTACCGGGTATCTCGGTTACGCCGATGACGGCTCTGTACCAAAACCAGTGAGCTTGTGGCATCAGACTATCCATGTGCCAGGTATCTATGACCTGGAGATCGATACTTCGGTGCTCAGCTCAGAGGTGTGTGCTGGCTTGATCCGTCAGCGACTAGAAGATGGTCCACTACCATCGGCTTTCAAGCGTCTTGAGGCCATGGCCACTGGATAGTGAAAGTGGTGTCAAGGTTTAATAAAATGGGGGATAAAGGGCTATGTTATTGGAACAAGAAGTGCCCTTACTTTTGAGAGTCGGATTTCTGTTAGTAATGGTTCCAGTAGTTGCTGTAACTATTAGTTTGATGATTAAGTATAAAAAATATGGTTTTGGATGGATTCTTAGCCACCTTATATTGTTTTCTATTGGTGCACTCTTTTGGATAAGAATACTCGAAACAAGGGCCTTCACAAGCTCTGCTTACAACTCTTTAGCTATCGCAGGGATAGGAGTATTATGGGGCATTAGCATGATCTTTTTTGTCATGGGTTTACTTGTTTTAAGTGACAGGATTAAACAGAGGCCAGATAAATAAAGACAGCTTCCTCATTTTTTTAAATGTATAAAAATATATTTACAATATTGAGATTGCTTGGTAACATAATCCCATTATTTGAAATGCGATGAAGAGGGCAGTAAATAAATGAATTCTTTCACAGAGAGCTCCGGCAGTTGAAAAGGAGTAAAGAATTATTTATTGAAGAAAGCCTCTGAGCAGCACATCGGAACCAGAACAAGGGGGATGGTGTGACAGGAGCTCCTGTTACAGAGCTAAAGTATAAGCATTCTCCTTAGAGTAGTGCCGTACTTGAAGAGGCTAATAGGGTGATGTATTAGCAAATCATGGGTGGTACCACGAGTATATTAATCTCGTCTCTGAGACTATAAGGTCTTGGGGGTGGGATTTTTTCTTTTCTGTAACAAATATGTAACGGCTTGATTGTACTATTTTTGAGGGGAGTGTTTACATGGATAGTGTGGAAATCGTGAGAAGATTTTATGATGAAACAGTAAATTATGAATGGAAACGGCTTGATCGTCACAAAGTCGAGTATGAAATTAGCAAACGTTTCATAAACCGTTACGTTAAGCCGAATGACAGAGTTTTAGACCTTGGCGGTGGTCCAGGAAAGTATTCTCTCTACCTTTCGGAGCTGGGCTGTGATGTGACATTGGCTGATCTTTCTCAAAGCAATGTGGACTTTGCGCTTAATAAGGCAAAAGAACTTGGACTGCCTCTTAGTGGCTTATGTGTAGATAGTCGTGATTTATCAGATATCGACGATGGGCAGTATGATCATGTGCTGTGTATGGGCCCGATGTATCATCTGAAAGACGAGAATGACAGAGTAAAAACTATAGAGGAATGTATAAAAAAATTAAAGCCTAACGGAACTATATTTGTGTCATTCGTTTCTTCCTACTCGTTCGTTTGGGATTATCTACTCCGAAATCCGGATTTGATCCTAACGGATGAGAGGAAATCAGAACTAAATGTTATGCTAGACGATACGGCAGCCGACTGATATCCGATTGAATATCAATAAAAACGGTGAAGGCGCTTGGCAAGTATCCACCCTTTTTTTTCGAATAGCCTTGAATGGCAGTCATGTGGGATGGGGAAGAGGGATTCACTATATGGTTTTGGATCCGAGCTGGCTGCTGAAGGAAAAGATCATTCAGGAGAAGAGCTTAAGTCAAATAGCCGATCTGGGTCTCTCCATTGGAAGATGGTATGACGATTCCGGATATCATATGGCGGATTTGGGCATTGATTTCGGATTGGACCAGAAAGGCCATCCTTGGATTTTTGAGGTCAATTCGCTTCCATCCCCATTCGGACCTCCAATCCAGGATCAATCTTGGACTAGCCCTTTTGAATACGGCGTTTATCTTGCAAAGAAGAACCATTCCGTTAAAAATTAATCTAGTACAGGAGTTGCCTAGTGGCTGCTCCATTCTAAATACGATATGGAGGAGCTTGCTTTATTGCAGCTCCTCTTTTAGTTTTATGGTTAATAAAGGGAAATGAAATCAGTCTGTTGAATACTTCTTGATGCCATTGAATAAAGTCACGCAGCGATTAGCTGAAGTTGTTTACTTCGAAACCTTTTCTAACAAATGTCAGATTGTGATCAGGAATGAGATGCTGCAATGTTGTAGGAAGGTTTTTCGCTTGAGTGGAAATATATCCTGGGAGGTACTGAATGGACACAAAAATAATTGAAAAACCAGAAATGATATTAGTTGGATTAGCTATCGATGTAACACTTAAGCAAGTGCTTCACGTAGACAGGCCTACTTATTATTTGGCATCTACCTTTATGAAACGTAAAAATGAAATTGGTTCATGTATTAATGATAGAGAAGTATTCGGGCTATCAACTGACCCTGAGAATTACAATCCAGATCGGGATGCTTTTGAATATTTTATTGGGATTGAAGTTTCGTCATTAGAACATATCCCTGATGGAATGGTGTATAGAAGGGTACCAGCAAATAAATACGTGGCATTTAGTTTTAAGGGTCCAGCCGATAAAGCGGGATCTGTTCATGCATATTTATACTCTACTTGGCTTCATGAGAATGAGTATGAACTCTGCGCTCCATACAATATCGAAATTTATGGTGATAAATTTATAGGGCCAGAGTCGGAAGAATCAGTTACTGACATTATCTTTCCAATACGGAACAAATAAAAAAATGGATACTATGAACAAAGTAGTCGCTAAGGAGGTTACAGATGCCATATATCAATCTACAAATAACGAAGGGCGCCACTCGAGAGCAAAAGGCCCAAATAGTGAAAGAATTTACCGAGACCCTCGTCACTATACTCGGCAAAAAGCCTGAACATACCCACATTGTCATTCAAGAAATTGATGATGAGAATTGGGGGTTTGCTGGTATTTTAACAGATGATTTTCGCAAAAGAGAAGGATGAGTCCTTCACGGTAATGATAACGATAGAAATACAGAGAGGGTTGCCATGTGGCAGCCCTTTTCTTTGCGAACGGGCAATTCAATTGCTTCGCCATCTGCTTCAATAGCGTTTTTTTTATTTTAGGGTATTGACAATGATTGGAATTAAAGTTTTAATGATATTAACATATTGATAATAACAAAATGATCGTAACACAATATTAAAATCAAGGAATAGGTGATCTACATGGATAAAGAGCAACTGAGAGATAGGCAGGGACTTACTGAAGTAGAGTTTTTACAGAGGTATGATGTCAGTATTTACGAAAGGCCGTCAGTTACAGTAGATATGTTAATCTTCACAGTAGAAGATGAAGAAAAAGAAAACTATAGGAAGTTACCGGAAAAGTCACTGAAACTACTTCTCGTTAAAAGGGGAGTTCATCCTTATATGGGTCAATGGGCTTTACCAGGAGGCTTTGTAACAAAGGACGAGAGTATTGATGAAGCTGCTTTGCGGGAGCTAAAAACCGAGACTAATATCGATGATGTTTACATGGAACAGCTTTATACATGGGGAGATGTAAATAGGGATCCGCGTACACGAGTTATCAGCTGTTCGTATATGGCACTTGTTGATAGCAGCTCACTCGAAGTGAAGGCAGGGGATGATGCGGATGATGCAAGGTGGTTCAACGTAAGGTACAGTGTGCTTGAAGAGAAGAAAACCATACTGGAGAAGGGCTTTGTATTCGAAAAAGTGGTAAAAATTACTCTTTCCAACGAAAAAGACATACTTGAGGCTCATATGAAAGTTATTGAAAACTATTCAGGAAAAGCAGTAAAAGCAGAAAGAGATATTATTGTATCGAATGGAATTGCATTTGATCATGCGGAAATGATCCAATATGCAGTTGAGAGACTAAGGAATAAGATTGAGTACACAGATATTGCTTTCAATCTGATGCCGGAACTTTTTACACTATCAGAGCTCCAACAGGTCTACGAGGTTACCTTGGGAAAAGAGTTACTCTCTGCTGCGTTTAGAAGAAAAATAGCGAACATGGTTATGGAGACCAATCAATTTACAAAGGATGCTGGGCATAGGCCAGCAAAGCTGTTCAGGTTCAACAATAATTGGCGATATGTAGTTGGCGGTGAAACATGAATTCAAACAGAAAGACTGCAAGATTTATCGGAGTATTATTTCTAACTGCAACGGTTGCATATATGCTAGGAAATGGACTTATAGAATCTATTCTAAATGATCCGGATTACCTTATTCATGTTTATCCAAATAAAACCAAAGTGATAATAGGCATGCTCCTTGAGTTAATTAATTCCGCTGCAGTTATTGGAATTGCAATAATGCTGTATCCTATCTTAAAAAAGCATAATGAAAATATAGCTCTTGGTTACGTTGCTTTCAGGATAATTGAGGCCATCATCCTTATTGTTGGGGCAATCAGCCCATTGTTACTGATAGCATTAAGTCAGGAATTTATAGAAGCAGGAGCACCACCAGATGCTTCCTTTTTTCAAACTATAGGTATGTTAGCGATAAAAGGTAAGGATTTGGCCTTCCAGATGGCAATGATCGTTCTTGGACTATATAGCCTGTTGTTTTGTTACTTATTATATATATCGAAACTCATTCCACGCTTATTATCAGTCATTGGATTTATTGGATACGCATCGTTGTTGACAAGCGCCTTGTTAGAGGTTTTCGGCTATAGACCAGGAATGCTCTTATTTCTTCCAGGAGCCTTATTTGAAATAATACTTCCGTTATGGCTGATAATTAAAGGATTTAACTCAATGGCAATGACTTCAGAGTCTGTCCAAACACATATAAAATCAAATCAATATAAAGAAGACTAAAACACGAATAGGTGCAAAGGAGAATTCGTCATGAAGGCAATTGTATATACTAAATACGGAACTACTGACGGTCTTAAACTCCAAGAGGTAGAAAAACCGATTCCAAAGGACAATGAGGTTCTGATAAAAATACATGCTGCATCCATAAACTCTTGGGATTGGGATCTCCTGAGAGGTATACCGTTCTTGGTCCGCCTTGAGGGGCTTCTCAAACCAAGATACCAAATACTAGGAGCTGACATAGCGGGGCGGGTTGAAGCGGTTGGCAGAGACGTGAAGCAGTTTGTTCCAGGTGATGAGGTATTCGGGGACATTTCGGGGTGTGGTTGGGGTGGGTTTGCGCAGTATGTGTGTGCTAGTGAAAGTGCATTAACACTGAAACAAGCCAATATGACATTTGAGGAAGCAGCAGCCATACCACAAGCGGGAGTCCTTGCCTTGCAGGGACTTCGGCATAAAGGTCAGATTCAGAAAGGACAAAAGGTTTTAATTAATGGTGCGGGTGGAGGAGTAGGTACGTTTGCAGTGCAGATTGCCAAATCATTCGGGGCTGAAGTGATAGGCGTGGACAGCACGAGGAAATTGGATATGCTGCTATCGATTGGTGCAGACAAGGTCATTGATTACACTCAAGATAATTTTACCCAAAATGGGGAGCGTTATGACCTGATTCTAGATGTTGCGGGATATCGATCGATTTTCGATTACAAGCGTGCATTGAGTCCTAATGGCACATATGTCATGATCGGAGGTTCCATGGCTCGAATTTTCCAAATCATGTTCCTAGGGCCTTTGATTTCAATGTTCGGGAGTAAGAAAATGGGGATCCTTATGCACAAACCAAACAATAATGATCAAAATTTAATACAGGTGCTTTTTGAGGCTGGCAAAGTAGTACCTGTTATAGATAGATGTTACCCGTTAAGTGAGGTTCCTGAAGCTCTCCGGTATTTTGGCGAGGGACTCCCCAAGGGAAAAGTCGTCATCAGTGTGGAACATTAAAAGAAAATCCAAAGAGAACATTCAAGATATTATTGCCCAGTATTTAGGTGAAGAATCTGCCGTATTTTTCCCTAGTATGATTTTAAGGTGGAATCAAAATGAGTGAAAAGAAGTTAAAAATGCCTAAATTTGTTGAAATTCAAGCAATGGGTATGATATGATACAAATAATTTAATGATTGGAGTTGAAAAGGATAATGTAATTTTTCTTGCAACAATATAAAATAATAAAACTAAAAAAGCGGTATTTTTCGCATGTTTTATTGTTTATATGCAAGAAAGTTACTAAATCTTTTCACTCAACTAATATATCCTTATCTAACTCTATAGTGGGTTGGATTTTCTGTATTTATTTGAGCTACAAGAAAGTAACTTTCTTGTAGCTTTTATATTTTATCACACAGGAGGATAAGTGCATGTCATTAATAAATGTTACAAACCTGACGTTTGCCTATGATGGCAGTTACGATAACATATTTGAAAATGTAAGTTTTCAAATAGATACCGATTGGAAATTAGGATTTACAGGAAGAAACGGTAGAGGTAAGACAACATTTCTCAACTTGTTGCTTGGCAAATATGAATACAGCGGAAATATTTCCGCTAATGTCAGTTTTGAATATTTCCCTTTCCAAGTCGAAAACAAGGGAAATAATACCCTAGATGTAATCAACGACATTTTTCCAGACTATCTTCACTGGCAATTAATGCGTGAACTTTCATTGCTACAGGTTGCTGAAGATGTTTTATATCGGCCCTTTGATTCATTATCTAACGGAGAGCAGACGAAAGTGTTGCTGGCTACATTATTTATTAAGGAAAATAGTTTTCTGTTGATTGATGAACCAACCAACCATCTCGACATGAGTGCAAGAAAGCTTGTCAGTGGGTATCTCAATACTAAAAGTGGATATATTCTGGTGTCTCACGACAGATCATTTCTTGATAACTGTGTAGACCACATACTTTCAATCAATAAGACCAACATAGAAATTCAAAAAGGTAATTTTTCCAGTTGGTGGGAAAATAAAAAGAGACAAGACAACTTTGAGCTTGCAGAGAATGAAAAACTTAGAAAAGACATTAAACGCTTGTCGGATTCAGCTAAACGGACAGGACACTGGTCACACGAAGTGGAAAAAACAAAAAACGGAACAAGGAATTCCGGTTCAAAGGTAGATAAAGGATATATTGGCCATAAGGCTGCTAAGATGATGAAACGCTCAAAAGCAATTGAGCAAAGACAGCAAACTGCTATTTATGAAAAGTCTAAGCTCCTTAAAAATATCGAAAGCTCTGACAGCTTAGAGATTTCGCAACTTGCTTTTCATAAAAGCCAACTTGCTGAACTTGATAATGTTTCTATTTATTATGGTGAGAAAATGATTTGTGCAGATTTAAGTTTTACTATTGAGCAAGGTGAGCGAATTGCTCTTTCGGGTAAAAACGGCTCCGGGAAATCAAGTATCATCAAACTTATTTGCGGAGAGGATATGAACTACACAGGCACCTTCATGAAGGATAGTCAGTTGAAAATATCCTACGTATCCCAGGACACGTCCCATCTTCAAGGCAATTTATCTGAATATGCCGCAAACAACGGGATTGATGAAAGCCTATTTAAAACGATTTTAAGAAAGCTTGATTTTTCCAAAGTTCAATTTGAAAAGGATATTTCAGCTTTTAGCGGAGGGCAAAAGAAGAAAGTGCTGATTGCAAAAAGTCTTAGTGAGAAAGTTCATTTGCATATTTGGGATGAACCGCTTAATTTTATTGATATTATTTCTCGCATGCAAATTGAAGAGTTACTGCTTGATTACTCACCAACCATTCTATTTGTTGAGCATGACAGGGAATTTTGCAAAAATATTGCAACAAAGATCATTGAACTCTAAGCAAGGAAGAGGAACATCGAATCTCAAAAACAAAATTAATATTAATCAAGGAAGCCGTCGCTCAAACCGGGCGGCTTTTATCATTTTCCTCCCCAATATGAGCTTTGCCTGCGTTCCGATTCCCGTGGAATATATACTATTCAATGGTGGAATTCAATAAACGATTAAATAGAAAGTTCATCAACAAGCAAAACCAGTTTACTCGATTTCTATTTTTGGATATGGACCTTTATAGCCAAGCTGCATGGAGACCGCATTTGCAACTGTCATTAATTTCTCACCGTATTCCTGGAGCTTTTGCATGGGTAGATTGCTTTTTAGAGTTGACAAGCTAATCGCTCCGAAGATATTGCCCTCATCAATAAAAATCGGGACACCTATACAGCGAACTCCAATTTCGCCTTCTTCATCATCCACTGCGTAACCAAACGCTCGAACCTGCTGCAAGTGTGCCCGAAGGGCATTTTCTGTCGATATGGAGTTTGGTGTTAAGATCTGTAACCCTTTACTGAACATAATTTGCAATTCCTTCTCAGGCAAATAAGCAGCAATTGCTTTTCCCACAGATGTCGTATTCATTTTTTTTCTTTCGCCCACAAAAGATTTGAAGCTAATCATGCCTGGTCCGTCGATTTTTTCCATGCAGATCGTTTCCCCATTATCGTACATACACATATGAACCGTGAAGTGTGTATTATCCCTTAATTGTTCCATATACGGAACAAAAACTCGTTTGATGTCAATATGATTAATTGCTGTCATACCTAGATTATAAAGCTTCAAACCTAGATGATATAAACCTTCTGGAGACTTCCTTACATAATTATGCGATTCCAACGTGTTCAGTATGGTAAACACGCTGGTTTTTGGCATTGCCAATTGACTGCTAAGCTCAGATAAAGAAAATCCCTCTTTGTTCTGTGCGAGAAAATCAAGGATGGTGACTGACTTTTCTAGGGCTGGTACCGAATATTTTGAGTTTTTTTGATCAGACATAAAACTGAACCCCCTGCATAAAGTCATTCCGGATACAGAACACTTAATCTTAATTTATACTCATATTAATGTAAAAAATGCATAGTTGCAATGACAAAATGAATAAATTTAAAGGATTGACAAAGCATTTTAACTGATTTATGATAATTTTGTAAACGATTCTCGAATAATGTTCTGCATACTGAACAAAAGATGGTTTTTGAAGGGAGGGATTGAAAAATCAACCGACTGGGGAACCTGACTCGATGTTCATCTACATTACAACCTTCCTTGGTTATTCCTGTTACGCTAGTGACTGATAAGCCAACTGATAGGGTGTTTTTTTCTGTTTTCACCATTTCAAACATTTTGAAAGCGCTTAATGCCGTTAAGTTAAAAGATTTAACTAAGGGGAGAAGCCGAATGAATCGTAAGAGAAATAAGCTACTGCCGTTCATGTTAATATTTGTTTTAATGGCTTCGTTACTTTCAGCATGTTCATCTTCCAACGAAGGAAACAATACCGAAACTAAGAATTCTGAAACACCAACAGGCACAGCTAACGCAAAAGAACTTTATACCATTAAATATTTGTATCCGGGCAGTGCCTATAAGTTCAAAAAGTCTGACGAAACGGAAATAGGTAAAATCATCAAAGATAAATTCAATATCGTGTTCGAATTCATTCCTTACGGGGGAAATTGGGGAGAAAAAGTCAATTTGATGCTAGCAGCCAAAGATTATCCGGAAGTTCTATGGATTCAATATAATGATGACTTCCAAAAATATTTAAAAGCCGGCGCAGTGATTCCCTTGGACGATTATTTAGCCGCATCTCCGAATTTCACGAAACGATATGAGAAGCAGATTCCTTTATGGAGATTGCTTGCTCCAGACAAAAAGCTATACAAGTGGGAAGTAGATCAGAGCGACTACATGACGAACCTGAAAACAAACGATATCGCGACGCGGATTGATCTGCTTGAGCAACAGGGTTGGCCGAATCTAATTTCTACTGACGACTGGATAAAGTTCCTCAAGCAGGCTTTGAAAGACAATCCGACGACTAACGGTCAGAAATCAATAGGCATGACAGCTCCCTTCGGCGAGCCTTGGGGGATGGCGGGAATTTCTGGAATGCTATATGAAAAAGGCGGAAGATATACGGGTATTGCCGGAAACCAGGGTGTTATGTTCAATCATGATAAAAATGAATTTGGAGACTATTTCTTAAACGAATACGTGTTTGAAAGCTACAAATTTTTTAACACCCTTTATCGTGAAGGTATTTTGGATAAAGAAAGCTTTACGGATCGCATCCCGCAGGTTACGGAGAAATTTGACAGCGGACGCGCACTCAGTGCCTGGTATTATAGACCTGGCTTATCAACGAACAATAAACTGATCGCAGCTGGGCACCCGGAGCAGCAATATATTACGATGCCTGTTCGCAGCATGACTCAGATGAAAAGAAATGAACCCCAACTGATTATGGAGTTAGATTCTGTCCCATACCGTAACACCGTGATCACGAAAAACGCAAAGGATCCAAAACGAATAATGGAGCTCATTGATTGGGCGTCCTCGGAAGAAGGGCAAACCCTTCTACAGGCCGGTATAGAAGGTAAACATTACACCATTAAGGATGGCAAGAGGGTTCCTACAGAGCTGTTCTTCAAGGAAAAGCAAAATCCTGACTCTCTGGTCGGATTTAACGGGGTCCTTAATTTCCTCGGGAATGACATGAGGGTGTCCAAAAAGGATAACAAACCTTACAGCTTCTTAGTGGATTGGGATTACCGCGACCAGATTGAGCTCACTCCCGAAACAAGAAAGGCAGTCGAAAAATTAGGTTGGAAAACCTCGGTAGACCCTTGGAAGAAAAACAGCAAAGGGGCGAGCTCTGGGTTAATCAACTCAATCTCTATCGATCCCAACACGCCACTAGGGCAGACCCACACCAAGATGACAGAGTTCCGAGTGAAAAATACACCTAGATTGATAACGGCCAAGGATGATGCGGAATTCGAAAAGATTTGGAACGAATTGGTGCCAGAGTACCAGAAACTAAATCCGCAAACCGTAATCAATGAATACAACAAGAAATATAAGGAAGAAGCTAGCAAGCTTACGAAATAACCAAGTTTGTGCTGCGGAGCCTGCCTTAACAAGCAGGTTCCCCAATAATATCACCATGCTTGGAAGCGGGTGCATCCTATATGGCTCAAAAGTTATACAGACAACGATATCTAATGATTATGATCGCCCCGGCGTTCCTTCTAGTGCTTGTCTTCAGTTACATACCGCTGTTAGGCTGGATGATTGCTTTTAAGGATTATCAGGTCGGTCTAAGTATCTGGAACGCAGAGTGGAGCGGTTGGTATCAATTTAAAGTCTTTTTCTCACAAAGCGAGGACTACATTTATTTATTGCGAAATACGTTGGTCATGAATCTCGGGATGATTATCAGTAACCTTGGTTTGGGATTAATTTTTGCCGTTCTCCTTAATGAGATCCGTTCGAAATTTTTTATGAAGGCGGTACAGACTGTTTCTTTCTTTCCTTTCTTCGTATCTTGGGTCATTATTTACTCGATCGCATATGCTTTCATGTCCTCTTCAACGGGAATCTTGAATGAATTACTGGTGAAGGTGGGTGTATTGAGCGAAGGTCTCGACTTCATTGGAGACAAGAAATATTCCTGGGGGCTTGCGATCGGTTTGGAAGCGTGGAAATCGGTCGGTTATTGCAGCATTATTTTTATGGCTGCGATATCTGCCATACCTTCTGAACAATACGAAGCGGCGGATATTGACGGCGCTTCCCGTGTTCAGAAAATGATGCTGATTACAATTCCGAATTTAATTCCGACATTGATCGTGTTGATGATCTTAAATAGCGGATGGATATTGAGTTCCAACTTCGAGCTTTTCTTCATGTTTACGAATCCGACTAACTGGGAAAACATGGAGGTTTTTGATATGTATATTTATAAATTCGGATTGAGGCAATTGAACTTTCCTTACGCTACTGCAGTCGGAATCATTAAAACCATTGTGAGTATCGTAATTCTTACTTTAGTAAATTCAGTTTCCAAAAGAGCAACAGGTAAGTCAATCTTTTAATCCCAAAATGGCAAGGAGCGGTCTTAGGTGTATAAAGCTTCGTTTGCGGACCGGACTTTTGATGTCATTAATTATCTGATTATGGCCTTAGTATTGGTTGTGATGGTGTTTCCTTTTCTTTACGTAATTAACTATTCATTAAGTGATCCTTCGCAAGTAAGTGGAAAATTTTTGATATACCCTATAAATCCCACTTTCGATTCTTATGTCACCTTGTTGAAGGATCCTACAATTTGGAACGGTGTGTTTATTTCGGTAGCCCGAACCGTACTAGGGACTGTAATCATGATATTTTTCACATCAATGGCAGGTTATGTCTTAACGCGTGATGATTTTATGGGCGTGAAGTTTTTTCGAAGATTCTTCATCATAACCCTTTATTTCTCTAGCGGTATTATTCCAATGTATCTCCTGATTCAAGGCTTGGGCCTGACGTCTTCATTTTGGGTATATGTCATTCCTAGCGCAGTTAATGTATTCAATATGATTTTGATCAAAACCTATATTGAGAGTATACCGAAGGAATTGGAGGAGGCCGCCTTGATCGACGGGGCGAACGATCTTTATCTCTTCTTCAAGATCATGTTTCCCATAAGCATGCCGGTTATTGCCGCCGTCTCTTTGTTTGCCGCCATTGGACAGTGGAATGCATTCATTGATACCCAATTTTATAACGCAATGAATCCTGAATTATTTCCTTTGCAATATGTGCTTTATAACTCATTGCAAACGATTACGAATATCGAACAGTATCAATTCGAGAAATCTCCAAATATCACACCTCAATCATTAAAAATGGCGATGACGGTCGTTACGGTTCTACCGATTATGCTCGTATATCCATTCCTGCAAAAGTATTTTATGAAAGGTTTGCTAATCGGTTCGATTAAAGGCTGAGGGCAGACTTTAAGAAGGGAAGTCAGAAAATATGGAGATATTGAACGGAACCTCATCTGATCCTCATGTGATCCAGATTGAAAATAATTATCCATACGGTACGGCAACGCAGCCTTCGCAGCTCATTTTTTGGCTCCAGAGTTCCTTGAGACGTGTATACCCCAAGTCGCCTCCCGGAGGAGGCCAGCTGCTTGAGCTCGTTTCGCCGCGCAATGCAAGGCTCTCTTTCCAGGCATGTCTACACAATAACGGACTGTTGCCGATTGAAGTTACTTGCGAGGTCGAGGGCAAGGAAGGGATACAAGTCCAGGTGCGGCGTGTCGGCTGGGTTCCCCAAGCTTACGTGTCACATAATACGCCTTTGGACGAGTTGGAGGGTTCGGATTACATCCCCGGACTTGTTCCGGACCCATTATTTCTGGAAACTCATGCAAAGGTGTGGCCCTTCTCGAACCAGAGCTTTTGGATCACTGTTAGAGTGCCTGCCGATATAACGCCCGGCATTTATTCCTTGAAGGTCGTATTTAAGAGTACGCGATTCAATCAGGACGCTGTACTCAACGCCGCGGTCGACATCAGACAGCTTGTGCTGAAGCCTCGTGAAAATTTCCCGGTAACCCATTGGTGGTTTCCGGACTGTATATACGATTGGAACAAACAAGACAGGTTCGGCAATGAATTTTTTCAGGGAGTTCGGGCCTACCTGCAGAATCTTCTTGATCATGGAAATAACGTGATTTATATGCCAATTCTTAACTATCGCCGTGAAATTATGGAAAGGCCGCCGCAGCTTCTGCAGGTGAAGGAGCTGGAACCAGGCATATATGAGTTTAATTGGGACTGGGTTCGAATAATTGTCCGGATGGCCCAAGAGTTAGGATTCGACTATTATGAGTGGACGCATTTATGGGCATACAGCCACAACAAGGACCGCGCGGCTTCAGCGGCAACACCCACAGGGATTTACACGGAACGCAACGGCAAATTGGAGCTGCTCTTTCCGGAGGAAATGGATGGTGGAGGAGAGGAGTACCGTAATTTTCTTAGTCAGTTTTTGCCGGAGTTTAAGCGTTTTCTATCCGAAGAAGGAATATTGGAGAACTCGCTGTTCCATATTTCGGATGAGCCGAGCGATAGTCCCGAGGATATGGACAATTATCGGAGGGCACGGGAAATATTGAAACAGATCGCTCCTGACATCAAGGTTATGGATGCTGTATTCAGCGAGGCATATGCCGTAGAAGGCCTTACCGATTATCCGGTGCCTATTGCACATGGTGCTGACAACTATGTAGAGAAGGGGATTCCTCATTGGGTGTATTATTGCTGCTCACCTCTGGGACCCTATATCAACCGTTTTTTTGACACTCCGCTTTATAAAATTCGCATGCAGGGATGGGTTTTTTATAAACTTCGGACGTTGGGATTCCTACATTGGGGCTATAATTTCTGGTACATCTTCAACGGGGGATTTGATCCGGAATCCCAAGAGCTGCTGGATCCTTTTACAGATGGGTCCGGCCAACACAGGCTGCCTTACGGCGATGCATTTATTGTTTACCCTGGACAGGAAGGGCCAATTGATTCCATTCGCTGGGAATTATTCGCTGAATCCATGCAGGATTATGCGCTTCTTCAAACTCTTGATATTAACCCGGATGATGAAATGCTGCAATCCATCATTAATTACAGGGAATTTCCAAAATCGGAACAGTGGCTGCAGAAGACCTATAGGCAGTTATTAGATTCCTAGCTAGACGAAAAATCGTTTTCGAAAAGAGGGATCATAATGCTGTTCGATTTTCATACTCATGTAGCGGAAGTTCATCATTTATCGGGTTCCTTCTTAAGAGCGGCAAAGCGGGCATGGGGGGACGGGTTCCGTTTCGCCTGCACACTGGATGAACATCGGGAAGCCATGAAGGAATGCACGGGGGCTATAGTCTTGGCAGTAGATGCTCCATACGTGGGCTTTAATGTGCCGAACGAATATGTGGCTCAGTATGTCGCGGAGTCTCCCGGCAAATTATTCGGTTTTGCCAGCGTGGATCCGAATCGTAGCAGACCTGAGAGAATCCTGGAGTCGGCCATTTCCGAGCTGAATCTGAAAGGGCTGAAGCTGGCCCCTATTTATCAAAATTTCCATCCGCTCGATAGAATCTGTTACCCTCTCTACTCTAAGGCACAGGAGCTTAAATTGCCGATTATGTGGCATCAAGGAACTTCATTTGTTCCTGAGGGACCGTTGGAGAAATCACGTCCGGCTGATCTGGATCCCGTTGCCAGAGCCTTTCCAGATCTGAAAATGATCATTGCACATCTCGGCCATCCATGGATCGGTGAAGCGATCAGTGTCGTCCGTAAGCATCCGAATGTTTACACGGATATCTCGGCACTGGGCTCACGACCCTGGCAGATGTATAACGCCTTGGTGGAAGCGATTGAGTATGGGATTGAAGATAAGCTGCTTTTCGGTACGGATTTTCCTTTCTTTACGGTCAGCCGCTCAATAGAAGCCTTGCATAACCTTAATACAATGGTAGAGGGAACCAATCTGCCGCGTATACCCGACAGTGTCATCGAGAAGATTATTGGCCGCTCAACACCTGAAATCCTTGGACTCAAATGATGGAGGAATTGCAATGAAGATTGTTTCGGTTGAGGCCATCCCTATTAATCTCCCATTTATTACTCCAATTCGCGATCATTGGGGGAGCTATGGCTCCTCCAACCATGGGATTGTGGTTATTCACGGCGAATCAGGGGAATATGGCGTTGGGGAAATTGCGCTGGCCTGGTTCGGAGGAGCACATGGTCTGTGCAAAGAGGTAAACGATTATTTGGCTTGCCGGTTAATTGGAATGGATATTCACGATGTGTCGAAAATAAGTGCCGTATTGGACCAGTTCTGCAGTTTTTCAAAGAGGCACCTGTTGGCTAAAGCGGGTGTCGAAATGGCGTTGTGGGATCTGATCGGCAAAACGTTAAATCTGCCAGTCTATCAGCTTCTTGGAGGAAAAATAAGGGATGAAATTCCTCTGACCGGCGGTATTTCGATGAACGACTCGATCGATTATATGGTTGAGGGAGCGGTGAAAAAGGTAGGAGAAGGCTATAAAGAATTGAAGCTGAAAGTCGGCGATGATGACGAAAGAGATCTCAAGACGATTCGTAGAATTAGAAATGCCATTCCTGACGGGATTAAGTTGCGCGTAGATGCAAACATGGCCTGGACGAATGCGAAGAGGGCGAAGGAATTGATCGACGAGATGGTCAATCTTGGCGTGACTATTGTAGAACAGCCTATGCCAGATGACCGATTGTCGGATATAGCGTGGTTAAAAAGCAATACGAAGGCCTTAATTTTGATTGATGAGGGTGTTTGGGATGTTAAGGATGCCAAGCGGTATCTTGAACATGATGCTGCGGATATGCTGCACGTGTATATAACGGAAGCGGGCGGAATCATGCCGGCGAGACGGATCTTTGAGCTCGCATCCTTGTATGACAAGGAATGCACGATCGGTTCGATGCCGGAAGGGCGAATCGGAGCGTCCGCTTCCGGGCATGTCGCCTTAGCCATGACGAATTTGGCTGCCTCTCACGCCTCGGATATTAGGGGCTTTACGGGGTACAAAGAGGATGTTACCCATGAAGAATTGGTCATCAAGGACGGCTGTCTCCAGATTTCCGACCGTCCTGGGCTTGGTGTAACTCTAGACTTTGATAAATTAGATTCGATGCGGATGTATTAAGCATACATACCCAGTCAACCGAAAGGATTTGAAATTCATGACTAAGCAAGCGATACAATCCGATTCGATTCCCCCCGTGTTCGGGCATTATTCTTCTGCAATCCTCAAGAATGACACGCTTTACTTGGCGGGACAGGGGCCTTTTGATAAGGATCAGAATCTGGTGGGCGATGATCTCGTTACCCAAACCCATCAGACTATGAAAAATATACGCTGGTTATTGGAAGATAACGGATTCCAGATGGATGATATCGTTCGGTCAACTGTTTATTTGGCTGATATTACCCATTGGGCGGCGTTTAATGAGGTGTATGGACAATATTTTACCGCACCGTATCCGGCTCGGACCGTTGTAGCCTGCCAATTGAACGGAATGCTGGTAGAGATCGAATGCACGGCGGTAAGGGGGTAATTGTATGAATAACCCGCTTAATATCGGAGTCATCGGATGCGGGGATATTGCGGCTGCCATGCATATCCCTACGATCATCGCCAATCAAGATACGAACCTTGCAGTGCTTTGCGATACAGATCTTACCAGAGCCGGACGTCTAGCCGAGAAATATAATGTGTCTCACTTCACCTCCAGCTACAAGGAATTGTTGGAGGATCGGATACTGGATGCTGTCATCGTCGCCACTCCTCCCTGGGTGACACCTTACATCACGATGGATTTTTTGAGGGCAGGCAAGCATGTTTTGTGTGAAAAACCGATGGCCGTGGACGAAGAAACGGCAATGAAGGTAATGGAAATAGAAAAGGATACGGGAACAAAGCTGCAGCTGGGCTTCACCTATCGTCATGGCAAGCTGATGGAAACGTTGAGAAACTGGATACGTGATGGCAGATTAGGCTCCCCACTGGTGTATCGACTGGGCATCTTTGATGAGATCTGGGATCCGACGGGAAATCCCGAACATTATGAACGCATCCGCCTGACCATGGAGCATGGCTCACCTTCTATTCACGACGGTGCGCATGTTGCGGACTTTCTATATTTTTTGGCCGATTCACCGGTTACCGAAGTCAAGGCGTTCGGACTGAAATCACGCGAGGAATTTCCTGCGACGAATTATGACGCTTCCTTAATCCGATTCGCAAATGGGGATATAGCCAAAGTGGAAATTGGCTGGTTTTTTCCTAAGTTTCCGAAAGGCGAATTCGAAATCGTAGGTCCGAAAGGAATCGCGGTATTCGACCGATTCCAAATGTTTGTGAAATTGCAGACGGGTACACAAACCGAAACCGTCTCTTTGGATGAGAGTTGGGGAGTCTATTGCTTTCGAGAGCAATTGAAAAAGTTTGTTGCCAGCATACGCAACGATGAGCCGTGTGTACCTGGGTCCATCGATGGAATCAATAGTCTCAGGCTCTGCAAAAGAATGGAGTACGAGATTATGCGTTAATCAGTTCGGGAACACCACGTCCGTACTGAACATTTGCAAGGAAGGCTGTTAAAGCAAGTCTTCGACAAATACCGCGTTCCAGAGGGAGGACGAAACATGGGGAAGAAGGAAGTAAGATTGGGTGTTGTTGGCGTGGGTCCAAGGGGAAGAGGGCTAATGAAGTTGTATAACGCTCATCCCAATTGTACCGTGACCGCTATATGCGATCGTATTCAGGCAACCGCTGAGTTGGCCGCTTCTCAGCTAGGGAATCCTGATGTCAAGCTCTATACGGACTTTGAGCAAATGATAGCATCTGAGAAACTGGACGCCATTCTGATCGCGGCTCCCCCGAACATGCAGGTTGATCTGGCCTGCTACGCCATGGAGAAAGGTATTCATGTAACCACCGAGGTACCTGCGGCTTATACTTTAAAGCAGTGTTGGGACCTGGTCCATACGGTGGAGAAGACCGGTGTGAAATATATGCTCTCGGAGCAGACGAGATACTGGGGATTCATCCAGGAATGGCGCGAGATGGCACGTCGGAATGAGTTCGGAAAGATCCTCTTTGCCGAAGGCGAATATCTGCATTATATGGACTGGGACTATTATATCGATCCTAAAACAGGTGAAAGAATATACGGCAACGCCAGGCCTCCACAGGGACGTGAGGTGGAGCCGACTTGGCGCAACAAGACCTTCATCAATCCAATCTATTATCTCCCCCACACGCTCAGTCCTTTGCTCAGTATTACGGGGGGGAGAGTTACCCGAGTTTCCTGTATGGGGACTAGGCCGAAGAGCTATTTTGTCGAAGATTACGAGGCAAGGGATATGGAAGTTGCACTGATGCATACGAGCAATGATACGATATTGCGCGTAGCCGCAAGCTTTACATCGCCGCACGGCCCGCGTAAGGAAACAGGCTATCATTGGTATCATGTTAAAGGTACTCATCGCACCGTAGAGTGGAGCAGATCCAAGCACGACAACCCCAAAATGTGGTCATTGGGCGATGAGGATTGGAAAGACATGGACTGGAGTACGAGAGTCGATGACGCTAGTGATTTCATTAGAGAAAGCGGTCATGCCGGCTCCGACGGCTGGCCGATTGATAACTTCATTACGGCGATCATGGAAGACACTGAAGTAGGAATGGATGTCTACAAAGCGGTGGAAACAGCAGCGCCTGCGATTTTGGCCGCGGAATCGTCGAACGAAGGTGGTTCTCTTATGGAAGTACCGGATTTCCGAAAGCGGGTGTGATAGCGGAATGGAGCAGCTATTGTCATTGACCGGTTATGTTTATGATGAAGCTCATTGTGCCAAGTGTCACAGCAGTGGGCAAAATTACTGGTTCAAATATATAGAGGAAATATTCGATGAGATGGGCCTGCGCGCTTCCAAGCTTAGCCGCAGTCAGCTGCTACAGCCTGAATCGATATCCCGTTTAAAATTTATTTTTATCGGAGAAGTTGACTTATCCGGACTGGAGAAGGAACGTCTGCATGAGTGGGTAACCTGCGGAGGTACTTTAATTGGGTTTGCAACCGGCGGTGCTGATGATTTGTTCGGAATTAAGCGTGTGAAACGTATCCTACAGGCTGACGATCATTTTACTGTCACCGGGGCCTATCAATTTAATGCCGCAAGTCAAGCTAAGGCCGATCCTCGTTACGACTATCGAGCCGCGCGGCTGTTCATCCTTTCCGATGTCGAGCTGGTGGAAGCTCTGGACGGGAGCAGGGTGGGGTCCTTCGTTAATGCAGGGAGATATGAGACGGAATATGAACTGATTGTGGAGCAGAAGGTAGGCTCTGGAAAAACCATTTTTTGGGGCTTCGATATGCCGAAAACAATCTGGACCATGCATCAGGGAAGACCGGTCGATCGGGATTGGGACGGAGATGGTTATTACCGGACCGGCGACGCGATTGCACTTGGACGGATGACCGACCTGGAGCTTCCATATGCAGATTATTGGTTGTTGTATCTGGAGGATCTATTAACGCAAGTTCCACAGCCTTTTGTTCACCAACTGCCGCCTTTTGCTGACGGCGAACTGCCTGACATGTTGTTGCATTACGGAGGTGACGATGAGTGCACACCGGGTATCCAGGTGAAAGCGTCGGAATATATGAAGGAGAAAGGGCTTGGCTACCAGATGAATATAATGCCGGATAAGTCCGGCAAGTTCGCAATCAGCGCCGAGCAATACAAGCAGATCAAGGCCAATGGGCATGATCTGTCGCTTCACTTTGATTTTTTTGAACCGCACTATCATTTCACTGAAGCCCATTTGAGAGAACAATTGCATCAATACGAAGCGGCATTCGGGGAAACGCCGGTCGCAACCGTGAATCACTGTTCGATGGTTACTGCCGGCTGGACGGACCAGGCACGATGGGCCGCGGCACTCGGAATGAAGGGAGATAACACCCGCATCCATTCCTTTTTCCCGCCAATGAATCCCATCAATTTGTTCGGATGCGGCTTCGGGACCGTTTATCCGCATTTCGTGTATGACGATCACGAGCATGGTAATGACAAAATCGAGTACGTCTATATCCCCATCCTCCTTTTTGAGCCGAGAATCTATGACCAGAGCAGGGAAGCGGACATCGCCCGAATCCGGGACTCCATTGAGCGGGCTGCGCACTTCCGTTGGACGTTGAATATTTTTCTGCATCCGATTTATCTAGTAGACGCTAAGGAAACGATACACTGTTGGCCCGCCGTTGAAGAAATTTTGCGATTTATTGAAGAAAAGCAATACCGGGTTTTGCATTATTCGACTAATGAACTATGTCTTTGGTGGTTTGATCGTGCAGCTACCTCCGTAAATCTTGATGCAACGAGTTGGGGAGATTCCTCCTCCTTAACCTTTACCGTTACTACCCCAAGCTCACAAGGCGTTTATGTGAAGCTCCCGCTTCCTGATAGCGCCAGCGAAACGGCATCGTATAAGCTAGACGGTATTAGCACACAAGGATTCGTTCAACGGAGAAACGCAAAAAAATGGCTGATGTGCTTCGTCCCGCAAGGATCGCATGACATTGAATTCTCGGTGGCATAGGTATCTCCTATAGCTAATTCAGAAAGTGAGGCTGTATTCATGAAAACTCAACAAGTTTCATTAACCGCCTATGTTTATGAAGAAGCGCTTTGTAAGGAAGCCAATCGCACGGGTAACAATTATTGGTATAAATACGTGGGGGAAATGTTCGATGAAATGGGGCTGCGGCCGTCCGAAATTTCCCTAATCGATCTCGAAAATGATGAGACCCTCTCTGCATATAAGTATATTATTGTCGGCGATTTCAATCTGAACCACCAAAGCAAGCAGCTCTTGCAACGTTGGATCGCAGCAGGGGGCGTATTGCTTGGCTTTGTTACGAAAGATGCGGACGATCTGTTCGGGATTAAACGCATTAGGACACTTAAGCAGCCCGACGATGAATTTACCGTTTCTGCCTATTACCGCTTCAATTCCATTGACGGGATCAATGCCGATCCGCATTATTCCTATGAAGGAGCGAAGCTTCCCATCATCTCTGACGTCGAGATCGTGGAGGTGGAAGGCGGCGAAAGTCTCGGTACATTGTTCGATGCCGTTCAGAAGAACTTAGGCTGCGAAGCGATTGTGAAACGCAATATCGGTCTGGGGAAGACGTATTACTTCACCTTTGACCTACTGCAAACCCTTTGGACGATGCATCAGGGAAGGCCAGTAGTTAGAGATATTGACGGCGACGGCTACTATCGGGTCGGAGATTCTCTTGCACTTGGCCGAATTATCAGTTTGGAGGTTCCTTATGCGGATTATTGGTTGCAGTTCATAGAAAGGGTATTGACGGAGATTCCCCAGCCGGTCGTCCATCAGCTTCCACCATTTGCGGACGGTTCGGTTCCGGATATGCTTCTGCATTACGGCGGTGACGACGAGTGCACGCCCGGCATTCAGGTGAAAGCCTCCAATTATATGAAGGACAAAGGGCTCGGTTATCACATGAATATCATGCCAGATAAGGAAGGCAAATTTGCCATCAGTGCTGAAGAATACAGAGCGATCCAGAACAATGGGCACAGCTTGTCGCTGCATTATGATTTTGCCACGCCCCATAATCATTTCACCGAGGCCGACGTGAGAGAGCAATTGGATCAGTATGTGGCAGCGTTCGGTGAAATTCCGATTGCAACCGTAAATCATTATTTGACACATACCGGTTGGGTGGAGCAGGCACGTTGGGCTTCTAACTACGGGGTGAAGGGTGACAATTCCCGCGCTCATTCTTTTACTCCTCCTTATAATCCTATTAATTTGCTGGGTTTTGGATTCGGCACAGTATACCCCCATTTCGTATATGACGATCACGAGCACGGCAATAGGAGGATTCCATACACTTATATCCCGATCGCCCTCTATGAGCCGCGAATATATGACGAGACACGTGATGAAGATGTCCGCAGAATCCAACAGGCACTAGACCGTGCTAGCCATTTTAACTGGACAATGAACGTATTCTTGCACCCAATTTACATTGCGGGCGATGGATGGAACGAGAACTGCCTGCCGGCTATTGAGGAGATTCTGCGTTATATCGGTGAAAAGCAGTATAAAGCCCTGCACTACTCAACCGATCAACTCTGTTTATGGTGGAATGAACGATCCGAGACCAATATTGAGTATTATGCGATTAACCATTCGGACCATGGAAAAGTAGAATCCGTCAGCTTTACGGTTCAAACCGCCAGCGCGAATGGCGTATTTGTGAAAATGCCTGTTCTTGCGCAGATTGGAGAAGAACTGAATTACGTGATCGACGGAGAAAAGCGCAGCTGCGTCATCCGCAAACAAAATGGCATCGATCGGGCCTTTTGTTACATTCCGGAGGGCAGACATCAGGTCGAGATTCTATACGCGGCCAGTGGCAAGCTTGAAGCACAAATATAGACTAGCAAGAGAACGAGGTGGCTAACGAGAGAAGGAGGTCTTGCCTATGATGAGAGGCTTAAAGGACGCAGAATTGTTCCAGCTAATGGAGAAACATTTATACACGGGAGTCATCTGCGATACGTTGGATGAATTAGGATATCGGAACCAAGCGATGAATGAGAAAATACGTCCGCTTTCGAGCGAAATGATCATTGTGGGCCGCGCCAAAACGATATTGGCAGTCGATGTGTATCACACCCATGAGAATCCGTATGAAACGGAAATCCAATCCATCGACAGCATTAAGCCGGGCGAGGTCGCCGTCGTATGCACCAACCAATCCCAGAATAATGGAATATGGGGAGAACTGCTGTCGACTGCGACTCGTATGCGTGGAGGCCGGGGAGCCATCGTGGAAGGGCTGATCCGAGACACGAAGAAAATAATGGAGATGGGCTTTCCCGTCTTCTGTACCGGTTGCAAGCCAGTCGATTCCAAGGGAAGGGGCCTTGTGATCGACTACGATTGCCCAGTTGTCGTAGGAGGCGTGCCAGTACATCCGGGGGATGTCATCTTTGCCGACAACGACGGGGTGGCTGTCATTCCTGTGGCTATATTTGAGCAAACCGTAGAGATGGCGATGTTGAAGGTCGAAAGAGAAAACCATACACGCAGGGAGCTTCTGGAAGGAAAGCTGCTTCGGGAAGTCTATGAAAAATATGGGGTGCTATAACCTTCATGGACCCGTCACAAGTCCCGATCTTCGAACCGATATCCCTTACGCCACGTTTTGAGGCAATCTGCTGCGTGGACAGTGGGTGGATACATGGGGAAGAAAAGGATATTTTAAAATGGAATTTCAGGGAAATTTATTCTACGGAACCTTTGGCAGCGGAGAAAATGATACGGGTGGCGGCGATTGGAACGGCTCATTAACCACATGTCCTTGACCTTGAATAATAGGATAATGATTCATGGCCTACAGTAAATCATATTAACGAGCAGATTGCCGGACAAGGCAACCTGCTCGTTATTTCGTTAAATCACGAGTTTCAATAAAAGGAATAAACATCAGGAGTATAGAAATTAGTGGTAGACTCATTTGGATAATATTCACAGGAGGGAAGATTATGGACCACGACTTTAAGACGGCTACTATAATAGCGATAACAAAATTACTAATGGAGCATTATGTATTTCCTGAAACAGCTCTAATCATAAAAAATGAACTTACCCAACGATTAAATAACAACGAATACGATGATTTTAAAGACCTATCATCGTTTGCAGAACTGTTAACATCACAGTTACAGGGCATTTCTCAGGATAAGCATTTACAAATACGGTATAGAATGGAAGAACCTCAGGTCGAGAATACTCAGGAAGATAATAAGATACATCACGATAAGTTCTTAACAATGATGAGGTTGGATAACTACGGATTCACCAAAATCGAGCGGTTAAAAGGGAATATCGGATTTTTGGAATTTCAAGCATTTATGCCGCCCGAACTTGCTGGCGAAACGGTATCAAGTGCAATGACGTTCCTTGCAAACACATCCTGCATGATAATTGATTTACGGAATAATTTTGGTGGATCTCCGTATATGGTAGCATTCCTCTCAAGCTATTTGTTAGAACCATCCCCAACGCATTTGAATAATCTCTATTGGAGAAAAAATGGTGAAACTCAGCAGTTTTGGAGTCTACCCTATGTCCCTGGAAAGAGATTCGGTGGTACTAAGCCATTGTACATATTAACGAGCCGGAAGACATTTTCAGCTGCTGAGGAGTTTACTTACAACTTACAATCAATTGGTCGTGCAATTGTTGTAGGGGAACGTACTGGAGGAGGGGCTCACCCAGGACAAATGCACAGAATAAACAGGGATTTTGAAATGTTTATCCCTAATGGTCGTGCAATAAACCCAGTTACTAAAGGCAATTGGGAGGGAGTGGGAGTTCAACCTGATATCGAAGTTCCACAAGACGAAGCATTCGGTGTTACATACACAACTCTTCTTGAAAGTGAACTGAAGCGTCTATCGGACAAGCCAATCTCAGGATATGAAAGATTAGTGGATGAAATAAAACAAACACTCGAGAAAGAAGTTGTTTCCTGAAGAAAGGAGGAAAGTAGAATGCTAGAATTTATCACTGAGTTGCCAGCTAATAAAGTTATTGGCGGAGTACATTGTGTTCCAATCTTAGATAATGGGAACTTAGTAATGGTCTGGGATAAGGAAGAAAAAGTATTAACAACAATCGGAGGACGATTAGCTAAGGACGAATCAATTTTTGATGGCCTCGATAGAGAGGTTATGGAAGAAGCAGGTTTAATATTGTCAGAAGAAAAAACACTCTTCGCAAGTTGGTATTGGAAAGAATTCGACGCGTATAGGCTATATTATTTAGTTAAGGTGGAGCAATTTGTAGAAATTCCGAACGGTTTTGAAACAACAGGATACGTGATTACGAATTTTAAAACAGCTATCGACATGATAAAGAAAATTGAGGGAAGACAGGAACGAATAGAAGTAATCAGAAGAGCAGGGATATTGTCGGGGGAACTTCTAGAAGAGGATACTTAGCTTTGCCACCGCGTTTTCGTGATTTGCGTTGAAACTAAAAGAAATGAAGGACCCAGACTCTGAAATTAATACGCTCATTAATTCACTACATTAAATAATGCATTGGGCTGCCGTAAGGCGGCTTTTTATCATTAACGGGCAGAAGGGGTGACTGCTAGAAATGATTGAAACATATGGTAACATCGGAGCGTTTAATAATTGTTGAGTTGTTTATCTCACCGAGAAGAAGGAAATATATGATGAGAAAAATAATAATGTTGATTTTGCAGTCATGTCTAGTTTTAAGTATCATGACGATCTTCATTTCTTCTACAGTCTATGCTTGTTCATGTGCTCAACCCCTAACTGTCGAAGCTGAATTCACTCGTTCGGAAGCAGTTTTTGCTGGTCGTGTCCTTGAAGTGAAGGAGCAAAGGAACTTCAATGGAAGTATGACGAAAGCTGCACTATTCGAGGTGAGCCATATTTGGAAAGGTGGATCAGAATCTCAAATCATTATTCACACGGGAAGCGGTGGAGGGGATTGTGGATTTCATTTTGAAGAAGGTAGGGAATATTTAGTCTATGCCCATCCATCGACGATGTACGGAGACAAAGAACTTCTAGTTACCATAATTTGCAATCGGACGAATGTATTGGATCAAGCGCAAGAGGATCTAGCTATATTAGGTGAAGGTAAAGTGCCAACTGAACATGTAAATCTTGTAGGTGAACTCTACCGTACACATCCATTATTTGGTTTGCAGTTATTGGAGTTGGGGTAGGAACGATGATTTTCCTTGTTTGGCGAAAACTAAGAAAATAACTAATAATCGACAAACAATCGGGATCGTTTTTATGACTGAGGATGTCGACGATCATGTTTATTTATGTTTTTTGGTCAATTTTCTGCTGGGGGAATGACTTCCTATTGGGGAGAAGGCTCTATTATTCTTGAATGTTGATTTCTGACCAAAAGAAAACCACCCTAACACTGGCGGTTAATTTTGAACGATTGTTTTCTGTTAATTAAAAAATTAAGGTTGCCATATTTCCCAAAGGTTACCGTCAGGGTCATAGAACTGTAAGTTTGGACCACATGTTTGCCGTATTTCGCCTAGGATGTTCACGCCGTTTTCCTTAAAGCGTTCGTACAGCTCTTGGATACGAGGAGTTATGAAGCACGCCACGGCATGACGTTTACCTCCGTCCGATGTCCATGAAAAGCCTAATCGACCGCCTTCTTCCCCCGACTTGTGAAGGAAAAGCGCTGGAACAGCCCCAGTAGGCCCATGAGGGTTGCCTTTTGAATCAGGAAATCTTAAGATAGCCATCCCCATCCCAGGCTCAACACGATGGTTGTTGGCTGGTTGGCACCCTAAATTCTTTTGATACCATTTAATCGACTCGTAGACGTCACTCACTGGAACGTAAATACAAGTCATGCCAGTGATGTCTTCCAACTTTTCCTCCACTTTTCTTTCTTCGTTTACTTGCATTTGTCCACCTTCTCTTCTCACAGACTTTTAAAACAAACTTGATATAATTTCTACATCCAACCATCATTTTCCTTTTTTGCTCAATATGGCCTTATTCGGTCAAACATACAGACCGAAAATTGAGGCACATATACACGTATGGTATAGTAGAAAATAAAAGGGAGGGATACTCATTGGATAAAGATATTCACGGTAACGTTCTGGACGAAGAAACTCATCTATGTACTACTGATGGCACAGGACGTAAAAGCCATCATTCCGATAAAGTCAAATCCAGTCTTACGAATCGATTGAAGCGCATCGAAGGACAAGTTAGAGGAGTACAGGGACTTATTGAAAAGGACGCGTATTGCGATGATATATTGAACCAAATTTCATCCATACAAGCAGCATTAAATGGAGTAGGAAAGCTGCTGCTGGAACATCATTTGAAAAGCTGTGTGGTCGAAAGAATCAATGAGGGAGATACAGAGGTCATCGAGGAATTAATGACAACTATAAATAGGATCTTGAAATAATCGTACAGAACAAACATCAGAAATGATGTTTTTTTAATCTAATCAACTATAGGGTACAGGGGTATACTAAATAATTATTGACTTAATATAGGGTAGTGGGGTATTCTATAGTCAAATAATAACATTATCCGAAGAAATGGAGAGAACAAATGAAAAACATTGCGGTTATTTTGTCCGTTATACTCGCTGCAAGCTTGCTTTCTGCTTGTGGCAACACAAGCTCTAAAGAAGGAATGAATCATGGTTCTGGGCATGATCAACACAAAGGAGGACCTGAAAGTTCACAACAGGCACAACCGGATAACTTACTTGCAAAGTTCATTCTCCCCGCCGGACAAACAAAAGCAAACGAAGACACGGAGTTAAAGATTCAAATAACGGATGATAAAGGAAATCCGGTCAAACAGTTTAAGGAGACTCATGAAAAGCTTCTGCATCTCATTATCGTTGATGACAATTTAGGATACTTTAACCATATTCATCCTGAGTACAAGGGGGATGGAAATTTCATAATAAAAACCCAGTTTCCATCAGGTGGCAAGTACAAATTATTTGCTGATTTCGCCCCAATGAATGGCTCAACCGTTACTAAAAGCGAAATGGTGAATGTAGAAGGGAAAGCAGGAGAACATGTTTCATTGAAACCCGACACTAAAATGGTCAAACAAGTAGCGAGCAAAGAAATAGAACTCCAACTAAGCGGAACTAAACCGAATCAAGATGTGAACTTGAATTTTAATATACGGGATGCTCAAACCAAGCAAGGCATTCAAAATCTGGAGCAGTATCTGGGTGCTGTAGGTCACGTGGTAATTATATCTCAAGATGCCAATGAGTATTTGCACGTACACCCATTGGAGGAAAAAGCGAAGGGGCCGGATGCCAAATTCGGAACATCATTCCCGAAAAGCGGAGTATATAAGATTTGGGGACAGTTCCAGCACAAGGGAGAGGTTTTTACAGTTCCTTTTACAGTTGAAATAAAATAACGGAGATCAAGCTGGAGGGAAGAAATCATGGGAGAGAAAACAAAGATAGCCGTTTCACCATCCATTCAAGTTGGGGGAAGTTTGTTTACTCCAGAGCAATTAGCTATGATTGGGACTTTAGCTGGTCCGAACAGCAAGATTGAAATGACTCCTTTCCAACAACTGTATATAGAAATCGAACAAGATCGAGTCGAAGATGTAAAGAAAAATCTTGAAAAGGCTGGATTGGGGGTTTACCCGTCAGGATTTACCGTAAAAAGGCTTATCGCTTGCAATTTCTGTAAGGGGGCTGAAGAAGCCGGTTTATTGACAGCACGTATATTGAATAAAGCAATCGTTGGAATTGAAACTCCAACTCCTATCAAAGTAGGCTATGCAGGCTGTGCGCTCGGTACCAGTGAGCCGCTGCTCAAAGATATTGGAGTTGTAAAAATGAAGAATACATTCGATATCTATGTTGGCGGTGATCCTAAGGGCCTTAAGGCTTCGTTCGCGAAGTTGCTTTTGTCTGGAGTCGCTGAGGAGCAGATCGTGCAAGTTGTTACTAAAATCATAGCTTATTATAAAGAACATGCTAAAGGTAAAGAAAAGTTCAGTAAGTTTGTTGACCGCATAACACTGGAAACTTTAAAGCAAATCATGGTTTAAGAAAGGCTTATTCAACCTATTCTCAGGAGGAATGAACAATGAATAACGTTATATTAAAAGTTGAAGGAATGTCTTGCCAACATTGCGTGAATTCTATTGAAGAAGCTTTAAAAACTATTGGGGCTCAGGGCAATGTAGACTTGACTTCTGGTTCTGTTACCGTGGAATACGATGATAATCTGGAGTTAGATAAGATCAAAGAGGCCATCGAAGAACAAGGGTATGATGTTGTGTAAGAAGTAGTTAACAGCGAGTAATATTGAGTTGGGTTATCGGATGGAGGAGTTAGAAATGGAAAAGATGCAAGCCATAGAACAACAACAACAAACTACTTTGCAAATTACTGGTATGACTTGTGCAGCTTGTGCAAACCGGATTGAAAAAGGATTGAATAAACTGGAAGGTGTCGCTGATGCGACAGTGAATTTTGCTCTTGAGCAGGCTTCTGTTACATTTGATCCAGCCAAAACGGATTTAACACAAATGGAAAATAAGATTCAATCGCTCGGATACGACACGGTAAAGGAAAGCATTGAATTTCAAATTACCGGCATGACCTGCGCTGCCTGCGCTACCCGCATCGAGAAGGGGCTGAATAAGCTGTCGGGTGTAGGAAAAGCAACAGTCAATCTTGCGTTGGAAACCGCTCATGTAGAATATACGCCGACCCGCGTGTCTGCTGAAGATATGATGAAAAAAGTGGCGCAGCTCGGATATAAAGCGGCTCCGAAGCAAGAACAAAAAGATAACGGGGATCACCGGATTAAGGAAATCAAAAAACAGAAGCGCAAGTTGATCGTTTCCGCCGTTCTTTCATTTCCGCTGTTGTGGGCCATGGTCAGTCACTTTTCATTTACTTCATTCATCTGGTTGCCCGATTTGTTTATGAATCCCTGGTTTCAGCTGGCTTTAGCTACTCCTGTACAATTTGTGATTGGAAAACAGTTTTACGTAGGGGCTTATAAGGCTCTTAGAAACGGCAGTGCCAATATGGATGTGCTTGTTGCACTTGGAACATCCGCGGCGTATTTTTACAGTCTTTATGTAACGTTTCAAACTTTGGGGGGACAGGGTCACCATCAAGTAGAGCTTTATTATGAAACAAGTGCCGTACTTATCACGTTAATCCTTCTTGGAAAAGTGTTTGAAGCCCTCGCCAAGGGTCGTTCTTCCGAAGCTATCAAAACATTAATGGGCCTTCAAGCAAAGACCGCTCTGGTGATTCGCGGCGCTGAAGAGTTGATCATACCGGTAGAAGATGTTGTGGCCGGGGATATCGTCGTTGTGAAGCCTGGCGAAAAAATACCGGTTGACGGAGGAGTCGTAGAAGGTGTCTCAGCAGTGGATGAATCGATGCTGACAGGTGAAAGTATCCCGGTAGAAAAACGCGTAGGCGATACCGTAATCGGTGCTACGATTAATAAAAACGGGGTTCTCCGCATTAAAGCGACTAAGGTCGGTAAAGAAACCGCCCTGGCTCAAATCATCAAAGTGGTGGAGGAAGCACAAGGATCTAAAGCTCCTATCCAACGAGTAGCAGATGTGATTTCAGGCATTTTCGTCCCTATCGTAGTAGGAATAGCTGTCGTTACATTCCTCGTCTGGTATTTCGCTGTTGATCCGGGAAGCTTCACAGGCGCCCTGGAAAAGGCAATTGCAGTTCTTGTTATAGCTTGTCCTTGTGCACTTGGGCTCGCAACACCGACATCCATTATGGCAGGTTCAGGCCGTGCAGCGGAGTTAGGGATTCTCTTTAAAGGCGGAGAACACCTGGAAGCGACACACCGGGTAGAAGCCATAATTTTGGACAAAACAGGTACGGTAACAAAAGGCAAACCTGAGCTTACAGATGTACTTCCTGCAGACGGTGTTGAGAAGCTTACGCTTTTGAGATACGTAGGAGCTGCAGAAAAAAATTCCGAGCATCCGCTGGCCGAAGCGATTGTGGCGGGTATCAAAGATCAAGGCATTGAAATTCCTTCTGCCGAACATTTTGAGGCTATCCCGGGTTTTGGAATACGAGCTGTTGTAGAAGGCAAAGAACTGCTCATCGGTACACGCAAGTTGATGGCCAAGTATAATATTCAAGCGGAGTCTGCTTTTGACACCATGAACCGTTTAGAGGAATCGGGCAAGACGACGATGTTGGTCGCTATGGATGGGGTCTATGCCGGCATGGTTGCCGTAGCAGATACGATCAAAGAAACATCCAAAGAAGCCGTGCATCGCTTGAAAGAGCTTGGAATCGATGTGATTATGATTACCGGAGACAATGAACGAACTGCCAATGCCATAGCGGCACAAGCGGGGATCGATAAAGTTCTCGCAGAAGTACTACCGGAGGGTAAAGCTGCTGAGGTAAAGAAGCTGCAGGATGCAGGTAAAAAGGTAGCAATGGTTGGAGACGGGATCAACGATGCGCCCGCACTGGCAACTGCTGATATCGGGATGGCAATCGGAACAGGTACAGATGTGGCAATGGAGGCCGCTGATGTTACGCTCATGCGCGGTGATTTAACAAGCATTCCAGATGCCATATTTATGAGCAAGAAAACGATGGCCAACATTAAACAAAACTTGTTTTGGGCGCTGGCCTACAATGTCATCGGCATACCTATTGCTGCACTGGGCTTTTTGGCCCCATGGTTAGCAGGAGCAGCAATGGCCTTAAGTTCTGTATCCGTTGTATTAAACGCGTTAAGACTGCAAAAAATTAAACTTTAAAAGCATTAAGTAGAAGGAAGACTAGAACGATGGGTCTTCTTTTTTTTGATATACATTCTAAACTAGATCTTACCTTCAAGGAGCTGTCAGCTGAGTTACCCTAGGTCATAAATATTGACATAACGGCATGGACTTTTATATGCTAAGGCTATTGAAATGAATAATTGACAATGGGGATGCACTCCACACCTGCTGCGCGCCAGCTCGTTTGGGGTGTTTTTTAAGCTCTGGGTCTCTTGAAAGAGGATCTACTCCTTATTCATTTGTATATCATTTCACAAAGGTGGACTGTACATTGCTCTTTTTATATTACTGTCTTGTTTTTATAACCAGTTTTGTCTTCATGAGCTTTGAAATCGTGGGGATGCGCCTAATTGCCCCTGAGTACGGAAACACCATTTATACTTGGGGAGCTGTCATTTCTTTTTTTCTTATTGGTTCCACGTTGGGTTATTGGTTTGGCGGAAGAATCTCGGATTCCAACACAAGTGCTACTAAAATCAAACTCACTCTTGCTATTGCAGCAGTGTCCTTAGCAACGGTTCCGATCATGGCGAAAGTCGTCTTTCCGCTGCTTAAGAATTTGCCAGGGCATTTACCTTTATTGTTAGCAGCGACTGTCCTGTTTGTAGTGCCCACCATTTTTTTGTGTGCGGTGATCCCGGCGCTGACCAAAAAAGGGCTGGATATTGAGTATAACGGACGAAGGATCGGAAGCTTACATATCTGCTCGGCTTTGGGCAGTATTTTTGGTACACTGCTCACAACGTTTATCATCATTCCTTATGCATCAATTCCAGGTGTCATTTGCACGCTTACGCTTATGCTCGTCGTATCTTTGATTGTTTACGATTGGAATGACAACAAGCGTTTATCGGTAAAAATCGTCCCAATCGCCTTAGCCTGTGTGTTACCTTTCATTACGATCAGTGATCCTGTGCAAGACGGGGCCAGATTAATTGAAAAACGTTCGAGCCCATACCATGACCTATTCGTTATTGATACAAACCAATATGAGGGTGAACAAGGTAACTTCCGTATCCTGCAATTCTCGGATAAGTTGATTCAAGGTGCAATTGACTTAAACAATCCCGACCGTATATTGTTTTCCTATATTGCAACAAAACTCGAAATGTTGGAGCAATATAACCCTGACTTCAAAGATGTCTTTATGATAGGACACGGGGTAGGGACCATAGCAAATAAATATAAAAACTCGGACAAACGCTTTAAGGTGGCTGAAATTGATCCTGAAGTGGTGAAGGTGAGCAAACAGTATTTTGGGTATCAACCCGATAACGTTGTCGTGTCGGATGGCCGGCGGTTGCTCGTGAACGAACCCGATCAAAAATACGACTATATCTTGCTTGATGCCTTTAGTGCCGATAGCATACCATTCCATCTCACAACGAAAGAATTCTTCCAAATTGCTAGAGAAAAATTGAAGCCGAACGGTTATGTCATAACGAATGCGATTGGAGCAACAAAAGGTGACCAATTGGTAAATGCGATGTTCAGAACATTAAAGGAGCAGTACTCTTTCGTGAGTGCGTACACGCTTGAGCCTGATTCCCAAGATTCGCAAAATATAATTTTGGTCGCAAGCGCATTGCGAATTGAGTCTCCCCAATTATCACTTTATCATGAAGTGAAGCTTGAGGAAGGCGAACTGATAACAGATTCATCACCACGTTTTCCGAACCTGAACTAAGACAAAATGATGGTCATCCCCAGTTGGTTAACCACAATGCAAGCCTACGTTCCTATTAAATCGTCGCGTATTGTTAAGCCGTAACCTTATGTGCGAACAAAATGGCTCCGCAAGATGATCAAGTCATCTGCGGAGCCATTTTGTTTCAAGCCTATCCTTTTATGCTTAATAATGAGGCTATCACCCAAGGCTATGAGTCTATGTAAAAGAATATCGACTCTAGCGACTTGTTGAATCGGATGCCATGTCCTATTTTCAGATAATTCCGAAATAATATTACGAGAATACATAAATAATCAAAAATAAAATTTCGGAAGTGTTAAGTTTGAAACATTTTTTTTGGAAAATTCATGATAAAATGGCTCTCGTGGGATAGGGCCCCCCATTAAAACAAAAAGATAAAGCACAAACTAAGGAGTGGAATGACAAGGTATGAACTTATTATTCAAAGCAAATAAAATCCGTCTAATTGCGTTTGTAACAGCTTGGTTTATGCTGCTTAGCAGCATTGGTTTAGTGGCTATGCCAAACCAATCACAAGCAAATGCGGTAATCACTGCCTCGGCGACGGCCAACCCGGCTGCGGTAGTTCCAGGGTCGAGTGTTACGATTCAGGTAAACGTTAAGTCAACTGAGCCGAAATCGATCTTGGTAGATGTGGAAGTTTTCGATTCCTCGTACAAACGAGTAGGCCAAATCGTGGTCGATCAGATCAACGTGACGGCTAATGAACCCACAATAGTACCTGTTGTCTGGAATGTGCCAGCTACTATTTCTGAAGGTAAATATATAGTCAGTCTTGGGATTTTCGGGGCCGGGTGGAATTCTAATATCAATGAGTGGTTTTCAGCAGCGGCTTACATCCAAGTAAGCGGGAACGGCCAGGAGCAATCGATTCAGGCTCCAACCGGTTTGAATGCAATCCCTGAAATCAACTCCATTGATTTGACATGGAGTGCAGTTGATGAAGCTTCCAGCTACGAGGTGGAAACTGATGGTTCTGTAATCGGTGCCGTGTATTCAACCTCCTACAAGCATTCAGGTCTTCTCCCGGAAACCATGCATACCTACCGGGTACGCGCTAAAAACACCGATGAAATCAGTGCTTGGAGTCCAACCATCACAGCTCAGACTAAACCCGATCCAACCGTTCCTTCCGATAAAATAAAAATAAAGCTCCAGACAGGATCGGAGAGCTCTTCCTCTATGTTAGGGCCAAACTTTGCCATCCATAATACGGGCAATCAACCGATCTCGCTAGAGCAGCTTAAGTTACGATACTATTTTACGCTAGAAGGTGAGGGTACTCCGCTGTCTGCCGGATTTTGGAGCTCAGCACCGCAGACGAATGTCCGATTCGTGAAAATGCCTATCCCGGCTGGTAACGCCGATCATTATGTGGAATTTAGCTTCGCCGGGGAGTCCGGAGTTCTTGCTGCTGGTTCTTTTGTCCAAATCAATACTTGGATTAATAAGAGTGACTGGTCGGCTTTCAACCAGACAAACGACTACTCGTTTAACAAATCGTCGGAGCTTGTCTATAGTAGCTCGGTTACCGCTTATTTGTCCGGTGCTTTGATTCATGGCAACGAGCCGGCATTGCTCGATATTCCAGCATTTCCATCCCATATTGTCGCTTCTCCATCCGATACGGCCATTACTTTATCGTGGGAGCCCATTGAGGGTGCTACTGGCTATTTAGTATATGCTGATGGGAAGTCGTTCGAAGTGACTGGTACTTCCTATACGCAAGAATGGTTGAAATCAGGTACTAGACATACTTACAAATTGAAAACTAAGATCGGAGCAAGCGAAAGCGTCTGGAGTGCGCCACTTTCTGTAAAAACGACTGGGCTGCAAAACATCCCTGCTCCAGTAAATCTTAAATTGCAAAAAACGGACACCAGCATTACCATTTCATGGGAAGCGCCTGATGCTGTTATAACGGGATATGACATTGAAGCAGACGGCAGCGTGCTGAACAATGGTGTGAATAAGTCTTACACGCATGATGGGTTGCTGCCGGGCTCCCTGCACACTTACAGGGTGCGGGCGTACGAAGATTCCACAAAAGGTGAGTGGAGCACGCTATTGACACAAAACACGACCAAAACCCCGTCAGGTACTTTTGACGTGCATTTTACAGTAGACACTACAGCAGAGCGGGCTCCAATCAGCCCCTATATTTATGGTACGAATGATGATTTGACGGATACGGAAGGCTGGACCTCCCGACGCATAGGCGGCAATCGCCTTACGAGTTACAATTGGGAAAACAACGCTTCGAATTCCGGTGATGATGAAGGCTTCCACAGCGATTCATATGTCGCACATTTCTACGGCGGCGTCCCCTGGAGCGAAGATACAACGACGAAGCCAGGTGTCGGCATTACAGGTTTTCACGATAAGTCGTTAGCCGGAGGCGCCTATACAATCGCTACTCTTCAAGCAGCCGGCTACGTGGCAAGGGATACGAACGGTTATGTAACCGAGGCCGAGATGGCTCCGTCTCCGAGATGGGTGGAGGTGAAGCCGGAAAAAGGAGCGCCATTCGATGCAACACCGAATCTGAACGACAATGCAGTATATATGGATGAACTGGTGAACTTCTTGGTCACCAAGTACGGCAATGCGAGCACTCCGACTGGTATTAAAGCTTATGAAATAGATAACGAGCCCGGAATTTGGTCGAAGACGCATAAGTACATGCATCCTCAGCCTCCAGGAGCGGAAGAAGTGCTGAATAAAGGTATTGCGTTGGCAAAAGCAGTTAAGAAGGTGGACCCTTACGCCAAAATATACGGGCCGGTCACATTTGGCTTCGATGATATGTACAACATGCGCGGTGCCCCCGATTGGAGTACGCTTCAGGGTAATTATGCATGGTACCTCGATTATTATTTGGATCAATTCCGGATGGAAGCTGCCCAAAACGGAGGTAAGAGGCTTCTGGACGTTTTGGATATTCACTGGTACCCAGAGACGACCGCAGGAGGCTACCGAATTCAGGATTACCGCTCGAACGACAATTTGGAAACGAATAAAGCACGTGTGCAGGCGCCTCGCCAGCTTTGGGATCCGAGCTACTCGGAGTCGAACAATTGGCTGTTTGACTTTTACAGTGAGTTTTTCCCGCTGATTCCAAGGATGCAGCAATCAATCGACTCTTATTATCCGGATACTAAAATTGCATTTACCGAGTACAATTTCGGCGGGGAGAACAACATCTATGGCGGCGTCGCACAGGCGGATGTACTTGGCATTTTCGGAAAATACGGCGTAGAGGATGCGAATTTCTGGAGAATGACGGGCGGGGTGACAGCATCGACTTACATTTCTTCAGCTTTTAAACTCTATACGAACTATGACGGCAGCGGCGCAAAATTCGGGGACACGACCGTCAAAGCTGAATCTTCAGATATTGAGAACAGCTCTGTTTATGGGTCAATATCCCAAGATAGCGACAACAAGCTGCACTTGATCGTCATGAACAAAAATAATGAATTCGACATGAACGCATTGTTGAAAATTTCCGGTAGTACGGCATATAAATCGGCGCGAGTCTGGGCATTTGACGGCAGCAGTGATCAAATCAAGGAGCTGGATCCGATCATAGAAATCAGAGACAATTCTTTTTCGTATAACATCCCGGAATTGACTGTTTGCCATATCGTTCTAAGTGCAGAATAAGAATTAAGGTCAAAAAGCGGCTTGCAGTCATCGACTGAAGGCCGCTTTTTTCGCTTCGCTTAAGCATTTTTGCTCTAGAGTGTCTTTTGTGTTTCCAGAAATTTCAGCTGCAAAATCCGCCATCGAGTTCTTTGGGCTCGTTTGAACTTTTGCAACTTCGGGTATAACCCTAATAATATAACCACCGTCTATGCAGACACAGTTACCCGAGGAGGAGAAACTATGAAATGGATAGGCAGACAGGGAAGTGCTAACGTTGAGGACCGTAGAGGAATGGGCGGAAGAGGGATCGCCGGTGTTGGTGGCGGGCTCGGCTTAATTATAGTTCTTATCATGACTTTGCTTGGCGGCAATCCGGGGGACCTGCTGAATGACCTGCAGAATACAGGCTCTAGCAACGCTCCTTACCAGGAAACCGCTCAGGAGAAGGAAGTGTCCCAATTCGTCTCAGTCGTTCTGGCAGATACAGAGAAGGTATGGGCAGACGTATTCCGTAAGGAAGGTATGGAATACAAGAATCCGGTTCTAGTATTGTACTCTGGCACTGTGCAGTCCGCTTGCGGTTCAGCCAGTTCAGCCGTGGGGCCCTTCTATTGTCCGGGAGACTACAAACTTTACATTGATCTGAGCTTTTATCAAGAGCTTCAAAACAAATTTCAAGCACCAGGCGACTTTGCAATGGCCTATGTTATTGCTCATGAAGTTGGACACCATGTGCAGACTTTGCTCGGAACTACGGAGCAGTTAGCGTCTTACCGTTCGAAGCTTAGTGAGACGGAGTATAATAAATATCAGGTTCGATTTGAATTGCAAGCCGACTATTTGGCAGGTGTGTGGGCCCACCATGCTCAGGGAATGGATGTGCTCGAAGAAGGGGACATTGAGGAAGCTTTGACTGCTGCTAGCGCAGTAGGGGATGACAGCATCCAAAAGAAAACCCAGGGATATGTTGTGCCAGATAGCTTCACTCACGGGACATCCGAGCAGAGGAAGCGTTGGTTTAATAAAGGCTATCAATCTGGCAACTTAAAGGACGGCGATACTTTTAATGCTTTAAATCTATAAGGGGACCAGGCTGACAATATTTTCGTTTTTAAGTTAAAACATCGCCACTTTGTTGGCGATGTTTTTTTCTAAACAGGAAGATGAGAATCACTTGCCATCATTTTGAAAAATCCTTTTAAGTAGAGATTGAAAGGAAGTGTTACTCAAGAGTCAATGTTGTAACCTGGGCTGTACATAATCATTAATATTGCTCCTCTTACTGAGAAACGTTATAATTTAACATAGTCACAGCTTGTAAATAGATTTAACTATCATATATATAGTAAATAAATATTTTAATCTATAAATAATAGTGATAAACTATGATAGGTTTATTATTGATTCAGAAAAGGTGTGTCACTAGGTCGCGCTTTGGCTTGGTGTGACGCTTAAGCAGGAGCGCCTACATCCTTTCTGCAAATTTCAGGGTATAAGGATGGTAAAAATGAACAACAGAGAAACTAAAACAGACGTCATCTTAATTGGTGCCGGAATCATGAGTGCGACTTTAGGGACACTTCTGAAAGAATTAGTACCGGCATGGAAAATTACAGTGTTTGAAAAGCTCGAAAATGCAGGTGAGGAAAGCTCTAACGAATGGAATAATGCAGGAACAGGGCATGCGGCACTGTGCGAGCTTAACTACACTAACGAAAAACCTGACGGATCTATAGATATTAGCAAAGCTATCAAAATTAATGAACAGTTTCAGCTTTCCATGCAGTTTTGGTCTTATCTTGTAAACAGCAATCTAATACGCAATCCGCAGGACTTTATCATGCCATTGCCTCATATGAGTATGGTACAAGGGGAACAAAATGTAACGTTTTTAAAGAAACGTTTTGAAGCGATGTCAAATAATCCTCTGTTTCAAGGGATGGAATTTTCCGATGACCCTGGAAAACTGATGGAATGGATTCCGCTTATTATTGAAGGTCGTCCATCTAATGAACCTATAGCAGCAACCAAAATTGACTCTGGAACTGATGTCAACTTTGGTGCTTTAACGCGCATTTTGTTTGACCACTTAAAGAGTAAAAACGTCGATATCAAATACAAACATAGCGTTGACAATATTACACGTACTAGTGACGGCTCGTGGGAATTGAAAGTACGTAACGACAGCGGTAACGTTGAGCGCCATTCTGCAAAATTCGTCTTTATCGGAGGCGGGGGAGGAAGCCTGCATTTACTGCAGAAATCCGGTATTCCTGAAGGAAAACATATTGGAGGATTCCCGGTAAGCGGAATATTTATGGTGTGTAAGAATCCGGATGTTGTAGCGCAGCATCATGCAAAAGTATACGGCAAAGCTAAGGTTGGAGCTCCTCCAATGTCTGTTCCTCATCTTGACACAAGATTTATCGACAATAAAAAATCGTTGCTATTTGGACCGTTTGCCGGCTTTTCACCAAAGTTTTTAAAAACCGGTTCAATGTTTGATTTGGTAACTTCCGTAAAACCGGATAATCTCGTAACTATGTTGTCGGCAGGTGCAAAAAACATGTCTTTAACTAAATACCTGATCGAGCAAGTTATGTTATCGAAAGAAAAGCGCATGGAAGAGTTGCGAGAGTTTATCCCGAACGCCAGAATTGAGGATTGGGATTTAGTAGTAGCAGGCCAACGTGTGCAAGTTATCAAAGATACTGAAGCTGGGGGCAAGGGCACCCTTCAATTTGGTACGGAAGTTATTAATGCCGCTGATGGCTCGATTGCAGCATTACTAGGTGCTTCTCCTGGTGCATCTACGGCTGTTCACGTTATGCTTGAGGTAATTAAAAAATGCTTCCCGCAACATATGAAAGAGTGGGAACCGAAAGTTAAAGAAATGATACCTTCTTATGGCGTGTCACTATTGAAAAACCCAGAGCTTATCGACGAAATTCATACTTCAACAGCGCGGACGCTTGGTCTAATCGAGAACGTGCCGTTACAGATTGCACGCAGAACTGTATCATAAATAACAAGTTTTGATATGAGAACGATGGCAGCAATCTGTTGAAGATTTAATGGCACAGCGATCGATTCCAGTTATTTAGTGCAGATTTCCATAGACGTGGTTATGGCATTCAATCAGGGGTTTGCAGAAATGCGAATCCTTTTTATTTTTTTTTTGAAAACAGGCATGATAAAAAGACTACGACGCTTTTTAGAGGCAGGTGAAAATAACGATAGGCTCCAGGATTTTATTTCCACTTGCAATGCAGTTGTGTTCCATGTTACATTGTTACTCCGGCCGAGAGAGAGACACACGCTGGGAACGAGATTGTTCCTTGAAAACTGAACAACGAACGTGCAAGTTTAAAGGTCTTCGGATCTTTTACAATAGCTAGACTCGTTTTAAGAGCAAGTCAAATTTCTACCCCCTTTATTGGGATAATGTGGAGAGTTTGATCCTGGCTCAGGACGAACGCTGGCGGCGTGCCTAATACATGCAAGTCGAGCGGATCATTCCTTCGGGAATGGTTAGCGGCGGACGGGTGAGTAACACGT